>CAVLDN010000001.1:0-218483 GCA_963661975.1 bacterium
TGCAAAAGACATCAGCGATCCGACAGGAGATAACTGCTCGTGGTGGTCCCGCTGTTCGTTGGCTACTTTAAATAGCAACTTTATCATTTATGCTGACGGCAGCATTCATTCTCCTTGGTTTGCAGGTTATCCCGGAGGTGTCCGTCCCGCTTTCAATCTGAATCTGAACTCCGTGCTCTTCTCATCGCTTATTTCAACCACAGCTGCAGGCTCGGAGTACAAGCTGACGCTTCAGAATGACAATATGACCGTTGCCGAAACGGAGGGCGCGGATGTGACAATGTCAGACAACACCCTGACAATTCCTTATACCATAAGCGGAACCGACAGCGCGAATGCCACACAGGTATCAGTTCTTATACTGGATAAGGATTACACAGCCGGCAACACAAATAATGCAAATGTACTTGCCTACGGCAAATTGAATACGGAAACCTTTTCCACGACCGGCAGCGGAACGTTTACGCTTCCCGATACTTTAGCCGGAAAAACTCTTGGAATAGACTACCATGTATATATTCTCGCAGAGGATGTAAACGGAATCCATGATACCGATTATGCAGGCACACCGGCAGAAATCAAAATCAGCGAGGTAAAGGCACCTACCGCTAACGTAGCAAGCACTATTTATACTGAAAACCAAACAGTAACACTTTCATCTGCAACTGAGGGAGCAAGCATCTATTACACAACAGACGGCACCGTTCCTTCACTTGACGAAAACGGAAATCCTGCGGGAACAACATTGAAATATTCAAAGCCGATATCCGTAACGGGTACACAGGGAACGCCAGTATCGACAACGATCAAAGCAATTGCCGTTAAATCCGGCATGGTAAACAGCAGCGTTTCGGAGTTTACATATGTCATTTCTCTTCCGCATGTGCATGGTTTTGATGGCTCTGAGTGGCAAAGCGATGATACAAAACATTGGCGGGAATGCACGAACGCAAACTGTGATAAGAGCGAAGGCTATATAGAAGAGGCAGAACATACGGATACCACTCCGAAAGACCACAAGTGCGACTACTGCGGACAGGAACTGTCGAAACATTCCGGTGGCACGGCTACCTGTAATCAAAAAGCAATATGCGATATATGCAGTGAGCCTTACGGAGAGGAAAACCCCGATAATCACTCAAATCTCGAGCATTTCCCCGCAAAGGCCGCAACCGCCGCCGAAGAAGGCAACATTGAGTACTGGTATTGCGACGGTTGTGAAAAGTATTTCGGCGATGCGGATGCCACAAAGGAGATTAAGCAATCCGATACCGTTATTGCAAAGCTGAATAAGCCGGCTTCCCCGCAGACCGGCGATGACAGCAATATCCTTTTCCGGATATTCCTGCTCTGCATCAGCATCATCGCAGTCATCGTCACAACGGCAGTGAGATGGAGAAAACCATACCGCAGATAATATATTTTACAATTTCCGGGCAACAAAAAAGCGTCGTAGCAATACGGCGCTTTTTACATGAAACGACAAGTGACGGTTTTTGAACGACGGTAGGATTGCCGTCAAAACAAGCCGCAATCTGCGCATCCGACTGCAGGGAAACGCATCTGTGGCCGCTCACGCGCGCAGTATGCACTTACAGCGTCCGGATTACGCCGTCTACGTACTCGAAGCTGTATCCGCGTCCGCCTTTCCCGCTGTAATCGGAGCAGAGAACCTCGCCGTCGTATTGTCTGAATCGCTTGCTGAGAGCAAGGGCGTTAAGCGGATAGGCGTCAAATTCCTCTTTTGTCAGCCTGAAAATTTCCCACCAGAACTCGGAGCCGCAGCTTCCCTCGCGGTAGAAGCGGACGGCATATACATCGTTTCCGAACATACCGGCGCAGCGGCAAAAACCTCCTCCGGAATTCTTGATTATTCTGAAATCATCAAAAGAGTAAACCATCGTTTTCTCCCTTCGCTCGTCTATGTGTCGGCCCGGCGTTCCGGTCAGACGCCTTCTAAAAACCCGGTCGATGTCGAATGATATCAAAGCAGGTCCGCGGCGTGGTCTCCTCATCAAGATATTCCTTGTATGGATAAGGCGTGTCTATGACCTTTTAACATTTCACCCGGTTTGCGGTTCCGCGATTTATCTTCGAGTCAATTCGAGTTCTGCGAACTCTGATCCGAGGCTCTGCTTCAACACAAGTTTCTTTGCATCGCAGGAAACGATTTCGTATTCCTCGGATGAGGTTTCGCCGAATTCGTCGGCGGGGACAAGGGTGAGAGTGTTCTTACCGTCGACCTCCGTCACGGTGTATTCACCGTTGACATCAATGTCCTGCGCGACAATGTTTTCCGCCGAAAGAGCCTCAAGGAGCAGTTCGACTTCCTCGTCGGTCTTTTCCACATTCTTTTCATCGAAATACTTTTTCAGGTCTTCGGCAAGTATCTCTTTATAAGCCTCGAGGCTTTCGGAAAGGGCTGCGGTATCAATGGCGGAGGAATAAGTGCCGTCCTCCGAAAAAACATACTCGCCTTTGATCAGGAGGCTGTTTTCGGAAAGTGTTAAGTCCGGCAGAATTGCGGCAAAGGTAGATGCCATTATTTCGCCCGTCTCATAGCTGAATATCCATTCACCGACGAGCCCGTCGGCATCGGAAGCATTATCGGATTCGTCGCCGGCAGCAACGGAAGTTTCATCCGATGCTATGTTGTCAACGGAGGATGCGGTTTTTTCCGGCGCGGAGGTGCTTTCTTCCCCGTCTTTGCAGGATGCGAAGGATGCAACAGCGGCAAACGCAAGGATCACCGCGATAATAATTTTGATCTTTTTCATTTTTGGTTTTCCCTTTGATTTATTATGCAGAGCGATTATACTGCCGGAAGGAGACTTTGTCAAGCCAAATCGGAATAATCCGATTCAACGACGGCTGCGGTATGGAATTGACCGCGTGCACGGCAGCGTGGCGGAAGCGGACGCTTCTGCTTTGAAATAACGGTAAGCAGGACGCAGACGGAAAGGACCGATGTCGTAAAAATGCTGCCCTCTGCGCCGAATGCGCCGCCGGAAAGCCAATCAGCGCCGGTGAGCTCGATGCCGAATACCGTTTCGGATGCCGCGCCGCCGCTTACGCTCATGCCGAGAATATTTCCCTGGACAAAATTCCATGCACTGTGAAAGGCGGAGATCATCCAAATGCTTCCGCGTTTGAGAAAGCAGATCGCGGCGAACACGCCGAACAAAAAGATATTGAACAGTGCGAGCGGCGAAACATTATTATTGCCCAAATGAAGCAGAGCAAATGCCGTTGCGGAACCGAAAACTGCCGCGGTTCCGCTGCAGTTTTTTGAAAGCGAGACGAGCAAAAATCCGCGCAGGAGAAGTTCTTCCGAAAAGCCCTGGACAAGATACCCAGCAAAATAAAGGAAGATATACGCCGTTGACGCCCCGCGGTAAAGCCCGTGCCATACGCCGTTGCCGGTGGCAAGTATTATTGCGGCGGAAGCGGTTATGGCGGCAGTGCCGAACAGATAGCCGATCAGGTATTCAAAAACGCAGCCCTCGCGGCAGATTCCGAGTGTGAAGAGCCGTCTGCCTTCGAATTTCAGACAATAGAACAGCACGACGGTAATAGTGCCGATCGTCCCGAAAAGCACCGCGGCTCGAAGCCATTCGGGAGCCGTTTCAAGTGCCGCGGTGATCAATTCGTAAGCATCGCTTTCGCTGATGCCCGCGGCGGCGGAGCGGAATGCCTCGCTGTTGATTATATAGGCGGTCTGCGGAACGGCAATAAGCATCGATGAAATGATATCGCCCCCGAAAGAAACAAGCAAAAACACAACGGCAATCGAAAAAATGCCTCTGTAACGCAATGATTCCCGTGCCTCACGCACGGCAGGACAGCCGTTGAACAAACGGTTCAAGCCGTATGTCTCCCCTTTCGAATAGTTTTGATACCGTATTTTACCACCTGCACGGTATGATTGTCAACTGCAGGCGCGCGCATAAAAAAACTCTTGCAAAACCGTTATAAGTATGATACAATATGCGGAGTGATATGCCGGTGTGATGGAATTGGCAGACGTGCCGGACTCAAAATCCGGTGGGCTAATACCCCGTGCGGGTTCGACCCCCGCCACCGGCACCACAAAGCCGCCGTAATTCAATGGGATTACGGTGGTTTTTATATTGATATACCGGGAGGATAAGAAAGAACACTTATCGTTGAAGTCCGATAAACATCCTGCCGGTTCCCGACGATATGCGTTTTATGAGAAAAAGCCTTCCCGTATTGCTGCGGGAAGGCTTTTATCGTTGTTATTTTGCGGCATCAAGAGCCGCTTCCCAGAATGTGGGTTCGCTTGAATCGCGAATACATTCAAAGCTTATGCGGATAGCTTTGCAGAGGTATTCGGCCCTTGCAGCAATATTTTCGTATCTGAAGCCGGAATAGAAATCTTCATTGAAGCACATATTTTCGAACAGACGCGACCGATCCTCGCCCGGGAAGGTGCGGGAATAGCAGTCAATGAAATACGGATATGCGGCATAATCCATGACGTATGTCGTATCGGAAATATCATACCCCTGCGAATCGACATAGGAGTAAAAATATCCGTCGCCGGGGACATAATCAAACCAATCAGCGTATGCCGTCGGGTTGTTAATGTTTATATAGCTGTCAATGGCGTGCATAAGCTCGTGGCAGAAGGTGGACTCAAAGCCGTAATAATTTATGTCGATCACTATCCTGCCGATGCCGTAATCCGAATAGTGGTAGGCCACGGGAGAGCTTGTCGAATTCAGGTCGGTCGGTCTCAGCGTACCGGTAAAGTATACTATCAGTTTGCTGTCGAAACCTTTATCGTTCTTTTGGAACAACTCCTGCATGAAGCCATTCGGGAATTTGCCGAGAACATCATCGAGAAGCTGAAGCTTTTCGATGATCGTATATTTGTCGGTGCATTTTTCGGCATCAAAATCGGGAAAGTCGTTCCCGACACCGTTGCCGGTATAAACAATCACACCGTATTTTTCTTCTATCTGTGCGGCAAGCAGTTCGGGAGTGACGGTGGGATTGCGTTCGATGGATTCGCTATATCCGCCGTCGTAAATAAAGAAATCGGATATGCGTTCACCATAGCTTTCCACACCGCCGCCACCGTCAACATCGATATAGGCAACGCTTATAAGCGTAAAGCGCTCGTCACAGGCGATAAATTCTATACTTGCGGAAAGTTTTTCGCTGCCCGATGTAAATTTGCGGCGCAGTTTCAAAGTGCCGTGTATATCATAGGCACGCAGAATGCAGAAAAGAGAATCGTAATCGTATTCAACGGTGAAAAACAGGTTTTCGGTAACATCCAAAAGGCTTTCGCGGTAGCTTTCAAGCGTGATTACCGTTTTTACCTCCGGGGTTGCGATGTTTGTTATCGAAACGCTCGAATCCGCAAAGGAATATGAAAAGATGTTATCAGCGCATACCATGATTGCGCCCGGATCGCCGGTTTCGACGGTCCGAATCGCATTATCGGAATCGGTGTCGATTAAGAAATGCGTTACGACCGAATCGCCCTTTGTTGTGCCCTGAAAGTGATATTCACTTCCGCGGCGATAAAGGAATGAAACATAGGAGTATTTGTTTTCGAGCTCGGCGATCGCGGTTGCGACGATTCCGTCATCCGAAAGGAAGATATCGTTATTGTCTGTAATACGGATAAATCCTCCGCCGGAAAAGACGGTGTAGATCGAGGAATCCTCGGGGGAAGATGTGCTGTCGTCCAACAGGCGCGCCGTTGCGGGCTCATCGTCCGTCGGGGAGGCATACTCAACATATGCGCCGTAGAACGAGTTTACATAATACCCTTCCCCGATGGCGAAAACCCCTGAACAGTAGTTCAAGCCGATATCGGTTTCCTTCACGAGCGTGCCGGTTACCGGGTTGTATATACGAACAAAGGAATCGGTATCGTTGCAGAAAAGAATCGCGGTACTGCCGTCTTTGAGTACGGCGACGGATACGGGATAAGCACCGTTTCCGTAGGTGATGTAATCGGTTCGTATAAATCCGTCGGAAAGTGCTTCTCCGCGGTATGTCGGCTTTTCCTCCGAAGGGTGTGAGGATTCACCGGAAACGCCTGTTTCGGCGTTTCGGCTGCTTTCCTTTCCGCCCGCCGGCCTTTTGCAGGAAAACATTGTCAAAACAGTTATAAACGCAAGGAGCATTACCGAAAGCTTCAGAAATGTTTTCATATATACCTCCGTGTATTTGTCTTTACGGTGATTATACAATATGTTTAATGCGGTGTCAATCCGACTTTTGGGTTGAAATATACGGACATCTGTGATAAAATACAAAAAATCGCCGTTCGGAGGAACATTATGAAATTTGTAGCGACCTGTCTTTTCGGGATCGAGGGTATATTGGGTGAGGAAATAGATGCGCTGGGCTATAAACGGCTCGAAACGATCGACGGGCGCATAACCTTTGAAGCGCCCGAAAGCGCCGCCGCACGCTGCAATATACGGCTCCGCACGGCGGAACGGCTTTATATAAAGCTTGCCTCATTCCGCGCACAAACCTTCGACGAGCTTTTCGAGGGCGTAAAAAAGATAGAATTCGCCGATTATATCGGCAAAAACGATGCGTTCCCCGTCACCGGCCATTCCGTGCGTTCAAAGCTGTTCTCCGTTCCGGATTGCCAGCGGATCATAAAACGGGCCGCCGTTGCCGCGATGAACCGCCGATACGGTATAGAGCGTTTTGCCGAAACGGGAGTAAAGTACAGAATCGAATTCTTTATTCTGAATGATATCGCAACGATAATGATAGATACCTCCGGTGTTGCGCTGCACAAGCGCGGATACCGTGCGCTTGCCGGCATTGCGCCCCTGCGTGAAACGCTTGCCGCCGCAATGGTAAAGCTTTCGCGTATGCGCGAAAATGTTATAATCTGCGATCCGATGTGCGGAAGCGGCACTATCGCCGTTGAAGCGGCGCTGTGCGCCACAAACACCGCGCCCGGACTCAACCGCAGCTTTGCGTCGGAGGAATTCGGGTTTCTTGATCAAAGCAGCTTTCGCATTGAGAGAGAATCCGCCCGCGCAGAGATCACGGCGCCGCTCACGCGGATATTCAGCTCTGATATCGATCCGAATGCAGTAAAGCTTGCCGCGGACAACGCAAAAAAAGCAGGTGTAGACAATGCAATCAGCTTTTCCGTTGCGGATGCGCTCGGGTTTTCATCTCCTTTGGAGGGCGCACGCGGAACGGTGATAGTCAATCCGCCGTACGGAGAACGTATGGGCGACCTTGCAAGCGCAAGAGAGCTTTACCGCGAATTCGGCAAAGCGCTGCAGGCGAACACCCCGGCATGGCAGCTTTATATTATTACATCCGATGCCGATTTCGAGCGGTATTTCGGCAGGAAAAGTGATAAAAAGCGCGTTCTTTACAACGGAATGATAAAATGCGAGCTTTTCCAATACTTCAAAAAGCATTGAAAAAAGATCAAACAAACACGGAAGTAAAAGCAACGTACCGATAACGAAGTATTGAAAAACAAGTTATCGGGGCGTAGCAAGGGCAGAAAAAAATACCGGGATTCGTATGTATAAATACGTTTCTCGGTATTTTTCTATATAGCACCGTCAACATTGCCCAACGCGGATGGCCGGCATTCTTACAAAAGAGTGCCATGAACGCTCCGGCCGCTTTCATAGTTTCGGACAGGCAATAATTTCATTTTCTTTCGGTAAACATATTATTATGTGTTGAATGTTCGATGAACTGGATAAAATCGCTGAGCATCAACGGTTTCGAATAGTAGTAACCTTGGATAACATCGCACCCCATTCTTTTGACCTTTTCAAGTTGTTCGATTGTTTGAACACCCTCTTGTGTCACCTTCATATTCAAAGCTTTTCCGAGCTTTATAACATTTTCAATAATAATATCATCCCGTTTTTCGGAAATACCGTCATGAATGAAAAACTGATCAAGCTTTATTTCATCCATAGGAATCTCTTTCAGAAAATTATAAGATGAATAACCTGTTCCGAAATCGTCGATCGAACATTTAAATCCGCTTTCGTGAAGCTTTACAACCGTTTCACGAAGGAGATCATAATTTTCGAAAGCAAAGCTTTCGGTAAATTCTATGGTTAAGAACCCATCGGCAATATGATACTTGTTTTTTATATCAACATAATTTCTTACGAAATCCCTTTGGGCCGCTGTAATCCTTGATACATTCACCGAAACCGGATAAACCTTATCACCGCGTGCCACTGCTTCGCTGATGTAAATGCAAACTTTTTCGTAGACATATTTATCCAGCTTTACAATAAATTGATTGGCCTCGAACAACGGCATAAAAACACCCGGCGCTATATATTCGTCTGTTTCGGGGTTATACCAACGCACAAGAGCTTCGGATCCATCCGGGCAATCGTTTGCAATGTTAAATTTCGGCTGATAAAAAACGACAAAATGCTCTTGCTCAAGTGCCCTGTTCATATGAACTTCTATATACTCTCTTTGCTCGTGCATCTTATTCATGTTTATATCAAACACTCTGAAAGAGCCGAAGCTACACGGAATACTGCTTGCATCTTTAGCCTCATTGGCACGGCTGATCATCTTGCGAACTTCTATGCTTGTGTCTTTCGGCACTTCGAAAATCCCGCCGAATAGTTCCAAGTGATAACCGGCCGGCAAATGATCATCATAGTTGCTTGCAACACCCGACAGTATCTGAAGCCTTGATGCTAAAGTTTCCATGTTTTTGTAGTGGTATAAAAGCACAAATGTTCCGTCGTCAAGATATGCATACGTTTCATCAAGCTGCAAAGACTTGCTGAAAAGCATTTTCAGATACAACAAAATCGAGGTTACAGTATCCCGGTCAAGTTGTTCCGAAAAGTAGTTGTACAGTTTAAGATCAATTGTAATGACAGCAAAATTTGTGCCCTTGTTCCGCGCAATGATTTCTTGGGCTTCACGCTGAAATTTTGCCTTTGAAGGGCAATTAAGTCTCGTGTTTTTATCATTAAGCGTCAAAATCCGTCTTTTTGTTGCCAATCGACTGATGATAAAGTAAAACGCCAAAAAAGCTAAAATAACAAAGAATACAATCAACGTGCCAAGGATTGTGTTGATTATCGAATACCCAGTACTGTAAATCGAGGATGAACGGTAAAGACCGATAACCGAAAAGCTTGTTCCTACCGTACCTACGCTGCCGACAGATATTATATAACTTGCACCGTCAATCGTTGCCGAAAAAGAGCCTGTTGATCCTTCGTTCACAATTCTTCTTAAATCATCAATAGACTCTTTACTGTTGATTTTCGATTCAAGTGTTTCGTATATATTATTATATACCTGAAGGCCATAATCGCTCTCGGATAAAACCTCGAGGATTTCACCCTCATTAGAGCAAACAGCAGTAATTTCCGAAGTGCTGACATATTCTTCCTTTACTGCATCTTTATAACCCGTAACGATGGAGGGCGGGTAAAAAACAACAATCGAATCTGCAAAAGGGCAGTTCTTAACGGGAACACAAAACGCAACAACGGAAATGTTTTTTTCCCTATCGTTTATAAGCCCTGCACATACAGACTCGCTTGATTTTGAATATCGAATGACCGTATCCGCTTCAAGTGCTTTATTATATTCGGCACCGGAAGTGCTGTACTCGACATCATCCTTGAAGTAGCGGATATTTAAGACTTCGCCGAATCGATTTCCCTCATCATTACTTCTGATCCGGTTCAACACATTTGAAAAGTCTGCATCATCACTTACGTTTGCGGCAATCATCTCGGCCAAAGCTGTTGTTTCGTTATTATATTCCCGCACCGTCTCGGAAAGGAGCGACGATATGTCCGTTGCATACAAAAGTCCTTTAAGAGCAGCCTGATCCTCCAATTCATTTGTATACTCATTAATCATTACAATACTGCAACCCATGAGCACAAAAGAAATAATCGTTGCTATCACCAAGGATATTTCGGACACATATTTTCTGAAGAAACCGCTCATAAATTCCACCTTAAACAAGCAGACAGTATTTTGTCTGCTTTATTTCTTATTAAGCTCTTCCAACTCTTTCATGAGGATATGCATATTACTGCGTTCCGAATTAATAAGATCGGTAAAACGATTAAAGAAATCGACATCATCATCATTCGGTACTGAATGGGTAAGGATTGCTTCAACCAAAGCCGCCTGAGAGCGCGAACGCTTTTGCTCAAGGTGAGCAATGTTTCTCTTGCATCTGTCGATTCTTCTTTTTAAACTCATTTTTTTAAACATGTCAGCACTTTCCTTTCGTCTTGACCGGCGTGTTTCCCGGGTTTATTGTTTTATTTCGGAATCATTGTTTTTGAGTTTCTCGATCTCTTCCTTTAACAAGCGATCAAGTTCTTTCTTTCGTTCTTCCTCCTGAGCATTCTGTTTATTCTTCAGCATTTTATACACATCGGGAAGATACAGAAGAATGATTGCCCCCAGCATCAATACCGATGCGGACATCATACCTATCGGGGAAGACAAAAATTTACCGAGGCCGGACAGAGCCGGCATAACCTTTACATATTTGGCCACTATGCTGTTTGCTTTTGCGGTATATTTATCTTCACTGACATTATTATCGCCCTTTGTAACGAACTCTTCGTTGTTTCCGATAATACCGATTACCCGGTGAGTATTATAGCAACCCATAATTGCCGGATCATCGGAACTAAAGGTAATGATGTCATTCACGCAAACATCTTCCGCAGTGATCTTTTGGGTTAAAATATAACTGTTCTGCGGTATTTCGGGCGCCATGCTCTCCGTCTTTACCCACATGACGGAATATCCGAAAAAGAAAGGCGGCTTCCCGTTCTTTTTCGAAATAAGAACAAACAGGCAAAGGGCAACAAGCGAAATAATTATCAAATAGAAAATTACATTTTTAACGATTTTTAATATCTTGCATTTTCCCATTTTTGCACCCATACATTTTTCTCCTGCGCGGGCCGTAGCGTCTGTTAGACCGTTTTATGTACTTTGCTCTGTCGATCTTTACAACGTTTCGTGTTTCGCTTTCGGGCACAATAAGTTCAGTTTGTGACTCTGCGCCGTCATTTTTATCAAGATCGTCGATTTTGTCATTTTCCGGTTCGGCGGCCGTCGGATTCGGTTCGGGCTCGGGAATATCCGCAGGATGCAGGTCGGGGTGATATTCATCGGCATTCAATATCGCATCGGCCTTAAGTGCCACTTCAACAGATTGCAAAATCAAACGATCTTCCGGAGTAAGTGTATCATATCTGCCTTTGGTGGGAATGGGAATCCGTTTTTCGTCAAGAATAATATCGTATTCTCCCTTTTCGGCCTGCCCCAACTCACTTACTATCTGCGGATTTATTAAATCATCCGTAATTCTCGAATCGAGCGTATTGTCTGCTTCGAACTCATTGTTTACATTGTATCGGAAAATCAGGTATTGCAATGCCAAAGTCGAATAAAGCTCCTTGACATAGGTTTCGTCAATCTTTTCAAGATCTTCCTGCACCAACATACTGTATCCGGCATTATCGTAGGTTTCGATAAACTGCCACAGCGCCAAACATTTTCGGAGATTTTTGTTTTTGAGTATGGCGTTCGTGCGCATAACAGGGGGGCGGATATAACTTTTCCCCATCGCCGCAACAAAGTCCGATGTAATATAATCGGTGCAAATGCTGTTCAGGCGTTTCACCCGACGCCAGATATCGGTAGAATGCGTGTAATTGCGATCGGCCTTATCTTCGTCATCGGCGTCCGACGGTTCGGAAATTTCTATTCTGAACTGCATTTTCCCTTTTAGTCTGCCATGCTCAAAATTTTCGTTGAAATCGATACTTGTTGTTTTTTCGTCCTGCCCCTGCGAAAGGGCTATTTCATAGCGGCGGTTTACAAAGGCAAAAAGCCTGTTTATAAGTGTGTTGACAAACTTATTTTCATAGGTTTGTATCGTTTCATCCTTGAAAACATTCAGTATTTTCGAGGGAATAATCGTATCCCCTTCAATACGGGATATCAGGTTCGTGTGCTGAGAAAGGTGCTGCAATGAACGGCTGGTAATATTGTGTGACAGCTCAATGGGCAGGATTTCTTCCCGTTCTTCAATATACTTTGCGGGATTTCTTATAACCGCTTCTATTGAAGGCAGGGTGTCCTCTATAATACTCACCCAGGTTTCATCTATTGCCCGCAGAAGATATCTTTTTTTCAGTTCAACGGTAGCTTTGCCGTCCTTCATCATTTTCAGGATGGAAGAAAAAGCATCATAACTGTTTATGATACTATCCACAAAAAAGACCGTATCGTCATAAACCTGCTTAATAACAGTATTATTTTTATTTTCCGCGGCCACGACTACCCCTCCCTACTGCACAAGCAAAAGAATGCTTTAATACATACTCTTCTGCAATCTTTCAAGGAATGAGATGCACTCTTTCATGGCGCCTTTTCCGAAAAGCGAATCAAGATAAAGAATCAATCCTCTGATCTCATCACGGATAAGCGACATGTTAAGTCCCTCAAACTTCCGGAAAACCTTTGTCGCAAGAATATAATCAATACCGTCAATATCGGTGCCTCCGCAGGCAACATAAACCGGAACGAATATCTTCAGCTGCTTCATAATACGGTTACCGAAAGCAATACGGAATTTCTCGATAACATAAAGATCCAGGTTGGTTATCTTTTCGAGGAGTTCTTCACTTACGGGATTTTCCGCAATCGCTTTATTGTAAAGCGTTTCAACATAAGAATAACAAATATGCTTCGGCTCGGTGTCGGGTGCCTCGAAGGGAATGCCCTTGCTGTCGAGGTTAATGACAAGCGCACGGTCATATACCTTATCCGAAACCGCAAAGGTCGAATCATCGTTGTTTGCAGTGCCTATGTACCATACATTCTGCGGAATCCGAAGCTTACCGTCGACCAAATGCTTGGGATCGCTGGGCAAAACAGAGGGCACCAATTCGATTTTCCATTCATCGGAATTCGGCATTTCGAGAATGGAAAGCATCTCCGCGAAATAATATTCAACACGGGCAATGTTCATTTCGTCGAGAATGATAACATTTATATCGTCGTTGTATGAGGATTCGTATATTCTTTTCAGAACCTCGGTTTCATTGAACTTCTTTGTAAATTCATTGAAATAGCCGAAAAGTTCCGTGCGGTCACGCCATGAGGGCTGAACGGAGGCAATGGTCGCATCATTCAAGAAGTACTTGCCGAGCATATACGGCAGTGAGGTTTTACCGGTACCGGAAATACCCTGCAGCAGAATAAGCTTTGTCGAGGCAAGGCCGGCTATCATAAGGCGAATCGTGCGGATCTCGTAATAAAGCCTTGAGCGTGTGCAGGCAAAGTTGCGGATATCATCGCAAAGCTCGGAAAGCGACATGGTGCGGTCATATTCGGGAGGCAGGTAAAACTTGTACTTGTCGTCCACGGCGGAAAGACGGAAAAAGCGTCTGCTTTCCGAAGAGGCATCGGCGTTGTTTTCGTCAATGCTCTTTTCGGCGGAAAGTTCCTTTGTCTGCGGAAGATCGGTATCGCCCAGTCTTTCCTTTTCGGATTCAAAGATAATTTTCATATCTTCATAGGACAATCCGGAAGGCTCGAATTTCATCGCGAGAATCTTCTCTTTTTCGGTCGTAAGACGCAAAACGTCGCGGTGCAAATCGGCTATTTCCTCAAGCAGGTCTTCGTTTCCGACACGGCTTCTGCGAAAACGAATGTACTTCCTGATGAAGATAACAATAATAAAGATGATTGCGGCCCAAATCGCATAAGTAATAATAAAGGTGAGAACGGCAAGAATCCACCCCATAATATTGAAATCACCTTTATAACGGTTTATCTGCTCAAAATACAGCGGAAAATTAAATATCTGAACAATTCCGCCGAAAAAGCCGGAAATACCGTTCCAAACAGCCCTTAACATCGTGGTCATAAAGGCAAAGAACCAATTCATAAAACCGTCCATACGATTTAACTCCTATAATGCAAAAATACTGATACCGAAAAAAACGCTCTGCACCCTTTCAGGCGCAGAGCGACAATAGCTTTTGACCGCTTGTATGACAGATCCGCGCTGGCGTTAATTTAATTTATCGGCGTCGGCATCCTCAGCGATGTTCTTTTCATTATTTTCTTCAGCCGCTTTATTTTCTTCAGCCGCTTTATTTTCTTCAGCCGCTTTTTGCTGACGTAAATACTCCTCGACCGCCTGCTGACGGATGAGCGCTTCATCCTCGGCGGTAATCTGTTTCTTATCGCCGTTCTTTACGCGTATAAAGGTCTTGATAAAGTTCGCAAGCTGAAACAGGAAGAAAACAACCAGCGGAAGAACGATTATGATCAGAAAGCCCTTCGGCTTCTGCAGAAAATCGAGGAAGCTCCCGAGCCGTCTGATACGCGTGCCGGTGTACTTTCCGATAACATTGGCGGCGTCAACCGTGTTCTGGTCTTCGATGTTGTTATTATTGTCGCCCATTGTTTTATAGGAGACATTACCGCCTTCGTCTTCAAGGACTTCTATGATCCGGTGAGAGTTGAGTTCCGCTATTCCGTCGCCGTTAAGATCGGTCTTGAAGGTGATGATATCATCAACCGCAAGCTCGTTTCTTTCTTTTTCGCTGAGCTTTTCGGCAATGATGATGTCTCCTTTTTCGAAAACGCCCTTCATGGAATCCGACTGCACGGTGAGGACGCACTTCCCCCCGATAGCCGGAACACCGTCCGCATCGGACTGGGCGGCGAAAGCCAATACCGTTATGACGATCGCAAAAGCCACAAACAACCACGCCAAAATATTTGCAATAATTTTAACTGCCTTTTCAGCACTCTTTTTTGTTTCTGCCATATAGGTTACTCTTCCTTTCGGGTTTTGGATGCCATCGGTAAATTACAAGACACCATAATGATTATAACACCCGATAAGCACTTTGTCAAGAAAGCAAAAAGAAATTGCCGAAAAGGGAATTAAAAAAGTTGTATGCGGTCCGCGTCCTACCGCATAAGCATCACTTAAAGAGGAACAACTTTCCCTTTGTTGCGGGTGCATGAGCCCGAAAGCCCATGCACCCGTGTTGATTCTGCAGGGATATTAAAGCCGCGCCGGTGAATTACGAAATAGTGGTTGTGCCGAATCTGACGGTAACCTGAAGCGTATCAAGTGTAGCGGTGATGTTAGCGGACTTGCAGTTGGCATCTTCGCCTTCGAAGTAGACATAAACACTTGCTTCGAGTGCATTTGTACCAGCGGCGGTGTATGCCGGAATTGTTGTAATCGAAGTTTCAACATTTTTGTCTGTAGTCTTGCAGACGGTGTTGGACGCGGATGCTGCGACCTTATAAGAAGTAGTAGCACTTGTTACGGGAGCGTAGATTACGGTGGTATCACCGATCTTGATCATGATTCTGAGAGATGCATCAAGAGTAGTACTCGTGCCAATGCCGCTTACTGTAACTTCATTGATAAGAAGCTTGCTCGGGGTCTTGTTGGTAAGATCTATTGCATCAGCGGAAGACTGAATGTAGAACTTGTTGAGAAGGTAGACGTTCTTGTTTTCCGTTCCGACTGTTGCAGAACCGACACCATTTGTTTCAGTTATGGTAAGCGTTGTATACTTATTGGCATCCTGACCGGCTTTTGCATTGTTGGCATCGTCGGATACTGCGTGATACCATTTGGACGCATCTGCGGTTGATGTAGGAATGAGTTCGGCAACAGCATTGTGAGATGCAGTTGCACTTGCATTCCATTCGGTTTTGCCTTCGTTGGAAATAACGATACCGCCTTCGGCCTGTGCCTTGACCTGCATGCCTGTTGCGGTTACCTGTGTGTTCATCGAGAACCATGCGTAGGTGGATGTTCCCACAAGCATTGCCGAAACAAGCAACAAGCAAAGCGCGGGAACAAGTTTCTTGAAGTTTTTCATTTTAGTTGCTCCTTTAAAAATTTTTTATTTCATTGCCGGTCGAAGTCGCCACTTCAAACGGCAAATGGAACCGATAGAAAGCCGAAAGCCTTTGAACGCAGCAGGAATTCCGCCTGCCGGACATTACGGCCTTGCGGCACCGCCTTTGCGGCGGGTTTGCCGAAAAATAATTTTACACAGTAAGCGTAGCACGAACTTTTTTGTTTGTCAAGAAATTTCCGCGGAATTTTATGGATTTGCGGAATTCACGACTTTTGCATCATCCGTTTCCGCATCTTCATCCAGTACGACCGTCAGAGCCATATCGACCTTGAACTTTCCGCCGATGATTTTATCCACGCAGTCGGGATCGTTGCCCTCGAGCCAAATCACGACCGTGTATTTTGTGACATCGCCGGGCTTAAAATGCTGAATTTCCTTTTTTACTATGGTGTTGCCGGTTTGAAACTGCGTTGTTCCGGGTTCGGGGCCTTTTACGCCGTCGGTTCTCGCGTAGGCGTAATCCACCGACTCGCCGTTGACATAAAGACGAACTCTTGCGGCCTTTTCTATTTCATAGGTCATATTGGCGATGTAGAGATCGTAGGAATATGTAACGGTATGCTTCCCCTCGTTGCGGCAATAGAAGGTGTATGCAACGTAGTTATCGCCGTTGTGTTCGCCGTCGATATTGTCGAGATAATTCGGGAGTGTTGCCCCGTCGATATTTGTTACAACCTTATCGATTTCGGCATTAAGGCGCGAGGTTTTTGTTTCGAACCCCGAGCTTGGCGAGAGCGTAAGCGCATAATCAAGGTTGTCGAACTTGTTGACCATGACGGTAAACGCGCCGAACTTCATATAAAGGACCGAAATCACATAGCCGATAATCAGTATCAACGCGAGGATGGCAATGCCGATCGGTACAAACCGCATATAAAGGCGATAGCGCTTTACCTCTCTTGCACTTCTCTGCACAACCGATTCGATTATATTCTGTCTTGCCATCAGTCGCTTTCCTCCTTCTGGGCCACGGCCTCATCGCAGGTCATACGCAGCCTTCCGTGCACCGTTGCCCCCTCATACCCGGAGGAAGGAATATATCCGGTGCAGTCATAACGCAAAAGCGAGGTTATCTGTTCATCGTTATTTACCCCGTCGGCATAAACATTTATTTCGAGGTTCTTTATAAAAGCAACAAATGAAGATATATGGGACGATTTGCTGCGCGAATCGGCCAGCGCGGTAATTGCCGGTGCCAGAAGAACGCTGTCCACCGGAATGTCCAGCAGCGGAATAACGGGACAGTCGTCCGCACCGCAGCCGGTCATCATCGTCATCACCTTGAGAAGCTTCATATTGAGCATTCCGATGCGTACCTGTTCCTTATCTTCATAGAGCAGTGACTGCGGAAATTCAAGGCAAAGCTTTTCGGGCGTATGAAAATCCTGCTCGTTCATGATCGCCTGCACAAATTCATACAGATCCGCTTTTTTCGCAAGTGCCGCAGGGCAGCGGGCGGTCACGAACCGGATATCCCTGCCGGCTTCACCGAGCCGTTTTATCATTTTGATCGCATTTACGATATTGCGTTTGGCAAGCTCCGTGCCGATTTCGGTGCTGTCGGTTGCGTAGCAATATTTTTCGGGAGGGATCACTCCCTCGATCACGCTGTTGACATACGTGAAGCTCCGGTATGCAATCACTTTTTTCGAATAGCAATCATTGATCTGGGAATAACGGACTTCGATCGGTGCCACTCCCGAATGAACCGCCATATCGACATAATCGATCTGATTCGTTTTATGCGCTTCTTCGGCTGCGTTTTCCGCCGGATTCAAGTTTTCGGTTGTTACTTCCCTTTTGATTTCAGCATCCACGAAAACACCACCTACTTAAAAAAGCCGCAATAGACAACAGAAAACTGTTGAAAACTGCAGCTGGCAATCCATTTACGGACCCTATAGCTTTGTGCCACCGGATTGCTCCGGCTTTACCAAGTATGTTTACACTATTATTTTACACGTTTTTTTCGTTTTGTCAAGATATTTTTTTGAAATTGTTGAAATTAATTATGCGGCCGGATTTTTTACCTTTACATTATTATATATATTATTATACGCGGCGTTTTTGCGCGGAAATTTCTGTTTTTTTCGCCCGGAGGTTATTTTCTTGCAAAAAAAGAGTTGACTTTTTTAAGTTTGCATATATAATAAGAGTGTAAAATATTGAGCAAAGCCGGAGCAATTCGGTGACGCAAAGCTATAGGGACTTTTGTATTATCAAAGTCAGCCAGTTGCCGTACTATATGTTATGTAGTTCGGCTTTTATATATTTATGGACTTTTTATCGGAAAGGAGTCGGAAACCGTGGCGAAAAAGATAGTCGGCTTTTTGCAAACACGAAAGCAATATTCGCAGCTCATCTATCTCATTTTAAGTTTGGCGGTTCTGCTCATGGCGATTATTGCGTGCCTGAACAACTCGCTCGGTTGGTTTGCAAGCAATAAAACCGTAACCGGCGGCAACATATCGGTTATGGTGCAGGATGATTCCGAATTTAACATTGACGGATTTACCGTATATAAATACAAACATTCCGCCGACACCTTTACATATAGTTTTTACAGCGGCGACGATGCCACGCTGAATGCGTACGATTCCATTTTTAAAAGCCGCAATGATAAAAACGCCGTTATCGTAAAAATCGATGTTTCCGGACTTGATGCCGGAAGCGAGTTCCGGCTCAGTTTTCGCTGCACAGACGATACCGTCGATCTGAACTATATTTCCGACATAATTTATTTCCGTGCGGCCGTTCTTAATCTGACCGGCTCGGACGAGGAGATATACAACAGCGCACTTACGGCACTGAAGGGCGACGGCATTACCGACACCCTGTTTATAACCGCGGACGGCGACACGATCACGGCAAAGCAAACCGAGGTCCTGTCGGAAAGTCTTTCCATGATCGACGGCGGCTCGATATATGTGCTGATGGACTATTATCCGAATGTGATTCAAAGCAAGGATATCGCCTTCAGCGGCGGAGCCGCGGACGGCAGCACCAAAACTTATCCGGGCGATATCACCTCGATCGAAATTATTAAGGAGTGAGTTCTGTGAAGAAAAAGAGAAGCATTGTGGCTCTGTCTTTGGCGGCATTCTTTCTCTTGGCAAGCGTCACCGTTTCGCTTGCCTGGTTTGCGAGACTTCATTCCGCCGATATTAACAAAAGCGGCGGTTCGTTAGTGACCAACTATTTTCACCAGGGCGACGGTACGGCGGAGCACCCTTATGAAATAACCCGCCCCGTGCATTTTTATAACCTTGTCATGCTTTATCAGGCCAATCCTTCTTTTAAGGAAGGCTCTGATTTTATTACGGCATCCGCCCATTTCCGCATCGGCACCAAGGATCTTGATCTTGACGGCGTTGATGAACTGGACGAGTTTTCGGTTTTTGAATACGACGACCTCGGCGAAACCGATGACAAAACCGCATCGAAAACGCTTAATCTTGCGAGCTACGGCGACGGACTGTTCCCCATCGGCTCGGCCGAAAAGCCCTTTCAGGCAACGCTTGACGGCAATAACATTACCCTTAAAAACTTAAAAATAGTCGGTTCCGCCACTCTGAACGGAACCGAATGCAAAACCCCCGATATAGGACTTTTCGGATACGTAAGCAACGGTTCATCCGAAACAGACCAACCGGCAACAATAAAAAACATCTATGTCGAAGACATGACCATCGACCTTACAAATGTTGATATAACCGGTGAGCATTCAACCTCCACGACTTCAAAAACGCATAACACGCATACCGACAACAAGGCCTATGTGGGATATATCGCCGGGCATATTATCACCGGAGCGCAGGTGAACGATGTCTACGTAAACAACTGCACCATTATCGGAGGCAACGAAGCAACAACCGGCTTCGGATTTTTCGGCCATGTGGAGGATGAAAACGGTGTCAGCGTGACAACTCTGGGTGCCGAAATCGCCACACAGCGCACAAAAGGCGATGAGGCCGGCTTTGGCGGCAGTGTGGATATGAAGCAGATGCAGGAACGGCTGCAACAGGTTTTCTCAAGCGGAACCACACCCTCAACCTATTATAGCGTTGAAAACATTGTCATAAACGAAAACGACGGCACGAGAACCGTCACCGAAAGCTCGCCGAAGAACATCACTTACAATAACACAAGTTACAAATACAAATACTATTCCACCCCTTATTCGGGCAGTTATTACTTCTGGCAGCGCGATGACATGAGAAATTATCAGTTCATGTGTCTTTACGGCGAAACCTCGCTGAACAAAAAAACAACGAACACATACACGATAACCGCCGAGGACCTGACCGCCTTTTATATCAGCGACGGTTCCCGGTACCTTGCCGCCGCAGCCGGCAATGTCACGGCAACCGAAGACAGGAATGCCGCCTCCAAATGGTCGTTTGACGAAAGCGGGCATCTTTTCACCTATGCAGACAATGAAATCTATTATCTGAACCGCAGCGAAATAACCGACATTACAGTAACGCAGACCGCCGAAACTGTATGGCAGCGCGACACGCAGAACAGCACCTTATACACGGTAATAGACGGCACAAATTATTATCTCGACTATTTGGGCAAATGGACATTGTCATCGCTTGTTTCCTATTCGTATATTTCGGACAATGCGGGGCACTATCTTTCCGCAACGAACAACGCCGCCATAACAACCGCAAGCTTGGCATCCGAATCGGTTAAATGGCAGGTTGACATTAACGGCAGTGAATATACCGTACGCACGGAGATAAACGGCAAGTTTTATTACCTTGTATTTGACGGCACGCTGAAGCTGTCCGAAACCAGCGATACATGGACAATGCAGGACGGCTATCTGACAAAAACGCTGGGCAGCGGAAGCACAAGCATTACCTACAAATTCATCTACGACAACGGTTTCAAGGCGGTTGCGCCCGGAAAACTGATAACCGACGGTGCCGGTAATTATCTTTCCTGCAATACAACGCAGATCGTCAATACCGACAACGGCACCACCGCCTCTGTCGTCTGGCAGACTGTTACCGACGGAAGCGGAACGCAGTTTTACACTTATCTCGGCAATAACACGCCTTACTATCTTTCTTTCGATGCATCCAACGGTCTTACCGTAAGCCAGGTTCCTTTCAGCTGGGAAAAAAGCGGCAATTCCTATTACTGCATCAACAGCGGCAAAACCTACTATATCCGGTATAACAACGAATGGGAAGCGGGGCAGCTTGAGTATACGCTGATCCGCAGCGGCACACACTATTTGAAAGCGACCGGCGAGAACACATTTACCGATACAACCGCAGAAGCCGACGCCACACGATTTTATTTCTCGGATAACGAAAACCATTCGGGAACGGTTTATTACTATGCGAACGGCACAAAGTATTATCTGGGTGTAAGTAATTCGGGAACATTTGCCAATACCGCCACAAGCTGGTCGGTAACGGGCAGCGGATATCTCCGGGCAGGCACTACGGATTACTACCTTGTATATGACACCGGCGAAAGCAAGTGGAAAATTCTCGACAATTCTTTGAAATATACGATTTCCTATAACGGCAACTACCTGAACATCAATTCAAGCGGCAACAGTTATGAAAACGGTACCGATGCGGATACTGCGACAAGATGGAAGTTCTCCAACACTTCAACAACGCCGCCTTCGGGTACAATTTCAACCGTCACGGCGGACGGAACAACGAAATATCTGACGGCTACAAGGTGGTCATCACTGAGCATAAGCAATTCTTCCGCAAATTGGTCTGTTCAAAGCAACCGCCTACTCTGTAATAATCGCTATCTCACATACAGCACAGGTTGGTTTAGTTCCGGTCAGTGGACTACTACTAATCGGAGTAATAATGCTGTTGCACTCACCTACACAGCGATTCAAGATACTCCCTCCGCAGTCACTCTGGACTATCATACCGATCAGACGCCCGAAATAACCGTGGTTGATATTACCGTTCCCGCCGCGAATATAACGATATCGGATCCGGTCACTGCAGATTATTCCCTTACTTTTGAGGAAACCACGCAGAAAAAGATCGCCAAGGAAACGCAAACAAACATTCCCGGCGGCTATGCGACCTATTTCCCGCTGAGAATTGCGGACAGCGAAGAAAACGGCTGGTATGATGCAAGTGATCCTTTCAAGGTTTCTCAAAAAAATACCGGTTATATTATCAGCGGTGCGAGAATTCAGGATTCGACAACTGCGGATTCCGGTCAAAAAGCCGCCGGAGATATTCGAATTTCCTATTTCCCGATAAGCTCCATTAACAGTTCTTACAGTTCGCAGAATAATCAATTTTCAACGATCTATACGGTTGACGATTCCGGCGACCACAGCTATACCGCAAACTCCTCGGTTTTTCAGGAAGCGTCGGCACAGCTGCTTGAAACGCTGAACGGCTCTTCATCGGTTTACGGTCTGCATTTTATGGACGCCGAAATTTCAAAGGACTATCTTGTCACCGCCGAAAAAGCCGTGATTTTGGGCAAGGAATATAACAACTATGAGTTGCCTATGGACAGCATTGATTTCAATGTTGTGGAGAGAGGCGCCATCAGCTTCTTTGCGGGCTCATATTTCACAAGTAACGATACCTTCTTCTCGCTTCATCAGGTTTTCAGAGACAAAAACAACAAGATAACGGCCGTCAGGGAAATCGCGGAAATATACGAGGATTCCACCTACCATAATTTAAAACCGTATATTTACAGATTTTCCGACGGCACCTATTCCAACGCAGACGGCAACTACACGGGGGCCACTTCCCTTGCGTCGGGATACGAATCTGTCTTTAAGACCGAATGGATCACAAATCCGGGAATAAGCGAAGATAACAAAATATATTTCTTTGAAATCCCCTGCAATAAGGGCGAATACTGCCTCGGCTCCGTAAGCGGCAAAACCGGCGCATACCTGATCTATCTGGATATTGCCACAAACGGCGGAGACACGATAAGCAAAATCATCAGTTCGGAGGGCAATGACGTCACAAACGCTTTCCGGGCGGAATATCGCACAACACCGGACAAACTCGGAGAAAACAATTATTCAGTCCTGCTGTTTTCGACAACCGCACCGCAGGGAACAAATGCCGACAGCTTTTCGGTGAATGTTTCTTTCGAAAAGCCGTCGGATACAGATCCGAACTATCAGGATTACAGAAACGGCATATACACAATAACCGTTAACAACAAGTCGGGCGAAGACATCCGTCTGGATGTTTATCTGTGCGATGATGACAGAGACAGCACAAATGATTTCCTTTACGCCTATAAGGTGGTGTATAACAACACCACGCAAACAGGCGCAACGGTGAAAACCGTGTTGGACACCGATTACTGGCAAGCGATGGCAAGCTTCAGCATCCCCTCAAGCGGAGATGCAACTGAACTTGCCTATACAGAATAGGCTATATAATTCACAAAAAGGATCTGCTGCATTTTCAGTATGCGGCAGATTCTTTTTTTGCGGTATTTGCTCCTGCCCGAACATTCATCGGTACTTCCCCGTTAAAGCATATTTGATACTTGCTTTTTCCCGATAATCATGATACAATGAAATATATATAATGATTTGTAAACCCGTTAAACAACATCGCCGCAAAAACGCTCCTCCGTAAAATATGGTTGATGAATTTATTTTGACCGATTAAATCATTCAAACAAATCAGTTATCGGGCATGATAAAACCGACAGTTGACCGCCGGGAGGAGTCTATGCAAAAGATTTCCCGGCGTTTTTTATTACCGAAATGAAAGGAGTTTCCTATGGATAACCTGGAACTTTTTTATACCTCCGTCGGCGGAAATGCGGCGGAAATCATCGCACGCCTGGGCGGAAAGCCGGAATTGGTCAAACGTTTTTTGATGAAGTTCAAAGAGGATGACAGCTATTCCAAACTTTGTGCCGCACTGAATAACGGCGATACGGAGTCTGCATTCCGGGCCGCGCACACGCTCAAGGGAATCTGTGCAAACCTCGGTCTTCAGCGTCTTTTCGAACAATCATCGACCGTTACCGAGTTTTTACGCAGCGGCGATTCCGAAAAGGCCAAGGATGCACTGCCCGCATTAAAGCGGGAATACGAGCGAGTTCTTCTTGCGCTGAATAGCCCGGATGCGTGAAAATGCGGCTCTTACGGCCGGAAATTACTTGACGAATACCTTGTATATACGAAAACGAAAGGAAAGGTGGGTTCATGCCGAGCAATGCATCAAATTTAATTGCGGGATATTACGCAGAGATTGACATTTTGTGTATTATCCTGTTGGGTATGCTTTTAATCAGAACGATATCTTCAAGTCTTGTCCATGACCAGAAGCATCGGTTTTTAATTGTATTGCTGTGTCACATTGTTTTTTGCGTAAGTGATTTGGTATGGATATTCAATAACGGATTTATTTCTCTGACAGAAGTATTTCCGACAAGCGGAGTTGCCGTAGGTTATGTGCTTAACTCCTTAAACGTACTCTGTTCCGGTATAACCGGGTTGGCATGGTTGATTTTTTCCGAAACCATGCAGGGAAATAACTTATTAAAGAAAAAAAGTATTTTTGCAATAACTCTCCTCCCTGTTCTTTTCCTTGCGGTGCTGACTGCAACAACAAACAGGACTCACATTTTGTTCCACATATCCGATTCGGGCGAATTTTTCCGCGATAGCGGGTACTACCTGCAATTGATGGTGTCTTACGGGTATATATTGCTGGCTACATTCCGTTCTGTCAAGAAAGCAAAACAAGCCAAGAATATTATGGAAAGAAGATTGTCCAGTAATATTGCTTGTTTTATTATCGCCCCTATTCTGACCGGCATTTTACAACAGATAATCCCCCATATGCAGCTGCTGTTCTTAGGTACCGTCTTTTCTCTGATCAATGTTTATATTTCACTTTTGAAATTACAAATAAACCTCGATCCTCTTACAAAACTGAACAACCGCAATATGCTTGATCAAAAAATAGAGAGTTCCATCAACAAAATCAGGGAACACAAAGAGACCGATTTGTTTCTTTTATTGATTGATGTTGACAATTTCAAAAAGATCAATGATGTATACGGGCACCAAATCGGTGACAAAGCATTAAAACTGGTTGCCGACGCAATTAAGGAAAGCTGCGGAAACGAAGACTATGCATGCCGGTACGGAGGCGATGAGTTTGTCATGCTTCATCACGCACCTCTCGGCGAGGATTGTTCACAGCTTATACAGAATATAGAGAATAAGCTCACTGTATGTGTTACCCCCTGTGCGGTATCCGTTTCCGTGGGCGTTTGCCGATACTCATCAAATCCGATGAAGAATCCTGTCGAATTTCTAAAAGCAGCCGACGATGAAATGTACCGCGTCAAAGCTGCCAAAAAGTCCGGGCATTAACCGATACCGCAAAAAGGAAAGGTGATGGATATGGAAAAAAGCAGAATTATGATTGTAGATGATGCAGAGTTGAACCGTGAAATCCTCAGCGAAATGCTGGGCGATGAATACGATTATATTTATGCCGAAGACGGCATAAAAGCTGTTGATATCCTTAACGGTTTGAAACTGCAGCCCAATCTTATCCTATTGGATTTGCACATGCCTAAAATGGGCGGTATGGAAGTACTGCGCATTATGAATGTGAACCGCTGGATTGAAGAAATACCCGTCATCATCATCTCTTCGGAGGATGATGAAAAAATCATCAACGAAGCCTACCAGCTCGGCGTAGTGGACTTCATAAGCCGGCCTTTCCGTTCTGTTTTGGTGCAGAACCGCATAAAAAACACCCTGCTTTTGTTCAAGAACCAAAAAAGCCTTATTCGTATGGTTGAAAATCAGGTTCAAGAACGAGAAAAAACCAACAATGCAATGATTAACATTTTCAGTAACATCATTGAACTCAGGAATCACGAATCCGGCAGCCACACTCTGAAAGTCCAAAACATAACCGCCCTTTTACTGCACAGGTTAATCGAGCTGACAGACCGATACGGCATCAAAGAATCGGATGTTGCTCTCATTTCTTCCCTTGCCGCTTTGCACGATATCGGCAAAATCCGAATCCCCGAAGCCATTCTCAATAAGCCCGGCAAGCTGAATGATGAGGAATGGGCTTTAATGAAGACTCACACCACCGAAGGTGACAAAATACTGAGCCATGAAAATCTGGATCAAAACAGCACGTTCGTCCGCACGGCAAGGTCAATATGCCGCTGGCACCACGAGAAATATGACGGTAACGGATATCCGGACGGTCTGGTCGGCGATGCAATTCCCATTGCCGCACAGGTCGTGTCATTAGCGGACGCTTATGATGCGCTGACAAGCGAAAGATGCTATAAAAAAGCTTTCACACACGAAGTAGCTATTGAGATGTTGCTTTCCGGGCAGTGCGGTATTTTTAATCCTCTGCTTCTCGAATGCCTGACGGATGTTTCCGATCAGCTCAGAACGATTATGCGAAACACCGATGCGGCAGCACAACAACGCGAATTGTCCCTTATTACCAAAGAAATACTCACCGGTGCTGATTTACCGAAGAATAACGCATTACAGCAGATGCTGGATAATGAATGTCACAAAAAGGACTTCTTCATGGAGCAATGCCGCGGTATCCAGTTCGAGTATGACAAGCTGCTGCACAGAATCACTTATGTTTACCGTCGGGGGAACGATAAAGCCGAGAGAAAGATTGTGTTCAGCTCTCGTGAAAACGAGGAGAATTTGCTTCCTCCCGAATCCTGGGATGCTTTGCGCGAAAAACTGCTCCTTACCACTAAAAACAAACCTGTAGCGGTAATGGATGTGATGCTCCGCATAAATGGTCAACTTCATCCTTATCGTGTGACCGCAATGGCGCTTTGGCCAAACGAAAACAGCACGGATTACACCTGTGTTTTGGGGCATTTTACTCCGATTTCCCCGCAAAAATAATAACAAAGCCGTCGTCAATTTGCTTGACGACGGCTTTTGTTTTTGTTGCTTATTTTTTCTTGCGGTGTTTGTACCCCTTACCGCTGATTGCGCTTCTTGTGAAGCGCCTTATTGCGGATAGGCTTCCCCAATCGAATTTTCGTCATTTTCCGTTAATTCGAGTATAACACGCTCCAATGCAGTAATGTCCAAGGGTTTTGACAGGTGCGCATTCATACCCGCATCAAGGCATTTTTCCACATCAGAGCTGAATGCGTTAGCGGTCATGGCAATGATAGGAATTGTTCTGCCAAGCGGATTATTTCCGGATCGGATAATTTGTGTAGCCTCTATACCGTTCATATTCGGCATCTGCATATCCATAAGGATCGCATCATAATCACCCGGCCGCACCGTTTCAAACGCTTTTACAAGCTTCGCACCGTCGGAATAGATTGTGCATTTTGCTTCATATACCTCAAGCAGCGCCTCGAGGATTTCCGCGTTCAGGGTGTTGTCCTCCGCACACATGAACCGTTTTCCGCTTAATGCGGATCGGTTAATTTCTTTCGGTTGGGCTGCTTTCCCCTTGCGCGCGTGCTCCACGGCTAAAAACAGATTTTCAAGGAAGAAAGGTCTTGCTATCATCCCATCCGCGCCGCTGCCCGACAAAGTGTTCCGCTGCTGCTCATGGTGTGCGTAGTCACAGCAAAAGACAAGCACGGCATCCTTCGCCGCCTTGCGCAGCCTGACCACCGTATCTGCAAGCGTTTCCCTGCCGGAGTACCCCGACAGTATAATCGCATCAACCATCCTTTGCTGCAGCAAAGTTTCCGCCGCACCCGTGTCGGCAGCCGCAAAAAACTCAACAGGCGTATCGCTCAGAGAAGCCCTCACATTGCCGACTAACATTTTCTCATCGGAAACAAGCAGTAAGCTTCCGATGTCAGGCACTCGCCCGGCATCTCTGTCAATAGGAAAGGTCAGCTGCACATCAAAGCGACTGCCCTTGCCCTGCGCGCTCTCTACGGTGATCGTTCCGCCCATCAAATCCACGAGGCTTTTTGTAATACTCATGCCGAGCCCCGTACCCTGTATCTTATTGGTAGTTGATTTTACCTCACGGGTAAACGGCTCGAAAATATGCTTTAAGTACTCTGCCGTCATACCGTAGCCGTTGTCGATAACGGAGAAAAGATAAGAGGCACGCTCGGGATTTTCGCACGGCAATTCCGTAAGCTCAAGCCGGATTATTCCGCCTTCGGAAGTATATTTTACCGCATTCGAGAGTAAATTGATAAATATCTGACGGATGCGAATACTGTCTCCGAGCAAATATTCGTGAACGATTTCATGAACGCATACCGTGAATTCCTGCTGTTTTTCATTTGCCTGAGCACGAATTATACTTTCAATCTGTCCGACCTGTTCCGCAAGTCTTACAGGTCCCACATTAAGCTGCACATCATTGGATTCGATCTTGCTCATATCCAGTATATCGTTAATCAGCCCAAGCATATATTTACCGGAGCTTTGCAGCTTTTTAATATAATTAAGCTGTTTTTCGGGATCATCTGTTGAATGCTCCATCAAGCTCGTGACACCCATAATTGCGTTCATCGGTGTGCGAATATCGTGCGACATATTGGCAAGGAACTGACTCTTCGCTTTGGTGGCTTTTTCCGCAACAGTCAAAGCCTCGTCGGCTTTTTTCCGTGCGGCTTCAAGACTGTTGTTGATTTCAATCAGCTGGTTTTCTTTCAGCGTCATTATTTTTACGATCTCTCGTTTTTTCCTTATGCGCGAGCCCAACAGAGCAGTCGTAAGCATTGCCGCCAAAAGAAGTATCAAAACCGTTATAAATATCCATAAAAGGCTATTTACCATTTCGGTTGCGGAAACCGCCACAACCGATGCCGGAACCAGCATCAGTATGCCCCAAATGTAGTTTGTCATACGTGCATAAATCAAATAGTATCGGCCGCCGTTTATATTTACATCGGTACACACAATATCTTGGTGCCAGCTGTTTTTCTCGATAACATCAAAGCTGTCTATATGAGGGAAGCTCTGCTTTTGCAGATAGTGAAATGCATTTCTTCCTTCGAAGTCTATTGTGTCCAGGTTGTCTTCGTTATACAGAACAGTACCGTTATCATCAACGATATAAAGTGCATTTTGATTGTTCAAAACAGAGGAATGAAAGTAGGATTTCATATCCCCCATCGGGCGAAGCAGAACAATATGTGTGATTTCGCGGCCGTCCACGTTAAGCGGATTTTTCAACAGACTGCTGAACACCATATAATTAGCGTTGTCCAGCCAGTTGGAAATCAAAAAAGTCTGCCGCTCATCATCCGTCAGTTGTCCGATTCCCGTCCAAAGTCCCTGCCGTCCTTCATTCGTGTAATAATAGCCGTCGCTGTCTATGGCACGGAACAGAATAGTCTTTCCTGCCGGAGAAAGATCCTTTTCGCACTTTTTAATCAACTCCGTCAGTTCTTGCTGCGTCATGGTGCTGCTCTCGTCAAGCGCTTCCTCCGCCTTTTCCAAATAACTCCATTGCAATTCGACTTGCACATCCAACTTTTCAAAAAGCTGTTTGCTTATTTCACTCAACTGTGAAACCGACTCGCGATACAGAAGGTCATTCGTTTTATGATAGACTAAAGTTCCGGAACCGAGCAACATAATCAGCAACAGCGCGGAGAGCACTATCGGCACAAACGCCGTTTTATTTCCAGAGTTCTCCGCTGTTTTTCTTTTCATAAATCTCCTCATTGCGAAACGGACTGTACAAGCGAATCGTTCAATGTTTTTGAAGACACTTCTCCTACCTTCAGTAAATATTCCCTGGCGGCATCAAGGCCGACAATGCCCGTATCCTTGAGTCCGAGCGATTCCTTTTCCGCTTTATTATAGCCGCACAACACTACCGTGTAGGTCTTGTCATCCTCAAGCGGCGCGCCATCGGCAGTCAGGAAAACATACGGATACTTAAATCCGGTGCCTCTGGTATCGCACCCTTCCGCTGCCATTTGCTTTATGGTACTTCCGGAAAAATCCGCCGTCATCAGCTTATCGGACCAACCGGTAGGCAGAAAGACAGTAATATATTCATCGGTCATCCCGCCTTTAAGAATGCGTCCGTTCGCACCGTAACTGTTTTCCATAAGTGCCGGAACATCCGGGCTGTACACGTTATATGAGATCAGCGCGGCATCTGCACCGGTGGCGTCAAGGAACATCTGGCCTGAGAGCTGTGCCGCCTGAACCGTATCAAGTTCCTCGGTAACGGTAGCGTACACCTTCGCGCCGCCGTTTGCGCGTACCTCAAGCTTATCATTATCCAGCGATTTCAGCGCCTCCGCCCCCGTGGTTTCTCCGCGGATCCAGCTTATTACCTTATTTCCGAAAGAAGCAAGATAGTTATCCCATCCGGTATAGACCAGATTCATTGCATGTCCTTTGCTGACCTGCTGCATTGCCTCTTCGTAAGGCGAATCGTCGACCAGTTTGAAATCAACGATAGAACACATATTGGTAGACTCAGCACCGTTTATCACTATGTAGCCCTCATTCGTCGAAAGGACCTCCAACACATGCATGGCATCTTCCAGCTTCTGCTCATTCCCGGGCTTTTCCAATTCCTTGTTCAAGCCATAAAGGCGGGCGGTCTGGGTTATGTATGCGTTCTGACTGCCGTCTTCACTTAGATACGGCATCAGGCCGTACCGATCGCCCGTACCGTCTTCGTTTTGAGTGAAACGGTGTACCGCACCGACGAGGAATGCCGTATTTCCTTCCATGAAGCCATTCAGTGTATTGGAATATTCGCCGCTGACGCCTTCCTCCCAATTGATCATGCCGCAATCGATCCACTGCTGCAAGTAGTCGGCGCAGGCTTTCAGATTCTCGTTGTCGGATGCAAAGGTATCACTGTCTGCATCGCTGAAATTGCTGCGCCACTTCATGCCGTTCTTGGTATTCATAAATCCCGTTGAATTTACATTGAAAAAGTATTGGAATCCCGTTCCGGGAAGATCCAGCAAGCAGTTAGCAACCTTTATTCCGTTAGCCTGCAGCGCGGGAATCGTCTCCTCCCGCAGCTGTTTGAAGCTTGTGGGTACGGCTATATTATTGCTTTCCAACAGTGTTTTATTATACAAAATTCCGTTGATGGAGTAGTCAAACGGAAGCAAATAAAGACTGCCGTCTTCAATGTATTCATTCAGACGTGCAGGGCTGTACCTCTCGGATACAGCATAACCTGATAAATCAACCAAATGCTCTTTTTGCAATTCCGTGTCCCACGCCTGCGTGGTGGAATAAATATCGGGCATACTGCCTGTTTCAAGCTGCTGCTTCATGTAGGCGGACATATTGCGCCCTCTATACGGAACAACCTCAATATTGATTTCGGGATATTTTTCGTGCACCAATTCGATAAATTTGGAGTAATCCCGCTGACCATCTATAATGGTAATCGGTTCATGCACGGTTGTTCCGGTATCGGTACCGGTACCGGTTTCGGTTTCGGCATCATTGTTCGCGCACGCGACCAGCAATGACGACGCAATGACCGCAACCATAAGAAATGCGAATATTTTCTTCATTGTCATTTTAGTTTCCTCCGACTGAATTTTTGTACAATTTACCCGTATTTGTTTATATTATACATCAAAATTTATCTATTTTCAAGTCCTTTTTTGCTTGGCAGCGGCTTTTTTGAGAAGCAATTATTTTTTTTCGAAAAACGGTTGATTTTTTAAACGAAATCCGCTATAATATACGGTAATCTGTATGGTGAAGTGTTTTAATGTTCGTTTGACATCGGCAGTGATACCTATAATAACGATTTAATGTGATATATTAATCTTGAGGAGAAGTATTTTGCTGGAACAAATTCAAAATTATTTAGTTCCCATAGTGGCTTGTGTTTGTTTTCTTGCTTTTCTTTTTGCGGGAAAGGCCACGCCGATGAGAAGTATCTCCAATTATTTTATTGCGGGAGTGATCGCGATTTTGGCCGTTATCCTGTCGGAAATGGCCGAAATCTCTTTTGCATTCCCGAATTACACACACAGCAACTGGCAGCGATGGTTGTTCTCCATCATTGCATATATTTTGCGTCCGGGGATAGCTTATATTCTGCTGTTGATACCGCTTCAAAAAAAGCAGAAAGCAAAACACATCTCGCTCCTTGCGGCGATACCTCTTGCCGTAAATGCAGCCTTTATGCTGATTTCTCCTCTTTGCGGCATCGTATTTACATTCGACGATGCAAACAGATATTCCGGAGGGCCGCTCAAATATCTGCCCTTTGTAGTAGGAACCATATATCTCGTGTGTTTGGTGGTTATCCTCAGGTCAGATTCATGCAACAACTACGGTACAGAATGGAAAGTCGCCATACCCGTTGTCATAATGATCGTGCTTTCGGTTTATTTGGAATCAGCGTGTAATTTGTTGGGCTCGCTTCCGATGGCATGCATTATCGGTATGATATTCTATTATATCTATTTTTATATAGATTATTACATAAAAGATTCTCTGACCGGAGCTTACCAGCGAACCAAATTCTACCACGACATAAAACGTGACGGTTTCCGATATTTCATTATTTTCGATTTGAACGGGCTGAAGCGCATCAACGATGAACTCGGACATTTATACGGCGACGGCGCTCTTAAAAATTTCGGGCAATCTGTCATTTCGATATTACCCTCAAAAGCGGAATTCTACCGTATCGGCGGTGATGAATTTGTTATTCTGTATTCCCAAGCCGATGAAAACGATGTAAATCAACTTTTACAGAAAATCGAGAGCAATATAAGCACCACCGCTCTCCCTTACGGGGTTTCCTATGGATTTTCCTGCTTTGATAAAGCGGACGACTTTAATATCGCATACAAAAACGCCGATAAAATGTTATATGAAAACAAGGAACGCTTTTGGCAAAAACACAGGGCGGCCGAGCAGAGCATATAAAATCTCAGTAAAAGGAACAACCGGGCGGCAATTCCCGAAAAAGGCGCCTGCTCAAAAAGCAGCGGGCTGATAACCGGGCAAAAAACAAAATATTGAGCCGTGGCAACGGCAGCAAAAGAAAAGCCGGGATTCGTATGTATGTACGTTTCTCGGTTTTTCTTGTTTTTTTAATGAAAAGTCTTGGCAAACGATTCCGGAGCGAACAAATTCGATTCGGGAAATTTCCGGGCATGGCAAATGACATTAATAAATGATATTCTCTTCTCCGGTTTTCCGGTTTGCCGAGTGATACTTCCGCTTTTCTTTGTACATTTCCTCATCCATTTTCCTTTTGAAGGTTTCAAAAGTATCATTCAGTTCAAACCTTGTATATCCCATAGCCGCACTTAATTCGAACGATTCCGTACCGGACTGATTAAATTGCGCGAGATTGTTGTTGATTTCATCCAGCACAGAACGCACAGCCGCGTCATCGGCATCCGGCAGCAACACTATAAACTCATCCCCCGAGTACCGAAATGCTATACCGCCGTTCGGCGTGGATTCAAGCAGCACTTCCCCCATCCGGCGGATAGCGCGATCTCCGGCCTCGTGCCCGAAGGTATCGTTAATACATTTGAAATTGTTTATATCCATCATAATTCCATGCAGAGAGCCTCTCGCGGCGCTTTCTTTTTTCGCAAACAATCCATTCAGATACCTTCGGTTAAAAAGGCCCGAAAGCTCATCCACATAAGCGTTTTCCGCATAAGTCTGCATCTGCACGAAAATCAGAGCCAACGCCACAGATATAAATGATGCCGTTATTCCATAGAACGCAAATTGCAAAACGACCCCTGCAAGACACGGAATTACAAAATACAGCACCGGGAAGAAATGAAGCCTGAGCTTCCGCGGGTCGGAACAATACACCAGATAGATGCTGTAAGCAAAATATATTATAAGTGTGATGTATCCGAGGATAACACCGCTCTTTCTTTGGTATATGTTGTTTTCCGACACGGCAAAAATAATCCCGGAACCAAAAGGATTGCAGATAACAGCCATAATCTCAACAAACCATGGGATCATAATTATTCTTGCGTAACGGAAGATCTTTTTACGGTTCTGATAAATGTAAAGTTCCACATACAGACACCACAGCAATCCTATGCTCACAGTACACACAAAGCACAGACTGTTGGACAAATAGTTCAGCAAACGACCGCCGGGAATATCTTTTCCGTCTACAAGAAACGAAATTGTCTCCAATACAGCCCCGAGCAGGTTTATTAAAACCATTCCGTCGTATATTTTATCTTCGGCACGGGTACATTCTCTGTTTTTTTGCCTGCAAACAAGAAGATACAGCATCATCATTACGGTTATCCCGTTTGCTACGATTATTTCTTTCAAATCAATCAAATTAACCAACCAACTTTCAATACGAAATACCGATCCGAATCAAGGTCTATCCTTGCTCATTCTCGGCAAACACGATATTGAGAACCTTCGCTATCTCATCCATGCTGATAGGCTTTGCGATATGACCGTCCATTCCCGCGTCAAGAGATTTCTTTCTGTCTTCTTCAAACGCATTTGCGGTCATTGCAACGATGGGAATGTTTGCTTTTCTGTTATTTGCAAACGTGCGTATTTCTCGTGTTGCGGTGTATCCGTCCATCTTCGGCATCTGAATGTCCATGAAGATCAAATCATATTCGTCTTCGGCCGCCTTATACATAATATCCACGGCCTCCATACCGTCTGTCGCCGTATCCACCTTCATACCGGTACCCTCAAGTATTGCCGTTGCGATTTCCCTGTTCAGTTCGTTATCCTCAACGAGAAGAACATGTTTTCCGCTGTAATCATAGCAGGTCGGCTTTGGCTTGGCGACATTTTTATCCGGCTCTCGATTTGTCAGGGCACACCTGAGTTCGGATAAGAAGAGCGGCTTGGATACAAAAGCGGTAACGCCCGCGTCTCTTGCCTCCTGTTCAAAGTCTGCCCAGTCGTATGCGGTGAGCACAATAATCGGCACATCCTCGCTGATGATCTTACGAATTCGGCGTACCGTTTCGATGCCGTTCATATCCGGCATCAGATAGTCGATGATATAGGCCTTGTACTCATCCTTCATTTCCGCAGCATCCTGCGTACGGATGATTGCCTCTCTGCCGGTGGTCGACCAATCGGGGCGCATTTCAATGTCACGCAGCATCTTGCTGACGCTTCTGCAGGTATTCATATCGTCGTCTACCACAAGAGCTCTTGCGCCGCGAAGCGCCGGTATCGGATCATTTTTCACCGGTTCGGCGGCAAGACGCAAATCCAGCGTGACCGTGAACAGAGAGCCCTTGCCCTCCTCGCTCTCCGCCGTGATACTGCCGCCCATCATATCCACGATATTTTTTGTAATTGCCATGCCGAGCCCCGTCCCCTGAATACCGACAACGGTCGAGCTGCGTTCTCTTGTGAAGGACTCAAATATATGCGCAAGAAATTCCCGTGACATACCGATGCCGGTATCCTTCACGGTGAACTCGTAGGTCGCGTGATTCTTTACAGAGCAGGGCTTTTCAAGGAGGCGAACCATGATGTCGCCGCCCGGAGGCGTGTATTTGACGGCATTGCCCACGATGTTTATAAGCACTTGATTCAGGCGCAGCCTATCGGCAATTACGTCCTCATGCACCACATCCTGCGTATCGATAAAAAGGTTCTGATTCTTGTCATTGACCAGCCCCTGTATCATAGTGCGAAAATCGTGCAGAAGATCCGGGATATGTATCGGCTTTTCGTCCAGCTTTACCGTCCCGTTTTCAATGCGGCTCATGTCGAGAACGTCATTGATAAGACGCAGCAAATGGCTGCTTGAAACACTGATCTTTGCCAGACAATCGCGCACCTGAGCCTGATCGTCTATATGTGTCTGTGCCAGCGCAGTAAAGCATATGATGGCGTTCATGGGCGTACGAATGTCATGGGACATACTGTTCAGGAATGTTGATTTTGCTCTATTCGCCTGCTGCGCCGCCGTCAAAGCATGTGTCAGCTGCTCCTGCTGCTCAAACTCCCGCATCTTTTCGGAGGTGATGTTGCGGGCAACATAGAGAGCCTCCTTGGCAGAGCCGTTTTCGTCCCTGCGCTTTACGATAAAGCGCGATTCAAACCACACATTGGCAGGATTTTTATATTCGGTCGATATGGTGTTTACATCCCCGAGCCTGTCCGCAAGCGTGTCAAGATCCAGGAACTCCCGCATAGGCGCCTGCATTTCGGGAGTAATAAACGCCGAAAAGACCTGTTCCTTCACATCATCAAAGTTTCCGCCTGTTCCGGCGACTTTTCCCATCAGCGGAACGCTGTTCAGCACCTCATAGCGATGTGTATCGAGCTCCGCTCTGAAAATTGTGGAATATATGGTAGACACAGCCGAAATGACCTCGGCGTGTTCTCTTGCCGCTTTCTCCATCTCGCGTTCGCTTCGCTCCCGTGCGAGATGCTGCTCAACAATCTCGTCAACATTCTGAAAACCAAGCACCGCTTTCATGCCGGGCATATCCATTCTTTTCACGCTGTATTGAAAATTATGGACCTTTTCGTTTATAATGCTGCGGTAATGTCCGGTGAATTCACCCTGCGAAGCAAGAAGCTTTTTGACATTTTCCGTTTCGAAAACCCTGCTGACTCTCTCTCTGTCCTCCGGACACACAACGGTGTCCAGCCAATGCTTACGAAGACTGTCAAACGGCACTTCGTGCTCGCCTTCCAGGTTCAGAAGTTCATCATAGCCATCGCTCAGTTTCAGAATTCTTAGCGTTTCTTTTTCCATGTCCACAAAATAGGCGTTTGTGAACTTACGTGCCAACGTAGAAGATATCATCAACTGCTCTTTCAGCTGGTTCTGGTAAGACAGTTCTTTCTCGCGCTGACTCCGTTCCTCTGCCTCGTGTCTGGCGATGATGTCGTCAACATTGCGGAAGCCCGCGACGACAGAATTGAGATTTGCCAGTTTGAAAAAGGCGTAGCGGTAATGATGCACCTCGCCATCCGTCAAGGCACGATAGTTCCCGTTAAGCTCGTCCTTCTCACGGAATACCTCGCGCAAATGTTTCAGAGAAATATTCCTTTCAAGTGCCTCGCGATCCTCGGGATGAACGCGGCTGTCAATAAACTTCTTGCAGAACTCGTCATATAAGAATCTCTGATTTTTCTTTTCGCCCGTAAAACCCGTATCCTTGAGTATGCGTGAAGATCCGTCTTCAAGATTTATCCAGAACACATTTCGATAATCCCGGGAAAGAACATTGATAATTGCCTGGCTCGTATCTTCGTCCACTTTTTCCACGGCGAAAATAACATGGCACAGTTCTCCGTCTTTGTCCTCATCTTCGCTGAAAAAGTGCAGCCTGCACGACGCTGACGCATAGGACAGAAAGTCCATCATGATGTGGGTTTTGCCCGCCATACGCTCTTTGAGCGTGCTCCTGTCCACAAAGCGAAGCGCTTCCTCGCAGCTCCACTTCGATGAGAGCGCGCGGATAATGCGCTCGGCGTTGGCGTCATAGTTGTCGGAATCGGGGATAGTCGCCTTTTCGATCGACGGCGTGGTCTTGATGGTAGTATAAACATTTTTTTGAATATTCACTCTGTGCAGGGAGAAGAAAATGCCGGAAATGGCGTTGTAGGCACTGTATAGCCCTTTGGTGTGCTGCTCATGCCCTACCCTGACTATAGAGTCGATATTGCGGAAAGCCACAACAAGGCGCAGATCTTCCTCCGGCTTTGAAATGCGGCTGTAGTGTGCCTTGAAGTAGTGGATATCGCCGTCCTCAATGATGCGGTAGCTGCATTCAAAACGATCCCGTCCGTCGGAGAAAGTTTCAAGCAGAGCATCGGGCGAGAGCATCTTCAAAAAGTTATCTCTGTCTTCGCTGTATACACGGTCTTCGGCATAGGTATGCAGAAGCGCGGAATAACAAAAACCCTGCGGAGTGTCTGAAATTCCATGCGTCACATAGCCCTTTAGCTTTATGATGTCGGCACTGTCCTCCCCGGGACGCAGCACATAAACATTGAGATAATCAGCGGTCAGCGCCGACATTAAATCGATATGATTTATCATATGCCCGTTCGCTCTCCTTTTTTGTATTTTCTTTTACTGCTCGGCTCCGTTGCTCTGTATTGCACATTTCCTTAAAATATCGTAAATCTGCTGTGCGTCAATGGGTTTGGGTAAATGGTAATTCATGCCCGCCTCAATAGTGCGCTTGCGTTCATCATCGAAGGCGTCGGCAGTCGTGGCGATGATTGGGACGCTTGCGGCATCGGGACGGTTAAGCGACCGGATTGCCTTCGTAGCTTCCAGCCCATCCATCACGGGCATTCGCACGTCCATCAAAATTGCACCGAAAGTGTACGGCTCGCTTGCGGCGAAGGTGTCCACTGCCTCCTGCCCGTTTGCCGCAGTAGTAACGGTACATCCGCCGTTTTCCAGAATGATTTTCGCTACATAGGTATTCATCTCGTTATCCTCAACCAGCAGCACGCGCAGCCCTTCCAGCGCAGCGGCAGAAGAAGAAGAAGAAGAAGAAGAAGAAGAAGAAGAAGAAAGTTCATCCCGTGACACAATATCAACATCGAAAACCACGGTGAACTCCGTTCCTTCTCCGAGCTTGCTTTTGACGGTGATTGTTCCGCCCATAGCGTCTACAAGTTTCTTGACGATGGAAAGCCCCAATCCCGTTCCCTGCGTTTTATCACTCAGTTTGGAATACTCCTGTTCAAACGGCTCGAACATATGCCGCTGGAACTCCTCGCTCATGCCGATACCGTTATCCCGCACGATAAACATAATTCGCAGCTTGTTATTATCCACCTCGAGATTTTGCACGCTAAACCAGACATCGCCGCCCTCCGGCGTAAATTTCACTGCGTTTGAGAGCAGATTAAAGAAAATCTGGTTGAAGCGAAGCTTGTCCACCGAGATTGTGTATTCTCCGGGGTTCACCTCGCCGTGGTAATTGATATGCCGCTCCTTCATCAGCGGATTGACAACCGTTTCCACCATGGTGAGAAATTCCGAACGAGTCAGATTCTCCTTGTTCAAAACAAGTCGGCCGCTTTCAATACGGTTCACGTCCAGAATGTCATTGATAAGCCCCAGCAGGAATTTGCCGGAGAGCAGCATTTTATCCAGATACTCGCGCACGGTATCGGAAACATCTTCCTTGCGCGCCAACTCCGCCAGATTGATAATGGCGTTCATGGGTGTTCGGATATCGTGACTCATACGAGACAGAAATTCGGTCTTTGCCTGACTTGCCTCCTCCGCCTTTTCAAGAGCCTCCTGAATTGCCTGCTGCCGGCGCTCCTTGAGCAAGTCGGAGTCCTTTGTGGCAATGAAGTAAAACGCGAGCATCGTGATCACTACCGTGCAGAACGGCATGAACGGAAAAATCGTCCCCACCGGGATGAGCGAGTTGTTGACATACGCGCCAACCAGCATGACAAGCGATATAAGCATCGTGTGCAAAGCATAGCGTTCGGGCTGTCCTTTTTTGCGTAAGCTTATGATCAGCAGATCAAGCAGCGACTCCGCATAGTAGAAATAATTAAGCCAAGAATAATAAGTGTAAGCAGAACCTCTTGCATACATTCCGTCGGCGGTGAAATAGTACAGTGCGTCCGTTAACGGCGTTATGATAACCATGCCGGCCAGAATTACAATCGGAATCAGTTCTAAACGGCGGAACAATTTTGCGAAGGTGCTCCCGACAAAATTGCGCACAAACAGATGCCACACAAAGGGAATCGCAGTATAAACCAAATAAAAGACAAACGCTACTATCTTCCACTGGCTTACGGAAAGATTCCCCGAAAGGTGGCAGTAGATGAAAATACAATCCGCCACAACATACAGTGCCGTTCCCACGATAAGAAGCAGTGAATAATTGCGGCTTTTCTTATTAGTGACTGCTGAAAAAGAACGAACCGCAAGGATTGCCAGAATAATGAGCATGAAGCATGAGCTCAGCAAATAACTAGACAGTGTACCATTCATATTTTTGTCTCCCGTCAAATTAAAATTGTTGTTTTCGCAGTCCGGTTTCACGCCCGATTCGGCAACCGCACCTGCGGGGGGAAAAAAGCAAAAACCACCGACGAGTATAATAACCCTTATAAACGGTCGGCAGGAATTGCATATATGTACACAACCCGGCGCGGCAAAAGAGCGGATATATACACTCGGAGCCAAGCCAGGCCAATAGAATCGGTGCATCTTCCCGTTGCCGTTGTCAAGCACTCACACCGTAATTTTTGCCGGTGAGATGGCACAGCGGCCTCTACCCTATTGATACACAGATATAGTATAACAGAAAATTTACAGTTTTTCAACCGATTTTTCGAAAAATACAGAATTTTTATGTCCCTGCTATTACGCTGTTATCCTTGCGGCCTTTACCGGAGGCGAGGCAATCTCGTCTTTATTTATCGCCGCGGTACGGGAATATCGCATGCAAACTTATATTCCGGAAACAGGGCAAAGCCATCGGTCACGCGCCATCACGCTCCGAGCCTCTTTCGTGTACCGGTTTAATCGGCTTAAATGAAAAAGTAACGCAAAACACGGTGAAGCCCCTCTGAATTCGGGACTTCACCGTATCCTGCTTAATTACTTCGCTATTGGCCTGTGCCAAACGCTTCCGTATTTTTTATTGAATTGCCGTTATGTCAATCCCAGCATTCGTCGATGAGGTTCTGCAAAGCCGCTCCGAAGGACTGTTGCTTCTGCTCATACAGAGATGCTATATTGCCGCTTTCATCGGAAAGAAGCGAGGTGTAAAAGTAGAGCGAGCCGGAACCGTCACCTGCGGAGCCGGTGGTGAAATCGAACACGGTGCCGAGGTCATAGGTTCTGTTGCGGAAGATAAGGTCGAGCATATCTCTCGAATCGTCATCCTTGAAGCGCTTGTAGGTAAGTGTGCGCTCGTAATATTCGGGGGTGACCATTTCCTTGCCGTAATATGCCATTGCTTCGAGAGCGAAGCAGCTGGCTTCCAGTTCATCGCCCGTGACAAAGTTGGGAACGGAGAGAACGCCGCACCAGTAAACGGTTTCGCTGGTGGTGTAGTCTTCCTGAGTGGTGTCTGCCTTGGGCATGGGAAGTATGCCGTATTCGATTTCGGCATTCTTCATTTTATCGTCGGAAACAAAGGATATGCTGCCGGGCATGAAGAGTGCATTGCCGTTACAGAAAATGGAGGTTTCCTGACCGTAAACGCCGGAATCCCATCTGCCGAAGAAATCGGCAATGCCGACATTTTCCTTATCGTGAAGTATGCTGTGCAGTTTCTGGAAAACGCTGATGTTTCTTTCGGTCATTATACGGAATACGGGTTTGTCGCCGGAGTTATCGACAAGCGGCTGACCTGCGCCCGCCATGAACATATAGGAGTCGTAGCTCTGTGCAACGATACCCCAAACATCACCGACAGCGGGGTCATAAGACATGGTGCTGCCGTTCATCTTATGGACTTTCTTTGCCATTTCATACATGGTGTCGAGTGTCCAGTTGCCGTCCTTGACGAGCTGATAAGGATCTTCGAGATTGTTTGTCTTGATAAGGCCTTTGTTGAAGTACATAGCCCAGGTAGCTTCGTCGTCATCGACAATAGCATCGCCGGCAAGGAACCAAAGCTTGCCGCCCAAAGTAAGATCGCGGATAAGCGCCTGATCCCACCATGCCTGATCGAGATGGATGTAATCGTTGCCGATATCGTTGAAGTCGTAAAGCAAGCCTTCTACGCCAAGCGTGGACATATACATAATGCCGCCCTTGACTATCTGGAATTCGCCGGTAGGAGCGCTTGTTTCAAGACGGACTCTTTCGATCATGCCGTCAAGATTTTCGACATAGGTGCCTCTGATCTTGATGCCGTACTTTTCTTCGATGTAGCGGTTTCTGTTAAGAAACGCTTCGGTAACAGGTTCGGCAGTATCGGATTCTTCGTGCGTAAATGCCGCAGTTGAATATTCGTTTCTGTTGTGGGTAAGCACGGTTATTGTCGTACCGCCCCAGTTTTTGTTCCCTGCAAGGAAGCCGTCATCGATGGATTTCGAGACATCGCCCTGTGCGGTGCTGCCGGATTCTTCATCTCCGCCGCAAGCTACAAGAAATGCAGCCGATACAAGCATTACCGCCACAAGGAGCATAGAAATAATGCGTTTGAACATGATAATTCCCCTTTATTGTTTTTATTTATGAATTTCAGTTTGCGTCGTTTTCGTCGAATTTATCGCCGCATTCGGGGCAGAACTTCGGCGGATGTGCGGGATCCTCGGGGACCCAGCCGCATTTATCGCAGCGGAAAGCCGCTGCCGGACGCTTCGCGCCGCATTCGGGGCAGAACTTGCCGGTGTTTACCTTGCCGCAGGAGCACTTCCAGCCGCCGGGCTGTTCCGGCTTCTTTGCGCCGCATTCGGGGCAAAACTTGCCGCCGGCCGTTGCGCCGCAGGTGCATTTCCATGTGTCTGCCACAGGGGCGCTCTGCTGTTCATGCGCCTGATTCTGCTGGCCCATGGCAAACAGGTTCTGCGCATTCATGCCGCCGCCTGCGTTCATAGCCATGCCCATGCCCATAAAGCCCGTCATTGCGCCGTTTTCGTTCGAAGCGGCAGCCTTCATAGCGTCCGCCTGTGCGCCGACGAGCGTTGCGGCCGCCATTGTCGGATCGCGCATGATCGCCGTGCGCTGTGCCTGCTTGATCATTTCGGCATCTTCGTCCGGCAATGTTACGGAGCCGAGCGCGATGCTGACCACTTTAAGCCCGCGCAGCTCGCCCCACTTTGCCGAAAGAGCGGTGTTCATGGCTTCTTCGAGTTCGGTATTGTGGCTGACGATCTGATTCGGGCGCATTTCCATATCCGAAAGCCTGCCGAACGCGGGCTGCAATGCGCTGATGAATTCGGTTTTTAACTGGCTGTCAAGCTCGCTGCGGTTGTATTCGCTTTCGACATTGCCGCAGACATTCGTATAGAACAGCAGCGGATCCGCGATCTTGTACGAATAAACGCCGGAGCAGCGCACGGAAACATCCACATCCAGACCGATCTTGCTGTCCACCACGCGGAAGGGGATCGGGTTCGGGGTGCCGAACTTATTGTCGATAATCTCTTTTGTGTTGAAATAATATACCCTCTGATCCTTGCCGGTATCGCCGCCGTACGCAAAGCGCTTGCCGATGGTTTTGAAGGTATCGATAATGCTCTTGCCGAGGCTGCCCGCGAATATGGAGGGTTCGGTCGATGTATCGTATGTAAACTCGCCCGGTTCGGCGCAGACCTCCACGATCTTGCCCTGTTCGACGATGATCATACACTGACCGTCCGCTACTGCTATGCCCGATCCGTTGGAGATGATGTTATCATTCCCCTTTGTGTTCGACGAGCGGCCGCTCGTGCGCTTCTGTCCTTTTGTGACAAGCGTATCCTTATCGAGCGAATCGCAGTAGAAAAATTCCTTCCATTGATCCGCAAGCGTGCCGCCCAGAGCGCCTATTCCTGCTTTTATCAGTCCCATGCCGGTGACTCCTTTCGGTGATTGTATTACGTACCCGCCCGTAAAGCGGGTGCATTTATTCCTCTTTATAGGCATTATACACGAAAATGCGCCCCGTGTCAACCGAATTTATATGATTGCCGCCCACAGGAATGCATTATTTTGTCAAAACGCTTGAATAGCGGAAAAAAGCGTGATATTATATAGACAACAATAAAAAATTGTCAACGGAGGTTGAAAACATGGCAGACGGCATTGTCTGGAAGGACCGCAAGCGTACGCTTTTCGGGCTTCCGCTCAGTTTCACGAGATATTCGCTCACGGAAGAAAAGCTTGTTATCGATACCGGCTTCTTTTCCCGCAAGGAAGAGGAAATCCGTCTTTACAGGATACGCGACCTTACCTTAAAGCGCCCCCTTTCGCAGCGCATTTTCGGATTGGGGACCATCCATTGCTGTTCTGCGGATGCTTCCTCGCCCGAATTTGATATTCTCCGCATAAAGAACGCAAAAAAGATCAAGGATATGCTTTCCGATATGATTGAGGTTCAGCGCGAGCAAAAGCGTGTCGGCGCCCGCGAAATTTACGCCGGTGTCCCCGATGACGAACACCCCGACGAGCATTTTGACGACGGCTGCGATTGCGACTGAAAATAAAGCGAAGCACGGCTGCACCCCGCATTCGGGGCGCAGCCGCTTTTTTGCGATTACATATTCAAAAACGGGAGCCCCGCCTGAATCGAGGCTCCCGTATTTTAAAGAGATACAATTATGCCCGGCGGGCTTTTCTTGCGGAAGCGCCGCGGATAATAATGCCGACACCGATGCAGATGATGCCGAACAGGAACATTGAAGCGGCGATAAACAGGGGCTTTGTCGCGAGCGAGCCGATTGCATTTGCAAGGGATTTGAAGGGAATACCGGGTATGCCGAACATCAGCGCGCCCATAGCTACGGACCAGAGCAGGCCGACGATGATGAACGGAATGCCGACATAGTTCAGACCGACCTTGAAGCTGCACGCGCAGACGATGATGAGCACAGAGAGTATGAGGCATATCGCGCCGAGCGCTACGAGCAGCCATTCGGAAAGCAGCGTGCGGACGACACCGCACACCGCATTCGCCGCGCCGAAATCGATATTATCGACCGAAACGGCGCTGATGGATTCGCCGAAGTTCTCTTCGATAAGGCCCTCAATGCGCTGCATATCCTCATCCGTGAGAGGATCACCGACGACCGATTCGATCGTTCTGCGGTTTTCCTTTATGATCTTCATGATATCGGAGGTTTTAAGCACGCTTCCGCGCTTACCGGAAAGCATTTTGTCGATCGTGTCGGATATGAGCTGACTTGTCGCGGTGCTGATCTTTTTGTTGTTCAAAATAGATTCAAGCTGTTCTTTCGTGATGCGTTCATCGCCGAGATTGTTGTAAATGATATCGAGAAGCGTTTCGCCGTCATCATATACTATGCCGTAATCGGAAAGTATGCCGGAGGATGCTATATCATCCACATAAAGGCGAGAAGGATCGAGATCGTTTACAAACGACACAAGGGTATCGTCGTCGAAAATGTGCTGAACGAGCGTGACTGTATATGTGACAGTAAGGAAAATCGCAAGGAATATCGCGCAGAATACGCAGGCAATATGCCCACCGACGCTTGTCCTGCGCGGGGGATTAGCGGCCTGGGCCTTTTTGCCGCCGTATACGGGTTCCGCGGAAACAGCGGGTGCGGCAAATGTGTCCTCCTCACTGGATGCGCCGCAGCAGGGTTCTTCTTCCCCGCCGTTCGGTTTGCCCGCGGCCGTCTCTTCGGGTTCGTCCGGCGCTTCGGCTTCACCGCAGCAGCAGGCACATTCGGGAACAGATCCGGCTGTTTCTTCTTCGGAGCAGCACTCGCAGTGTTCATGCTCCTCTGCAGATGCTTCCGCAGCGGGTTCGGCAGCCGCTTCCGCGGATTCTTCCGTTTTTCCGCAGCATTCGCATACATCTTCGGACACGGCGGCGCCCGCAAGGATCTCCGTTTCGGCTTCGGGCACGGTTTGTTTCGCGGCGACTTCTGCCGGTTCGACTTCCGTGGCGGCAGGTTCGGGCTTTACGACACGCGTGCCGCACTGAGCGCAAAATCGTGCTTCGGGTTCAAGCTTTGCTCCGCAATTAGTGCAATACATAAATCTTCCTCTTTTCGTTATGATGTTTGCGCATGGTCTCCGTTTTTGTATATTTTAGCATACTTTACCGCGAATTGCAATACCGCCTGCCTTATTTTGCTTGACAACGCGGCGATATATATGTAAAATTACAGCATAAACACAAGGAGGGATACTTTTATGAAAAGAGCGATTTCGATCTTGCTTGCGGCACTGCTTGCCGCCGCATCGGCGATCACAGCCGGAGCGAGCGTCCCCGATTACAAAGAGGGCACGCATTACAAAAGCGAATACACCAAAGTGAACACGGAAAGAAACATCTGCACCTATGAAACGCCCGATGCCGAAAAAGGCGGCTACGGTATGGCGTGGTATGATGATGACCGTGAAAAGGGCGAACACAAGCTGACGGACGGCGTTCTTCCCATAGAAGCCGACCTTGAAGCGGCGCGTGTCGAAAAAGAGTTTGACGAAAACATATACTACGGCTGGGAAGGCTGGATTGCGCTTGCAAAAACAAAAGATGCATTTGTTCTGAACGAAAAGGTTAATGTCGATTTCGGCTTCGAGCGCCCGATAACATTAAAGGAAGTTGCCGTATACAGCGCCGCACTTGTGAAGGGCTCTGTCGGTATTCCGAAGGGGTTCCGCATTTATGCGGCAAATGACGACGGAGTTTATTACGAAACCGAGCTTGCATACGAGGAAGGCTCCGGCGAATTCGGCGTTTACAAGCAGGATCTGGCGGTGCTGACACTCGAAACACCCGTTGTAACGAAAAGAGTGAGGCTTGTCATGGATTGCGGCTATGCCGCGTGGGTATTCCTGAGCGAGGTCGAATTCTTCGAGCAGAAGGATGCCGAAACCGCCGTCGATATAGAGACTCTTGTCAAACGGCAGGAGGGCGAAAAGGAAGCCGAGGAATCCGGCGATACCGAGGAATCCGGCAATGCCGAGAGCAATGCCGAGGAATCCTCGCAGGAGAGCGAATCGTCGGCAATCGAAAGTTCCGCCGCGCCCGAATCCTCCGTCAAGCCCGCCGAATCCTCCGTCAAGTCCGCCGAATCGAGCAGAAGCGCCGTTTCCGCCCCGGGATTCAGTGTTTCCGATGACGGCGGCGACGGTATTTCCGGCGGAACGATCGCGCTTATTGCCGGTATCGCGGTTGTTGTTATTGCCGCGGCGATTGTTCTGCTTTGCAGAAGAAAGAAGAAATAACGATTCCGCCGCAAAAACAAATAGACCCCTGCAGGTCCGACCGCGGTCGGGCCTGCAGTTTTTTCCGAACCGCTTATTTCACGCCGGAGTACACCCGGCAATAAGCGGAAAGGAAGATGCACCATGCGGAATACCGAACGGATGAATTTGCCGAACCGCGGCGAAAGCGCCGGAATTTGCTGTATCGTCTGTTCTTCCCGTGCTGTTCGGCGCCGCCGTATGCTCCGCGATAAAACTTATTGCAAACATCTTCATGTGAAAAGGCTTGACACGGCGGCCGAAAAATATTATAAAAATATTATAGTTAGAATGCAGCGGAGAGTCGGCTATGAGTCGGCTCTCCGAATTTGCGCAAATACACACGGAGAAACCGATATGAACGAAAAGGATATAGGCACTATACGCCGCCGCTTCCGCCCGGGCAAAAACGCCGTCGGCAGAATACGCGGATGCTATGTGAACGAGAATAAAAAGATAATTTCGGAATTCGATACAATGCTCGGCATGATTTCGGATGATGAATCCGAGGAATTGCTTCTGAAGCTGCGGAAGGTGTTTACCGGCGCTCCCGGGCGCAATATTCTGAACGCTTCCTTCCCTACATCACAGGTGGGTGTTTCCGAAGAGCACAAGCTGCTTACCGTCCTGCGCGACAGTGCACTTTCGGACGATGCAGCCGTAAAGGCTCTGTTCGAAAAGACAGCCGCTGCGCTCGAACGCGAGGGCAGCTATATGATCCTGCTTGCCTGCGACAAATATGATATTTTGAAGAAAAACGATGCAGGCGAGGATTCATCCGAAATGTTCACCTATGTTATCGGCTGTATATGCGGGATAAAGAACCCGAAGCCCGCGCTCTCATACAGTCTGAGCGAAAACCGTCTGAAAAACAGCCCGAGCGACTGTATAATATGTGCGCCGGACAACGGATTTATGTTCCCCGCATTTGAAAACGGCGGTGCGGACATATATTCCGCACTGTTCTACACACGCGATATAGCCGCGGACAATTCCGCAGTTGCTTCCCTGCTGTTCGGCACTGAACTGCCCGCTCCCGCCGCGGAGCAAAGCGAAAGTATTGCCGATATACTTGTCGAAACGGTCGCCGATAATTGCAGTCTGGAACTTATTCAGGCAATACAGGGGCAGGTCGCGGAGATGAACGCCGACCACAAAGCAAGCAGGGAGGACGAGCCTCTTATGCTCACGCCGCAGGATCTCGGCTCGTTGCTGAGGTTCGGCGGTATCGACGAAACAACCGTGAACGACTTCACCGAAAAGGCGTGCGAAAAGATCGGCAGGGACGCCGCGGTAGCGCCCGAAACGGTGATCAACACAAAGCGGCTTGATATCAAGACACCGGAGGTCACCGTAAAGGTCGCCGCCGAAAATTCCGATATGGTGCAAACACGCGTAATCGACGGTACAAAATACATACTTATCCGCGCCGACAGCGATGTCGAGGTGAACGGGATAAGGATCAATATCCGCGAAACACCCGCGGACGGAGAATAACGGCGATGGGCTCCTTTCTTTCACGCTTTCTTGCACCGGCGGGGCGCTACGCTGCCTGCGGAATGTTCACACGCGATCATATCATCAGTGCCGCGGTATGCCTTGTGATCCCCGTAGCTGCCGCGTTTTTTATCGGGCGAAGGCTGCGCAAACGGACGATACACCGCATGGCGCTTTCTGCCGCCGTGGTGCTTACGGTTCTTGAAGCCGTCAAGATCGGCCATGCGTTCTGGTACGGCTCCCCCGCGCCCGATGCCTGGATACCGCTTTCCTTCTGCTCGATATTTACGGTTTCGCTCTGGCTTTACCGTTTTTGCAACGGAGCGCCGGGCAAAGCGGCGGAAACATATATTGCTTTCGCGGCGCCGCTCGCCGGACTTTGCTTCATGATATTTCCCACGACATCACTTATGAGCTATCCGATATGGCATTTCTTATCGTTTTTCAGTATGTTGTTCCATTCGCTGATGATCTTTATCGGGCTTACGGTGTTTCTGCATAAAAAGCAGCTCACGTTGTTCGGCTGGATATCCTACGCGGTATACATTTTCGTTTTCGGCATGATTGCCATCGGGCTTAACCGTGTCATCGGTACGAACCTGATGAATCTGCGCGAGCCGTACAATATCCCCATCGCACCGATACAGGCACTTTATTCGGCGGCACCGAGGGCATTTACGATAATCGTTCTTGCCGCATATATCACAATACCGATCATCACCGCCGCAATCACCGGAAAAATACGGCGCGGCGAAGCCGGCTGATAAAAAAGGACCCGCAAAGGCTTTTAACGCTATTTGCGGGTCTTGATTTTTATTTGTCAGGCGAGAGGGTATCTGACGGTCACTATAAAACCGCTGTTGCCGTCGCCGGAGATTTCGTAGGTGTAGTTTGCATTGGCAGGAATCGGAATATTCGTCGTGTTGCCGGATTGATCGGCTTCCACATAATAAATGATATATTCCACATTGGATTCGAGCTCGCTTTTATATTCGATCAGCCGTTCCGTGCGGAGCTTGTCGATATACTCCTCCAGACAGAGGTTATAATAATTCATATACCAGCTGTGGGCAAGCCCGACATAGCGGTATATTGTCGACGAGGAAGCGACATTCGTGTACGTTTCCTTGCCCGTCGGGTATCTCTGAATAACACCGTATTTATAGCACTGATCCGGAAGGAACTTGAAGCCTTCATCCGTGAATTTGTTGTTTGTATTGTAGAGTGCAAGCTCCACGGAATAACCCGTGGTAAGATCGGCATATTCCGGATGATCCCCGATCGTTTCGTGCTGCATATACGCGCGGCTGATGATCAAACCGCTGTTTTTGACACTTTGCGCATCGAAGGCGACAATTAAACTGTCGATCGCCTTTATTGCCGATTCATAGGCAACGAGTGCTGTTGTGGAAAGACCGTAAACATTGCCGGTTTTCAAACGGGAGATGGCGGTCTTTTTTGCTTCGTCTATAGTCGGAAATTTATCCCCGGAGCCGGTTATTACCGCGAGGCTGCCGTTTACGACATCACTGTTGGAAAAGGCGGTATCTTCGAGGATGAGTTTGGAATAATACGTATCCTTGCTCGGCTCGGATACCTCCGCCGTGCTCTGCTCCTGAGATGATTCATCCTGCTGCGGGACAGGCTCGGACGATTCGACGGTGCTTATATCGCTTTCGGGCGTTCTGAACTGCGCAAGCGCAAACACTGTCGAAACAAGAACGATCAAAGCGATCGCGCCGGCGAGAAGCGATATGCCGGAAAGTGTGCGTTTATTTTTGTTCAATTCGTTCTGCATTTTTATCCTCCGTCGGCGGAAACGCCTGCCGCACAACGGGTTTGACCGTCATGCGGCAGGTGATATCGTGATTGATTACTCTATGATCTCCGCTCTCTTTTTAAGGGCTTTGTATTTATCCTTTGCCTGCTGTTCGGCAGTATCGAAGAGCTTTTCGGCTCTGTCGGGGAAGGATATACCGAGCGAGCTGTATCTCGTTTCGGTCTTTATGAAGTCCTTATAAGAGGTCGTGGGCTCCTTGCTGTCGAGAACGAAGGGATTCTTTCCCTCGAGAGCGAGCTCGGGATTGTAGCGGAAGTTGAACCAGTAGCCTGCGGCAACGGCAGCCTTGGTTTCGAGCATGCTCGTACCGAGGCCCTTCTTGATGCCGTGGTTGATACAGGGCGCATAGCCGATAACGAGGGAAGGACCGTGGTACTTTTCCGCCTCGGTGATAGCCTTGATGCACTGGTTGTAGTCGGCGCCCATGGCGACCTGTGCGACATACACATAGCCGTAGGACATTGCAATGGCGGCAAGATCCTTCTTCTTCATCGTCTTACCCGCTGCGGCGAACTTCGCAACAGAGCCGGTAGGAGTGGATTTGGAAGCCTGTCCGCCGGTGTTGGAATAAACTTCGGTATCAAACACAAAGATGTTTATATCCTCGCCGGAAGCGATGGCGTGATCGAGACCGCCGAAGCCTATATCATATGCCCAACCGTCGCCGCCGAAGATCCACATGGACTTCTTGGTGAGAAGGTCGGAATTTTCAAGAATGAACTGCTTCTTTTCGCCGTTGCAGGAGCACTTGTTGAGAGCTGCAATCAGCTTTTCGCCCGCCGCCTTGGACTTTGCGGCATCATCTTTGCCATCGAGCCATTCGAGAGCGGCTTTCTTTGCATCTGCGGGAGCGCATTCGGAAACCGAGAGCTCTTTTACGGTTTCGGCAAGTCTTGCTCTGCGCGCGTTCACCGCGGTAGCCATACCGAGACCGAATTCCGCGTTATCCTCGAACAGGGAGTTTGCCCATGCGGGGCCGTGGCCGTTCTTATTGACGGTATACGGCATGGAGGGTGCGGAGCCGCCCCAGATGGAGGAACAGCCGGTAGCATTGGCGATAAACATTCTGTCGCCGAAGAGCTGAGTTATAAGCTTTGCATACGGAGTTTCGCCGCAGCCTGCGCAGGCGCCGGAGAACTCGAGCAGCGGCTGCTTGAACTGGCTGCCCTTGACGGTTTCGGGCTTGAACTTGGCAAGCACTTCGGCATTGTCGGAATACTTGTAGCTTTCGTCAAATGCGTTCTGATACTGAAGCTGACCGGCGATGGGAGCCATGGTGAGCGCCTTTTCGCCCTTCTTGCCCGGGCAGATCTGAACACAGCTCTGGCAGCCGAGGCAGTCGAGTGCGGAAACGGTTATGCCGAACTTGTATCCGGGCATACCGGTCATCGGAAGAAGCTTGAAATCGGGGTGCTCGGCCGCCTGTGCATCGGTAAGCGCGATTGGTCTGATCGTAGCGTGCGGGCAGACAAGCGAGCAGAAGTTACACTGAATGCAGTTTTCGGGGTTCCAGTTGGGAACATCCACGGCAACGCCGCGCTTTTCGTAGGCGGCAGTACCCTGCGGGAATGTGCCGTCTGCGGCATTGGCAAAGGCGGAAACGGGGAGCGTATCGCCCTTCTGAGCGTTGACGGGCTTGAGTATGTTCTTGACGAAATCAACAACATCCTTGCGGCCTTCAAGCTCGGCTTCGTGAGCTTCGGCATCAACTGCGTTCGCCCATTCGGCGGGAACATCGATCTTCGTGAAGGCGTTCGCACCAGCATCTATGGCGGCGTAGTTCATGTTGACGATGGCTTCGCCCTTCTTGGCAAAGCTCTTATATGCAGCCTTCTTCATATAGCCGATAGCTTCCTCGGAAGGAATGATATTGGCAAGCGTGAAGAACGCGCTCTGGAGAACGGTGTTGGTTCTGTTGCCGAGACCGATCTCACGTGCGATGGAGATAGCGTCGATGGTGTAGAAATTAACCTTGCGGGTTGCGATATCCCTCTTGACCTTTGCGGGGAGCTTTTCATCGAGTTCTTCGGGCTTCCACTGGCAGTTCAGCAGGAAGGTACCGCCCTTCTTGAGGTCCTCGGTAACATCATAGAGATGTACGTATGCGGGATTGTGGCAGGCAACGAAATCCGCGTGGGAGATGAGGTATGTGGAACGGATGGGCTTATCGCCGAAACGGAGGTGCGAGACCGTGATACCGCCGGACTTCTTGGAGTCGTAGGAGAAATAAGCCTGAATGTATTTATCGGTATGGTCGCCGATGATCTTGATGGAGTTCTTGTTGGCGCCGACGGTGCCGTCCGAGCCGAGGCCCCAGAACTTGCAGGCAACGGTGCCGGCGGGAGCGGTGGCGGGTTCGGGACCCATTTTAAGAGATTTTCTGGTTACATCATCTTTGATGGAAACGGTGAAATAATTGACGGGCTTCTTGGCGTCGAGATTCTTGTATATCGCAACGATAGCGGCGGGAGTGGTATCCTTGGAGCCGAGACCGTATCTGCCGCCGACAATGAGCGTATTCTCAAACTTGCTGCCGCGGACTGCGTTGATGACATCGAGGTAAAGCGGTTCGCCCATGGCGCCCGGTTCCTTCGTTCTGTCGATAACGGCAATCTTCGTGACGGTTTGGGGAATTTCTTTGAGGAAGTGCTTGATGGAGAACGGACGGTAAAGTCTTACCTTGAGCAGACCGACCTTTTCGCCCTTTGCAAGCAGGTAATCGATGGTTTCTTCGATCGTATCGCAGACCGAACCCATGGCGATGATAAGCTTTTCGGCATCCGGAGCGCCGTAGTAGTTGAAGAGCCTGTAATCGGAGCCGATCTTCTTGTTGACCTTCTTCATGTAGCCTTCTACGATAGCGGGAACCGCATCGTAATACTTGTTGCAGGCTTCACGCGCCTGGAAGAAGATATCCGGGTTCTGCGCAGTGCCGCGGAGCACGGGATGTTCGGGGTTGAGTGCTCTTTCGCGGAACGCCTTGACAGCGTCCATATCGCACATTTCTTTAAGGTCTTCGTAATCCCAAACTTCAACCTTCTGTATTTCGTGGGAAGTACGGAAGCCGTCGAAGAAGTGGAGGAACGGAACTCTGCCCTCGATAGCGGAAAGATGAGCAACCGCACCGAGATCCATTACTTCCTGAACATTGGAAGAGCAGAGCATCGCAAAGCCTGTCTGCCTGCACGCCATAACGTCGGAATGATCACCGAAAATGTTGAGAGCGTGGGTGGCAAGGCAGCGAGCCGAGACGTGGATCACACCGGGAAGAAGCTCGCCGGCGATCTTGTACATATTCGGGATCATCAAAAGAAGACCCTGAGAAGCGGTATAGGTAGTTGTAAGCGCACCCGCAGCAAGAGAGCCGTGAACGGTACCGGAAGCGCCGCCCTCCGACTGCATTTCAACGACCTTGACCGTCTGACCGAAGATATTTTTACGACCTTCCGCCGACCACTGATCCGTTACCTCTGCCATAGGGGAGGAAGGAGTGATGGGGTAGATACCGGCAACCTCGGTAAACGCATACGATACATGCGCCGCGGCGGTGTTGCCGTCCATTGACAATTTCTTTCTTGTCACCATGTGGTTATAAGCCTCCTGTATATATAATCATACAAAAACAATATACCACCCTTTTCCCCGAATGTAAAGAGCAAAAGACAATTTTTTTGACCTGCGCGGAGCAAAAAACGCAGCCGCACGCCGCATACCGCGGCAAAAAGGAATATCCTGCCGAAAAATGCAATATTCGTATTGAAAAAAGGGGCGGTTCGTGGTATCATTAAACTTGAAGTATTTTAAGGAGGCACGAATTTTGGCTATAAGCAGGATATATTCGGCGGCAATACGCGGCATTGTCGGTCAGATAGTAACCGTTGAGGCCTCGAACGTTTATTCTTCACAGCCGCGGCTCGATATCATCGGTTTGCCCGACACGGCAATTAAAGAATCTTCCGGCAGAGTCCGCAGCGCCGCAAGGGCGTGCGATCTCCCGCTCAAAAAGGGCGTTATAACCGTCAATCTTGCCCCCGCCGACATAAAAAAAGAAGGCACCGTCTACGACCTGCCGATACTTCTTTCGCTGCTCGATCTGCCCGGGATGTCGCGCGTGGATTTCACGCAGTGCTGCTTTTTCGGTGAACTTTCGCTTTCCGGGGATCTGCGCCCTGTCACCGGTGCGCTTCCGATGGCTGTCGCCGCAAGGGATGCCGGATTCAAATATATGTTCTGCCCGGCGGACAATGCCTGCGAGGCATCCGCCGCATGCGGAATAACCGTTTACCCGGTGCAGAATATCCGCCAGCTTGTGAATCATTTCTTTTCGGATTCCAAGCAGCTGATTCCGATGGTTTTCGACAAAAACGATTTTTTTGCCGTAAACTGCGACACCCCGCTTGATTTTTCGGATGTAAAAGGTCAGGAATCCTCCAAAAAGGCGCTTGAAATAGCCGCCGCGGGCGAACACAATGTCCTGCTGATCGGCCCTCCCGGCACGGGCAAAAGCATGCTCGCATCAAGAGTGCCGTACATACTTCCGCCCATCACATTGGAGGAATCCATCGAAACTTCAAAAATATACTCCATCGCCGGGCTCACGCAGGAGCTGACTCCCCTGCTGTCGCACCGCCCGTTCCGCGCACCGCATCATTCGCTGTCCCCCGCGGCGCTTATCGGCGGCGGCTCCAACCCGAAGCCGGGCGAAATATCGCTTGCGAACAACGGCGTTTTGTTTCTTGATGAATTTCCCGAGTTTGACAAGCACAGCTGCGAGGTGCTCCGTCAGCCCATTGAGGAACGCACGGCTACCATCACCCGCGTGAACGCTACGGTGACATACCCCTGCTCATTCATGATGATATGCGCCATGAACCCCTGCAAGTGCGGATATTTCGGTCACCCGACAAAGGCCTGCACCTGCACGCCGCAATCGCGCAGAAACTATATTTCCATGCTGTCCGGGCCGATACTCGACCGTATCGACATTCAAATAGAAGTCAACGCGCTTGAATTTTCCGAGCTGGACACCGCCGTTGCCGCCGAACCGAGCGCGAAAATACGCGAAAGAGTCTGCAAAGCGCGTGAATTTGCCATGAGCAGATTCGACGGCGAGCTTCTCCCGAACGGGCAGCCGCTCACCTGCAATGCGAGAATGCTGCCAAAGCATATCCGCAAGTATTGCGTATTTGACGAAGGCGGCCGTGAAATACTTCAATCCGCGTATGACAGGCTCGGGCTTTCGGCACGCGGATACGACAGGATACTCAAAGTCGCACGGACGATCGCCGATTTCGACGAAAGCGAGCTTATCCGCAAACAACACATTGCACTTGCCGTGCAGCTCCGTTCGCTCGACAGAAAGTATTTCAACAGTTGACGCAAAAGTTGACATAACATTTCCGTCCGAAGGCGTCCGATTGTGGAAAACTCGGTGGAAAATGTGGATTACTCACCTATTTACGGCACTCGTTCAGAATAAAAACGGTGGAAAACCGAAAAAATAATCTTTGAAACAGGCAAATACCGACACCGAAAAAGAAAGAACACGTATATGGATTACCAAGGCAATTATTTTCCCGAAGAGCATGACGAACGCGAATCGAAAACCTACCGCGTTGTAAAAGGAGTATTCAAATGGACAATGTACGGGCTTTCGTTCATTGTTTATGCCATCATATTCTTCATTATATTTTCGAGCTGCGACAGCAAGATAATCAGCCGCAATTATTACGGCAATTATGTCGAGAATTTCGATGCGGGGAGCGATACACTCTACCGGCTGAACACCGAAGAATTTATGAATTACGACGGCTCCGTTCAGCTTTTCGATATCGACTGCTCGGCAAAATACGGATTTCTCGAGGTCGGCGTGAAGCTCAACGCAAGAAAGCAGCTTGACGGCGACAAGGATGAACCGTTTGAAGCCGTTCTTACCGACAACTTCGGGAATACATTCACGCTTGCCGGGGTGCAGAGGGATACGAACCTGCGCTATTCGTTTGCGAGATTTACATTCGCGGATGTACGATTGGACTTTTCCGAACACGAAAACGGCGAACCGAGCGACGATTACGGAAGGTATCTCACGCTTACGATTTACAGTGCGCCCGGCGGTGTCAGAGGCGATATTATCGACAGTTTCACCGTTTACCACGGCGACGGAATATGGTATTACTGCTCGAAATGCCTGCACTTTGCGACGGAATCCGAAGCAAAGGAAGCCGGCGAAAAATGCACGGAATGTCACGCAAATTACTCGACTACCGACCAAGCAACCACGCATTACGCGACAAAATACGACGACTGACGGAGGAACACTGTCATGAACGAAACGATCATCATCAAGGAGCGGCGCAACGATCTGCTTATAAAGGGCATTCCGCTGCTGGTGCTTATAGTAGCATCGCTCTTATTGACCTTTGCACCCGAGATATTTACGGGAATATCGATAATGCCCTCCTTCTTCTACCTTGCGGGCGGGCTGCTCACGCTGCTGTTCGGCACGCTGTTTGTTCTTGTGATACTTCGTCAGAGCAAGCCCGACACCGCGATGATACTCACATCCCGCGGGTTCACCGATATCCGTAATATCGGCGAGGATATCGATGTGAGCTGGACAAATGTCTCCTCTGCACGCATTATCGATTCCGAAGGCGAGAAGATGCTCGGAATATCGCTCGAAAACCCCGACATCGTAATGGAAAAAATGGAAAAGCGCCCCGCCGCCGAGATGCGCGCCAATTTAGAGGACAATCTCCCCGCGATCATCATTCTGCAAAGCGACATACTTACCGATCTGAACGAATTAAAGGACTTATTCAACCGCTTCGCGCGCGAGGCAAGGGCACTTAAAACATCCGCGCCCAAGAAGCAGAAGAACAACCCCTTTACGACGGAAGATGTGCTCCGCGCATTCGGCAAGCTCCCGGCGGATGACACCGAAGCTCCCGAAACGGAGGAAAACCGCCCCGCTGCCGAACCGGCAGCCGCCGAGGCAAGCATCGAAACACACGAGGAAGCGCCCGAAAAAGCGGCGCAGCCCGCACCTGCCGCCGATGACGGCGACAGCTTCTTCAACATGATACTCGGCTCCGACGCGGAAAAAGCCGACAAAGGCACCGCGGCGCCCGCCGCTCCCGCAATGCCCGCACGCGAGGAAACGGCACACGCCGCACCTGCCGCCGAAAAGACCGCGGATGACGAGCTGCCCCCGGAGGCACGCGAAATGCTTTCGAAAGTCAGATCGTCGCGCATAACCGAACTTGAAAAAATACTTGCCGGCGAAATACCCGCGTGTGAATACACCGCGCCCGCAGCCGAAAAGAAGGCCGCGGATACTCCCGCGGCACCAGCCGAAAGCGCCCACGAAGCCGATGTCGCGCCCGTGGAGGAAGAAAACGACGACAATGTGACATTCGAGGATATTCTCCGCGGCAGCGGCGATAACGACTGAAACACATAAAACGAAAAAAGGACAGCTTTGCGGCTGTCCTTTTATTACGGAAAATATCAGTGATTACTGCTGATTTTTTCTCTTTGCGAAGCATTCGCTGCAGTATACAGGTCTGTCATCGGAGGGCTGGAAAGGTATCTTTGCTTCTTTGCCGCATTCTGCGCAAACAGCAGTGAACATCTCTCTGGTAGTCCTGGAAGCCTGCTTTCTTGCATCTCTGCAAGCCTTGCAGCGCTGCGGTTCGTTCTGGAATCCGCGCTCTGCATAGAATTCCTGTTCGCCTGCGGTGAATACAAATTCGTTGCCGCAATCTTTGCAGGTAAGGGTCTTGTCTTCGTACATTTGGTTTCTCCTCTTGAATGGTGGTTATTTTATTTACCCTTGCGGGTTTTTTCATGGTTTGTCGCGGTATCGGGGGCCGCTATTATCCGTTTGAGCTTTGTTCTGATACGGCAGAGCGCGTTTGATATGCTCTTTGATTCCCTGCCGAGTGCAAATGCTATCGATTCGATCGGGACATCCGCAAGATACATATCGAAAACGGTGCGTTCGAACGGCGAGAGAGAATCGAACACAACATCGTAAAGCTGACGCAGACGAATGTCATCGATGTAAATCTCCTCCGCAGAGGGAACGGTTTCGGTATTGTCGGCATTGTCGGGAACGCTGCCGGCAGGCAAAGCCTGTTTGGACAGTTTTCTGATACCGCTGATGATGCTGTTTCTTACGCAGAGAGAAGCAAATGTAGCGAAGGAAGAGGTCTTTCCGTCGTAGCTCCTTACGGCCTTTAACAGACCGATCAGCCCTTCCTGAAATAGATCATCGTAAAGATCGGGTGGCGGGTTCAGACGATTGATGTGATATTCCAATACCCGTTTATAGGATTCCGCAAGCCTTTCGAAGGCGAGTGCCGAGCCGGATTTCGCTTCGGCAATGAGTGCGGCTTCTGTTTCCTGCGGGAGTCGTTTGCTATCTGTGAGCGGCAATGGTTTCCTCCGTAACACAAGCACAAAATGGGTACCGGATCATTACATTTTATTTCAGTATACTCATTTTTATGTGTTTGTCAAGTTTTTTTACAAAATTGCTTTAATTTTCATCACTTTTCACGAAAATCACGCCTGCATTCTGTTAGTTATGCTGCCTAAAACCGAGCGCATTGTCGGAAGTTTGGTTATTATGTCCTGCGCAAGCGTAATCTGAGCGCGTGCGCGGATAAGATTATGGCGTTCCTTTTTGCACTTAAAATAACTGTCTCCGCAGAGATAATCGGTAAGAAACCTCGCCGCAAGCTCCAGTGTCACGGCAAGAACTCCGTCCGCAAGCGTGTCGAGCTCCGGCTGCGAAACGCTGCCGCGTATTTCACTGACATAGCCCTTTGCAAAGGCGGCAAATGCATCGACATCGAGATAAACCGCGGAAAGATCCTCACAGTCCTCGCCGCCGGGGTTGGCGGCAAAGCGGACGGCATCGCCGAAATCATATGCGATCAGCCCGGGCATGACAGTGTCGAGATCGATCACGGCAAGGTTCCTGCCTGTCCTTGCATCGAACATGACATTATTGCATTTCGTATCGTTATGGACAACGCGCAGAGGGATACTTCCCTCCTCCGCAAGCCTGCAAAGGCGGCAGGCGCTTTCGCTTTGCGCGAGTAAATAATCGTATTCCGCCCGAACCCCGTCCAACCGCGAAAAGGCATCCTTATTCGCAGCCGATACGAGCTGCTCGTACCTCGCGGGGGTATTATGAAAATCGGGGATCGTAACGCAAAGCGTTTCCGCGGGGAAATCCGAAAGCAGCCGCTGAAATTCGCCGAAAGCCACGCCCGTATTGAAAAGCACGGTATTATCGGCGGAATCGAAACAGACCGAATCGTATATGTAGGACATAACGCGCCAATAGTCGCCGCTTTCGCTGATATGATAAAACCCGCCGGAAATGTTGCGGTAATATTTTACTACACGGCGTTCGATATCGGGTTCTCCGGCAGCGCTCAGCTTTTTTTCGATATGTGTCGTAACACCGGAAACATTCCGCGCAATATCCTCCGGGCGCGCGAACACGCTTTTGTTCACGCGCTGAAAGATATAACTGCACTCCCCGCCGCCGTTTTGTATGCGGACAAGGTAAGTGTCGTTGATATTACCGTTGCCGAACGCTTCGGCGCCGAGCGGTTCGCCCTCTATGCCGAATGCGGCTTTGATTTCGTTTGCAAGATCAAGCGGCAATGTGGAATTCATGTTATCAATCAATCCTGTCGATAAAATAATGGGGATCTTCGTGATATTTTCCGAGTGCGGTCACCCACAGCGGAACTGCTTTTACAAGGTCGCAATCCGCCGCAAGCACCTTTCCGCTGCGGTGGGCATCACCGTCGAGAAGATCGGCTATGCGCTCGTATCTCTGGGCGACGCCGCGGAAGTCATGCGCACGGCAGACGACCGAATGCTCGACTCCCTGCGCATCGCGGACGGTATAATGCACATCGTCGCCGAAAAGATAATCGGGGTTGATAAGTTCCTCGACGGCGTGCATTGAGGTATCGGGACGCATCGTGCAGCCGATAAAGAGTATCTTGCCGGCAAGATACGCAAGCCTGCGGAAGGGGGAATTTGCGCCGCACGGAGTAGCATCGAGTATATGCCCGGAGGTGAGATACTGCGCGTTTCTGCCCTTTGCGCAACAGGAATGGGTGGGGCAGACCGAACGGACAACACCCTCCACCTGCGTACGGAAATATTCCGGCAGGCAGCCGATATTGGATGCGGTTTCGTAATAATCAAAATATGGCTTTGAAGCATTGCAGTTGCAATAGGAAAGTGCGGGGAGCATCAAAGTTCCCTCTTCACCGAGCGCGAGGAGAAGCCCGTCGATCACATCGGATGCCTGCACCCCGCCGCCGAGCGAACGGAGCGATGTATGTACAAGAAGCGTATCGCCCTTTTCCACGCCGAGCGCGGCGAGGTCGGCGGCAATCTTTTTTGCGGTGTCCGTCATAAAAAACATCTTTCTTATTTTATGCCTTTCTTTTCAGAATATATACTTCCCCGGGCTGCAATACCGCCTTTTTCGCAACGGGCTGCCCCGAAATAATATCAATATACCCCGCACCGATGTCGATTTCCGCGGCAACGTCGGACATATTTGACAAGAGCCTGAGCTCGCCCTCCGCGCCGCGGCGCTTTATATCCGCCACACCGGCGCATGGCACAGCGGTTTCGAGTACCTCCGCACCGAACAGCGGTTCTTCCGATCTGAGCTTATTCAGCCTTGCGAAATATCCGCTTTCCGACGATACGAAGCCCGAGGGCGGAAACGGACGGCGGTTGAACGGATCGTGATACCCCTCCGTGCCGATTTCATCGCCGTAATAAATACACGGCACGCCGGGAAGGAAGGAAAGTATCGTATAAGCCGCCTTTACCCGTGCAAACGCACGCGCATGCGCTTCGGGTGAAAGCGTTTTTGCGGCAAGCTCGTCATTGGAAAAGCCTTCGTCACGCACGCCGGAAAGCAGCGTGATGATGCGTTCGGTATCGTGTGAGCCGAGGAAATTCAGTGTGCAGGCAAGCTTTTCGGGCGGGTAGCTGCGGTACAGCGCATTCACGGCGGAAACAAACGCATCCGCCGTACCGTGAAGCATATAATCCACCACCGCGTTGCGGTATGGATAATTCGTGACCGAATCAAGCTGACGCCCGCGGAAGTAACGCTTTCTTTCACCGTAGGCTATCTTATCGGCGGCGTTTTCCCACACCTCACCGATGATCAATGCATCCGGCTTATAACGCTTTATTGCGGCACAGACATCATCCAGAAAATCGGCTTCGAGCTCATCGACAACATCGAGCCGCCAGCCGTCTACGCCCATCTCCATGTATTTCGGGATGACCGTTTTGCAGATAAAATCGCGGTAGCTTTCGCAGCGCCTGACCTTCGGCAGATTTTTAATTCCCCACCAGGAATCGTATTCATCCGGATAATGCGTAAAGGAGAACCACTCATAATAGGGTGAATCCTCACTGTCGCACGCGCCGGAGCCGTAACGGTGAAGGCGGTCGAAATAGATGCTGTCATCCCCGACATGGTTGAATACTCCGTCCAGCACGACGGCAATGCCCGTTTCATGGGCACGTTTCAAAAGATATGAAAGCGCCTCGTCGCCCCCGAAGCAGGGATCGACGGCAAGAAAATCGCCGGTATCGTACTTATGGTTGGAAAATGCCCTGAATATCGGGTTGAGGTATATGCACTTCACCCCAAGCGAGGCGATATACGGCAGCTTTTCGGCAATGCCGTAAAGATCGCCGCCGAAGTGAGTATTGTTCGGGAAGGCATCGCCCTGCCTGCGCGGATATTCCGGAATACCGGATATCCAATCGTCGTTATAAGGCGTATCCTCCCTTTTCGGCACCCTGCCGGAGCGGAAAAATCTGTCCGGAAATATCTGGTAAACCGCGCCGCGGAAAAGCCATTCCGGAGCGGGATATTCATTATGATATATAAGCAGTTCGGATTCGTTTACGAACCTGTCCGAAACGAAGCATCCGCCGTTTTCGAAATATGCGTAATACCGCTTTCCCGCCGAAACAAATTCAAAGTGAAAGAAGTACAGCCCGCTCGATTCGCAGAATTCCGCCGTTTCCAGTGAAAACGCACAGGAAAACCCGTTTTGTGTATTTTCAAACGGCACGGTGCGTGAAATAATAACTCTTTCATCGCAGCCGAGGTAGAAATAAAGCTCATCACAGCGGATATCGGTATCCTTTACCGCAAATTCAAAGCGCAGACTGCTTCCCGACGGGAAGGCGCGGCACCCTTTGGGTGTGCCGTCCGATGTAACACAACAGTTCGGATTCATTTCTTTTCGAAATGTACGGGCTCGATATGCCAGATATTTTCGGCATATTCCCTGATCGCACGGTCGGCTGCGAAATAGCCGGAGGAGGCAATATTCACGAGTGCCATGCGGTTCCAACGCTCACGGTCACGGTATGCTTCGAACATACGCCGCCTTGCTTCGGTGTAAAAATCAAAATCGGCAAGGCACATGAACGGGTCGGATACCCCGTGTGAAAACAGAAGGTAATTGAGTATATCGTCGAACGAACGGCCGTTGAAGCCCGCATGGAGCGAATCCACGGCGTTTTTCAAAACCTCGTTGCGATTATAATAATATGAAGAAGCGTAGCCCTTGTGCCAAAGCTCCTCGACCTCCTGCGCGGTATGGCCGAAGATGAATATATTATCCCTGCCGACCTGCTCGGACATTTCGACATTTGCGCCGTCCAGCGTGCCGATGGTGATTGCACCGTTGATCATGAACTTCATGTTACCGGTGCCGCTTGCTTCCTTGCCGGCAAGCGATATCTGTTCGCTTATTTCCGCCGCGGGCATGAGATGCTCCGCCAGAGTGACATTATAGTTATCCAGAAAGACCACGCGCAGCTTTTTGCTGATGACGGGATCCTTTTCTATTTCCGCGCCGAGATAGCAGATCAGACGGATTATATCCTTTGCGGTATAGTAGCCCGGCGCCGCCTTTGCGGCGAAAATGAACGTCGTGGGTGTGACATCGGCGTTAGGGTCTGCTTTCAGACGCTGATAAAGCGAAATGATGTTTATCGCGTTGAGAAGCTGCCGCTTGTATTCGTGGAGGCGCTTAGCCTGTACATCAAAAACCGTTTCCGGATCGATCACTATGCCCTTTGTTTTGCGGATATATTCGGCAAAGTTTTCCTTATTGTGCCTTTTGATTGTGTCGAGCTTTTCGAGCACCGATGCATCGCCGCCGAACGCGGCAAAGCGTGCAAGTTCCTCCGGGCGGGAGCGGTAATCACAGCCGATAGTATCATCCAGCAGCGCGGCAAGTTCCGGATTGGAATAGACGAGCCACTTGCGATGTGCAATACCGTTTGTGACATTGGTGAAGCGCTCGGGATACATATCGTTGTAATCGCGGAAAACCGTGGTTTTGAGTATATCCGAATGCAGCCGTGAAACGCCGTTCACACAATGCGAGCCGATGACCGAAAGGTTTGCCATGCGAACGCTTCCGCCGCAGAGCACCGACATACGCGAAACTTTATCCCAGTTACCCGTGAATGCGTTCCAAGCCGCAGCGCAGAAGCGGCGATTGATCTCGGCAATGATGGAATGTATGCGCGGAAGCTTAAAGGCGAAAAGATCCTCGTTCCAGCATTCGAGCGCTTCGGGAAGCACGGTGTGGTTCGTATAGGAAACGGTGCGCAGAGTGATATCCCACGCCTTTTCCCACGGCTGACAATGGTCGTCGACAAGTATACGCATGAGTTCGGGTATGCAGAGCGCGGGATGCGTATCGTTGATATGAATAGCCACCTTATCGGGGAAACTGTCTATATCCTTATAGCAGGCAAGATGCCTTGAAACGATATTCTGAAGCGAAGCGGAAACAAGGAAATACTGCTGTGTAAGGCGCAAAAGCTTGCCTTCGTGATGATTATCCGCGGGGTAAAGCACCTTGGAGATGGTTTCCGCCATGGTGTTTTCCTCGACAGCCTTCATGTACTGTCCCTGTGAAAACGCTTCCATATTGAAATTATTTATATCCCTTGCGCGCCACAGACGGAGCGAATTGACCGCCTCGCCCACGCCGCCGGATATGAGCATATCGTAGGGGACTGCCTCGACGGAATCGTAATCCTCGTATATTACATTGCAGCGGCCGTCCTTCCATTCCTCGCGCACCTTGCCGCCGAAGCGAACGGTGACAGCCTTATCCTGCCGCGGAACGAGCCAAAATTCCCCCTCCGGAAGCCAGATATCGGGAAGCTCGAGCTGTTCGCCGTCGACAATGCGCTGCTTGAACAGACCGTATTCGTAAAGTATGCAGTACCCGCGCGCGGGGTAATCCCCGGAGGAAAGCGAGTCCATAAAGCAGGACGCAAGCCTGCCGAGGCCGCCGTTGCCGAGCCCCGGGTCGGGTTCGCGCTCGTAGACATCATCGAGCGAAAAACCCATGGATGCGAGCACTTTGCGGTATTTTTCCTCGATGCCGAGATTGCACAGATTCATTTTCAGGCTGCGCCCGATAAGAAATTCCATGCACATATAATAGACCTGTTTTGCGCCGGTCTCCTTGACCTTTTCGGAAAATTCCTTGTAGCGCACGGCAAGAATATCGCGCACGGAAAGAACTGTTGCGCGGTATATCTGTTCGGCATCGGCTTCGTCACCGCCGATACCGAAATAGCGGGAAAGTTTTTCGTTGATCGCCTCGCGGATCTCGGAGGCGGTAATGTTTTTAGGCATAAATATTTCGGTTTCCTTCCGGATAAAATGTAATCAATTGAGAAGCCCGTTATAGAGAGCCTCGTATTCTTTTGCGCTCTTCTTCCAGCCGAAATCGACTCCCATGACTTTTTTGCGCAGCTTTTCGAAGGTTTCGCGATCGTTGTAATAAAGTCCTGCGGCGCGTTCCGCGGAGCAGAGCATTTCATACGCGCTATATGCCGCAAAAGTGAAGCCGTTTCCGCCGCCTGCGCAGCCGAAATCCTTTATACTGTCGTAAAGCCCGCCGGTTTCATGCACGACGGGCACCGCGCCGTAGCGTGAAGCGATCATCTGCGAAAGCCCGCAGGGTTCGCTCCTGGAAGGCATGAGGAATATATCCGCGGCGGCATAGAGCCGTTTGGAAAGGTCGCGGTCGTAGGTTATTAGTGCGCGGCATTTATCGGGGTGGCGCTGTGCAAGCGATGTGAAATAGCCTTCGTAGCAGCCCTCTCCCATGCCTAGGACGACAAACTGCACATCTCCGCGGAGCATATCATCTCCCGCAAGCATAACGAGATCCAAGCCCTTATGCCCGACAAGCCGCGAAATAACGGCTATCATCGGAACATCACGCTCCGGCAAGCCGAGCTCGCGCTGCATTGCCGCCTTGCACACCGCCTTGCCCGCCATATTGCGGCGGGAATAGCGCACGGGGATTGTCTTATCCCTTGACGGGTTGTAAAGGTCGGTATCTATACCGTTGAGTATGCCGGACAGTTTGAAGGAGAAGCGGTTGAGTATTCCGTCGAGAGAATGCGAAAACTGGGGCGAAAGTATTTCCTTTGCGTATGTCGGGCTGACCGTTGTGACGGCATCCGCGCAGACGATACCGCCCTTCAAAAGGTTGATATCGCCGTTGTATTCGACAATTTCACGGTCGGACGGCATAAGCCCGAACACATCGCCGAGCAGTTCGAAGCCGTAACGCCCCTGATACTGTATGTTGTGAATTGTAAGCACCGCTTTTATGCCGGCGTATCTTTCATCAAGCTTTGCATAGCACTGCTTGAGGTAGATCACGCTCAGAGCGGCGTGCCAATCGTGCGCGTGAAGTATATCCGGAATAAAATCTATATCCGGAAGTATTTCGAGCGCGGCGCGGCAGAAGAAGGCAAAGCGTTCGGCATCGTCATATTCGCCGTAAAGCATATTGCGCTTGAAGTAATATTCGTTATCGAGGAAATAGAAGGTGACTCCCTTATGCACATAACGGAATATACCGCAATACTGGCTGCGCCAGGAAAGCGCGACATAGCGATTGCCGAGATATTCGAATTTTCTGCGGTAATCGTCGCTTATCGAGGAATACAGCGGCATTATGACACGGACATCGGTTTCCCCGCCCGCCGCAAGCGCCGCGGGAAGCGAGCCTATAACATCGCCCAGACCGCCGGAGGAGGCAAACGGAAGCGCTTCGCCGGCAACAAAAAGAATTTTTTTCATTATCGTTCCCCCATTTTCGGTTCGGAAGCGGCTGTCAGACGCAGGAGCCCTTTTCTATAAAGAAGGGATGCGTTTCATGACCGGAAAGCACTCTTCCGTCGCGGATAACAACGTTTTTATCGGTGATAACGCAGTTCAGATAAACATTTTCGCCGGTTATGGTATCCTGCATGATTATACTGTTCTTTATATGCGTGTTCTTGCCGACCTTGACGCCGCGGAATATTATTGAGTTTTCCACCGTTCCGTGGATGATGCAGCCGTCCGCAATCAGTGAATTGCGCACCGTGGAGCCGTTGACATAGCGTGTCGGTGCGGAATTGCGCACCTTTGTGAACACCGGGCGGTTGCGTTCGCCGAACAGCAGCCTGCGGATATCCGGATCGAGCAGATCCATATTGCAGTTATAATAATCGACAAGGCTTCTTATCGTTGCGAAATAGCCGTCCAGCTTGTAAATGCGGTAGTCGTATTCACGTGCGTAGCGGAGTATGACATCCTTGAAAAGGCTTGAATACCCGTGTGCCGCGGAATCCGAAAGGATATCCTCGAGATACTTGCGTCCTATGACGAATATGCCGAGACTTGCATCCGCCCAGCCGCTGCGTGTGCCGGAATAATCGGATATATCGGTTATTTTTCCGTCCGCGTCGGATTCGACGACCGTTGTGAACCGCGAATCGGGCGAAAGGTAGCAGCTCTTCACGCCGACGGTTATATCCGCACCGGATTCGATATGGCGGTCGATCATCGCCGAAAGATCGAGATTGCACACATTGTCGCAATCCGAAAGAACGACGAGTTCCTCCTTGCAGCCGGATATGAAATCACGGATGCTTATGAGCGCTTCGAGGCGCGTGTTGTAAAGTGTATTGCTGTTGTTTGCGAATGCGGTTATGTAGGGCGGAAGTATCTGTATACCGCCGTTGCGCCGCGCAAGGTCCCAATCCTTACCCGTGCCGATATGGTCCATGAGTGATTGGTAATTGTAGTGCGTGATAAGACCGATATGGTTTATCCCGGAATTGACCATGTTGGAAAGCGCGAAATCTATGAGGCGGTATCTGCACCCGAACGGCACCGACGCCATGGTGCGCTGAAATGTCAGTTCATGAACGCTTTTTTCGTTCAGACTCGAAAATATGATTCCGACTGTATTCATCTGTTTCCGCACGCTCCCTTCGATGTAATGTCCGCTATCATTTCCCTGCCGCACAGGCACCCGTCCGGCACGACGGAAAGCGCGGGTATTTCAAGCCCGCCGCCCACAAGCGTTATGCCCTTTGCCGTTGCGATATCCGCACCGACGGATGCACCCTTACCGATGACGGTTCCGGCATCGACGACGGAATAATTCACCGCCGCATCCGCACGCACGGTGACATTGCCGAGCAGGACACTGTCACGCACGCTGGCTCCGCGTTCGACAACAACGCCTTCGGAAAGAACGCTGTTCACGACGGTTCCGTATATTTCGCAGCCTTCGGTGATTATCGAATTGCTTATCGCCGCATTCGTGCCGACATAGTGCGGCGGGTATGCATCATTGCGCGAGAGTATCTTCCAATCGAGATCGTTCAGTGTGAGTGCCGGACGGTCGCCCAGAAGATCCATGTTTGCCTCCCAGAGACTGTCGATCGTTCCGACATCCTTCCAGTAGCCCGAAAATTCAAAGGCGAAAAGTCTTTCGCCCGCGGCAAGCATCGCGGGGATGATATTTTTCCCGAAATCGTTGCTGCTTTCCGGATCCGCCTCGTCTGCTTCGAGATAGGAGAACAGCACGCTTTTGTTGAAGACATAAACACCCATGGAGGCTTTTGTGCTCACGGGGTGCGCGGGCTTTTCGGCAAAATCGGTTATGCGCATATCGGAATCGGTTGTCATGATACCGAAGCGCGATGCCTCCGAAAGCGGCACATCGAACACCGCGATGGTGCAGGCGGCTTCTCTTTTTTTATGTGCCTCTATCATTTCGGCATAGTTCATTTTGTAAATATGGTCGCCGGAGAGAATGACGACATAATCCGGATCGAACTTATCTATAAACTGGATATTCTGATATATCGCGTTCGCCGTACCCTTGTACCAGTCCGCACGCTTCTGCGCCTGATACGGCGGAAGTGTCGTGACGCCGCCGAAGGTTCGGTCGAGATCCCACGGCTGACCGTTGCCGATATATTCGTTCAATGCGAGCGGCTGATACTGCGTGAGAACGCCGACGGTATCTATGCCGGAATTGATACAGTTTGAAAGGGGAAAATCTATGATACGGTATTTTCCGCCGAACGGAACGGCGGGCTTGGCGATGCGCTCGGTAAGCAGGTGGAGCCTGCTGCCCTGACCGCCGGCAAGAAGCATTGCGACTGTTTCTTTCTTTTTAATCATGCCTGATTTCCTTTCATGTCTTCTTTTGCTTTATGTGTGCGAGTATCATCGCGCCGAACGCGGGTATTTTGATTTTAAGCTCGTTTCCTCCGAAGCGATCTTTGACGGTTCTGAGTGTCTTTCCGTTCACAAAGCCGCGCCCGCCGTATTTTACATCATCGCTGTTGATAAGCTCTTTGTACCTTCCCGGCACAAGCAGCGGTATGATATATTCCGGTCTGTCGCTCCCGGAAAAGTTCAATACCACGAGTGCACGCTCGCCGTCATCTGCGATTCGTTCGTAAACAAATATGTTATCGGCGGCGTTATCCGCGAATATCCAGGAAAAGCCGTCCGCGCGGCAATCGCGCTCATACATCGGCGGGAAGCTCTTGTATATACCGTTCAGATCGGCGACGAAATCTTTAAGCCGTGCGTGCTTTTCATAGCCGAGCATGAACCATTCGAGCGATTCTTTATAGTTCCATTCGCGGAACTGCCCGAATTCACAGCCCATAAAGAGCAGTTTTTTCCCCGGGTGAGTCATCATGTATGTAAGATAGGTGCGGACGGTGGAGAATTTCGAATCGTAATCACCGAAGCATTTATCGATAAGGCTCTTTTTGCCGTGAACGACCTCATCGTGCGAGATGGGGAGCATATAATTCTCGCTGAACGCGTACATCAGCGAAAATGTCATTTTGTTGTGTGCACCGGCGCGGAAGTACGGGTCGGAGGCTATATAGTCGAGCGTATCGTTCATCCAGCCCATGTTCCATTTGAGCGTAAAGCCCAAACCGTGCTTTTTTGTCACGTTAGGGAAAGCCGTCGATTCCTCGGCAATCATGTAACGCCCCGGGCAGTATTTCGCCACGGCGGCATTGAGTGCCTTGAAGAACGCGACCGAATCGTTGTTTATATTGGTTCCGTCCGGGTTCGGATTCCATTCGCCGGGCCCGCGCCCGTAATCGAGATAAAGCATGGAGGCGACGGCATCTATGCGCAGCCCGTCGATATGATATCTGTTCAGCCAGAAAAGCGCGTTGGATATGAGGAAGGAGCGCACCTGCGGCCGCCCGACATCGAAGCACCTTGTGCCCCACCCTTTATTTTCCATGCGGTCAATGCCGGTGTATTCGTAAAGAGGGCCGCCGTCGAACTCGCAAAGCCCGTGTTCATCCTTCGGGAAGTGAGCCGGCACCCAATCCATGATAACGCCGATTCCCGCGGAATGCATTTTGTCCACGAAGTACATGAAATCCTCCGGCTTGCCGAAGCGCGATGTCGGCGCAAAATAGCCACACACCTGGTATCCCCAGCTTCCGTCGAACGGATGCTCGCACACGGGCATGAGTTCGATATGCGTGTAATTCATGGCGGTGAGATATTCGGAAAGCTCGTCCGCAAGCTCGCGGTAGGAAAGATAATCCGCCTCACCGTTCCCGCTGCGCTTCCAGGAGCCGAGGTGAACCTCATAAACATTCATCGGCTTGCGGGGTATTTCATCGCGCAGAAGAAGCGGTGCATCCTTTTCGAGTGCGGAGATATATCCGCCGTCCGTCCAGGCATATTCCGGGCAGGCGTAAAGGCTTGCCGTGTTCACGAGCGTTTCGGAATAAAAGGCATACGGATCCGCTTTATAAACCTTTTTTCCGTCGCGTTCGACAATGAATTTATACCGTGAGCCGACGCTGAACGAGGGGCATTCGAGCGTGCATACCCAGATCCCGGTGCTTTCGCATTTTTCCATCGGGCAGCCGGCATCCCAGCCGTTGAAATCGCCGGTCAGAAAAACCTTGTCGGCACGCGGAGCCCATACACGAAAGACGAAAGCACCGCTTTCCGTGCGGTGAGCGCCGAGATAATCCTGAGAAAAATAATTCGTTCCCTCACCGAAAAGGAATTCGGCATATTCGCTTCTGACCCCGCCGCACTCCGCAAGAGTACGTGTTTTTGCATTATTGTCCATAAATTCCCCGCAGAAGAAAGAAGTTCAATCGGTTTCGGCCTCGCCGGATACACCGACGGCATATACGGTATCGAAAGCGTCGCCGCCCTCCGCATAGGGAAGAAGACCGTAGCGGAACGCAACTATGAGTGCGGCAACAAGAGCGCACAGCACAGCCGCGCCGAAAATGCGTATCACTGACGATTTGTGTTTTTTGAGAAAAGCGTTCGGATCCACTGCATTGATTTCCTTATAAATAATGTTTTGCTCTTTTCCGATATATTTTATCATCAACGCGGAGGATAATCAAGATGTGCAAAGGCAAAAAAACGGCGCGGCGTGATATTTTTTCGCACCGCCGCGCGCAGAAACCGAAAATTTCCGCACAATACAAAAAAAGGGCTTTACAAAGCCGTGAATGTGTGGTATATTGTTGAGGTGTACGGGCACGCCCGTGCGAATAAGGGGCTTGCTCGGTTTGCGGGTTATCGCGGCTTTATGCCGCAGTTCACCGGCCGCAGGCAGAGTTCGCACCCGTAATAAAGAAAGGTGAAACAACCATGATCGCAAAGGAAACCAAACAGCAGCTCATCAAGGAATACGCAGTCCACGAAGGCGACACCGGTTCGCCCGAAGTTCAGATTGCCATCCTTACCACGAGGATCAACGAGCTCACCGAGCACCTCAAGGCAAACCCGAAGGACAATCACTCCCGTCGCGGTATGCAGCAGATGATCGGCAAAAGAAGAAAGTTCCTCAACTATCTTATCAAAAACGATATCGAACGTTACCGCGCAGTGATCGAGCGCCTCGGTATCAGAAAGTAAGACTTTCTACCCACGCAAGCAATGCTTTCCCGCATAAGGAACGCATTGCTTGCGCTATGAAAGACCACCGCAGTGCAAAGCGGAAGGGTATATTTGGAGTTTAGCAGTTAACCGCTTGCCGGAGCTTTTATGCGGCAACCGTTTAAGTGTTAAACTTCAAGCCCTTTCGCTTTACGTGAAATACAAATAAACGAAAGGATCAAGAAAATGTTCGAACACTACAAAACCTTCAGTTACGAGTTTGCCGGAAGGCCGCTCGTTATCGAAACCGGTAAGCTTGCGCAGCTCGCCGGAGGCTCCTGCCTTGTCCGCTACGGCGAAACGGCAGTGCTTGCAAACGCCACAATGTCCGCCGCCCCCAGGGACGGTATCGACTTCCTTCCCCTCTCCGTCGATTACGAAGAACGGCTTTACGCCGCCGGCAAGATCCCCGGAAGCTGGAACCGCCGCGAAGGCAGACCTACCGAACACGCGATACTCGCGTCCCGCGTTATCGACAGACCTATCCGTCCGCTCTTCCCGAAGGATCTGCGCAACGATGTCGTCATTTCGCTCACCGTTATGTCCGTCGATCCCGACTGCTCCCCCGAAATTTCCGCGATGATAGGCGCTTCCATTGCGCTTTCCATCTCCAACATTCCGTGGAACGGTCCTATTGCGGGCGTATTTGTCGGCCTTGTGGACGGCAAGATAGTCATCAACCCGACGGAAGCACAGAGAGCGGTCAGTGATCTCGAACTTACCGTTGCCGGCTCCGCGAAGAAGGTCGTAATGATCGAAGCGGGTGCAAACGAAGTCGATGACGAAACCATGTACGAAGCCATCATGAAGGCTCACAGGGAAATCATTCCTCTTTGCGAATTCATTGAAAGCATAAAGGCGGAAATAGGCAAGCCCAAGTTTGAATATCCCGCATTCGAACTCGACCACGAAATGTTCGACCGTATTGCCGAAATGGTCGGCGACGAGGTCAAGGTCGCTCTCGATACCGATGACAAGCGTGTGCGCGATGCCGCCCTCCAGCCTATTTACGAAAAGGTCTACGAAGCACTTGCCGAGGATTATCCCGACAGCAAGGCAATGATAGACGAATGCCTCTACAAGCTTCAGAAGCAGATCGTCCGCAGATGGCTGCTTGACGAAAGAAAGCGCGTGGACGGCAGAAGAATGGATCAGATCCGTCCGCTCGCGGCAGAAGTGGGCATACTTCCCCGCACGCACGGCAGCGGCCTTTTCACCAGAGGTCAGACACAGGTGCTCACCATAGCAACCCTTGCCCCCGTGAGCGAAGAACAGCTTCTTGACGGTATCGACGGTGTCGACACCAAGCGCTATATGCACCACTACAATATGCCCGGCTATTCCGTCGGCGAAGCCAAGGCCGCAAGAAGTCCGGGCAGGCGTGAAATCGGTCACGGCGCACTCGCGGAACGCTCGCTCGTTCCCGTGCTTCCCTCCACCGAGGAATTCCCCTATGCCATCCGCCTTGTAAGCGAAGTCGTTTCCTCCAACGGTTCCACCTCTCAGGCATCCGTCTGCGGCAGCACGCTGGCTCTTATGGATGCCGGTGTTCCGATAAAGGCACCCGTTGCGGGCATCTCCTGCGGTCTTATCACCGAGGGCGACAGATGGGACACCATGATAGACATTCAGGGCCTTGAGGACTTCTTCGGCGATATGGACTTCAAGGTTGCCGGCACGAAGAAGGGTATCACCTCCATTCAGATGGACCTTAAGATCGACGGTCTTACCCCCGAAATAATCAAAAACGCACTCGAAACAACCCACAAGGGCAGAAATTATATTATTGACGAGATCATCAAGCCCTGCATAGCGGCACCGAGGGACGATGTTTCCAAGTACGCTCCCAAGATGATCTCCACCAAGATCGATCCCGACAAGATCCGCGAAGTCATCGGTTCCGGCGGCAAGGTTATTCAGAAAATCTGTGCCGACACCGAATGCAAGATTGACATCGAGGACGACGGCAGCGTATTTATCGCAAGCGTCAACAAAGACAACGCCTACAAGGCGCTCAAGATCATCGAAGCGATCGCAAAGGATCCCGAACCCGGTCAGATCTTCTACGGCACCGTTACCCGCATAATGAACTTCGGCGCATTCGTGGAAATCGCCCCCGGCAAGGAAGGCCTTGTCCACATTTCGCAGCTTGATAAAAAGCGCGTGAACAAGGTGGAGGATGTCGTTTCCGTCGGCGATACGATAAAGGTTATCGTTTCCGAGATAGACGACAAGGGCAGACTCAACCTTTCCCGCAAGGATGCGCTCGACGTTGTCGACGACGAGTAATTACGCCGGAATAGTTTTTTACGAACAAGGCAGGAGCGCACCGCGCTTCTGCCTTATCGATTATAATACATACCTTTCGGAGTTGATATGATAAACATCGTTCTTGTAGAACCGGAGATACCGGCAAACGCCGGCAATATCGCGCGGACCTGCGCCGCAAGCGGAACGCGGCTTCACATGGTGCGTCCGTTCGGGTTTTCGCTCGATGACAGGCAGCTTAAACGCGCGGGGCTGGATTACTGGCACCTGCTCGATATACATTACTACGATTCGTTTGCCGAGGTCGCCGCCGCCGCGCCGGAGGGTGCAAAATTCTATTTTGCCACCACAAAGGGCGGTGCGGTATATTCGGATGCACATTTTTCCGACGGTGATTTTATAGTTTTCGGCAAAGAAACAAAAGGGCTGCCGGAGGAGCTTCTGCGGGAAAACTACGCAAGCTGCATACGCATACCGATGGCGGAGGGCGCAAGATCGCTGAACCTTTCAAATTCCGTCGCGATAGTGCTTTACGAGGCGCTCCGCCAAAACGGATTTTCCGATATGAAGCTCCACGGGGCACTGTGCGGCATAGATTTCTGAACGCGAAACCGCTTTATTTTTCATTGACTTTCGGCGCAAATGTGCTATACTGGGTTTGAATACAATCGGAATCACGGAGGTATTTTATGTATAAGCGCGTTTTTCTTGTTGTACTCGACAGCTTCGGGATCGGCCACGCGGATGATGCCGCCGATTTCGGCGACCTCGGGGCCGACACGCTTGGAAGTGTGATGACGGCTTCGCCGAAGCTTGAAAACCTTGCACGGATCGGAATGTTCAATATCGACCGTGCGGACAAAAAGCAATATGCGGTCGAATCCCCCATAGGCGTATATGCCTCCGCAGCGGAACTGAGCCGTGGGAAAGACACGACAGTCGGCCACTGGGAGATCGCGGGGGTCGTATCCGAAAGAGCGCTTCCCACCTACCCGAACGGATTTCCGAAGGAGGTAATAGATGCCTTCTGCCGCGAAAACGGCGTGGAAATACTGTGCAATCTTCCCTACTCAGGCACCGAGGTCATAAAGGATTACGGCGACGAGCACATCCGCACGGGCAAGCCGATAGTTTATACATCTGCGGACAGCGTTTTCCAAATTGCCTGTCATGAAAGCGTTTACCCGCTTGAAAAGCTTTATGCCATGTGCCGCAGTGCGCGCTCGATACTCACCGGCGAAAACGCCGTGGGGAGAGTTATCGCACGGCCGTTTGCGGGCGAAAGCGGCAATTACTACCGCACGGGCGGCAGGCACGATTATTCTTTGGAGCCGACGGGCGTTACCATGCTTGACAAGCTGAAACAGAACGGATTTGATGTTATATCCGTCGGCAAGATAAACGATATCTTTGCCGGGCGCGGGATAACCGAAAGCAACCCGACAAAGGGCAACGCGGAGGGCGAAGCGCTCCTGCTCGATATACAGAAGCGCGATTTCAACGGATTGTGCTTTGTAAACCTCGTGGATTTTGATATGCTTTACGGGCATCGCAACAATATAGCGGGCTACGCCGCGGCCGCCGAGGAATTCGACGGCGTTCTCGGCGATTTCATGCGCGGGATGAGCAGCTCCGATCTGCTCATAATCACAGCCGACCACGGCTGCGACCCGGGCCACCCCGGAACCGATCATACGCGTGAAAACATCCCCGTGCTTGCATATTCGCCGGATATCACCCCGAAAAACGCGGGCGCGTTCGGTAGTTATGCCTGCATCGCAAAAACGATATGTGATAACTTCGGAACAGAAAACGATTATTACGACAAAGGGCTTTTATGATAAATCTCCCCACTGCGGGAAGGAGGCTTACCTATGACCTTTTACGATGTGATCCGCAAAAAACGCGACGGGCGCGAGCTCACCGAGGAAGAAATAGCGCTTTTCGTGCGCGGAGCAACCGACGGGAGCGTTCCCGATTACCAGCTTTCCGCGCTGCTTATGGCGATATACTTCCGTGGGATGACGGATGAGGAAACGGCAACACTTACCGAGCTGATCGCCGAAAGCGGTCAGACGTTGGAGCTTTCCGACATACCCGGCAGGCATATCGACAAGCACGGCACGGGCGGTGTCGGAGACAAAACCTCGCTCATAATCGGCCCGATGGTCGCGGCTGCCGACATGGGGGTTTACCTTCCCAAAATGGCGGGGCGCGGGCTCGGATTTACCGGCGGCACGCTCGACAAGCTCGAATCCTTCCCCGGAGTCAATACCGAAATTTCCGCCGAACGGTTTATAAGCATCACACGCGATATAGGCTTCTGCATTGCAGGCCAAAGCCGCCTTTTCGCACCGGCGGAATCACGGCTTTCCGCGCTGCGCGATGTCACCGGCACGGAAGGCGCACTGCCGCTGATAGCATCCGGAATAATGGGGCGCAAGCTGGCGGGCGGGTGCGAATGTATTTTTCTTGATGTGAAATACGGCTCCGGCTCATTTTGCAAAAGCGAGTGCGAAGCGGAGGAGCTTGCGCGGACAATGGTGCGTATCGGCGCTTCCGAAAACCGCAAGACCGTGGCACTGATAACCGATATGAACGCTCCGCTGGGCGTTGCGGTAGGCAACAGTGTCGAAATGATCGAAGTTATTGAGGTACTGAAAGGCAACGGCGACGAATTTCTTACCGATTTCTGCGTTTCGGTCGCGGGGCGTATGCTTTATACCGCAAACGCAGGCAGTCTTGATTATTGCATACAGCGTGCAAGAAGCACGATAGAAGACGGCAGCGCACTCGAAAAGCTTGCCGCACTCGTTTACGCGCTCGGTGGCGACAAAAAATATGTTTACGATCCGTCGCTCTTCCGCGAAAGCAATGTCACGGCAATGCTGGCATCCGACAGAAGCGGGTATATAACCGCGATAGACGCAATGGAAGCCGGCGTTTCGGCGGCACTGCTCGGTGCGGGCAGGCAGACTCTCGGCGCAGCTATCGATCACACGGCCGGCATAGTGTTCAACAAAAAGATCGGCGACAGGATCGAAGAAGGCGAAGCACTTGCCACGCTCATGGCAAGTGATATCGAGCACGCGCAGACGGCGATGGAGCATCTTTACAAGGCGGTTTCCATCGGCGACGAGCCGCCGAAGAAACGCAAAACACCGATAAAACGAATTATCGGATAACAAACCCCGGAAGCAGGAATTATTTTTATGAAGGAATACATATCCGAAAGCATTGGCGACACGGAGAATATCGCCGCGGAAATAGCCGAAAAGCTGAAAAGCGGCGGATTTCTTGCGCTTTACGGCGAAATGGGCGCGGGAAAAACGGCATTCGTGAGAGGGCTTGTAAAGGCGCTCTGCCCGGAATGTCTGCCGCTTGTCCACTCCCCCACCTTCGCCATTGTAAACGAATATATCGGCAAGGACGTGCGGATATATCATTTTGACCTATATCGGCTGCGTGATGAGGACGACCTGCTCTCCACCGGCTTTTACGATTATATCGAAAACGGTGGGATAACCGTCACCGAATGGTCGGAAAATTTCGAATCCGCCATTCCGCCGGAAGCGATAAGGCTGAAAATAGAGCGCACCGGCGAAAACGAAAGAAGGTTTACATTATCATGCTGACAGCCGCAATTGACAGCACCGCCGTTACCGCCTCCGCCGCAGTCGCGGAGATCAACGAAGGCAGGCTCGGAAAATACTCCGTATATACCGTTAAAAACCGCCTTACCCACAGCGAAACGCTGCTTCCAATGCTGGATACCGTTCTGCACGGATTCGGGGCGGACATATCGGATATAGAGCTTTTCGCCGTGAGCGCCGGCCCCGGTTCGTTCACCGGTGTGCGTATCGGCGTGGCGACGCTGAAAGGGCTTGCGACACCGCACGGTATTCCCTGCGCCGGTGTTTCCACGCTTGAAGCGATTGCCGCAAACATTGGGAACGGCCAAGTGCTTCCGCTGATGGATGCGCGCCGCGAACAGTTCTATACTGCGCTTTTCCGCAACGGCGAACGCATAACGGAGGACAAAGCGCTCGGATTATCCGAAATTCACGAAATGATACGCGGCATCGGCACGGTTACCGTATGCGGTGACGGCGCGGGCGTGTTCCGCACGCTTTGCGGAGAACTGCCGAATGTGGTCTATGCCCCGCCGGCGGCTTGCGATCAGAACGCGCTTTCGGTCGCGCTGTGCGGCGAAAGAGCATACAGAGAAGGAAAGGCAGTCCCGCCGAAGGATCTGCGCCCGATATACCTGCGTCTGCCCCAGGCGGAACGCGAACGGCTCGAAAGAGAGAAGGAGGAAAACAAATGATAGCACTCGGATGTGACCACGGCGGGTTGGAGATAAAGAACGCCATAATCGAATATTTAAAGCAAAAGGGTATTGAATATACCGATTGCGGCACCTATACCGCCGATTCGGTGGATTACCCCGTTTATGCGAAAAAGGTATGCACGGAGATAACCTCCGGCAGATGCACGGCGGGAATACTCTGCTGCGGCACCGGGATCGGGATGTCCATAGCGGCAAACAAGGTCCGCGGAATACGAGCGGCGGTGCTTTCGGATGAATTTTCCGCGGAGATGACAAGGCGCCACAATAACGCGAATGTCCTTTGCCTCGGCGGAAGAGTCATCGACAGCGCAAAAGCCGTAAAGCTCGCCGATATCTTCCTCAACACTCCTTTTGAAGGCGGCAGGCACGAAAAGCGCGTTGCCATGCTGGAGGATTAACGGCGTCCACACACCGAATTCCGCATTTTCCAAGCGATATTTTGCACATAATCGAATAAAAGGCCTTGACACGGAGGTATTGTTCTGCTATAATAAGTTTACCTCTGTTGTGCGAGGTCTTTTTGTTATGTTTGCGGTCAGTCGATTTCCGCCGCCGGCAGCAAAAGCCGTCGCCGTATCAGAGGGAGGTAACATGAATATGGAGGTGCCGAAAAAGAATGAAAGAAAAAAGGGTAAAGGTTACTCTCGTTTGCACTGAATGCAAACAAAGGAACTATGACACGGCGAAGAACAAGAGCAATACCCCCGATCGTCTCGAAATGAACAAGTATTGCCGCTTCTGCCGCAAGCATACTCTTCACAAGGAAAGCAAATAAGGAGGGCGCTATGAAAAGAATAACGATCAGATCGCTTTCCGTACTGCTCGCCCTGCTCATCGCACTGACTCTTTCCGTTTGCGCTCTTGCGGACGGCGAATCCTCGGACACCGCAGAGGAATCCTCCGCGGCTGAATCTTCTGCCGAAGGATCTTCCGAAGCCGAATCCGAAGCCGCAGAATCGAGCGACGCGGAAGCTTCCTCCGAAGCCGAATCGAGTGCTGCCGAATCCTCTGCAGCTGCAGCGGACGAAGCCGAGACTGCTTCGAACTTCCCCTGGGCAAGAGTCATCACTCTCATTGTGATCGTCGTGCTTATCGTCGCAGCGATTATTCTTTCCAAAACGCCGACAGCGCTTGGTCAGAAGATCGCGAAATTCTTCCGCGATTATAAGAGCGAAGTTCAGAAGATAGTCTGGTTCTCTTTCAAGGATACCATGAAGGCAACCGGCGTCGTTCTGGTAACGATCCTCATCTTTGCAGTTGTTATCGGTTTGCTTGACTTCGGCTTTACCGAGATCATCAAACTGCTTGCGAACATCACTAAATAAAAGGAACGGTCAGTTATGAGTTTACCCCAGGAAAGCACTCCGATGTGGTACATCGTCCACACCTACACGGGCTACGAAAACAAAGTTGCGGCGAATCTCGAAAAAATCGTAGAGAACCGCGGGCTTGAAAAACTTATCCTTGCGGTAAGCGTACCTGTCGAAAAGGTCACGGAGACCACCGAAAAGGGTGAAAAGGAAATCGAAAGAAAACTGTTCCCCAGCTATGTGCTCGTCAAAATGGTCATGAACGACGAAACATGGCACATTGTCCGCAACACTATCGGTGTTACCGGCTTTGTCGGGCCGGGATCGCGCCCCGTGGCGCTTACTCCGGACGAGGTCGAACGCATCGGTGTTGAGGTCAGGACCATCGAAATCAAATTTGCCGTGGGCGACAGTGTCCGCATCACCGACGGGCCTCTTGCGGGCTTTGTCGCAATAGTGGATGAAATATCCCCCGACAAAAAGAAGGTCAGCGTTACCGCTTCCCTGTTCGGCAGAGAAACCAAAGTCGAGCTGAACAGCAATCAGGTTGCGGCTATCGAAGACTGACACAGACGCTTTCGCAGCGGTAATTGCCAATCGCAGCGGAAGGCTTTACACGCACAAAGGCGTGCGAAGGAAAGTGGGAGGGACAAGATCCCGAAATTAAATTACCACATGGAGGTGTATATCTGAAATGGCAAAAAAAGTAGTAGGCTACATCAAGCTTCAAATCCCCGCAGGTAAAGCTACCCCGCAGCCGCCGATCGGCCCTGCCCTCGGTCAGTACGGTGTTGCTATCCCTATGTTCACCAAAGAGTTCAACGAACGCACCAAGAATGACATCGGCCTTATAATACCCGTCGTCATCACCGTTTATGCGGACCGTTCGTTCAGCTTCATTACAAAGACTCCTCCCGCAGCCGTTCTTATAAAGAAGGCATGCGGTATCGAGAAGGGTTCCGGCGTTCCCCAGGCCAACAAGGTCGCGCAGATCACGAAGGAACAGATCAGGAAGATCGCCGAAACCAAAATGCCCGACCTTAACGCCGCAAGCGTGGAATCCGCGATGAGCATGATCGCCGGCACCGCTCGCAGCATGGGCGTTGTAGTCGTTGACTGAGGAGGGCTTTTAAGATGAAAAGAGGAAAGAATTATAAGGCAGCCGTAGCTGCCATCGACAAGAGCAGGCTTTACGACAGCAACGAGGCGCTCGGCCTTGTTTGCGATCTTTCCAAAGCTAAGTTCGATGAGACCGTTGAGGTCCATGTACGTCTGGGCGTTGACTCGCGTCACGCAGACCAGCAGGTCCGCGGCGCCGTCGTACTTCCCAACGGCACAGGCAAAACCGTTCGCACCCTTGTTTTCGCAAAGGGCGATAAGGCAAAGGCAGCCGAAGAGGCAGGCGCAGATTATGTCGGCGCAGAAGATTACGTTCAGAAGATCCAGCACGAAAACTGGTTCGATTTCGACGTCATCATCGCTTCTCCGGACATGATGGGTATGATCGGTCGCTTGGGTAAGATACTCGGCCCGAAAGGACTCATGCCGAACCCCAAGGCAGGCACCGTTACTCCGGATGTCGCAAAGGCCGTTACCGAAGCGAAAGCCGGTAAGATCGAATACCGTCTTGACAAGACCAACATCATTCACTGCCCGATCGGCAAAGTCAGCTTCGGCGGTGAAAAGCTTGCTGAAAACTTCGACACCCTTCTCGGCGCTATCATAAAGGCAAAGCCCGCCGCAGCAAAGGGCCAGTATATCAAGTCCTGCGTCGTCACATCCACCATGGGCCCCGGCCTCAAGGTCAATGCGGCGAAGCTCGGCAACTAAAATTGCAAAAACCTATTGACAAATCACTTTTCCGGTGATATAATCAAAAGGTCGAATTTCCAAAGACAGTAGGCACATCGGGTTCAAAGGTCATCAGACCGCCTGCCGAGGAGATATTCGGTTAAGTATTTATATGCTTTTCCGCGCTCCTTTGCAGCCCGTCTGCGAAGGAGCGTTTTTTACCCCCTTCCCCACCCGATGCGCAAATAAATACGGAGGTGTACAATTTGGCAAACGCAACCATTCTCGAACAGAAGCAAAAGATCGTTTCCGACCTTGCCGAGAGAATGAAAAACGCTTCCTCCGGCATAGTCGTCAACTATCAGGGTATAACCGTTGAAGACGACACGAAGCTCCGTGAAGAGCTCCGCAAAGCCGGCGTTCGTTATGAAGTCGTTAAGAACACCCTTACTTCCAAGGCGTGCGATATCATCGGCTTCGAAAAGATCAAGGAATCGCTTTCCGGCATGACGGCTCTCGCAACCAGCGAAACCGATCCCGTTGCTCCCGCAAAGATCCTCGCGGCATACGCAAAGGATCACGAAAACTTTGTTCTTAAAGCAGGTTTTGTCGACGGAGAATTCCTCGATGAAGCAGGCGTAAAGGATCTCGCCGATACTCCTTCCAAGGAAGTCCTTATCGGTCGTCTTATGGGCTCTCTCCAGTCCTCGCTGTATGGCTTCGCTTATGCGATCCAGGCCATCATCGACAAGCAGGAAGGCCCGTCCGAAGAAGCCGCTCCCGCAGAGGAAGCTGCTCCCGCAGAGTAATTCAACACATCTAAAATACGGAGGAAAATCAAAATGGAAAAACTCAATCAGATTCTTGACCTCATCGACGGTCTTACCATTCTCGAACTCAAAGATCTCGTAAAAGCACTCGAAGAAAAGTACGGCGTTTCCGCTGCTCCCGTTGCAGTTGCTGCCGCTCCCGGCGCTCCTGTTGCAGAAGTTGAAGAAAAGACCGAATTCGATGTCGAACTCACCTCTTACGACGAAGCTGCAAAGCTCAAAGTCATCAAGGCTGTCAAGGAAATCACCGGCCTCGGACTCGGCGAAGCAAAGGAAATCGTTGTCGGCGCTCCCAAGATGGTCAAGACCGGCGTTTCCAAGGAAGAAGCCGATGCTCTCAAGACTCAGCTCGAAGAAGCCGGTGCAAAAGTCACCATCAAATAAGCATTTCGGAACATATCCGAAAAGAGAGAAGCGTTTCGCGCTTCTCTCTTTTTTTGTCGGCAAAAGCCGGACGCCGGATACGCAAAAGAAAGCGGGCACCGCACGGGTACCCGCTTTGCAGATTGAATTATCAGCCGTTGACTTTTGCTTTTTTGATCTTGCTTTCCGCCTTCATGCGCAGTTCTTTGTTGAGTATACGCTTGCGCAGGCGTATGGATTTCGGTGTCACTTCGATAAGCTCATCATCCGCGATAAACTCGATTGCTTCCTCAAGCGAGAATATTATCGGCGGTGTGAGTATGAGTTTTTCATCCGCGCCGGAGGAACGGATGGCGGTGAGGTGCTTCTGCTTGCAGGGGTTTATCGCGATATCCTCATTCTTCGGGTTGATCCCGACGATCATACCCTCGTACACCTTCACGCCGGGGCCGACAAACAAATTGCCGCGTTCCTGGGAATTGTAGCAGCCGTAGGAGGTCGTTTCGCCATCCTCGCTTGCAACAAGCGATCCGGTGAAGCGGACCTGTATATCGCCCTTGTAAGGCTTGTAGCCCTCAAAAACGGAATTGAGTATGCCGTCGCCTCTTGTCTGCGACATGAACATACTGCGGTAGCCGAGCAGGCAGCGCGCGGGAATGGAATATTCAATGCGCGTTCTTGTGCCGGCGGTATTCGGGTTCATAGAGAGCAGCTCGCCCTTGCGGCGCCCGAGCTCCTCGATAACGGTGCCGATATAATCATTGGGAACATCGGCATCGACAAGCTCAAACGGTTCGCATTTGACACCGTCGATATCCTTGTAAAGCACGCGGGGCGTGGAGCAGCAAAGCTCGAAGCCTTCGCGGCGCATTGTTTCAATAAGTATGGAAAGGTGCATTTCACCGCGCCCTGCGACCTTGAAGCAATCGGTGGTTTCACCGTCGCTCACACGGAGCGAAACATCCTTCAAAAGTTCCTTATAGAGCCTGTCGCGAAGCTGACGGGAGGTAACATACTTCCCCTCTCTGCCCGCAAACGGAGAATCGTTTACGGAGAATGTCATTTCCATTGTCGGTTCGCCGACCTTGATGAACTCGATCGGTTCGGGGCAATCGACGGCGGTAACGGTATCGCCGATGGTAATTGCCTCCGCCCCGGAGAAGCAGACGATGTCGCCCATATACGCAGACTGAACGGGAATACGGTTGAGGCCGTCTATCTGATAAAGCGAAACAATCTTGGTTTTCTTGGGAGATTCGGTGGAATGGAAGTTGGTTATGAGAACCTCCTGCCCCTGCTTTATGCAGCCGCGCTCAATCCTGCCGATACCGATTCTGCCGACATATTCGTTATAGTCGATTGATGAAACAAGAAGCTGAAGGGGGCCTTCCGGATCGCCTTCGGGTGCGGGGATATGCTCGAGTATCGCATCGAAAAGCGGACGCAAATCCGCGCCCTTTTCGTAGGGCGATATCGAGGCGGTGCCGTCGCGTCCGGAGCAGAAAAGTGTCGGGCTTTCGAGTTGTTCGTCGCTTGCGTCAAGATCGATAAGAAGCTCGAGTATTTCATCCATAACTTCGCTTATGCGCGCGTCCGCACGGTCGATCTTGTTGACAACGACAATTACCTTGTGGTTCAGTTCCAAAGCCTTTTGAAGCACAAAGCGTGTCTGCGGCATGGGGCCTTCCGCGGCATCAACAAGCAGAATGACGCCGTTGACCATCTTCAATATGCGTTCCACCTCGCCGCTGAAATCAGCGTGGCCCGGGGTGTCGATAATGTTGATCTTAACATCCTTGTAGTGGATTGCGGTGTTTTTTGCAAGTATGGTGATACCGCGCTCGCGTTCGAGAGCATTGTTGTCCATAACGCGATCCTCGGTGACCTGATTCTCGCGGAATACGCCGCCCTGTTTGAGCATTTCATCGACAAGGGTTGTCTTACCGTGGTCGACGTGCGCAATAATGGCGATGTTTCTTAAATCTTCTCTTACCACTTCAGTTATTCTCCGGATATATAAAAATTTTTGAATTCTGTTTTATAAGCGCTTTTCGGTTTTGGCAACCGCGGTGCAGACCGCGGGAGATATGAGCAATGTTGTTGCAAACTCAAACAGGAAATTCACACCCACAAGCCCGAGTATTACAAAGCTGAAAACATTGCTTCCGCCGGCTGCTTCGTAAAGATTATCGCGGAAGAGTGTCGAATAGCCGAGCACGAATACAAGCGTATTGAAAAACGGTGCGGAGGCCGCGGTGATAAAATAGCACAGAACGCGCTTTTTGCCGGCAAACAGATCCGCGACAACGCCGACAAGCAGCCCTGCCAGTGCGCCGCGCACGGCGGACACTACGAATGTAAAGAACGGATTGACCTGAAGCAATATCGCGCCGCCCGCATCTATGCCCATAAGGCACTGTGCAAAGACCGTCAGACCGAATACTCCGCCGATGATCGCACCGCCCTTTTTGCCGCAGAACACGGCGGCGGCAACGACGGGAACCATTGCGAACGAGAAGCGGAACTGACCGATTGCCGGAATGACGACCGCAAGCATCTGAAGAACGAATGTTACGGCGGAAAGCAGCGCAAGAAACACAAGCTGCCTTCTGTTTGTTTTCATAATGATACCTCCGTTGCGGAACAACCCGCATAGCGACTCATTGTAAACCTTCTTCAGTTTTGTATTATACACAAAAATCCCCGTGTTGCAATGTGCATAATAAATAATTTTTTGCGCTCCGCCATTTTCCTCTTTATTTTATCGTACAATAGTGATATAATGACACGGGTGAATTTCAAGTCGGATTTACGGAGGAGAACCGTTTTGGGGATAAATGATCTGAAAAAAGGCGCACGCCTTTATTTTCTCGGCATCGGCGGGGTGAGTATGTCTGCCATTGCATTGATACTTTCCGCCCGCGGATATACCGTTGCAGGGTACGACCGCGCTTCGGGGCCCGCAACGGATGCACTGATCGAAAAAGGGATAGATGTCAGCTTTGATTTCAACCCGTCTGTTCTTGCGTCATTTGATGCCGTTGTATACTCGGCGGCGTTCGGAAGCGAACATCCCGTCATGAAGCAGACCGTTGCCGCGGGAATACCGCTTATTTCCCGTGCGGAGATGCTCGGCCATGTTGCGGAGCACCATGCAAATTCGGTAGCTGTTGCGGGGACACACGGCAAATCCACTACAAGCGGACTGCTCGGCCACATCTTTATCAACGCGGCGGGCTGCGATCCGACGGTCATTGTCGGCGCGACAATGCGCGATGTCAACTCCGCATACCGTATCGGCAGCGACGAAAACTTCATTTACGAAGCCTGCGAATACAAGGACAGTTTTCTTTCTTTCTTCCCGCACGCTTCCGTTGTGCTGAACATATCGCTCGATCATACCGATTATTTCCGTAGCATGGAACAGCTGCGGATGTCCTTCACCCGGTTCATGAACAACTGCGATTCGGACGGATACGCACTTTACAACCTCGATTGCGAAAACTGCATACGCGCCGCGGAAGGTGTTGCGAAGCGCAAGGTCACATTCAGTGCCGAAGGCAGCGAAAATGCCGATTACCGCGCCGTGAATATAAAGTCCGAAAAGGGGCTTCACGAATATGATGTGTACCGCGGCAGTGAGTTCCTTGTGCACCTCTCTCTTTCCGTACCGGGGGTGCATAATGTGGCCGATTCGCTTGCCGCAGCCGCTGTCTGCGATATGAGCGGGATATCCCCGCGTAACATAGCGGACGGTGTAAAGAGCTTTTACGGCGTGGGCAGGCGGTTCGAGCGTGTGGGCGAGGCGAACGGTGCGATTGTTTATGACGATTACGCCCACCATCCGGACGAGATAAAAGCCACGCTTTCCGCCGCAAAGCAGCTTGCGGGCGGCAGCCGCGTGATATGCGTTTTCCAGCCGCACAATTATTCGCGGCTGCACGATCTTTACCCGGAATTCACGAAAGCCTTTACCTATGCGGATGAGCTGTATCTCTGCCCGCTTTATGCCGCGCGCGGAACCTGCGGAACGGAGGTATCATCCGAAACGCTTGCGCGCGATGCGGGCGGCACATATTGCGATTCGTTTGAAAAAGCCAAAGCGTATGTCATGAACTCTGCGCGGAAGGGCGATATCGTGATAATTATGGGCGCCGGAGACATATATAAGCTCTCCGAAAGCTTCAGATGACGACATTTTTCGTCCAAAAGCAAAAAAAGGCTTGACAAAGTCCCAAAAATGTTATATAGTAAATTGTTCGATTTTTTACGGAGTATTATGGAGGTGGAATAAATGGCAAAGTGTTCGGTTTGCGGAAAGGGCGTTACCTTCGGTTGCAACGTTTCCCATTCTCACAGGAAAACCAACAGAAGCTGGAAGCCCAACATCAGGAAGGTCAAAGCAAACCTTAACGGCACCGTGAAGCATGTATATGTTTGCTCCCGTTGCCTCAGAAGCGGCAAGGTCACCCGCGCCGTCTGACCAATCTGCAAAACAAAAGAGCAGCTGCAACAAAGCGGCTGCTTTTGTTTTAATTTCAAGTTTCCGGTCGGCGATGTTTATCCGGGGGAGATGCTCACCGCAGGCGGCGCAGTGCTACATATTCATCGGCAGTCAGTGAATAGTGCGCGATATTGCGAAGCACGCCCTTGATTTCCATTTCGTCTTCACAGACTTTTTTGAGCTTGTATCCGACGCGCTCCGCCAGCCTGCGCGAAGGGGCATTTTCGGCAATGATGCGAAGGCGCGCCTCACGGATGCCGAGGGTATCAAAGGCAAGCTCCGTCACGGCGGAGAGCGCCTCTGTCATGTATCCCTTTCCCTGCTCCCACGGAGCAAGCACATAGCCTATCTCGCACCATTCGTTTTCGCTGTCTATATAAGCAAATCCGCAGGTGCCGATCATGCGGCCGTCGGATCTTTTCGCAACAGTCCAATCGCAGTAAAGCCCGCGGCGGCAGCGCTTGCGAAGCGATTCGATATAGCCCTCTGTCTGAAAGCGGTTGATGTGCGGCTCCCAAAGAAGGTATTTGCAGACCTCCGGAAGCGAGGCATAGGCATACATATCATCGGTATCGGATAATTCCGGCTCGCGCACCGTCAAACGCGCGGTTTGAAGCGGCAGAGCCCTCATCAGTTTTTTTCGTACAGATCGTTCGTTCATGGCAATTTCTCCGTTTGATAATGATAACACCGTTTGCCCGATTTTTCAACCCGGAAGGCGCAACCGGAGGAAAAAAATTTTTAACTTCCGCAGCCGCCACAATTACTATATTTGCCTTGACATAACGGCTTTCGGGATGTATAATGACAATATGCATAAATACTTGGCTATTAGGAGGACCCGCCTTATGAAAAAAGGCATCTTGTGTATTCTTTTGTCGTTGATAATGCTTTTGCCGGTGCTTACTTCCTGCCAGAAGGAAGCCGATTTTTCGGAAACGGCAGCAAGCGTTTACACGCTCTACACCATCGTCGACGAAAGCACCACTGAGGAAGATATAATCAACGTTGAGCTCGCACTCAACCGCATTATATATTATCGCCTTAACATGATTCTCAAGCTCGAAGCCGTCACCGAGGACGAATACGATGAGCTTATCGCAAAGCGTTTCGAAGAGCTTCAGCAGATCGAGGACGATAAAAAAACCAAAAAGGATGAATCGAGCAAAGCCAACACGCTTTTCTCCAACGCGGATGACAATTCCGAAGAGGAGATCATGACCGGCGACAAGATACTTGACCTTCTTGCCGATGGTCAGGAGATACCGCTCGAAAATCCGCGGCTTGACATATTCCTTGTACGCGGCTACGACAATTACTACGAGCTCGCCACCAACGACAAGCTCGCAGCTCTTGACGAAAAGCTGAACAACGAAGCCAAATCCCTCAAGTCCTCCATACACTCCACGCTGTTCACCGCAGCCAAGGTCAACAACAAGACCTACGGCATACCCGTAAACAATGCGATAGGCAATTACACCTATCTTGTTTTCGATAAGGAACTGCTTGAAAAATACGGTGTCGACCCCAACACCGTCAAATCGATGGAGGATCTCAACGATTACCTCCGCGATGTGAAGGACGGCGAAAAGAATGTCATTCCGCTTAAAAACACCTACCCTTCCGCAAACATCGATTTTCTTTCCCGCGACGGCTTCCCCGCTATCGTAACTTCTTCCAAGTCCATTGTTCCCGCTTATGACAGCGATGAGTTCAATTCCTACATTTCCATGATAACCCGCTACAGAGCGCTCGGTTATTTTGAAAGCGAAGAAGAATCCGACGATCCCGTTTATGCCGTCAGCATAGAAAGCGGCAATATCGAGGATATCAAAGCGGAATACGAAAAGAGCGGCAGAGAGTGCGTTTACTCGCTCTACTCCAATCCTATCGCAACTAACGAAAACGCGATCAGCAACATATTCTGCATTTCCAAATTTGTTGTTTCCAACGAGCTTACCGATGTTGCCAAGCTTATCACGGCGCTCAATACCGACGAGCAGCTCATGAACATACTCGCCTACGGCGTTGAAAATGTCAACTACACGCTCAACGAAAAAGGTCAGGTAGTTCCGCTTCGCGATAACACCTACAGCATCAAGCCCGAATACACCGGCAACTGCTTCCTCACCTACACTCTCGCAACCGAGGATCCGGACAAATGGGCCAACGCCGTAAAGCAGAACCAGGATGCAAGACTTTCGCCTTCAGTCGGCTTCACTTCCTCGATCACATCTTATGTTTACACCGCAACCGATGAAAACGCGACAGAGGAACACCCCGCCGGCACGGAAGTCACCGTTTACGAGCCCGACTATATCGAGATCATAAACGGCATTGTCGAGAAATATTACCCTGCACTGATGGACGGCACGGCGCTTACGATTGATTACGCCGGCATGTATGCACAGGCGCAGGAAGCCGCTCACGCAGCAATACGCGAGGAAGTAGAAAACTACTACATTGAATACAGACTCAATCCCTCGTATCTCCAGAGCATACGCGATGCCTTTATCGCGCGCAACGGCAAGCAGATCGAAGCCGAAGCCAAAGAATCCGCAATGGAAACCATCAATTACGATGTCCGCCGCAAGCTCAGAAACGAATACAGCAAGCAGTGGATGGACGAGTTCAAGGAACAGAACCCCGATGCGAGCGAAAACGACGCTTACGCATACGTAGAAACCCGTCTTACCGATGAATTCGTTGCCGAACACGTCAGCAATTACTTCTCTGATGAAGACATTCAGGCGAATATCGACAACGAGTACGAAAGCATCCTCTCGGAACGCCTTGAATCAAGCCTCAGCACCGCTTATGAAACGCCGGCATATATCGCACTGAAGAACCGCACACTGAATTCCGATGAATTCAAGAAGGATCTTGAGACACGCGAGAAGTATGACGGACCTGTCGATACTGACAAGGAATTCGACAGGCTCATAACCGAAGAGATCAAGAAGTACACCGGCGCGATGACCGAGGAAATGGGCGCTGCCATTGAAGAAGCGATGACCGGATTTGTTGCCGAATACAAGGATCTTCTCGGCAAAGACGAAAACGAGTTCTACTACGAGCTCGGCTACTACGACCGTACCGAAAAGGAATACGGCGAGGATGAAAGCCAGCCCGTTGACGACAACGGCGACCCGATTGTCGAATACGATTATACCCCGAAATACGAAACCGCATTCGAATACGTGCTTCAGGAAAAGATCACAAATGTTTATTACAAGATCTTCGGCACGCCCGACGGCAACTGATATTTCACGGCAAACAAAGCAGGCACACCTTTTCGGGTGTGCCTGTTGTTTTTTGTACGGCAATTGTTATTCCGCACAGACAGCAAAAAACCGCCCGGCGGGCGGTCTTTTGCCTGAAAGGAAAACTGTTTTTCAATAGGGGGGGATAACATGAAAAACGGTAAGAGGAGAATCTTTGATGTACCTTACGCTTATCATTATATCCGTTATACTTAAAACAACCTTTAATCAACCGAAGTTATGGCAACATGCAAAATACGGAAGCAACTGTGAATCGGCGCCTTGAACGGACAGCAAAAAACCGCCCGGCGGGCGGTCTTTTGCCTGAAAGGAAAACTGTTTTTCAATGGGGGGATAATATGAAAAACGGTAAGAGGAGAATCTTTGATGTACCTTACGCTTATCATTATATTCCGAATGCTTAAAGCAATCTTTAATCGCCGAAATATCTTCTTTTATCTTTCCAGCGCAATACGAAGCAGGTAAACTATCAGGGCGATGAGCACCCCCGCCGCCAACAGGCGCGGCACAAGCATCATATTACGGCGTTCACGACGTTTTTCCGCCTCGGCGACATTGTGCATGGCTTTCTCGTATGCTTCGATTTTGGCGCGCGTTTCCGCCTCGTTTTCAAGGAATCGGTTTTGTTTGAAATCCGTCTTATCGTGCAGAGTGACCTCACGCGGATCGGAAACAAGCCGCTTCTTTTCCTCGCTGATGGCAGAGGTTGTCATCAATTCCGAAAGCACCGCCTTTTCCCTGCCGCACTTTTCGCAAACGGCGGCGGTTTCCGGGTTCTTGTTTCCGCAGCAGCAAAGCCATGCTTTTTCATTGAAGCTTGGCATAACAACGGTGGGATAATAGGATTCGAACTTGTCGTAAACATTCACGCGGGTGTAGACGAGCTTGGATATATTATCAAGATCTTTGTACCTTTCCGCATTGCCGGCAACGGTGATTACCGGTTCTTCGGATGTACCGTCGGCATAAATGACCTTGCACAAAACGATATCATACTTGCTGAAATAGGTTTCGGGAATCGGGATATACACGCATGAGCCGAAGCATTCGCTGCGTTCCACAGACGCTTTCCGATTTGAATCGCGCAGCCGCAGTTGGCGGCCGTTCTTTGAAATAATCCCGAAATTGAGGTATTCACGGCAATAGGAAAAATGTATGTGCGTATACGGAATATTGGCGTTCCGATACAGATCAAGCCGGATATCCAGCCTTGTTATCGGCTTTTCGGATACATTCTTGAAAATGAAGGAAGCGAATATCTCGGTCGTTTCGCGGTCGGTAAGTATATAACTTTCCGTGAGCTCGACCGGACTGTTCAACAACACAAAAGGATAATCGGTATATTTCACCACGCGCAGCGAACGAAGGCGATCCATCCGTTGACGCTTTATGTATTCCTTTGCAGGCTTCTCCTGCTTCACTTTTCTCACCACTCCTTTAATCAGTTCAATACAAGAAATAATCCTCCGGATCCGCAAGAATCCCCTTGCGGGTATATGCATCTGTCCAGTCAAAGGGAGTTCCGTCGGGGTTATGCAGATTACATCCCTGCGCATACTCAATGCGCTTGTAGGAAACCGAAAGTTCGAACGGTGTAGGCAATGTAAACTCGCGCATTTCATCCATGCGCGTATATGCACGCGTGACGGCGGCATAAATATCATCGCACACCGCATCCGGATGGCGGCTTATGCAGCTGTTCCAGGCAAGTGCTTCTTTCGTAACAACGGTTTCCGCCCAGGGGAAGCTTTCGGTAGCCTGCGAAACGCAGATATCATCGGATGAAACGAACATCGTTTTTACCCCACGCTTGCCCGCAATAGCGGCATCAAGCTGCAATTCTCCTACCGGCTTTCCGTTTATAAGGTGGCTTGTGAATGTAGAGGAGGAATAGACATGAGCGAGCGTGGCTTTCGGCACATCGTATGCGTGGTATCCGATGAAGAGGACACCGTCGAACGAACTGTCCATTCCCGGGAAGCGAACACGGCTCCCCGCGCCGATTGCGATACGCACACGCTTATCCAGCATGGCATATTTGAGGTTCACACCTGTCCCGTGGCAATCCCACACGATAACATCGCTTGCTCCGTTATCGAAAAGCGCATTTACGGCGGCGGCAGCCTCACGCGTGCCCTGCAGGGCGGCAAAATCATAATCCGGGCTGTCCGCAAGACCGCGGCCGTATGAGCCGACAACGCAGGCAAGCCCTTCGAGATCGACGGCAACAACAAATTTTTCGTTCATCATAACTCTCCTATTGAAAACAAGATGCGTTTGTAGTACAATTCCTTATGTATCGTAAAAAAGCCTTTTTTCTTCGCGAGCTTTATCAACCCGAAGCGGTGGCACACATAACCGCGCCGACGGCACGATACGGCACTTGATAAGCGCGTATTCGGGTGTGCTGTATATAAATGCTCTGCCGAGCGAATACCCTGCGACCGTTATCACCGCACCGATGAAAAAAGCCGAAAAACCGAGAACGATATTGACTGCCATGAACATAGCGGCAATGCAAATCCGCAAGGTGAAATTTTCAGCCGTGTTTTTTCATGATGACCTGATAAACCTATTATTTGATGATCGGAGAATATAATGGAAAAAGAAAAATTGAGCGGCATACGCCTGTTTGTGCTTGATATGGACGGCACGATATACCTCGGCGAAAAGGTTTTGCCGGGCGCGATCGAATTTGTGAAAACAGCGCGGGAACGCGGCAAAAAAGTCGTTTTCTTCACGAACAATGCTTCACGCAACCCGAACGATTACGTGGAAAAGCTTTCACGGCTCGGGTTCGGCGCGGCACGCGAGGATATTGTCACCGCGGGCGATGTCACGATAGACTTTCTGAAACGGTTCAGACCGGGAAAGAGCGTTTACCTTGTCGGCACACCGGCGCTCGAACATTCATTCAGGGAATCGGGAATATGCATTTCGGAGAATTCCGACATTGTCGTGACCTCTTTTGATACAACGCTCACCTACGAAAAGCTCGTAATCGCCTGCGATCTGATTCGAGGCGGTGCGGAGTTCCTGTGCACCCACCCGGATTTCAACTGCCCGACGGAGAAAGGATTTATCCCCGACAGCGGCGCAATCGCGGCGCTTGTAACCGCCTCCACCGGTGTAAAGCCGAAGTATTTCGGCAAGCCGTATAAGGAAACGGCGGACATGATTTCGCACCTTTTCGGTGTGCCTTTTTCGGAAACGGCTATCGTCGGCGACAGACTTTATACCGATATCGCGCTCGGGCGAAACAACGGGCTGATGTCCGTACTCGTGCTTTCGGGTGAAACAAAGCCCGAAGATGTGAACGAAACAAACGCGCCCGATATCACGCTCGGCGGGATCGGCGAGATCATACCTTATCTGTAAAATACCCGAGCTTGATCCCGTTTACCGATTCGCCGCGCGGCACGGTCACGACCACGCCGAAGCAGCGCTCCGGTATCACGGAAAGCGAAACATAATCGAGGCTTTCGCCGCAAAGCCGATATATTGTATTTTCGGTATTCTCCCCAAGCGGGAGAATACTTTTTATTATGCCCGCGCGGGTTCGGTCCGCAAGATAATATTCAAGCTGAGCGAGATGTGCCTGATCCGGCATGCCGCCGCCGTCCGTGCGGACTTTAAGAAGATATACATAATCGCCGTCGCAGCAGTTCGGGCGCGGGACCGCAATGGTGCTTTCGCCCTCCGGGATAAACACCGCGCGGATCGGAAGATACCTTGCCGCAAGCACGGCATTGAAATAGCCGAGTGCGCGTGCGCATACCGATTCCAACCCGCCTGCAAGCGAAAATCTGAGATAATTTCCGCTCTCCACGGCGGTGCAGCAGGTATATGCACAGACGGCACGGTATGTCGAAATATAATCGTCGTAGTTGTCGCCGCCAAGCGCAACGGCGGTTTTTTCCGCCGAAAAGACGGTAGTTATCGGTGCGCTTGCACCGACAGTGCCGCTTTCAAGGATGCTGATTATCCCCGTTCCCACAATGCTGCCACATTTTTTTGCATCGAAACCGCGCAAATTGCACTTTTTAGAAAGCCTTTCCGCTTTCCTGCGCGGAGCGAGGATGTAGCGTTTCGACTCACATTTCGCTATGCTGCCGCCCGCTGCCTCAATATCGAACAGGATACCGTTGTGCACCGAAAAAAGCGAATAGACACCCTGGACGGAATATTTCATTATCGAAGCGGGAATATACTGCCCGTCCGGCGCATCGAAGCAATAAATATCGGTATCGGCATATTCGTACATACTTCTGCGTTTCAACAGTGATTCCGCGGCAGTGATGATGTCGATCGGGCGGAACGATTCCCCAACCCCGACATTATTTATAAAAGCGGAAAAAGCATCCCGCAAGCGCGTATCGCTTATATTCACCTCATATATCGGCGTGAACAGAACGCTTGCTTTGCCGGAATGAAGGCTTTCCAAAAACAATCCGCTCTTTCCCTCGCCGAACGGGTGCAGCTGAATTCGCTCCCCTTCATCCGCCTGCACATCCTGTTCGGTTTCCGGCTGTGCCTGCTGCACTTCCGGCTGCATTTCCGGCTGAGTTTCGGTTTGAGATTCCGATTCGGGGGCAGACTCCGACGGTTTGCCCTCCGGGGATGTGTTATAAGAAATATCTTTGTTTTCTTCGTTCATTTGATCATTCTCCTTTTTCTGCTTTGCAAACAAGGCTCCCGTTCTCCGCAAAAACGGCTTTTGCCGTGACGATATCGCCGACAGACGCATTATCCGAAGCAAATTTCGCCTCCGCATAACATTCGGTGTGGCCGTATGCCGTTCCGGAAACGCATTTTTCCACAAGTATCTTCACATCGCTCCCGACCATGCCGGAAAGAAGGTGTGACTTAATTGCCCCGGATGCTTTGATAAGCCTTGTATTGCGGGCGCTTCGCTCCGCAGGCGGAATACTTCCGTCCATCGCCGCGGCAGGTGTCCCGGGGCGTTCCGAATACGGGAAGGAATGGACATGGAATATTTCAAGCCGCTCGACTGCATGAAGCGTTTCGAGAAAATTTTCTTCCGTTTCGCCCGGGAAGCCGACGATGATATCCGCGGATATGAAGCAACCGGGAATATGCTTACGCGCCGCCGCAATGCGTTCAAAGACAAACTCCTTTGTATAGGGGCGGCACATTCGTTCAAGCACGCTGTTGCAAAGTGATTGTATCGAAATATGCAGGTGCGGCATGAATTGCGGGCATTGCGCGACCGTTTCCAAAAATTTTTCGCTCAATATACCGGGCGATAGCGAGCCGAGTCGCAGGCGCCGCAGGCCGGGCACGGCGCAAACCCGTTTTACAAGCTCGTACAGCGGGACGGAATTATAAGCCGCAACCTCGATTCCGGTAAGAATGATCTCCTTATAGCCTGCGGCGACAAGCCGTTCCGCCTCCGCAACGACCTCATCCGCATGGCGGGAGCGAACGCTTCCGCGGCATTTCGGAATAATGCAATAGCTGCATTTGCCGTTGCATCCGTCCTGTATTTTTATATACCCGCGGCATTCGGAAAAAAGTATTTCACTGCCGCTGATGTGCATATCCTCATACGGAGCACCCGAAAGACTGCATACGCAATCGTGCAGGAGGCCGTCATCGTTGATTATTGCCTCGATCGCACGGGCTTTATCGCGGCACCCGCCGTTGAAAATAATGTTTTTTTCGCCTGATATCGTCTTGTTTATCTGCGAAGCGCAGCCGATGACCGCTACCCTGCCGCTTTTTGCGGCGCGGCGAATTATCTGGCAGCTTTTGCGTTCGCTTTCGGCGGTGACGGCACAGGTATTCACGATATAGTAATCGCAATCGCGGTCATCCCCGCAGACATCAAAGCCGAGCTCCGAAAGCCTTTCGGCAAGCGCGGATGATTCATATTGATTCACGCGGCAGCCGAGTGTGATTATTCCGATTCTTTTTGCCATTTTTCAGCCATTTCCAATGCTTTTATATATTCTTCCTCACTTGCGAGCATATTTATCGCCTCGAAAAGTGCCTTTGCCGTAAGCGTTTCGGGCAAACCGAGCGCCCGTGCAAGCAGTTTGCGGCGCCGTGCAGAATCGGGCGTACCCGAAAGTCCGTCGGCATAAAGGCGTGCGCGGCTCGGGCAAAAGCCGCTTATGGCATCCGAAGAACCCTCCGCATACGGCGAAAGAAGATCAAAGAGTACCGATTCGCTCATTCCCTCGACACCGAGCAGCCCGTCGGCGGAGCCATGCTCCTTGCGCCTTTCCTTGCCGCGTATGCAGGGCGAATACACATTAATTATGTTGCCGCTGACAAGGCCCTTCAGCCTTGCGCGGATAAAGTTTCCGGCACGGTCGCTGTCGGCAAGCAGAATCACGCCGCCGGAGCGCGAAAGCCTTGAAAGCAGCGACTGCTTATCTTTATCGCGGAATATGCCGAATCCGTTCAGCGCAATCACCGGCGTGGATACCACGGCGCAGACCTTTGCTTTATCGTATTTTCCTTCCACAATGACAGGATATTTCAGTTTCAGCTTATTTTCCATACGCGCATATCCTGTAAAACGCATTTTCGATTATTCTGTCCGGATTTCCGGAAAAGCTTTTTAACTTATTATCCGCATCGGATATCCGCGCGATTGCGTAGGCTATACGACGTTTGTCCGAACCGGCAGCCGAGGCGGCTGTCTTTCTGACGCGCCATACAGAGGTCTTGAGATCGGATGCGATATCCGCTTCGCTTTTGCCGCTTTCCAAGCCGGTTTTCACAAGCAGCATTTCGGAATAGCTTTTGGCGATGGCACCCATTGCGACAGTCAATTCCGTGCGCGAAAGATCGAGGTTATCGAGTATACGCTTTGCCGAGAGCATATCGCGCCGCGAAAGCGCATTGACGATATCGTAATACTTATATGCGGCATTTCCGCAGCAGTATTTGTAAATATCCGTGGGATTTACCACCCTGCCCTCGCAGGCGACAGTAAGCTTTTCCAGCTCCGAGCGCAGCACATACATGTCCGTTCCGCAATACGCGATAAGTTCCCGCGGGACGGCGGATTCGTACTTTAAGCCGCGTGCATCAAGATGCCTTGTTACCCATGTGCGAAGCTTTTCGGGCTTTTCGGCGCCGAAGCTGACAACTGTGCCGGTTTTCTCCACGGCCCGTACAAGACCTTCAAGACCGCTTTTCTTTTTTGCAAGTTCCGTTTCATCCACCGCACCGCCGCGCAGCACGATAAGCACCGTAACATATTCCGGCAGGTCCGCAAAAACGCGGGCGTAGCTTTCGCAATCTTCCTCCGAAAGCTTTACATTCTGAATTTCGTTTATTTCTATCAGCTTTGTTTCCCACATATAAGGGAGCGAAAAAGCGGCTTCTTCAAGGTCGTTCACGCTCTCCGCGGCAGCGTTAAAGAAGGTATGGTTGAATTCGGGCAGAGGCGATACATCCACGCGCTTGCGCAGGGCGGAGGCATAAAAGTCCTTCATGTATTCCTCGGCGCCGTAAAAGAGCACCGCGCCGTGTATACTTGCGATGCGCGATTTAAGTTCTTCATGGGTTATCGACAACCAATTCGCCTCCCTTCTTTACATCAAATCTGATCTTTTCGTTAAAATCAAGCCGTTTTGTCCCTATGGGCGCATTATCGCCGCCACAATAAAGGATCGGACTTTCAAGCTTTGCATTGCATTTCGATGCAACGGCAATATCGCATTGCACCGCACCGCTGTATTGCGGTGTGAAAATACATATCTTCTTTCCGCCAAGCCGTGATGTGAAATACAATCCGCCGCTGCCGAGGTAATTCCCGCTCACAAGGTACTCCGCATTCGGATCGTAATGCGAATTTTCATCGGAATAAAGGGCAACATCGCAGCCGCGGCTGTACGCCGTTTCCGCAATGCGGGCGGATACCGCTGCTTCGTCCGCGCCCGATGCGGCGGGTATAACGACCGTATCAACAGGCACATTACCGCTGAAACGGTCGAACCGCCCGGCGGCATTTTCATCAAATTGCGTTATGATATAGCGGTTTACGCGGGTGAAACCGCTTTCGTAGACCGCGGCGGTATCGGCACGGACGCCGCATATATCGATATAATCAAGCTCTCCGCCGCGGCAGGAGATTATATATCCGGTTTTTGCATCCGAATATTCTATAAAGCTTTCGTTTTTGATATAAAACGATTCCGCGGCACCGCAGGCAAGCACCGAAACGGCAAACATCCCGACCATAATGCCCGCAAAATATTTCTTTCTTCTGCCGCCGAAAACAAGCACGGCTATCGCCGCAAGCGAGAGAATAAGCGGAATGACCGCAAATCCGCTGCGAAGTGAAATGACGGATATACCGAGCGAATCGACAAACCCGCACCCGCGGACGACCAACCCGATTATAGCACCGGAGAGCGAGGCAATGACACCGGCAACCCACGGCAGGATGTCCGAAAGCAGCGATGCCGCAAAGGAAAGCCTTGTTGCAAGTGAAAACAGCGGGACAACGATGATATTTATGATCGGTGACAGCGTGGAAGCCGTATCGAAGCAGGAAAACAATACCGGAAAGGAGAAAGCCCCGCTTGCCGCCGAAACCGCCGCCGGCACAACAATGAGTGCCGCCGCACGGCGAAGCAGCCGCGTGAAAAAACCGTTGCCGCGGAAGGCAAAACCGATGCTCTGAAACAGGGGCGAAGCGAGTATGATTCCGAGGCAGCACAAAAACGAAAGCATAAGCCCCGCCGAGCAGAGCGAATAGGGATTTATCAGCGCAAGCAGGCCGAGCGCGAAAAACATTGCGGTGATGCTGTCGAACTTCACAAGCACCGTTTTGAAAAGCATTCCGCAGGCAAGCATTACCGTGGCACGGACAGCGCCGGGCGTAAAGCCGACAACCGCGGTATAAAGCACCGCAACCGCCGCGCCTATCACGCCGCATACTCTGCGGTTCACCCCGAAAATCAGGAGCAGATAATAGACCGACATGGCGGTTATGGAGATATGAAGCCCGCTTATGGCAAGAATATGCGAAATACCTGCGGAACGGAAAAGCATATAAATGCGCGGGTCCATTCCGCTTCTGTCACCTACGGTGACGGCATTTGCGATCGTGCGGACGGTATCATCGCCCGCATAGAGTTTTTCGTTGCTTTTGCGTATATAGTTGCGTATATCATAAAGCAATCCGCTCCCGTTTTCGTGCGCGGAAATACTACCCGATGCGGTAAGAAAGATACCGGATGCAAGGCAGGAACGCGAAGAAGCGGTATTATAGACCACCGCAGCGGTGATGATATCGCCCGAAACGGCATTTTCTTCACCCGCATTCAGATAATAGCGTATATACTTCCCTGCGGGAACGCCGATATCGCTTTTTTCGATCGCGCAATCGTAATAATCGGATTCGGCGGAAACGATACGCATGACGGCGGTATCCTCCGCGCCGACAAAGCCCGCGCCCGCCGAGCCGATATCCGACTGCAAAACGACACGCAGACTCCCGCAAGCAAAAGCGGCGACCGCAACCGCGACCGCCGTGGCTTTTTTGTAGCGTCTGTCATCGCCGGCACGGGAAAACACCGCGCAGCAAACGGCTGCGGCGACACACAGAACGATCAAGGCGGCGCGGCAGGAGCGGGTATCACATTTTACGGCAATCGTTATCCCGAAAACGATTCCGGCAATAAAAACCGTGATAACAGTCGCAAGAACGCGCTTTTTATACAAAGTCTTTATTCCTTGCCCTTCGGAACTAAGAGAGGAAGTTCCTCCAGATAGGTTATATCCTTACGGTCGATGGCATCGCCCTCCGCAAGTATGGACATCCTTCCGACGATATTGCCGCCTGATGCCTTTACAAGTTCCTCGATAGCGTGGAGCGATTCCCCGGTGCTGATAACATCGTCGACAATGACGACTCTTTTGCCGTTCATATAATCGGCATCCGTTTTATCCAGATAAAGCGACTGACGGTTTGCTGTGGTGATAGACTGCACTTCAAAGGAAATGGGGTTCTTCATGTAAAGTTTGGGAGCTTTACGCGCAAGAATATAGCGATTTTCGCCGAGTTGACGCGCCATTTCGTGCACAAGCGGGATTCCCTTTGCTTCGGCTGTGATAAGAACATCATGCTCCGGGACAAGCTTGCAAAGCTCGCAGGCGGATCTGACGGTAAGCTCCACATCGCCGAATATTACGAATCCGGCGATATAAAGGCTGTCGTTCACCCTGCAAACGGGGAGCTGCCTTTTGAGCCCCGCCACCGTCATTTCGTGATAATGATAAGTTTCGGGATCGATATAAACGGTTTTCATGGTATGTATCTCCTTATTTCAGGCAAGTTTTACGGGCAGCTTCTCGCCGCCGAGAATATGAAAGTGAAGATGCTTTACGGATTGACCGGCATCCTCGCCGATATTGGTGATAACGCGGTATCCGTTCCCGAGCGAAAGTGCGGAGGCGATCTTCGGTATCGCGAGCAGAACCTTGCCGATATCGCCGATATTTTCGGCATTTGCCTCGTCAAGCGAGGCGATATGCTTCTTCGGCACGACAAGCACGTGCACCGGTGCATTGGGATTTATATCGTAAAACGCAAAAACACTTTCATCCTCGTAAACCTTGCGGGAGGGTATTTCCCCCGCTATGATCTTACAGAAAAGGCAATCGTTCATTTTTACACCTCTTTAATGTATTTGGGAAGCGAGTATTCCGGATGCGGCATCCATCGCTTCGTGGAGACGTGAAGCATCCTTGCCGCCGCTCGATGCGCTGTTCGGTCTGCCGCCGCCGCCACCGCCTACGATAGGCGAAACGGCTTTGAGCAGATTACCTGCATGCGCGCCCCTGGAAACGGCTTCGATACCGCAGGCGGAAACAAGCACAACCTTTTCGCCCGTGACGGATGCGAAAAGCGTAACTGCTTCCGGGTGAGCGGAAATGATCTTATCCGCCGCATCACGCAGGGCATCTGCGGAAAGCTGGTCGAAACTTGCGCGCACGAGATGCAGGCCGGAAACTTCCTCGGCATTTTTATATGCCGATTCAATCGCGCCGAACGCCGCTTTGCGGTTCATGGCTTCGAGTTCCTTGCGGAGCCTGCGGTTTTCCTCCGAAAGCGCTTCGGCTTTGTTTATGATATCTTCCCTGCCGGCGGATTTGACAATCTTGCCGACAGAGGCAAGCATGGATTCGGTTCTGCGGAGTTCTTCAAGGCTGTTCAGTCCGGTGAGTACCTCGATCCTGCGGACGCCTGCGGCGACGGAGGATTCGGAAGCAATACGGAACAGACCGAGCCTGCCCGTACGGGCGACATGAGTACCGCCGCAAAGTTCCTTGGAAAAATCGCCCATGGAGACAACGCGGACCTTATCGCCGTATTTTTCGCCGAACAGCGCCATTGCGCCCTTCGCGCGGGCTTCATCCGGTGTCATGATATCGGTCGTGACCTCAATATCCGCAAGCACCTGTTCGTTTACAAGATCCTCGACCTCCTGCAATTCTGCCGTCGTAACGGCAGAACCGTGGGTAAAGTCGAATCTGCCGATCTTATCGTTGACATAGGAGCCCGCCTGCTCTACATGAGTTCCGAGCACCCTGCGCAGTGCCGCCTGGAGCAGGTGGAGTGCGGAGTGATTGCGTGCAATGGCGGCGCGGCGTGCGGCGTCGACTGTCGCCGCGGCACTGCCCTTTTCGATGGTACCTTCCGTGACCGTGCCGGTATGGAGGTATATTCCTTCGGGAGTTTTATGTGTATCCGTAACGGTAAACACGCCGTTTGCCGTTTTGATAACACCGGTATCGCCGACCTGTCCGCCGCTTTCGGCATAGAACGGCGTACGGTCGGTGATGACCACGGCACTGCCGCCGCTGATAAAGGCGTTATCCTCGCCCTCGGAAATGATATATTCTATGTTGCATTCGGAGGAAAGTTCCTCGTAGCCGGTGAATACCGTTGCGACGCTCTTATCCACCATGGAAAGCGCATCGCCTACCCAGCCGGCATCGATATTCGCTCTTGCCTCGCGCGCACGCTTCTTCTGTTCCTGCATAAGTGCGCGGAAGGCTTCCTCATCCACGGCAATGCCCTTTTCTTCGGTTATCTCTTTTGTGAGGTCTATCGGGAATCCGTAGGTATCGTAAAGTTTGAAGACGCTTTCGCCGGAAAGCGTTTTGCTGCCCGAAGCAACGGTTTCGGCAAGCATTTTATCGAGTATCGAAAGCCCTGAATCGAGTGTCTGCGCAAAACGGTCTTCTTCCGCACGGATCGTCTTTTTGATATAATCCCTGCGCTGTTCAAGCTCCGGATATGCGCCGCGGTTGTTTTCGATAACAACATCGCAGACATCGCCGAGAAATACATTCTTTATACCGAGAAGCCTTCCGTGCCTTGCCGCGCGGCGGAGCACACGGCGGAGGATATAGCCCCTGCCCTCGTTGGAGGGGATGACACCGTCGCCGATAAGGAAGGTTGCCGTCTTGATATGGTCGGTTATGACGCGGATGGAAACATCGTCATCCGCGGCGGAGCCGTGGTATTCCTTTCCCGCAAGCTCGCAAACCTTATCGAGAATGCTGCGGTTCGTATCGACCTCGAAAAGGTTGCCGACATCCTGCATAACGCAGGCAAGGCGTTCAAGCCCCATGCCGGTATCTATGTTCGGGTGGGCAAGGCGGGTGTAATTCCCGTTGCCGTCGCCCTCAAACTGCGTAAAGACTATGTTCCATACCTCGATAAATCTGTCGCAATCGCAGCCGACTCCGCAATCCGGCTTGCCGCAGCCGTATTTTTCGCCGCGGTCGAAGTATATTTCGGAGCAGGGGCCGCAGGGGCCGGAGCCGATTTCCCAGAAGTTGTCCTCCTTGCCGAGACGGACTATCCTGTCCGCCGGGACACCGGTCTTTACCCAAATATCGAACGCTTCGTCATCATCGATATAGACACTCGGGTAAAGCCTTTCCGCGGGGATCTCCATGACCTTCGTGAGAAATTCCCACGCCCACGGAATGGCATCCTGCTTGAAGTAATCGCCGAACGAAAAGTTGCCGAGCATTTCGAAAAACGTGCCGTGACGGGCAGTTTTGCCGACATTGTCGATATCAAGCGTGCGGACGCACTTCTGGCAGGTCGTAACGCGCTTTCTCGGGGGGACGCGTTCACCCGTGAAGTATTTTTTCAGCGGAGCCATACCCGCATTTATAAGAAGGAGCGAATCGTCATCCTGCGGGACAAGCGGGAAGGAATTCAGACAAAGATGCCCCTTGCTTTCGAAAAATTCAAGGTATTTCCTGCGTATTTCATTCAGTGATATAGGCTGCATTTTCTATGTTTTCCTTTCGGATTTAATTTTCTTCTGTTGATGCGGAGCTTTCATCGGAGCTTTCATCCGATGTTCCGAGCTTTATTGCGGGAACCGACTTCGATGTTGTCCAGCGGAGGGAATTCGCCTCGCAATACTTATAAACGGCAGAGCCCTCCGGCGCGATCAGCGCAAGCTTTTCGGAAGCGGAGAAGGCATCGGCGCCGATCTCGACCTCGGTATTGATGAATGTGAGGTATTCAAGTGATTCGCAGCCGCAAAAGGCGCGGGCACCGATTTTATTGACAGAGGAGGGTATTTCGTATTCGGTGAGTGCGCTGCAATAGGAAAAAGCACGCACGCCGATGGAATCAATCTGCCCCCTGAAGGTGATTTGTTTGAGCGAATCACAGCAGTTGAAGCAGTAATCCGGTATGCTCTTTACCCCGGAGCCGACAACGACGGTTTCGAGCATTTCACACTGCGCAAAGGCGCGCATGCCGATCTCGGTGACACTGTCGGGTATTACTATTGAAGAGAGCCTGTCGGCACAGTAAAATGCGCTTTCGGTGATAGCGGTGACGCTGTCGGGTATCGTGACCGAAACGACCTTTGCTTCCGTCTGATAAAAGCAGAGCGAACCGACCTCCGTGACAGGCTTTCCGTCTATTTCGGAGGGTATCTCGACTTCAACCGATTCCGCAAGGTATTTTGTCACGGAAATATGATCCTTGAAAACATCGTACTCAAACAGTTCGTTTTTGAGCGTTGTAAGGTAACCGGCGGGCTTTTCGGATGCTTCGTTGCCGGTCACATACTGCTTTGCCTTATCCAAAAGAGCATTGCAGGAGGCAAGCAAAACGCACGCCAATACAAGCACAGCGAGAAGTGATAATTTCTTCATGTCGCGCACAATCCTTTCTATACCGTGCAATTATACCACCCGACGCCCGTTTTGTCAATTTATATCGGGCAAAATCAGACATTTTTATTGACTTTGCGGGCGGAAGAGGTTAGAATAAGGGCATACGAAACGATCAAAAGGAAGGTATTGTTAAATGGAAAAAGCAACTATCGCTTCTTACCGCAGATTTTATCACGATCAGCTTTTGAACGATGTCATCCCCTTCTGGATGAACAGCGATCTTATCGACCGTGAAAACGGCGGATATATCACAAGTGTCGACCGCGAAGGCAAATCCTACAACGACGACAAATCCGGATGGTTCCAAGGCAGATGCCTTTGGACATTCTCGCGGCTCTGCAATGTTTACGGCAAGCGCGACGAATGGGTTGAAGCCGCCGAGATCGGCAAAAAATTCATGGACAAATACATCGCCGACACCGACGGCAGAATGTATTTCACACTCACAAAAGAGGGCAAGCCGCTCCGCAAGCGCAGATACACCTTCACGGAAAGCTTTTATGTTCTCTCCATGGCGGAATATGCCGTTATGACGGGCGACAAGGAAGCGCTCCGCAAGGCAGAGGAATGCTTCGAAACGATGCTTTCCGTATACCGCGATCCCTCAACCGATCCTTACAAGATCACCCCGAAGAGCTATGCCTCCACCCGTGCGGAACGCGCCGCCGCAAACCCGATGGTGCTTGTTTCCGGCGCACAGGCTCTGCGCAGGTGCGATCCCGAAAAGGCGGATTATTACACCCGCGTTGCGGATGAAATGGCCAATGATATCATCAATTATCACTACAAGCCGGAGCTCGGCTGCGTGCTGGAAACCGTTGGCCCGAACGGCGAATATATCGACAACCCCGCCGGCAGAACAATCAACCCCGGTCACTCCATGGAAAACAGCTGGTTCCTCATGAATCAGGCGCTTTATACCGGCGATGAAAAGCTGCTCAAGACCGCGCTTACAATTCTCGACCGCTCGCTCGAATGGGGCTGGGATAAAGAAAACGGCGGATTTATCTACTTCACGGATGTCAAGGGCCGCCCCTGCGAACAGCTCGAGCATGACATGAAGCTTTGGTGGGTTCACAACGAGGCTCTTATCGCAACCCTGCTGGCTTACTCCATAACCGGCGACGAAAAATATGCCGAATGGTTCGAAAAGGCTCACTTCTATGCATTCGGGCATTTTGCCGATAAAGAATGCGGCGAATGGTACGGCTACCTCCACAAGGACGGCACCGTTTCCCACACCCAGAAGGGCTCGATGTGGAAGGGTCCGTTTCACCTTCCCCGCTGCCTGATGAACTGCGAATACATCCTCGGCTGCCTTGAAGAAGGCAAAAAAGTCGGGCCTCTGCTCTGATGAGTCGGCTCGGCATACAGGCACTTGCCCTCGCGCAGGCGGGAGCATTATCCGACACGGGCGTGATGATCGCCTGCATCGTGATGTTTATCGGCATATCCTTCTTCGGCGTGCTTTTTATCAAAGCGGTGCAGAAGGATAAGAAAAACAGACGAAAATAGCCAAAAAGCGCTTGCAGCGCAAGGCATTTAAGGCAAGCCCCGGTTTCCCGCCGGGGCTTTTTTAAAAATTTTTTCCTTTTTGATGTAACCAAATCGCGTGCGGAAAGGTATTATTCGGTGAAAGGCGGTGAAACCGTTGACAAAAGACACGCTGCGCAGCGTCGACTCGGAATCGGTTCTCGCAAGGAACGCCGGGACGGTTTACAGACTTGCTTATTTACGCACCGGCAATATCCACGATGCGGAGGATATCATGCAGGATGTGTTCCTTCGTTATGTCCGCAGTTCACCGATATTCGAGAACGCAGAGCACGAAAAGGCTTGGTTTATCCGTGTCACGGTGAACCGCACGAAAAGCTTTTTCGTCTCCGCATGGAAACGGCGTGTGGTGTTTTCGGAGGAATCGGTTTTCACCTCCGAAGAGCCGGCGGAAAGCGGCATAACGGAAGCCGTCGCCGCGCTGCCGAAGAATATTTCGACCGCGATACATCTTTATTATTATGAAGATCTGCCCGTAAAGGACATTTCGGAAGCTATGGGCAAGAGCGAATCGGCGGTAAAAGCGCTGCTCTCCCGCGGAAGAAAGCTTCTGAAGATCGAGCTTGAGGGCAAAACGGAGAAAGGATAATATTTATGTTTGAAGAAGAATACAAAAAAGCCATGGATGCGGTGCATCCTTCCGAAAAGGCACTTGCCGAAACGGCGGAAGCGATGAGGGCAGAGCTTGAAAATGCCCCGCCGCAGAGCTTTTTCCGCGGCAGAAAACGGCTGATACGGGCGATCATCGCCGCGTGTGTTTCCGCCCTCCTGATTTGCGGCGCGATTTTCACGGCGGCGTTTCTGTCGGATAACGCGGCAAACGACTATACACCGCACACCGGTACTCTGCGCCCGGCGGAAAGCGCGAAGGATATAAAAAACCTGTTCTTCAACCCGATCGGAGACGTTTTGTACGGCAGTTATCACACCGGTGGTTTTTTATTGACGTATAAAGCGGAGGAGGTTGCTTTTGAAGATGAACAGCCCACCGCGGAAACCGATTCGGGTCAAACACCCGAATATTCCGAAACCAATTCGCAATATACCGCGGTGCGCGAAGCGGATGTCGTAAAGACCGACGGGAAATATATATACTCGCTGAACAGAAGTTCCCGGCAAATATATATCACCGCCGTGAAGGGTGATAAGCTCGAACCGGTTTCCGGTGTAAGCACCGGCGAAGGAATGCCGCATGAGATACTTGTCCGCGGCGATCGGCTTGCCGTAATATCAGTTGCGAATGCAAGCAAAACGATAATACGCATTTATGATATTTCCGACCGTGCAGACCCGAAAAGCATTGCCGAGAAAACACAAAGCGGCGAATATAACACCGTGCGCGAGATCGGCGGGACAATATACTGCACAAGTACATGCGGTATCGCATTCGGCAAAGAGGGCAAAGACGCCGATATAAAACTGCCGCAGATAAACGGCTCCGATATCGATTGCGGCAACATTCTTATACCGGAGGAAGCGCAGTGCGCATGCTTTTCGATAATCACCGCCCTTGACTTTGAGAACGGCAGTGAAAGCGACCGTCTTGCCTTTGCGGGAGTTGCGGCAAATATCTTCGCCGCGGAAGGCAATATTTACCTTTACGGACACAAATCCGCGAATAATGAAACACATACAGCGGTATACCGTATCGAGCTCAAAAACGGCAAAATCGAGCAGAACGGCGAAGCAGAGATTCCCGGGACGGTAAAGGATCAGTTTTCGTTAGACGAATCCGAAGGCAGGCTCCGCATCGCGACAACGCGCTCCGGCACGGACACAGCCTCACGGCGCAGCAATGTCTATACACTTGACGAAAACATGGAAGTCATCGGCACAAGCGATGATCTCGGCATAGGCGAATTTATCCAATCGGTGAGATATATCGGCGATATCGCATATGTTGTCACATTCCGCCGCACAGACCCGCTTTATGCAGTGGATCTTTCCGACCCGACAAGCCTCAAAACACTCTCTGAACTGAAAATAACCGGATATTCGAGCTTCATGCAATCCTACGGCGAAGGGCTGCTGTTGGGTGTCGGCTATGAGGCAACGGATTCCGGCAGAGTTAACGGAGCGAAGCTGACGATGTTTGATGTTTCGGATCCGACAGGCATTTCCGCCGTGAGCAGCATTGTATATGAATGGGATGAAGAATACACGACAAGCGAAGCGATGGTAAACCACAAAGCACTGCTTTGCAATGCGGAAAAAGGCTTGATCGCGATGCCGTTCGAGCACGAATGCGGCGAATCCTATGCGGCGTTCTTCTCATTTAACGGCAATACGCTTTCCGAAAAAGGCAGAGTCGTGCTTCCGGAGAGCAGCAGCGGCATCAGTTCCTATATGCGAGTGCTTTATATCGGCGATTACGGCTTTTTCTGCACCGACAGCGTGATAATTTCCTTCGGGCTCGAAACGCTTGAAGTGAGTGGAAATATTTATCTGAACTGACCGGGCGGCAAAAGCCCCGCATCGGTATCGGCAAAAGAGGCGTCGGCATTAGTATTAGTGCGCGCCTCTTTTTGTGCATTTACGGAGAATTTTCGTGCAAAAAGGTCTTGCATTTGCGCCGCGGACATGATATAATACAAAGGCTTTTGGAAAAAGCACAAATTCACACACCGTGTATGCCCTTCCCCGGGTGCGCAGAAAAGCGTTTTGGGGCGGGTAAATTCACAAACACGGTGGCGGGTTATAACCCGAAGGAGTTTATCATGTCCGTAGTTTCCATGAAACAGCTTCTTGAAGCAGGTGTCCATTTCGGTCACCAGACAAGAAGATGGAACCCGAAGATGGCAGAGTACATCTTCACCGAAAGAAACGGTATCTACATCATCGACCTGCAGAAGACCGTTAAAAAGATCGACGAAGCCTATATGTTCGTGCGTGACATAGCCGCAGAAGGCGGCAACGTCCTCTTTGTCGGCACAAAGAAGCAGGCTCAGGATGCGATCAAGGAAGAAGCTCTCCGCGCCGAAATGTACTATGTAAACGTTCGTTGGCTCGGCGGTATGCTTACCAACTTCAAGACGATCAAAAAGTCCATTCAGAAGCTGAACAACCTCAACAAAATGGCTGAAGACGGCACATTCGACCTTCTCCCCAAGAAGGAAGTCGCCGCCATGCAGAAGGAAATGGCAGACCTTGAAAAGAATCTCGGCGGTATCAAGAACATGAAGGGGCTTCCCTCCTGCATCTTCATCGTCGACCCGAAGAAGGAAAAGAACGCCGTTGACGAAGCACGCAAGCTCGGTATTCCGATAGTCGCTATCGTTGATACCAACTGCGATCCCGATGAAGTCGATTATGTTATCCCCGGCAACGATGACGCCATCCGCGCCATCAAGCTTATCGCAGGCACTCTCGCCGATGCAGTCATCGAAGGCAGACAGGGCGAACAGCTCACCGATTCCTCCGAAGAGACCGCAAACGCCGAAAGCACCGAAGCAGCCGAATAATCATATCAACAACAAACAATAAATATCAGGAGGATTCAAAATGGCTAATATTTCCGCAAAAGACGTAATGGAGCTCCGCAAGAAGACAGGCTGCGGCATGATGGAATGCAAGAAGGCGCTTGTCGAAACCGAAGGCAATTTTGACGAAGCTATCAAATATCTCCGCGAAAAGGGTCTTTCCGTTGCAGCCAAAAAGGCTGACAGAATCGCTGCCGAAGGCATTGTCGACATTCTTACCGACGGCACTCACGCAGCTATAATCGAAGTCAACGCCGAAACCGACTTTGTTGCCAAGAACGCTTCCTTCAAGGAATTCGTCAAGGGCATTCTCCGCACCGTTCTCGCCGGCAACCCCGCCGATATCGATGCACTTAAAGCACTCAACTTCGACGGCACCGATGTTACCGTCGAATCCGAACTCAAAAACATGATCTTCACCATCGGTGAAAACATGAGCATCCGCCGTTTCGAAATCGTTGACGGCACTGTCGGCACCTACATTCACGGCGGCGGCAGCGCGGGCGTTATCACGAAGTTCGACACCGATGTCGACACTTCCTCCGAAGCATTCAGGGAATATGCAAAGAATGTCTGCATGCAGATCGCCGCTATGGGCCCCTCTTATGTAGACAGAACCGTTGTCCCCGCTTCCGTTATCGAAAACGAAAAGGAAATACTCCTCACCCAGATTCAGAACGACGAAAACCTTTCCAAGAAGCCCGATGCCGTCAAGGAAAAGATGGTCACCGGCAGGATCGAAAAGTTCTACGACAACAACTGCCTTGTTGATCAGGCTTATGTCAAGGATGAAGATCTTACCGTCGGCAAGTACACCGACAAGGTTGCAAAAGAGCTTGGCGGAAGCATCAAGATCGTTTCCTTTGTCAAGTATGAAAGAGGCGAAGGCATCGAAAAGCGCGAAGACGATTTCGCGGGCGAGATCGAAAAACTCGTCAAGGGCAAATAAGCACTGCTTCACCAAAGCGGAGCCGCAAAAAGCGGTTCCGCTTTTTTTCTTAACCTTCAATTAACCTTCGCATGGAAAATAAGGCATAATACGACAGATGCAAAGGAAGTAAGAGATGGAAGCATACAGAGTACTTTTTAATCCGCTTTCCGGAAGCGGCAAGGGCAAGGAAAACGCCGAAAAGCTGAAGAATATCCTTTCCGGCGCGAAGCTTACTTATGTAGACATGACAAAAATCAGTGATTACGAGGCACTTTTCGATTCACTCGATCAGGGGGAAAAGCTCATTGTCTGCGGCGGGGACGGCACACTGAACCGTTTTGTAAACGACACATATTATTCCGAGAACCGCCCGTCGGTATATTATTACGCAACTGGAAGCGGCAACGACTTTCTTCACGATATTGCACGCGGAGCGACCGAGCCGATTTGCATAGACGAATACATAACCGATCTCCCCACCGTAACCGTCAACGGCAAGACCTGCCGCTTTATAAACGGTATCGGCTACGGTATCGACGGCTACTGCTGTGAAGTTGGCGATGCAATGCGTGAAAAGAGCGACAAACCCGTCAATTACACCGCCATTGCGATAAAAGGTCTTCTTTTCCATTACCGTCCCACAAACGCGGTCATCACGGTGGACGGAGCGGAGTACCGCTACAACAAGGTCTGGCTTGCCCCCACGATGAACGGCAGATTTTACGGCGGCGGAATGATGCCGACACCGGATCAGAAGCGTTTTTCGGATGATAAGAAGGTATCCGTCATGCTGTTCTTCGGTTCCGGCAAGCTGAAAACGCTTTCTGTCTTCCCTTCCATTTTCAAGGGCGAGCATATCAAGCATTCCGAAATGTGCACGGTGCTTACCGGCAAGGAGATCAGAGTCGAATTTGACCGTCCGACCGCCTTGCAGATCGACGGCGAGACCGTACTCGGCGTGACGGGCTATACGGTTAATGCCTGCGATACACCCGCCGCGGCACCCGCAGAGGAATCCGAAGCGGTTTGAGTACATAAAAATCACAACAAAGAAAATACGGCTGCGATGGCTTTTCCATCGCAGCCGTTTGTTTTATTCCGGTTTATCTTTTTCGTCGGAATCGTTTTCCCGCGCGGCATTCTTTTCCGCGGGAATCTGTTCCGAATCGGGGTGAAGCACAAAACTTTCGGTTTCGGAATCATAGGCATCAACATTAAGATATTCCGCACTCGGTATCGGCAAGCCTTTCTCGCTCAACCTGCGCTCCACGGAAATGCGAATGCAGTAAAAGAGCACCGCAAATGCGGGGACGGAAAACAGCATTCCCATCAAACCGAAAATTCCGCCGCAGGATATGAGCGCGAAAGTAACCCAGAATTGCGAAACGCCGGTTTTTTCCTCGGCGATCTTCGGCGATATCACATTGCCTTCGATCTGCTGGGCGACAATGATGAATATACCGTATATGATACCCTGCCGTACGTCATTGAGCATTATTATGAAGCAGGTGGGTATGCCGCCGATAAACGGCCCGAAAAACGGAATGACATTCGTAACGGCAACGACCGCGCTCGAAAGCAGAGCATAAGGCATTTTCATGATAAGCATGAAAATGTATGTGGCTATACCGAGCATGGCGGATGTGAGTATTTTGCCGGAAACGATACGCCCGAAAATATGGTTGCCGTAGCGTGCGGCGCTGAGTATGTAATTTGCTTTTTCGGGGTTATATATTGCAAAAAGAATCTTTTTGCTTTGTGCGATAAACTGTTTCTTTTCCAGCAGGGCGTATATGCAGACGAGTATTGCGATAAGGAAATCGAAAATGAACTTGACCACCGAATAAACGCTGCTTATTACGCTGCCCAAGGCATTTGCCGCTTTGTTTTTGAGCCAATCGGATATACTTGCCAGCGCCTGCGCAACGATATCCGAAAGGTTGCGCATGAATATATTGTCCGAATCCTTTTGTGCATTGAGCCATTCGGAAGCGTTGTCTATTATCGAAGGTGTGAGTTTTATGAGCTTTTCGAGGCTGTCAAGCAGTTCCGGTATGATCAAAAACAGCAAAAGCGCGATAACGGCAAGCATGAAGGTGACAGAAAGCGCAACACCGATCCCGTGCGAAAGCCTAAACCGCCATTTATCGCTTATACGCTTGTTTTTTGTAAAGAGCTTGAGCAATAGCCGTTCCACCCAAACATACACCGGATTGATGATATACGCAAGAATCACACCGATAAGGATCGGAGAAAGTATCCCGAATATCCACCCGACTGCGGATTTTATCGCATCGATGCGCGAAAGCAGAATTATCGCGGTTATGCACAGTGCGAATATGAAAACCGTTCGGCGAATTGCCGTGCCGGAGGTATTTTCCTCGGAAAAACGGTTATCCTCGTTGTGTTTTTTCATTTTCTCGCCTCCTTCGCCGAAATACGGTATTATTTTACCACAACGTCCGTATTTTGTAAATAGAAAAAAGCCGCGGACCGCAAACATATCTTTGCAGTCCGCGGTAGGTTATCGGTCGGTTATCGGTTGTTTATCTGGCGGCGTATCCGCTCGACTATCATTTCCGTTGCGACACGGTTATGGCCGCCCTCCGGCACGATGATATCGGCGCGGCGCTTGGACGGCTCGACATAGCGTTCGTGCATCGGCTTGACTGTCGTGAGGTACTGCGTTACAACAGAATCAAGGCTTCTGCCGCGTTCCTTAACATCGCGCAGAGCACGGCGGAGGATACGCACATCCGGATCGGTATCGACAAAAACGCGGATATCGAAAAGCTCGGAAAGCCGCTCATCGGCAAAGATAAGTATGCCTTCGACGATTATAACGCACTTCGGTTCGATATGAAGCGTTTTGTCCGAGCGGTTGTGCACGGTGAAATCATAGACCGGACATTCGACCGCGGCACCGGATTTGAGCTTTTTCAGATCGGCTATAAGAAGCTCGGTGTCAAAGGCGGCGGGCTCATCATAATTAAGCCCGCAGCGCTTTTCAAAAGGAAGTTCGTCATGGCGCTTGTAATAATTATCGTGCCGTATAACGGTGACATCGTTGCCGAAATTTTCGACAATACGGCGTGCGAGCGTTGTTTTGCCGCTGCCGCTGCCGCCGGCTATTCCGATAAGCAGGACATTTTCCATCGTGGCACCGCCTTCTCAGCGCATGCTCTTGTCGTAAGGAATACCCTCCGACTTCGGTGCGCGGGAACGCTTGGAGGTAAACGCAAGAACGACGATGGAAATAATATACGGAAGCATATTATACACGCCGCCGGGAAGGTGGAGCGATTCGAGCAGGCTGAAACCGGAATATACATTCGAAAGCGCGCGGAGCATACCGTAAAGCAATGTTGCGGCGCCGATATAAAGCGGCTTCCACTGGCCGAATATCATAACCGCAAGCGCAAGGAATCCGAACCCGGAAACTCCGTTTTCAAATTTCCAGCGGCTGACGCTGCAGGTGATATAGGCGATACCGCCCAGCCCGCCGAGCGCACCGGAGATGAGAACGCCCGCCCAGCGCATTTTGTAAACGCTTATGCCGACGGATGCCGCCGCCTGCGGAAATTCGCCGCAAGCCATGAGCCGAAGCCCGAAGCGGGTTTTATAAAGCACAAGCCATGCGGCAACAAGTATCACCACGGAAAGAACGACGAACCAGTTGAATTCGAAGCTGCCGATATTGATAAGCATTTTGCTTCTTGCGGGACCGTAGAATATTTCGGAGGAAACATCGCCGGAATTTGCGGCGGTATTGATCGCCTTTACAAGAACTGTTGCGAAAGCGGTCGCAAGCATATTCATCGCGGTGCCGATGATTGTCTGGTCGGCACGGAGATGTATTGCAGGGACGGCAAGCAGCACCGAGAAAAGCATACCCGCGAGCAGGCTGGCGCCGGCAACGGCGATAAATGTGACAAGGGAGGAGGTGTCTTCCGGCAGATAACGCATGGTAAGCGCACCGCCGAGCGCACCGATGACCATTATGCCCTCCAATCCGAGGTTGATGACACCGGAATGTTCGGAAAAGCATCCGCCGAGCGCAACAAGCAAAAGCACCGACGAGAAGAGGAGCGTGTACTGTATGAGCAGGGACATTATTCATTTCCTCCTTTCTTATTTTTGCCGAAGCGTTCACCTATGCGGAGCGTGCCCTTATCCATGAGGTATTTCATGAACATGACAAAGCCGCAAAGGTAAATGATTATTGCGGAAATAAGCTCGGATATCTGCGAACAATATACATTCAGATCGACATGAGAGCCGCCGATGGTTATATGCTGAATGAAGAACGAGGAGAATATGGCTCCGATCGGATTGAGCCCGCCGAGGAAGGCTGCGGAGATACCGTTGAAGCCCATTGCGGGAACGGTGCCGATGGTACATTCCCATTGCTCGTAGCCGGTCTGATAAAAGAGCGAAGCACCCAGGCCGGCAAGCGCGCCGCCTATGGCAAGCGTCAGGACGATATTGCGCTTTTCCGCCATGCCGCAATACTTCGCGGCGTTTTTGTTGAAGCCGGTCGCTTTGAGTTCGTAGCCGAATTTGGTTTTTGTGAGCACAATCCAGACGGCAATCGCGATAACGATCGCAAGCGGGATCGCAAGGGAAACATATTTGTTGTTATTGAAATATTTGCCGAGCCCGAGTGAAGGGAGCAGTGCGGAGGTATTCCTTGCTTTGAGAGCAACCGTATACGGACTGCCGACCTCTTTGACACCTTCGAGTATCATATTTGCGGAATAAAGTAATATCCAGTTGAGCATGATGCCCGAAATAACTTCGTTCACATTGCAATATGCCTTGAGTGCCCCGGAGATCGCGCCGACAAGCGCGCCGCACAGGATTGCAAAGAGCATACAAGGCAGCCAGCTCCAGCCCCATTTGAGTGCCGCGTAGAGGCAGGCTATCGTCCCTGCGACATACTGGCCCGCAGCGCCGATATTGAAAAGCCCCGCCTTATAGGAAAACAGTATGGAAAGCGAGCAAAGCAGGAGCGGCGCGGTCTTGACAAGCGTATCGCCGAAGTATCTCAGCCGCGTTGCCTCCTTGGAATAGTTCATGAAGTTCTTCATGACGGCGACTATCGCATCCTTTGCGCCCGCAGGCTCGATAATAAGCAATGCGACATAGCCGATAAGAAGCCCGAGAAGAATACAAATGATGGAAGCGATAAAGGATTTCAGCGCTTCTTTCAGACTGTTTTTGAAGTTCATGCGCGTGCCTCCCTTCTTTTCGCACCGGACATATAAAGCCCCAGCTCGTTTTCCGTAACCTCGCCCGTCTTGAATTCGCCGACGATCTCGCCCTCGTACATGACAAGTATCCTGTCGGCAACATTCATAACCTCATCAAGTTCAAGGCTGACAAGCAGTACGCCGCTGCCCGAATCGCGGCATTCGACGATATGCCTGTGAACGTGTTCTATCGCGCCGACATCAAGCCCGCGCGTGGGCTGCACGGCTATAAGAAGCTTGGGGTCGCGATCAATTTCGCGCGCGACTATCGCCTTCTGCTGATTGCCGCCGGACATACTGCGCATTGAGGTTATTGCACCCTGACCGGAGCGGATATCATATTCTTCGATAAGGCGTTCGGAATATTTTCTGACATTTTTCTTTTTTATAAATCCCAACGGATTGCAGAATTCCGGTTCATAATACCGCTGCAATACCATATTGTTTTCGAGTGAATAATCCAGCACAAGACCGTGCTTATGCCTGTCCTCCGGGATATGCCCGACACCGTTTTTGACACGACGGCGGATGGAGGAATGAGTGACATCCCTGCCGCAAAGGCTTATCCGACCTGCGGAGACCGGTTCAAGCCCGGTTATGCCGTACACAAGCTCGGTCTGACCGTTGCCGTCGATCCCGGCGATACAGACGATCTCGCCCGCGTGCACATCAAATGAAACACCGTTCACGGCGTTTTTCTTATGGCGCTTTGATGCAACGGTAAGATCGCGCACCGAAAGAACCGTTTCGCCCGGAGCGGCGGGCGCCTTATCCACCGAGAAGTTTACATTTCTGCCGACCATCATTTCGGAAAGCTCGGAAATGTTCGTTTCGGAGGTGTTGACCGTGCCGATATACTTACCCTTGCGCAGCACGGAGCAGCGATCGGAAACCGCCATTATCTCGTTGAGCTTGTGAGTGATAAAGAGTATCGACTTTCCTTCCGCGGCAAGATTACGCATAATCTGCATAAGTTCTGCCGTTTCCTGCGGGGTGAGAACCGCTGTCGGTTCGTCAAATATAAGTATTTCGTTATTGCGGTAAAGCATTTTGAGGATTTCGGTACGCTGCTGCATACCGACGGTGATATCCTCTATTTTCGCATCCGGGTCGATACTGAGGCCGTATTTATCCGAAAGCGCCATGACGCGCTCACGCGATTGCTTTTTCTCGATAAAGCCGAATTTGCAGGTCTCATCGCCCAAAATGATATTTTCAAGAACCGTAAAGCACTCCACGAGTTTGAAGTGCTGATGTACCATGCCTATTCCCAATGCATTCGCATCGTTCGGGCTTGTGATCCGGACTTCCTTTCCGTCCTTTTTGATCACGCCCTCCTCGGGCTGATAAAGCCCGAAAAGCACGCTCATAAGCGTGGATTTTCCCGCGCCGTTTTCCCCCAAAAGAGCGTGAATTTCTCCCTTTCTCAGACGCAGGGTTATATTGTCGTTGGCGATGATACCCGGGAACCGCTTTGTGATCCCGATCATCTCTATTGCATACTGTTCCAAATAAGGTACACGCTCCTTACCGATATTTTTTTGAAAAAGGGGCAGGAGAATCTCCTGCCCCAAACGGACAACCTGTTTTCGGATTATTTGATGCTGTCGAAGTATTTGACTTCAACTTCGGTAACATCGGGATGCTTTGTGATATCGTTGGAAACCTTGATATCGCCGTCGAGCATCTTCTTTACAAGTGCTTTGTAATCATCCATGGTGAACTTGCCGTCCACGAACTGAGTTGTTTCGGGAATCTGGACATAGTTCTTGGTGACATCCTCGCTCACAAGGCCGAGAGTTTCGATCTTGCCGGAGTAATCTGCCCAGTTATTGTTGAGTATGACATCCTCGAGGGCATCATAGGTAGCGGGGTAAAGGCCCTTCATAGCGGAGGTGACGGTCATACCTGTGCCGTAAGCTTCGTCGATGATGCCCTTCTGGTCGACGTCAACGCCGATAACCTTGCCGTCTGCCTTCTTGGCAGCTTCGCAGGCAGAGGTGTAGATACCGCCGCCGCAGGCGAATACGATTTCGGTGCCGCCGCTATACCATGTATCCATGGCAGCGGTGATGTCGGGGTCGCCTTCGAACTTGCCGCCGTAAGCGTAGTTCATAGTAGTCTTGACATTGAGTTCCTTGGAAGCGGCGTCAACGCCCTGAACGAAGCCGTAGCCGTAACGGACAACGGCGGGAACTTCCATACCGCCGAGGAAGCCGAGCTTGGTGTAGCCGAGCTTAACGGCAGCGTAGCCTGCCATATAGCCGCAGAGCTCTTCCTGGTAGATGGCGCAGTAAACGTTTTCGGAATGATAGTACTCCGTGACATCCCAGTTTTCGGGATTCCAGTCATACTCATCGCCGAGAGCAGCGGAAAGGATATCACCGACGGCAACATCAAGCGCGATGAACTTCACTTCGGGGTAATCCTCTGCGGTTTCGACGATGGTGCCCGCAAAAGCGTAACCCGGCATAACAAGAACGTTGTAGCCGTCGTCAACAGCCTTTTCAACACTGGCAACACGGTCATTTGTGTTGTTTCCGGCCGGCTTGTAATAGCTGAACTGAATGTTGTTTTCTTCGCAGAAAGCCTTGCAGGCTTCATAGGTGGTCTGATTGAAGGATTTGTCGGTAATGTCGCCGTAGTCGGTGATCATTGCGACCTTGTATTCTTCATTCGTTCCATCGGGTTCCTGAGATTTCTCTCCGGATTCGGTTGCACTCTTTTCGGGTGCGGAGCTCACATCGCCGCCGTTGCACGCAACAAGGAAAAGCGTGGTGAACGCGAGGAGCATTGCAAGAGCAAGTGCCAATAATCTTTTCATGGGTTCCTCCAAAAAAAATAAAATTAGGTTTGCCGTGGGTATTGTAGCATATCACATCACAAAAATCAAGTACCTTTGCGCTTTTTGTGCAAAACGACTATATTTTGGCGTCAACGCATATATTCGCCCGAAAAGCCACCGGGAAGCAGCATATCGAGCGTGCGTTCCTCGTACCCCTGCGAATGCACAAGAAGTATTCTGAACCGCTTCGGATCGCAGAATTCCGCCATAACCTGGCGGCAAACTCCGCACGGCGGGAAAACGCCGGTGATGGCTCCATCCTTACCGCCCGCGACGGCGATAGCGGAAAACGAGGTTTTGCCGTCGCTCACGGCTTTGAAAAACGCAACTCGTTCGGCGCAGACGGTGGGCGAAAATGAGGCATTTTCGATATTGCAGCCTGTATAAACGCTCCCGTCGGAGCAGAGCAGCGCCGCGCCGACCTTATAACCCGAATAGGGCGCATACGCCGCGGCGGTCGCACGGACAGCTTCTTCGCAGAGCCTTTTGTCGTCCATCATATATTCCCTCTTTGCTCTTTGGCGAGCTTCACTATACGGCTTGTACCCAGCCGAGAAGCGCCGAGCTTTATGAACGCTTCGGCATCCGCAAGCGCGGCTATACCGCCCGCCGCCTTGATTTTAAGCCCTTCCGGCACATTTTCGGCAAAAAGACGGATATCCTCCCGTGTCGCCCCGCCTTTTGAAAAGCCGGTGGAGGTCTTGATATAATCGGCGCCGCCACGGGCGACAACGGAGCACATCAGCTTCTTTTCGTCATCGGTAAGAAGGCAGGTTTCGATTATGACCTTGAGTATCTTCCCCTCGCATTCACGGCGGACAGCGGCTATCTCATCGCACACATAGTCGATATTCCCCGCGCGCAGCATGCCTATGTTTATAACCATGTCTATTTCGGAAGCGCCGTTTGCGACCGCCTCACGCGCTTCAAAGCATTTCGCCGCGGTGGTCATATTTCCGTTGGGAAAGCCGATAACGGTACATATAGGTATCCTTCCCCCGGAATGTTCGGCGGCAAGCGCAACATAGCAGGGCGGGATACAGACGGAAGCCGTTCCGAATTCGATACCCTCATCGCATATTCGGATGATATCATCGGGCGTTGCGGTCTGCGCAAGCAGAGTGTGATCGCATCTCGCGAGAATTTCATTGATCTCCATTTCTTTCCTCCTGTTTTCTTATTGCGCTGCGCCAGCATTTATGGCACATCGCGGTATAGCTGTCGTTGCCTCCGATAAGCACCTGCGCGCCCTTTGTGACGACTTCCCCGCGCGAATTAAGACGCGCATTCACCGTTGCCTTTGCGCCGCAGGCACATATAGTCTTTATTTCGGTAATGGAATCGGCAAGCTCGAAAAGACGCTTGCTCCCCGGGAATGTCATCGTGCGGAAATCGGCGCGCAGCCCGAAACAGAGCACGGGGATGTTCTTTTCATCCACGATCTCGCGCAGAGCATCCACCTGCGCGGGCGTGAGGAACTGACATTCGTCGCAGATTATCACATCCGTGCGCTCGCGCAGAGCAAGCTCGGATACGGGATCGGTATCGGTATATATCACCTGCGCCCGTGCCGAAAGCCCGATGCGCGAAGCGACGGTATCCGCACCGTCGCGGTTGTCCGTCGCGGGCTTGATAAGCCAGACGGTCATTCCGCGTTCCTCATAATTGAATTTTGTTATAAGCGCCTGTGCGGTTTTGGAACTCCCCATTGTTCCGTATTTGAAGTACAGTTTAGCCAAAGAATTCGCCTCCCGACATTTATCGATGTCATTTTAACACATATTCGGCCGCGTTTCAAGCGGTATGTTTCCCGTCGGCAAAGCCGACTTTGCCGAACAAAAAGCGAAAATGTGTTATTCCGGTATTGAAACGCCGCAGAATGTGTTTTATAATACAAGCATGAATCTTTACGGAACGGAAATAATCATGAAAACTTGCAGACCGATCATCGCGTTGTTTCTATCATTCGCGGCATTGCTGACAGTCATTCTGCCGTCGACAGGACTTGCACTTACCGAAAACGAATCCGGGACACTTGTCCCCATATACCGCGGCGCGAAATACACCGTCGGGCTGTATAACGCAAAAATCATCGGCGGGGACGACGGCAAGCTCCTCACCGACCTTGCATTCCGGAAGATGGAAAAGGGCAAATCCAACAGCGAAGGATGGCTCCGTATCAAAAGCGCAAACGGGAACGCCTTTGAGGTGACAGTGACCGCCGATCTCGGCGCGGTACGCGAAGGCATAAGAGTTATTTACACGCGCATGATGAAGCACCGCGAGGACGGCTGCGACATGGCAAAATCGGTTTCATTCTATATTTCCGAGGACGGAAATAATTACAAATACATCGGAGACGGCAAAACGCCCTCCGACACGACCGGGGATTACGCCGCTGCGCTTTACAAAGTGAACACCGCACCGGTGAAGGCAAGATATTACCGCGCGGTATTCCGCTGCAGCGGGAAATCGCTGTTCGTAAGCGAATTCGGCGTTGCCGCACGCGGCAGGACCGAACATTCGACACAGGGCGGAAGCTTTACGGATACGCAGGGTGTTGAATATTCGCTTTCGGGAAACGAAGCGGCGGTCACGGGATTGCGCACACGGACGGCTATGACACGCGCGGCGCAGGATCTGAATGTCAACGGTACATATTATATCGGTAAAGGCACGGGGAACGAGGTCAAGCTCATAACCGATCTGATCGGCGAAAAGCAGATGAATTACTCCGGTGTGCCGAATACCGTCCGCAAGATAATGATTCACAACACCGCAACAGTCGAATGGAGCACCGATGCGGAACTTTACAACGAACGCCTGCACAATATGCAGGAGGAAACAAGCTGGCATTATACAGTTGACAGCGGACTGATATACCACTCGCTTGCAGATGACATTGTAGGCTGGCACGCGGGCGGTCCGATGAATTACACCACCATCGGCATAGAGATATGCACGAACGGAGCGCCGACGGCCGGAAACGGCAAAATTATCTTTTCCGGCACGGCATACGACCGTTGGGTCGAGGAAACATTCCGCCCGGCGATCAAAAATGCCGCCGTACTCACGGCAGAGCTTCTGCTGAAATACGGTCTGGGGCTTGACGATGTTGTCCAGCACTACGACAGCTACGGCAAGGAATGCCCGCTTTGGATGCGCCGCAAGGGCAGCGGATTCACCTACAACGGCACGCTTTGGGTGGAATTCATGAGCTATGTGAAGGAATATTACGACAAGCTCGGCGCGGAATCGACCGGTTACGGAGTTTACGGAGAAATCATTCTCCCGGATTATATTACCGATCCGGACGGAAACATATACACTCTTACATCGATTGAAAATGCCGCATTCTCGGAAGCGGAGGGCATAGAAAGCGTTACCCTCTCACGCGGGATAACCGGCATTGCCCCGGATGCATTCGAGGAAAGCGGGATACAGAGAATAAACACCGCCGAAAATGACAGGTTCCGTTTTGAAAACGGAGTGATATACGACACGAGCGGGAACGAGATCGCCGCAGTCACCGACACCCTCACGGGGGCGCCGCAGCCAAAGGAAGATTCGGCGCTGAGTATTATCACAAAAGGCAAAAGGCATTATGCATACCTTGCGCCCGGAACGACTCTTGAACGGTTTGAAAACGAGTACGGCGATGTTTCGCTCAAAGCACGCGCGGCGAACGGCGCGGCGCTCGGTGTGCGGAGCGAACTGACAACGGGTGCCTCGGTCGTATTCGGCGAATGCAGGATTTACGCCGTTATACCGGGCGACGGCACAGGCGACGGGAAGATAGATGCCTCGGATTACCTTTTCGCAAAGCGGCTTTATCTCGGCACGATATACCTTTCGGAAAGCCGTCGGCTCGCGCTTTGCATAACGGGCGGCGAAAGCATAACGGCTGTCGATTACCTGCTGCTCAAACGCCATGTGCTCGGTACATACAACATTTACGCATAATCAAACGCATTACGGTATAAAAAGGCAGCGTTTCCGCCCGCGGGCGAAAACGCTGTTTCTCTTTATTGTTTTATTTGCTGTCTTTAAGGGCGACGATGCTGTTGAAAACGCTTGTATCTACACTGTCGCGGCAGAAATAGCCCTTGCGCACGAACTGGAACTTTTCACCCGGCGCGGCATCGAGCAGTGAGCGTTCGATCTTCACGCCGTGAAGGGCGATTTTGGAATCCGGATCGAGGTATTCGCCGTAATGCGCGGGTTCGACGGAATTCATGTCCGCCTCGGTAAAGAGCCTGCCGTACATCATAACATCGGTTTCGGCACATTCGCTTGCGGAAAGCCAGTGGATTGTTCCCTTGACCTTTCTGCCGTCCGCGGGAATACCGTTGCCGGTTTCGAGGTCGGCTTCGCAAAGCACTTCGGTTATATTCCCGTCCGCATCGGTGAGTATATCGTTCACGCGGACAATGTATGCACCCATAAGGCGGACTTCTCCGCCCGGCTTCATGCGGAAGAATTTGGGCGGCGGGTCAAGCGCGATGTCCTCGCGTTCCACAAACAGTTCCCGCGTGAAGGGGAGCTTGCGCCTGCCGGCTTCCTCGCTGCCGGGATTGTTCGGGAGTTCAAAGTATTCGATTTTGCCCTCCGGATAGTTGGTCACGGTGACCTTTACCGGATCGAACACGGCAACACGGCGCATGGCATGGCTGTTGAGATCCTCGCGCACGCAATGCTCGAGCAGTGCGATATCCACAAGAGAATTGTTCTTTGCAACGCCGACACGGTCGATAAAATCAAGCACGGCGGCGGCTGTATAGCCCCTGCGGCGCATACCGCAGAGCGTGGGCATACGCGGATCGTTCCAACCGTCCACCTGCCCGGATTCCACAAGCGAACGCAGGAAGCGCTTGCTCATGACGGTATTTGTGATATTCAGACGCGCAAACTCGATCTGGCGCGGCTTGGAGGGAACATCGACATGCTCTATAACCCAGTTGTAAAGCGGGCGATGGTCCTCGTATTCGAGCGAACACAACGAATGTGTGATTCCTTCGAGCGCATCCTGAATCGGGTGTGCAAAATCGTACATCGGGAAAATGCACCACTTTTTGCCCTGGCGGTGGTGATCGATATATCTGATACGGTAAAGGACCGGATCGCGCATATTGAAGTTGCCGGAGGCAAGGTCGATCTTCGCACGGAGGGTGTACTTTCCTTCCGGAAATTCACCCGCACGCATACGGCGGAACAGATCGAGGTTTTCATCCACGGGGCGATCTCTCCACGGCGAAACGGCGGGGTGCGTAAGATCGCCGCGATATTCGGAAAACTGCTCGGGCGTGAGTTCGCAGACATAAGCATCGCCGCGCTTTATCAGCCCTTCTGCAAGTTCGTAGGTCTTTTCGAAATAATCCGAGCCGTAAAAGAATCTGTCGTCCCAATCAAAACCGAGCCAGTGGATATCCTCCTTGATGGCATCCACAAATTCGGTATCCTCCTTTGCGGGGTTAGTATCATCCATGCGCAGATTGCAAAGACCGCCGTAGCGGACTGCTGTCGAAAAATCGATAACAAGCGCCTTGCAGTGACCGATATGCAGATACCCGTTCGGCTCCGGCGGGAAACGGGTATGTATCTTCATTCCGGGATTCGCTGCGATATCGGCATCGATGGCATCGAAAATAAAATTGCCGTTTTCCATTATAATTTACCTCATCATATCGTTGATTCTTTTAATGACCGTTTCCCTGCCGAGTATGCTCATCACCTCGAAAAGATCGGGCGAATTGAGCCGCCCCGTCACGGCAACACGGATAAACATACTCACATCCGCAACGCTGCCCTTATAGGCATCGGTGTTGGCTTTGTATTCCTTCATATCCGGGCAGAAGCCGTGGCGCGCCGCGACATCCTTTACCGCCGCGAACCATTCGGAATTATCGGCACATTCGGTATAGTGCTCTGCATAATCGGCAAGAACTTCGTTCACCGCGGACTTTTCAAAGCTTTCGGGGATGACATCCTCGCGGGTGAAGAGCGTATCGTAGAAAAATGAAACATAGTGCTTCACTCCGCTCCACAGCGTGATATCCTTGCGCGGCTTTTTGCCGCCCCTGCCGACACCGAGTATCCGCACCGCTTTTTCGCGGTTCTCCGCCAGGAGCGCGGCAAATTCCGGATCGAATTCCTTCGCCCAGGCAAGAGTGTTTTCGTATACCTCATCCGCCGTCATACGGGAGATAACGTTTTTGGAGATATCGTTGAGCTTGTCCAGATCGAAAAGCGAACCGGATATCGGCATTTTTTTCGTTGTGAAGTTGAACTTTTCGATCGGCTGATCGGGGTTGGCGATACGCCATTCCTCGAAATTGGAATTGAGCAGCGTAAGAAGATATTCGCGCAGGGCGGGTGTCGGATAGCCTTCGGAATAATAGAATGTGAGCGCGGCTTCGGGATCCTTGCGCTTGCTGATCTTGCGCTTGTTGCCGTTATCCAGTTTAAGCACCTGTGCGGTGTGGCAATACTTCGGCAGTTTGAATCCGAGTGCGGCGAAAAGCTGTATATGGAACGGAAGCGTGGAAAGCCAGCTTTCATCACGCACGACATGGGTGGTGCCCATAAGGTGATCGTCCACCGCGTGGGCGAAATGGTAGGTGGGTATGCCGTCGGATTTGAGGATGACATGGTCGATATCGTTTTCGGTGATGTCGATCGTGCCCTTGATCATATCGTTGAACTTGAACTTGTGCGAGGAATCACCCTCCGAACGGTAGCGGAGTACAAATTGCCTGCCCTGCGCAAGCTCGGCTTCCACCTTTTCGACGGGAGCATCGCGCCAGACGGCAAATTCGCCGTAATAGCCGGGGGTGAGCTTTGCTTCCTCCTGTCGTGTGCGGATATCCTCCAGTTCCTGTTCGGAGCAGAAGCAGGGGTATGCCTTTCCTTCCCGCACGAGCTGCTTGGCATAGGTACCGTATATTTCGGCGCGTTCGCTTTGGCGGTAGGGGCCGTAATCGCCCTTGTCGCCGCCGCTGACGGCGCCTTCATCGAACTGCATACCGAGTTTGGAAAGTGTGTCGATTATAAGTTCGACGCCGTTTTCAACGGTGCGTTTGGCATCCGTATCCTCTATGCGCAGAAAGAACACGCCGCCCGATGTATGCGCAAGCCTTTCATCGGCAAAAGCGCCGTAAAGGTTGCCGATGTGCATAAATCCCGTGGGGCTGGGCGCAAAACGCGTGACCTTTGCCCCTTCGGGCAGCACGCGTGCCGGGTAGCGCGCCTCGATATCGGCGGGCAATGTTTTTATGTGCGGAAACAGAAGCTCTGCAAGACGGTTGTTGTCCATAACTCCTCCGTAACTGTTTCAAATAATATAATATTATATTATATCCGTGCGCGGCGGTTTTGTCAATAGCGGCAAGGCTCTGTTTTTTGTTGACACGGCACCCGCGGTATGATATAATACGAACACGGATATAAGGCATAGCAATGTGAGGTGTTACAATGAAATACTATCTTATGCCGGAAAGCGATGTCTGCCGCGAAGTCGGCTCGCAAAGAGAAGGACTTTCATCTGCGGAGGCGGAAGCACGGCTCGCAAAAAACGGCGCAAACCGGCTTGCCGAAACCGAAAAGACTCCGCTGTGGAAGCGGTTTTTAATGCAGTTTACCGACCCGATGATAATCGTCCTGCTTGCTGCGGCGCTTATCAGCCTTGTCACCGCCGCGGTTGCGGGGGAATCCATCGCCGATGTTTTCATTATACTTTTTGTCGTTCTGCTCAACGCATTTCTCGGCGTGATGCAGGAAAGCAAGGCGGAAAAGGCGATAGATGCGCTTAAAGAAATGACAAAATCGAAATGCAAGGTCCTGCGCGACGGCGCGGTATACATTATCGAAAGCGACGGGCTTGTCGTCGGTGACATCATAATGCTCGAAGCGGGCGACTCCGTCCCCGCCGATGCGCGCCTGTTGGAAGCGGCTTCGCTCAAATGCGAGGAATCGGCGCTTACGGGTGAATCCGTTCCCGCGGAAAAGCACGCGCGAGTTATCGAAAGCGAAACCGGCGAAATATCGCTCGGCGACCGTTACAACATGGTCTACACCGGCACAAATGTTGTTTACGGGCGCGGCGTGGCCGTTGTCACCGCAACGGGAATGAATACCGAAATGGGGCGTATTGCCAAGGCGATAACCGATGCTTCGGAAGAAAAGACACCTTTGCAGCGCAAGCTTTCGCAGTTGAGCAAGGTGCTCACCTTTGCCGTGCTGGCGATATGCGTTATCGTATTCGCCGTTGACCTTATCACCGCACCGGAGATAAACGGAAGAACGCTTTTAGATACCTTCATGGTTGCGGTGTCGCTCGCCGTCGCCGCGATACCGGAAGGGCTTGCCGCAGTTGTCACCATTGTGCTTTCCATCGGCGTTTCCCGCATGGCGGAGCAGAATGCCATCGTACGGAAGCTGACGGCTGTCGAAACGCTCGGCTGCACGCAGGTCATCTGCACCGATAAGACCGGCACGCTGACACAGAATAAAATGACGGTGACCGAAAGTTTCACCGGCAATACAGAGCTGCTTTCGCTGTGCGCCGCGCTTTGCAGCGATGCGACCGTCAACCCGGACGGAAGCATAACCGGCGAACCGACGGAAGCGGCGCTCGCCGCCTTCGCGCACGGCAACGGGTGTGACCGCACCGAGCTTGAAAAGGAAAGCCCGCGTATCGGCGAAGCGCCGTTTGACAGCGGCAGAAAAATGATGTCCACGCTCCACCCTGCGGGCAGCGGAGTCATTCAATACACAAAGGGCGCACCCGATGTGATACTCGCACGGTGCACGAAATACATCTCCCCGATCGACGGAAAGATCCATGATATGGACGATGCGATGCGTGGTGTGATGCTCGAAGCCAACCGCAAGATGGCGGATAAGGCGCTGCGCGTGATGGCCGCCGCGTTGAGGATGTATAAGAGCCTGCCCGAATTTGCCGATCCGTCGCAGATAGAATGTGAAATGACCTTTATCGGGCTTTACGGCATGATAGACCCGGTGCGCCCGGAGGTAAAAGCCGCGGTGGAGCGCTGCCGCAGGGCGGGCATACGCCCCGTGATGATAACCGGCGACCATGTCGACACGGCGATCGCCATCGGCAGGGAGCTCGGTATAATTTCCGACCGTTCACAGGCGCTCACCGGCGCGCAGCTCGACAAAATATCGGATGACGAACTCACGCGTGATATCGCCGAATATTCGATTTACGCCCGCGTTCAGCCCGAGCATAAGGTGCGTATCGTGAACGCATGGCGCACCGCGGGCTATATCACCGCGATGACGGGCGACGGCGTAAATGATGCCCCCTCGATCAAGAGTGCGGATATCGGAATCGGCATGGGCATAACCGGCACCGATGTCACAAAGGGCGTTGCCGACATGATACTGAGCGACGACAACTTCGCCACGATCGTGAACGCCGCGGAGGAAGGGCGCAGGATATACGATAACCTCCGCAAGACGATACAGTTCCTGCTTTCCTCCAACCTCAGCGAGGTGCTTTCGGTATTCGTCACATCGCTGTGCGGCATAATGCTCTTCAAGCCGATACACATCCTTTGGATCAACCTGATAACCGACAGCCTGCCCGCGCTTGCGCTCGGAACCGAGGCGGCGGAGGTTGATGTTATGTCCCGCCCTCCGCGCGACAGCAAGGAAAGCATTTTTGCGGGCGGCCTCGGCATAGATACGCTCTGGCAGGGCGCGGCGATATCGGCGCTCACGCTTATCTCCTACTTTATCGGGCGCGCGTGGGGCGATGTCGGCACGACATTCGCCTTTATCACCATGTCCATGACTGAAATGTTCCATTCTTTCAATATGCGCTCCCGCACAAAGAGCATATTCCGGCTCAAAACGCAAAACCGCCTGCTGTGGATAACAATGGCTTGCTCGCTGGTACTCACCGCCGCGGTCGTGTTTATCCCCTTCCTGCGCGATATATTCTCGTTTGCGGATATAGGGTTCGGCAAATTCCTTGTCGCATTCCTTATCGCCGCGGTCATCATTCCGATCTCCGAAGCGGTCAAGTATATCTTCCACCGCGGGAAATAAGCAAAACAGTTCGGGCTTCCGTAAAAATGCGGAAGCCCGTTTTTTGTGCTTTTTGCAAGTAAATACAACTGATTTACTTTGCAATGGTGTTTTATAGAAGATTTTTCAAAGCTGCCGTGTATGTGTAGAATAATCAATTATTTATGCACAAATTTGTTGCAAATGTTAATTAAAACAAGGCGGCTCGTATATTAAAATAAAGGGGTATATTCTCTCAATCTATCCGGAGGATATAGCAGCGGAAGCGGAACATCATTTGCCGCACCGATGGTGACGGCAGCGGTTGCTTTGATTGCAGCAAAAGCCACGCATTTGACACCGATTCAGATAAAGCAATATCTTATAGATAATGTCACCCCTGTTGACGGATTCGATCAATTGTGCGTTGCAGGCGGTATACTTAATATCAGTGCCACTGTTTTGGCGCTGTATAATGAAAATCGCGGCGCATATTCACGCGGCGATGTGAACGGCAACGGAACTATCGACCCGAACGATTACCTTATCGCGAAACGCGCGTACCTCGGTACATACACGCCGACCGCAGCGGAGATAGATATTATGGATATAAACCGCAACGGTGTTGTCGATTCAAACGACTATCTTTACATTCAGAGGTACTATTTCCGCACATACTATTTCCCGCCCGTGTGATATAATTATACAGAGATTTTATTTCAAAGGAGAGGCCAAAAATGAAGAAAACCATCATATCATTTGTTTTACTTGTGTGTACGCTTTTCTCCTGCCTGATTGCTTTCCCCGCCGCGGCGGAGTGTGAGGATATACCCGCCTGGTGGCAGTACACCGTGATATTTTACCCCTCTGTTTCCGATGCCGACCGCACGGCGGCGATCGAGAAGCTGAAGGACGACTACAACAAAAAGTACAATGCCGAAATGACATATACCTTAAAGCGCGCGAGTGAGTACGGAGACTACCCGGACAGCACCGATTATGTATACATCAGATATACATACATTCTGATTGTAACCGACTATGTACCTGACAGCCTTTCCGAGTTTGTTTCCGCCGCACGCAGGCTGCCGGAGGTGTGGTCCGTAACGGGCGACGATGTGCTTGACTCTCACCTTTACGGTGATGCGAACGAAAACCGCGTTCTCGATCTCGCGGATCTGCTTGTAATAAAGCGCATGGTGATGCAGAGCGGGGACACCTCCTTTGTGAGCCGTACGGGAAGGGCTTATTCCGATATTGATCAAAACGGCAAGATAGACGCGGTGGATTACCTTCTTGCAAAGCGTATGTATCTCGGTACATCGGAGCTTAAATGGGTCGAATAAACGCATAAAAACACAGCCCGACGGAGCACACGCTCTGCCGGGCTTTCTTTTTGCTTTTATGCGTTTTTTATTTGGCTTTCCCATGACGGGCGGCGCGCACGGCAACGGATGCCACGGATGCAACAATACCCGCACCGAGAACGATCAAAACCGCGAGCAGCCATGTCGGGAACCTGCCGGCAGTATCCGACGGTTCAACCGAGCCGCCCGAATTTTCGGCGGAGCTGATGATATCCGTCTTGGGATGAACCTTTACATGAACAGTGATGAGTTCGGAGGTGTTGAAGCCGTCGCTTGCGGCGACGGTGAAGCTGTCCTCGCCGGTAAAGCCGTCACGCGGTGAATAGACAAGCCTTTTATTGCCGGAAACGACAGCGGCGTCCCCGTTTTTCGGAGCATCGACAATGCTGACGGTTATATCGCCCGCAAAGGAATCGGTATCCGTGACGGTAATATCCGTGAGTATCTTGCTGTCGCCCTCATAAAGCTCGATATCGGCGGCGGAAACGACGGGCGGTTCGTTTTTGTAATTCCCTTTGATAAAGGAATATGTAATATCATACAGCCGCCGCAGGTATTTACCGCGCGCGGAGGAGACATCCGCGTGGCAAAAATCGTATATACTGCCGGGGCCGGCGCCTTGATAATAGGTTTTTAACGCGTCGGCATAGCCGTTTTTGATGCCGTAGTAAAGGTAGCTTTCGTAATTTCTGCCGGCGGTGAGATAATCGTTGCCCTTGAAGAATGACGGCTCGTTCGTTTCCATTTCCACGCCGAGACCGTATTTCGCGGCGGTTTCGGAAAATTCATCGAGCATCGGGATCTTGAAATACGGGTAGGATTCGGTAAAAGCGACATTCGGCTGCATGACAGCGGCGGAAAACCCGAGGCTTTTCCAATTTTCGATCCCGCAGGCAAGATAATATGCATCGAAAAGCGTTTTCAGCCCGCGGCGTTCGGCATACGAATTAGCGGCTTTGATAAGTTCTTCCTCATGCGTGGAGATCGTACGATCCACCGATTCCTTATACCAGTAGAAGCCCGCAAGGTAGATACGGTTATAACCCTTGCCGCGGAAAGCGGAAATACATTTGAGCGCGTACCATTCGATTATATCCACGCGCTCGCCGAGCGTTTCGCAGTATTCATCCCTGCCGTCGCCGTTGATATCGCCAAACGGTGTGTTGCCGAGCGGCGTGGGATACGGCAATGTGAGAAACACGCCGAATTTTCCGTTTTTTCCGAGTTCGGTATAAACCTTATCAACGGTCGCTTCGAGTGTGTCGAGATCGCCGTTTTCGGAAAAATTGCTTTCGAAATAAAGTTCCCAATCGCTCATGACCGCGCCGGGCTTGCCGTTTGTATAAACAAGGCGGCCGCCGGAGGGATAATCCCCGTGGCAGGGCACAAGTGCCGCGGAATCGAAAAGAGTGCCGCGGATGGTGCCGTCCGTATCGAGGTATGCGATATACGGAAGCAGTTTTTCCGCCGTAAGCACGGCTTTTTCGGGTTCGGGCGCATAATAGCCGTTGTAAAGCTTGATTACATCCTTTGCGCCGCCGATATCGGTGCAATAGCCCGGAATATCGGCTGCCTTGTCGGGCGTGGGAGCTTCGGCATTATCCGAGGCATTGCGGCTGCCGTAAACGGATATTTCATCGCAATAGCAGAATACGGTACATTCAAATTCCACGCGGACATATCTTGCACGGTAAGCGGTATTGAGTTCGGCCGCGACATCGCACCTCACCGCAGTATCGGCAGTGAAATCGAAATCGACTTTTTTTACAAGCACCGTGCCGAACGCGCCCTCATCCGTCGCCAGACTCACGCGCACATAAGACGGCGCATATATGCCGGATGCTTTGGCGTGCAGAAACCCCGTACGAACCTCGCGCACGGTACATTCCGCACCGAGGTCGAATTCGACGATCCTGCTGCCGCCGCGGTAGGCACGGTACCACCCGGCAGAACTTTCGGAGGTGAGCGCCGTCACCGAATCGGTAAGCTGACCGGCATCCGTATCGAACACAATGCCGTTTTCGACATAGTTTGCATAGGATTCGGATATCGGCTCGCCGGTCTTTACGGTATACGGCAGACCGGCAACAAGATTTTCGGTTTCCGCGGCCGCGGTCATGGGCAGCATCGCCGTGAAAATCATGATAATTATCAGCAAGCCCGAAATAGCGGCACGCATTTTACTCCTCCGTGATATATTTATAATACAATTCCGCAATAAGCTTATGCCCCGCAATGTTCGGATGCGGGTCAAGCATCATTCCCGAAACGAGGTCCAATCCCGCGTTTGTAAGTGTTTCATTGCTCGCGGCAAAGGCAGCGCAGACATCGAGAACCGCATATCCGCAATCCGCCGAACCGTTGATCGCGCGGTTCAGCGCGCCGACCGCCGCATCGGAATATTCACCGAGCGGAAGCGCGGCTTCCACGAGCGGCAGGCTGATATTCATCCCGATGTACGGGCTGTAAACCGTTTGTACGATTACTTTCGCGTTCGGCTCGATTCCCTTGATAAGCGCATATATTTCGCGCAGTTCGGTGCTCAGGCCGGCATACGCTTTGTCGATAAGCGCTTTGTAATCGCTGCCCTCGAAAACCGCATTTGCACCGGAAATAAGCGTTTCCAGCCGCTTTATTACGGGATTGTTCTCCGCAGGCGACTCGGCGCCGAGAAGCAGTTTTGCATAATCGGAAAAAAGAGTACCCGAACCGCCCATCGAAAGAAGCTCCGAAAACCCTTCGAGCGACGAAAGCCCCTGCAGGATATTGTTTCCGCCGATGCTCACGAGCACGTAGTCCGCACCGCGCAGACCTTCCGTGAACTCGCCCGAGCGCAGCCTTTCGCAAAGACCGCCGCCGGTGAGCCCGTCGATACCGTAGTTGACGACCGAAACGGTATCAAAGCGTTCGCCGAGCATTGTTTCGAGGCGGGCGGAAAATCTGTCGCCCTCGATATCCGGGAGCCCGTAGCCGTGTGCGATCGAATCGCCGAGTACTGCGATTCGTACGCTCTCGCCGAGCCTGCCCGAAACGGGCAGAGCGGAGCTTTCCGCGGCGCTCGAAGCCTGCTCCGGCGCGGACGAAGCCGCATCGGAGCCGTTGCCCGAAATATTACCCGTATCTCCGCCCGTGCCGCAGGCAAACAGAAACGCGCACATCAACGCGGAGGCAATAAGAGCGACGGATTTTTTCATTCGACATCGTACTTTCTTTTGATTTTTCTGCTGGTGGTCTTTTCGAATTCCGTATCTCTGAAAACGACCTTCTTGATCATTTTGTAGGAAGGTTCGGAATCGTTGAATTCGGAAACGACGCGTCTGATCTCGGCTTCGACATCGGTGATACCGTTTTTCTCCGCGCGTTCGCGATCGGGGAAGATTTCGGCACCGAGCAGGCGTTCTTCATCCCCGGATTTCATCGCACGGACAACGATTTCGGCGATATACGGGCATTTCACGGAAAGCTTTTCCTCGATCTCCTCGGGATATACATTCTTGCCGTTTTTGAGTATGATAAGATTCTTCATTCTACCGGTGATGAAGATGAAATTGTTTTCATCCACACTGCCGATATCTCCGGTGTGGAACCAACCGTCCACGATAGCTTCGGAAGTAGCCTTCTCGTTTTTGTAATAACCCATCATGACATTGGGGCCCTTGACACAGATCTCACCCTCGCCCGCTTCGTTCGGATCGTCGATGCGGAGCTGCATTCCGGGAAGGAGCTGACCGACTGATTCGTAATTATGATATTCGGGGCGGTTGATGGAGATCAGAGGGCCGCATTCGGTTATGCCGTAGCCGTTTATGAGAGTTATACCGATACTGTCGAAGAAATCGACCATATCCGGCTTGAGCGGAGCGCCGCCGCAGATAATCGCTTTGAGCCTGCCGCCGAAGTTTCCGGTAACACTCTTGAAGAGCGGCTTGCGCAGGTCGATACCCACGGAAAGCATTTTGTTGCTGAATTTGATGAGCTTGCGGAGTGTTGCGGCTTTGCCGCTTTCCTCTGCCTTATCCCATATACCGCGGTATATCTTTTCGACAAACAGGGGGACAAGCTGTACCTCCGTCGGCTTATAAAACTTGATGTTCGGCAAAACGGTGCGCAGGCTTTCGTTTACGCAGATGGTCATCCCGTGATGGAACATCGTCAGAATACCGGTGGTGGATTCGTAGGAATGGTGATACGGAAGTATCGAAACGGCCGTATCGGTGATGGACATGAGCATCTGAGAAGCGCGGATATTGGTTATAAGCGCTTTTGCGTTGAGCATGACACCCTTTGCCCTGCCGGTGGTGCCGCTTGTGTAAAGCAATTCTTTAAGGCATTCGTTATCCGGGGCAACATCGAGAAATCTCCTGTCGCCCGCGGCGAGAAGCTCTCTGCCCTTTTCCATAAGATCGCCGACATAAAGGTGGCGTTCATCCTTGTTTGCCGGTTCATCAAAGCAGATGAAATACTTGATATTCGGAAGCTTGTCCTCGAGTGCGAGAAGCTTTTTTTCCGTAGCCTTGCCGGCATGGAAAACGGCAGTCGCATCCGAATTTTCGAGCACGAACACGGTGTCGTCATCCGAAAGGTCCTTATCCACGGGGACAACAACGCCCTCGGTATTGAGCGTGGAAAGATATGCACGGATCCAGTCGAAGCTGTTGGCACCGATTATCGCGGTGTGAGCGCTGCCGATGCCGAGATCGTACATAGCGGTGCCGAGCACATCGACCTGCTCTTTGACCTGCGGATAGGTCACGGATATTATTTCACCGCCGGATCTGTATTTGAAAGCGACCATATCCGGAAAATCCTTTGCGGCGGAGTCGATCAGATCGCGCAGCGATGTGCATTCGCGTACTTCATAAAGCGGGTAATTGGTTTTACGGTTCTTATACATATTAAGTTCTCCGTTCTTTTCTTTATTTTCATTATAATGGTTTTCGGGTAAAAATCAAGTGCGGGCACGCAATTTTTCGCAAAGCGCGGAATATACTTTACTACGGTGAGGAACTATGATGGCTGATACCGGCAACCGTGTATTCGTGCCCGGAAATTCGCTTTTCCGTTTCCGAAAGCGGCAGCGGAAGAATATCCTCCGCCGCGGTACCGAAGGGGCTTTCGCCCTGGATGCTTTACGATATCGGCAAAACGGTTTACGGACTGTTCGGAAGAGCATATATATACAATTTCATCCGCACCGTTCACTTCGGCGGGAACATGATAATGACCGCCGATCATGTGTGCGAATAGCTTGCATTCCGCCGCCGGGCGTGGTATCATATCATCGTAACGGAGGCGATGACACATGGAAGCACATATCACCGACAATGCAATAAAAAGCCTTTTGCGCCCGCGCAGCGAATGGGGCAACAAGGGCGATTTCGGAACGCTTGCAATGCTTTGCGGAAGCCCTTACATGAGCGGTGCTGCTTATCTTTCCGCTTCCGGCGCGCTGAAAAGCGGCGTCGGGCTCCTGAAATTTGCGGGGAGCGACGAAATGATCGCCTTAATGCGGCAAATGCTTCCCGAACCGGTATATACACCGGTTGGCGGCGATATCTTTCGCGGCGCAACGGCATTCCTGTGCGGGTGCGGCATCGGGAAATACTATGAGAATATACTTGCCGATCTGCTTATATCCTGCAATGTACCCGCCGTTTTGGATGCCGATTGCATAAACTTTCTCGCGCGGAATATATCTGTATTACAGGAAATGAAATGCGAACGCATCATCACGCCTCACCCCGGAGAAATGGCGCGGCTGAATGGCAAAAGCATTGCCGATATCGAGCTTTCACGAAGCGAAACGGCGGCGGATTTTGCGCGGAAATACGGCTGCCATGTGCTGCTTAAGGGGCACAGGACCGTTATCGCGGCACCGAGCGGAGAGGTATTTATAAACGAAACAGGCTCGAGTGCACTTGCCAAAGGCGGAAGCGGCGATGTTCTCGCAGGGGTGATTGCCTCGCTTGCGGCGCAGGGATACGGGCTTACGGAAAGTGCGCGCATCGGTGCACACATTCACGGACTGGCGGGCGAAATACTCGCGGCGGATGAGGGCGAATGCGGTGTTCTGCCGCACGAGCTTCCGGCGGCGATAGGGCGTCTGCTCGGCTGAGTTTTTCGAACCTCCCGAATTCGGGAGGTTCCGTGGGATGAAAAGGATTGCACCGCTGACGGTGATGATGTTCATCACCTTATTATGCGGCTGCGGCAATGAAGCCGAGATCCGCGGAAGGCTTTCGCTTTCGCCGGGGATTGTGCCGTGCGAAAAGGAAAGCGGCGCGGTATCCGGTGCCGGCATCGGCGGAGATGGTTTCTATAAGTACTCTATTGACGAAACCGAAATTTTAGTGTATTATGATACGGAAAACGGAAGCATAACAGGCTTAACGGCAAAGGAGCGCGGTATGCGGTATGATTTTACCGTTGTCACCGCGGCGGATAATGAAGAACAGAGTTACGGCAACAGTCGATCTTAACGCAATACGCGACAATTACAATCACATAAAGCAGCTTGCGGGCGACAGCCGGGTGATGGCTGTTGTCAAGGCCGATGCCTACGGACACGGCAGTGCGCGCATCGGCACGGAACTGCAGGCTCTCGGCTGCCGCGATTTTGCGGTTGCCTGCCTGAGCGAAGCCGAGCATCTGCGCAAAAGCGGCATAAACGGCAATATACTCATTCTCGGCCCGACGGACGATTCGCTTTCCGAAGATATTATTTCCGGGGGCTTTATACAAGCCGTTGACAATGCCGAAACCGCCGAAAGACTTGCCAGTGCGGGAAAACTGCGCGTTCACATCAAGGTGGACACGGGCATGTCGCGCATAGGAATTTACTGCCACGAATTATCGGATATTCCCGCCGCGTCAGCGGAGATCTCACGGATAGTAAAGAACCCGAACATATCCGTCGAGGGTATTTTTACGCATTTTGCGGACAGCGACGGCGCCGCGCGCGATTTCACCGAAAAGCAGTTTTCGGTTTTCAAGGCGCTCACCGATAATCTTGCGGAAAGCGGCATAGACTGCGGCACACGCCACTGCTGCAACAGCGCGGCGATAATACGGTTCCCCGAAATGCGGCTCGATATGGTCCGTGCGGGGATAATACTTTACGGGCTGATGCCGAGCGGCGAGATAAAAGACCCGCTTTTCCGCATCGCAATGAAGCTTTCGGCGCGGGTATGCGCGGTTCACAAGCTCGAAAAGGGCGATCATGTCAGCTACGGCTGCACCTACACCGCAGAACGCGACACAAGAGTCGCCGTGATATCCATCGGATATGCGGACGGATTTTCCCGCGTGTATTCCGGCAAAAAGGTCGTGCGGATAAACGGGTGTGAGTTTGCCGCCGTGGGCAGAATCTGCATGGATATGTGCATGGTCGATATAGGGCCGGATTTCAAATGCGCCCCGGGCGATGAAGCGGTCATATTCGAAACGGCGGGCGATATAGAACGCCTTGCCGAAGCAATGGGCACGATAAATTACGAAATACTTTGCTCGCTCAAACACAGAGTTTTACTACAATACAATGATTAACCACAGGTTAAGAAATAAGCACCCGCAGCGGCGGGTGCTTATTTTGCATATTACTTTCGGAACGGTTTTCAGAGCTTTTCCTCGACATAGGCGTTGACCTCGGCTTCGGTCTTGGGCGTGGTAAAGAAATCCTCGCCGCAAAGATACGCAATGCCGGAGCGATCCCCGTTCACGCCGTACTGTATGGAGCCGTAAAACTTACCGCCGCCCAGACATTCAAGCCCGTAGGGAGTGGAAAAGTTATATTTGCGCTTGATCTGCTTCATATCGCCGGAAATGCAATAAAGCGTTTCACGCGGCATATAAGGCTCGCCCCCGCCGTATGTGGAGAACCAGAATTCCTTTGCATCCGCGTCGTAATCGAGGTTTTGTATCCCGTATACCGTGTTGCCGGTGGGAATATGATATTCGGTTTCGTACTTACCCTCCGGCGTGAATTGAAGAATTATCTGATTCGAATACTTTTCGCCGGTATAAAGCGCGCAGGCAACAAGCATTTTGATCTCTTCCCCGCCGCGCGGGTCGGGGGCGAAGGTAACGCCGTCCACGCCCTGGAAGCCGCGTGTATCCTCCGGGGTGCAGGTGATGCGCTTGTATTCATCGCAGATATCGAGGTTTATCACATCGAGCGTTTTAAGATCGTTTGCATCGAAAACATATATTTTGAAGCCCGACCAATCCTCCCAAGCGTGCCCGGGCAGACAGTTTTTGAGATAGCTTGCGTAAATTTTTCCGTTGTAATAATCACAATCGCCCAAATGCCCGCCGAAGATTTCGACCTGTGATTTCATTGTACCGCTCATGGTGGTTTTTACAAGGCTGTCGGTAAACGACCAATACATATAGCCGTTACCCGACGAGAAGCCCTGCATATGGCAGTTCTGATGTTCGACGCGAATATGTTCCATAAATAATACCTTCCGACTTTTTTTGAAATTCTACCACAGTAAAAGGCATTTTTCAAGTGTGATGATTGATTTTGCTCAAAAAACTGCGCCGAACCTTTTTGCAGCGGCACCGTGCGTTTCTTACGGTGATTTTTACTTTCCGCAGTCCTCGGGTGCATTCCCGCCAGGGCCCGCCACACTTTTGCGGTATTGTTGTATGCGAGAGGGCGGCGAAAGGCGATTTTTTGTATAAAAAAGCTATTTACAAAAGCTATTGGATGTGATATATTATCGTCGAGGTGATACGCTATCATTAAGTGTAAATCGATAAAACTGTTGATACTTATGCTTGCCTTCCTGCTTTTGACCGGCGCGACAGTCGCCGCAGTCGAAGTTATACTCTGGCAAAGCGCAGATATATCCGTCAGCATAGTCAGTAAGCCCTCCGAAGGGGATCTCTGCCCCGTTAAAATATCCGTTCTCAATACCGCCGCAGACACTCTTTTGTTTTATGAGGGCGATGATCTTTCGGCAAAGGTAGAATACTTTACCGGCGAAAAGTGGGAGGATTTCTGCGATATCACTTACACCGACGGCAATGTCAAAGCTATATCGCAGCAGTATTCCGGCATTTTTGCGGAGCTTGAACCGGGCGATGTTTGGAGCATAACCATACCCGAATCCAAAACGCACGAAATGAAGGCGGGCAGATATCGGATCAGAATGACATACATAACCGAAAACGACTACCGCGATTATATCGACGATTCATTCCGTCTTTCCGGCACGGATGAGCTGTCCGTATCCGACGGGATCATAAACGAAAGTGATTCCGCTGATGTGCGCATAGCCGCAATGGCAAGAACGATTGCCGATTCGGTACGCAGAGATGCCGGCAAGCCCGCATACGGGATCCCGGCATTTGAATCCTGCAAGGTATATGTAAAGGAATTTTCCTTCACCGAATCGAAGGATTTCAACGAAAGCATAGATTTTGACGAATCCGCCATAAGCAAAAGTTATTCCGAACACAACAGCAAATAAACAAAAGCCCCGAAAAAGCTCGGGGTTTTTTGTACGGGTGAAAACAATGAGTGTAAAAGACGAAGTATTCGATATTCTTTATAAAAGCAAAGGGAACTTTGTTTCGGGCGAGGCTATCGCCGAAGCGCTGGGTGTTTCACGCGCGGCGGTGGGCAAGGCGGTCAACCGTCTGCGCGCCGAGGGGATGCCGATAACCTCCGCCAACAAATCCGGGCACAGGCTGGAAGCAGATCCGGACATACTTTACGCCGCCGCGATAGAACGCGAAGCCGGGATAAGCGCCGAGGTGCTGAAAACGGTTGATTCCACCAACAACGAAGCCAAACGCCGTATCGCAAACGGAGCGACCGACGATTTCATACTTGCCGCCGAGGAGCAGACCGCTGGGCGCGGGCGCCGCGGGAACAGCTTTTATTCCCCCTGCGGCACGGGGCTTTACTTCACACTGGTGCTTCACCCCGATTCCGATCTCGCCACGGCGACCGGTCTTACGACCGCAGCAGCCGTTGCCGCCGCAGAATCGATAAGCGAGATCACGGGGGCAGAAGTCGGTATCAAATGGGTAAACGACCTTTACATGGGCGGAAAAAAGATCTGCGGCATATTATCGGAAGCCGTATCGGATTTTGAAACGGGAACCGTTCAATCGGTCGTTATCGGGATCGGAATAAATCTGAACACCCGGGAATTCCCGGAGGATATACGCGAAAAGGCGGGTTCGCTTTGCAAAACGGTCGACAGAAGCCTGCTTTGCGGAAGGATATGCCGCAAGCTCGCACGATATTGCGCGCTTTTGCCCGACAGATCATACATGGACGAATACCGCCGAAGAAGCATCGCGACCGGGCAAAGATTTTCCTATGTACGCGGCGGAGCTGCGGAATTTGCCGTTGCGGAGACTGTTGACGATGACGGAACACTTATCGCCCGCGCCGATGACGGAAGCGAGCTCCGGCTTTCGAGCGGAGAAATAAGCATTAAGCTTTGATAAGCTTTTTCAGCCTGCCTGCAAGCAGAAAGGCAAGCGTAATCTTTACCGTATCCGGCAGGATAAACGGCAGAACGCAGCCCGAAAAAGCCGCGGCAAAGCCGACACCGGTGCAATGTGCATACCAGAACGTGCCTGCAATATAGCAGATCGCCATTGCAAGCACGGCAAGCGGGATTGCATACCGCTTTTTATGTGCAAGCCCGACAATGCCCACCGCAAGGAACCCGACTATGTAGCCGCCGGTCGGCCCGATAATAACGCCGATACCGCCGCCGAAGGAGGAAAACACCGGCAGACCTACCGCGCCGAGCGCGATATAAAGCAGTATCGAAAGCGTTCCCCTTGCGCTGCCGAAAAGCAGTACGGCAAGAAAGACCGCAAATGTCTGCATTGTAAAGGGCACCGCGAACGGCACCGTTATCCAGGCGCATACGGCAATAACAGCCGCCGAAAGCGAAATATACGCCATATCTCTTATTTTCATAAAATCATATCTCCTTTTCCCACCTCGGGTGATGATACCATGTGCAAAAGAAAATGTCAACCTATAAACCGAAATAGGTTGACATTTTTTACTTTTCAGTATTCTGCGTAAATCGAAACGAGGATGCGCACATCATCCGGACGGAAGGATTTTGCTTCGACAAAGCAATACACATTCTCTCCTTCGTGCAGCAGTGCGCCGGGAAGTATCGATTCCGAAAACGGTATTTCGCCGATATTGCCGAGCGCTTCCGAACCGACGGTGAGCTGCGGCACGCGGCGGGTGCTGCCGGTTTTTGTGCAGGCAACGGATAATCTGTCGCCGATGCGGACATCATCGAACCGATCGCCGGTCATATCCGGCGACATAAGCACCGCAAGCCCGACAAACCCATCGCCGTGCGGACGAAGCTCCAGCATCGTGTGTGTCGCTATATCGTGATGTTCCTCATAAAACGGCACGGTAAGCGGATAATTGTCGTTTTTCTTCATATCCGCACCTCCACCTCCCCGCCAAGCGCAAACGACCAGAGCAGTGCGCGTTTTACGGGCTTGCCCGTCATGCGCGAAACGGCGCGGCAATAGCATGCAAGCTGAATTTTGTGGCGGCTGACAAGCTCTGCGGCGGAAACACGGTCGGTCTTATAATCCACGACGGTAAAGCTGCCGTCCGCCGCGGCAAAGAAGCAGTCGATAACGCCCTGCACAAGCACGGTTTCCTCCGTGCCGGGCATTGTATCGCGCACGGAAAAGCGTTTTTCACGATACAGCGCTTTCGATGCGCGCATTTCCTTATAAAGCTTTGACGCGAAAAACACGCCGAGCGCTTTTATATCCAGCATCCCGCGCTGCTTTTCGGTGATCATGCCGCTCTGCTCCAGGCGATCCGCCTCGGCGGGAATACCGCCGCGCTCGATGCGGTCAAAATCGCAAAACTGCATGAAAACATGGTTTGCCGTGCCGATATCCGCGGCATCCGCACCCGGTTCGACAAAAGCGGGATGCGCGGAAACGCGCGATACCGGAACGGAAAGGCGGCTTCTTTCGTATTCGTCATCCTCCAAAAGCCCTTCGCGCAGTTCCGAAACGGATATCTTTGCCGGTGCGGTGATTGCCGCACCGTACGGATAAACAAACTCCGCCGCGGAAAGCATTTCGGGTGTCGGCTCGATAAAATTCTCACGCCGCGCCGCGACGAATTCGGAAGTGCCGTGAAAATCGGGTATCCGCTTCACATCGAAAAAGGTCCTTTCCCCGCAGGATGCGATATACATTGCGTAATCCATCCAGCATTTACATTTCTTCGGCGGGGAGATTTTCTCACGCTTTCCGAATGCGACGGTGCCTGTCATATAAAGCCGTTCCTTTGCGCGGGTGAGCGCAACATACAGCTTGCGGAGATTCTCGCCGCGTTCGGCTTCCGCTTCGACCGATTCGGCATATACGGAATACAGAGTACGGTAAACCGTGCGCTCATGAACGCTGCGCAACTTGAAGCAGAGCCCCTCGCGGCGGAGTGACGTGATGCCTTTCTCGCCTTTTTTGTGCGAAATAGACTCGCGGCAGCCGGCGACAAAGCACACCTTGAATTCAAGCCCTTTTGATTTATGTACGGTCGCTATGGTAACGCAATCCGAATCGCCCGTGCCGGAGGCGGATTTTGTTTTCTTATCCGGCGAAAAAACATTGCGCAGATAAGCCGTAAAGCCGCTCAGGCCTTTATACGATGTGCTTTCCGATGCGACCGCATAGGAATAAAAGCGCATAAGATCGCGTGTTCCGCCCGAGGCGGCACAGATACGGTAAAGATCGGATGAAATAAAGAAGCCCTGCAGAAATTCGGCGGCCGATCTGCCGGCGCTTTCAAATCGCCATTCGTTTACGCGCCGAATAAAGGCGCGGCATTTGGCGCAAAGGCTTCTGCTGCCGGCGGAACGCGATGCCACGCGGAAGCTCATGCTTTCGGCGCTCTTTTTGATATTCGGAACCGCATAATTCGCAACCGAACCCCAAAGTGTCATTCCCTTTTGCCTGCGGCGGATACGGTAAAGCTCATCCGAATCGAAATTGCAGATGGGGCTTCGCATAAGCGCGCAGAGCGATATATCGTCTGTCGGATCGTCTATCGCACAGACCGCCGAATATGCAAGCAGCATTTCGGAATTGCCGACAAAGCTTTCATCCGATTCGCTTTTATAGGGTATTCCGTGGCGCGCAAACGCCTTCTCAAGTTCAGATGTGTGTCCGCGCGTCGCGGAGAACAATACCGCGAAATCCGAATATGTAAAGCGGCTTCCCTCCCCGGAGCATTCCTCGTCAATAAGCCTTTTTATCTCCCCGGCGATATATTCCGCCTCCGCACGGTTGGCAAGCACACGCGGATTGTCGCCTTCGTCCGGAAATTCCGGCTCCTCCGCCACGGCGATCACCACCGGATACATTCTTGCGGATGTATTTTTGCGGAAGATAAGCTTATCTTCAAATTCATTACGGTATGGCGAATCCTCCGTCAGCTTATCGAACATGTGGTTTACATAATCTATAACGGGTTCATCGCAACGGAAGTTTTCATTAAGCAGAACGCAAGCGTTGCCGCCGCGGTATTGATTGGTATCCGCACCCGGCGCGACAGCCTTGAAATCGTTCTTATAGGCGAGGAAAATATCCGGATAAGCATTGCGGAATCGGTATATGCTCTGCTTGACATCGCCGACCATGAACCGCTTTCCTTCGCCCGAAAGCAGTGTGAAAATGCGGTCCTGCATCGGGTTGACATCCTGATATTCGTCTATAAGCACTTCCTTGAAGCGGGAGCGCAGATAAAGGCAAAGCTCGGTCGGAACGCGCTCGCCCGACTCGTTTCGTGTTTCCAGCAGACGCAGCGCCATTCGTTCGCAGCCGGAAAAATCTATACGCCCGCGGCGTTTTTTCTCGGCTTCGTACCTTTCGGAAAGCTTTTTTATAAAATCCGACACCGCACGAACAACCGCCGCACACTCACGCGTTTTTTCCGCAACAAATGCCTCATCGCCGAAATTGATCGCTTTAAGCGCCGATTTCAGCACGTCGTAGATATCGCTTTTTTCATCGGCAAGCTTCTTCCCCTGCTCGGCACATTCCTCCGGAAGAACCTTCTTTTTGAAGTTTTTCCCCTTCGGGATAGTCTTTGCCAAAAGACCGGCATAACTCAGAGAAAGACATTCGCCTGCGATATCATCAAATTCGTTGACGATTTCGTTGGCGTTTAATGTAAGCGGGTTGTTGTTCAATGCGGTTACATCCGCAAACCAACGGTGCATCCGATCCCGTGCCGCGGCGACCTCCGAATCGAAACGGGATTTAAGGACCTTTGCGGCGCGCACCGAAAAAATGCCCTCTTTTTCGATGGTTTCGGCATCCTTATCATAATTTTTCGCACATTCGTCCAGAAGCCCGAAGGGATCATCCAAAGCGGAAAGATGATAATACAGCGAAAGCATTTCGCCGGCAAGGCGTTTATCATTCTTCCTTGCCGAAAAGTGATCCGCAAGAAGCGCAAAGCCTTTATCGCCGGAATCGTACCCCTTGCCGATAAGGTCGGAAGCGATATCCGAAAGCATTTCGGAGGATTCGATATCATCAAGTATGGCGATATGCGGCGGCAAACCCAGCAGGGCAAAGTTTTCCTTGACAAGCTCATAGCAATACGCCGATATCGTGCAGATATTCGCTTCGGGAATGCGTGTCATCTGCCGGCGTATATGTGTATCTTCCGGGTGCTGAGCCGAAAGCTCGGCAAGCTTTTTATAGAGCTTTCCCTTCATATCCGCTGCGGCGGAACGCATGAAGGTGACGACAAGATAATCGTTTATGTCGTTTCCTTCGGCGATCTTGCGCACGAGCCGCTCGGTAAGCACTGTGGTTTTGCCGCTGCCGGCGCCGGCGCTGACGATAACGTCGCATCCCTCGATATCCCGTGCAAGGCGCTGGGCATCCGTAAGGTCTTTATTCATTGTCGACAGATTCATCGGATACACCCCCGTCTTCCCTGCCGAAGCCGCTTTTGCGGCAGATCGGCTTCATGATACAATATTCGCACGGACTTTTCTTTGCCGCCGCGGCGGGCTCAATATCGGTTACACCGCCGAGTATGCGGTTGCCTGCATCAGCGACATATCCGCTCACCGCATCGCGGAGAGAAGCGAATTTTTCGTCGGCCAGCATGTATTTTTCGCTTTTTTTGTTTATGCCGCCGTTTTTTTTCAACTTGACGGGAAGGAACTCCTCACTGCCCATCGCGCGGATAACATCGTAATCGTCCAGCAGCAGCCCGCTACGTGAATATTCCGCCGCGGGAGCTTTGGCGGAGGTTATATCGCGTTCGCTTTCGTTAACGGAAATATATACCGCCGCCGCGGGTTTAGTGCCGTTTGCATCGCAATAGGCGAACAGATAGTGAAGCATCTGCGTGTCGAAGCCTTCCTCGACCTTGTTCATGTCAAGCGATTTATCGTATGTTTTGTAATCCACCACACGCGCATATTGTTTTCCGTCCGGTGCGGTATAAACATCAACCCTGTCGATACTGCCGGTAAGGAACACTTTGCCCTTTTCACAATCGTATTTCACGGCGGGAATATCGCTGTCGGGCAGCCCGATACGGTATTCGAACCCGAGCGGGACAAAATCTCCCTTTGAAAGCTCGGTGCATATCTCCTTTGCGACACGGCGCACGGTATCTTCCGCATTGCGGAAGGTGTTCATAAAACGCTTGTCATCGGCGGCCTCAACGCCGATAAACCTTTTGAAGTAGTCTTTGGAAAGCTTATCCATGCGTGAAGCAAGCTCGGCATCCGACGGAGCGACAAAGCGCCCGTTTTCAACACAGCCGCTGATTGAATCGCAAAGCATTTTGTGGACATACTGCCCGATATTTGCGCCTTCCCAGCGGTTTTCCTTTTTTTCTTTCAGCGAAAGCAGCTTTTCGCAGTAGTAAGAAAACGGACAGCCGATGTATTTTTCAAACGCAGTCGGCGAAAGAGTGACTCTGTCCGAGCGGAAAACGATACGCGACTCCGGATCGAAAGCCGCAGGCGCGCGGTCGTAATAAGCCACACCGTGCTTCGAAAGTGCTTTGCTGATAAGGTCTTTTTGCTTGCCGTGGCGCAGAAGCGGATAGACCGCGGCGACATATTCCGCCGTTGAAACAAGGGTGCTGCCGTTTTCTTCGCAAACATCGGGAAGCGCACGTTTCGCGGCGTACCAGGCGCTGCTCTTGCGCAGCTCTTCACCGCCGATATCGCTTTCCGGAGAAATAAGCACCAATGTTTCGGACGGTGCGGCAAACGCCGCATATACGAAAAACATATTGCTGTTTATCTCTTTTTCGGCGCTGTCGCCTATGGAAAGTTCCGCACCTTCGAGAAGGGATTCCTCGTACCTGTCGAAAAACTCGTTTTTGTGCGGAAGTGCGGGAAATTCGCCATCGCACATGCCGATGATGATAACAAGCTTTTTATTGCCGGCGCGCATCAGTGAAGCCGCGCCGAAGGTAACGGCATCGTTCACGGCGGGGATAGCCCCGTTCGGGCATCGTCCGCACATGATTTTTATAAGCCCGGAGAGCCGTGCGGGCGTGGCTTTATATGTGCCGCAAAGCGAATGAAGGTCATCCAGAATGCCCATTAAAAGCTTCCAAAGCTGTATTTCGCGGTCTGCCTCCTCGCGCCGCCCGAGCTTGAGCAGCTTTTCCGCGCGCTCGCGAAGGCGTTCGTCACAACCGTATTTTATAAGGAAGCCGTAGATAAATTCGGCGGAACGGGCGATGTCCGATTCTCCGCTGCCCAAGCCCTCGTAAAGTTCGGAAAGCATGGGAGAAAGCTTTTTTATCTTGGCGCCGTTTACCGTTTTGAGTATGCGCTCGGAGCGCTTGGAAAGCCCGTTTTCGTTATAACCCTCCGGATCGAGATGCCACTCCGAATCGGATATCCAGGTCTTTCCGTTGATCCGCCATGCATCCGCGTAGGAAATAACGGCATCACATTCGGCCGCGGTAAGCCCGGTAAAGCCGCTTTTGAGTATTTTTTTGACGCTCGAAAGCGAAAATCCGTCCGCAACCGCATCTATACAGCCGGTAATAAAGGAAATAAGCGGTTTGGATTCAGTATCCTCCTTTGAGGAAATATATATCGGAAGCTTATCGCGGCGGAACGCGGCGGAAACTATCCCGCGGTATTTATCCGGATCGCCCGCAAGCAGCGCAATATCGCGGTAACGCCCGCCCGCGCGGACATAGTCTGCTATCACCGCGGCTGCGGCATCCACCTCGCCGAAGCGGTCGGCGGCGGTTATAAAGCGGACACTGCGGTCGCTCCCGCAATGTCCGCTCACATCGGAAGCCCATAACGACCTTTCGAGTGCGGCAAGGCAATTGCCGGAAAATCTGCGCACATCGGGAAGATAAATATCCTCGTATTCATTCGGAGAAAAGCGCCGTATCAGTTCGGCGCATTCGGCATTTTCGGCAAAAAACGGGCGACGCAGAGTCGCATCCTTTTCGCAGGTGAAGGTTATATAAAGCTCGGCGCACTGCACGACAAGCTCCTTTATAACGGCATATTCCTGGTGCGTAAAGGTATAATAGCTGTCTATAAATACATACGAATCGCGGAAGAACGGCTTGGAGGGCAGTTCGGCGGCAAGGCGTATCAGCCCGTCACGCGGATCTATCCCGCCGCGCTCGATCGTTTCGTTATAACGCGAATACAGCAGCGCGATATCCGAAAGCTTGCCGCGGACACGCGCTTCATCCGGCGCAATAAGCTCGCGCGCGTCATAAAGTGATTTCGGTTCGATCATGCGCGCCTTGAAGCGCGAAAACAGAGTATAAAGCGAATCGGCGAATTTTTCCTCGCCGCACACCGGCGCGTATTCCGAAAGCTCACCGCGGGCTTCCGCGGCGATAAGAGAAAGCAGCGCAACACTGCCGCTTTCGCGCACGGACTGTGCCGTCAGCCCGCCGTATTCTCGGGCGACACGGTTGGGCAGGCGCTCGAAATTGAGCACCTCGCAATACATATTACATTCATCGCCGAAGCGCTCGCAAAGCAGCGATTCGCGCTCGACCGACTGCTGCTCGGGCACAATCAAAAAGCAGCGCTTTTTGTTTTTTATCGCCTTGCCCAGATATTCCATTATAGCTTCGGTCTTGCCGCTTCCGCAGGGACCGATAATGCGTCGGAGCATTTTTTCACCACCCGAAAAATTCAAGTAATCTGAAACAGAATCCGCAGCCGGAGCTTGTGAGCACGCGTAATGAGCGCCTGTCCGCACCGGCAGCGGTGCAGTCGCCGTCCTTCGCGGCACCGGAGCAAAGCAGCGGAAACGGTATGCGCCGCCGGTTCTGCCCGCCGCCCGAACCGAGTGCAACGCACAATGAAAGATAATTCCCCGCGGGGAGAGAAAAACCGTCGTAAACTCTTTCGGGGTAATCCTCGTTACCCGAAAGAACCTCGGCGGTGTAGGGTGAGCCGATCTCTGAAAGGGTGCGGTCGGCAACGACCATAAGTAAATGCAAGTGCGGAAAAGCGCAAGACATTTGATCTTCACGGCAAAAATTTTCTTTCGTTCTTTTGAAGAAATCCTTGCCGTCAGATCGGGTTATTATTCACATTGTGCGGCACTCGACCGAAAAATATCCTTCGGCACGGAGCGTCTTTGCGGCATTTGCGGCGGAAAGCTCGTTTGCGAAAACGCCGTAGACCGCAGGCCCGCTGCCCGAAAGCATTGCCGTCCTTGCGCCGCATTTGAGCAGTGAATCGCGCATATCCGCCGTTTCCGGGCAAAGCGCCGAAACGACGGGGACAAACGAATTTCCCATACATCCGCAGATATCGCCGCCGTTCGACAGCGCTTCGAGAAATGCGGCGGTATGATTTGTCGGAGAAAGAGAAGCACGGTCATACGCGGCATAGACCTCACCCGTGGAGAGCCTGCCCGCGCCTATGGCAATAACTATAAAAAACTGCATACAGCCCGCGATCGGGGTGATGATCTCACCCCTGCCCTCACACAGTGCGGGCTTGCCGTACAGGCAGAACGGCACATCCGAGCCGACCTCCGCGGCGACACGCATCAGCTCGTCGAAATCGAGCGGAACGCCGTATAATGTGCTGAGGCAGTCGATAACCGCCGCGGCATCCGCGCTTGCGCCGCCAAGCCCCGCCGGGTACGGAATATGCTTTTGAAGGCGTATATCCGCCCCGCCTTTGATGCCCGCCGCTTCAAAGAACGCCTTTGCGGCACGGACACAAAGATTATCGTCATTGCGAAGCGCGGGAAGATCGCAATCGAATGTGATCCTTTCGGCACGCTCGACACTGACTCTGTCGAAAAGCGAAACCGGAACCATGACCGAGCGTATGGAATGAAACCCGTCATCCCGTGCGGAAATAATATCAAGAGTAAGATTTACCTTTGCGTAAGCTCTTACATTCATAATGTTTTTATGAACTCCTCTATTCTCGAAACGGCTTTGCGGATATGCATGGGTGAATAAGCGTATGAAAGCCTTGCAAATCCTTTGCCGCTTTCGCCGAACGCACTTCCGGGGACAATGGCACAGTGCTTTTCATAAAGCAGCTTTTCGCAGAATTCCTCGTCTGTCATGCCGAATTTTCTTATGTCCGCAAAAACATAAAATGCTCCCTCCGGCATAAAGGTGTCTATACCGATCCTTTCAAGCTCAGTCACTATCAGACGGCGGCGCCCCTCATATTCGCCCTTCATGTATTCTATATCGCCGTCGCCGTTTTTGAGCGCCTCGATAGCGGCGTACTGTGATGTTGTCGGCGCGCACATGATGCCGAACTGATGCACTTTTGCCATCTGCTTTGTGATCCATTCGGGCGCAAGAGTGTATCCGAGCCGCCAGCCCGTCATAGCATACGCCTTGGAAAATCCGTTCACGACAACGGTGCGTTCCCGCATACCGTCGATTGCCGCTATGGACACATGGTGCGAACCGTATGTCAGCTCGGCATATATCTCGTCCGAAAGCACGCAGACATTCGTTTCCGCAAGCACGGAGGCAAGTTCGCGCAGTTCATCCTCGCGCAGGCAGGCACCCGTGGGGTTGTTCGGAAAAGGCAGCACAAGGAGCTTTGTCCTTTCGGTTATCGCCTCACGCAGCTGCGAAGCAGTAAGCTTGAACCCGTTTTCGGGAAGCAGGCGCAGCGTGACGGGCGTTCCTCCCGCAAGCCTTGCAAGCGGCTCGTAGCAGACAAAGCAGGGTTCGGGAATAATGACCTCATCCCCCGGAGCGACAAGTGCGCGCATGGCAAGGTCTATCGCCTCGCTCCCGCCGACAGTGACGATTATTTCGGTTTTCGGGTCATATTGCAGCCCGAACCGTCTGTTCTGGTATTCGCTTATCTCGCGGCGAAATTCCAGAATGCCGTTATTTGATGTGTAGTATGTAAGCCCTTCCTCCAATGACTTTATCCCGGCGTCGCGGATATGCCACGGCGTAACAAAATCCGGCTGACCGACGGTAAGCGAAACGACATCCTTCATTTCGTCCAGGATATCGAAAAACTTGCGTATTCCGGATGGCTTTATTCCGGTTATTGTGGGGTTCAGGGCTTTTTTGTAATTGAAGCTCACCAGGAATTCCCTCTTTTATCTGTCTTTTCGGAGCAGTATACCACCCCGTTTTCTTTATATTTCTGCAATTCGAAATGCGTTGCGGTCGCCGTTACGCCCTCTATCGTGGCAAGCTTTTCGGCAACGAACAGCGCTACATCGCGCATATTCGCGCATTCGACGGTTATTGCAAGGTCGAACCCGCCCGACATAAGACTCACAGAGCGGACCTCCGGAAAATGGCACACCCTTTCGGCAACGGCATCAAAGCCCTTGTCGCGCTGGGGAATGGTTTTCAGCTCGATAAGCGCGCTCACGGTGTTCTTGCCCGTGCGGCTCCAATCCACAACGGTGCGGTAGGCGGCAATGGTTCCGTCCGCTTCGCATTCGGCGATAATGCGGTCGACCTCCGAAGGCTCTATTCCGAGCATCGTGGCGATATCCGCGTGTGTGAGCCGTGCATCGCGTTCGAGATATTCAAGTATGCGTTCCTTCATTTTTTTATGTTCCTTTCAGAAAGTGTCGATTCTTATGCGGCTTTTTACCCGCTTTTTGAAGACCGTTATGTATTCAAAACCTATATCCGCAAGCATTTCCGCGGATTCCTTTATACCGGTGCCGATATCGCGCGCGCGGTGTGCATCGCTTCCGAGCGCGACATCCCTGCCGCCGAGTTCGTAATAGAATCCGAGCAGATCGCGTGCGGGCAGGCATTCGCCCATTATCTGCCGCAGTCCGCTTGTGTTGCATTCAAGTGCTATGCCGCTTTCGATAACAGCCTTTAACACCGGTTCGAAATACTCGCGCCCGCGGGAAGCGATATCCGGAAAATCGGTTATGCCCTGTTTGAGAAAATAGCGCTTCGGATAGGTGATATGCGTAAGGACATCGAATTTTCCCCACCGCACGGTATCCTCCAGCTCCGCAAGATACCGCTCCCAAAGAGATGCCCTCTCCGCTTCGGAGAGCGGCACAAGATCGGTATCCGCGAAATCTATTATTCCGCGCACGGCGTGCACCGAGCCGAGAACGATATCGTAATCCCTTTCGGCAAGGAGCGATGCGGCTTCGGCGGGCATATGTGTCGCCTGACCGAGTTCTATGCCGTACAGCAGTTCGAGCCTGCCGGAAAATTCTTCGCGGCAGGTCATTATATCACGCCGCACGGCTTCGTGATCGAGCGGCGGGAAATAGCCCTCGTAAATGCCGTCGATATCAAAATGATCTGTGACGGCAAGCGTTGTCACCCCGCGTTCAATCGCCGCAAGGCAAAGTTCGCGCACCGTGCTGCCGCAGCCGGGTTTTATATCGCCGGAATATTCGGAATGTGTATGCAGGTCTGTCATCTTCTTTTGCTCCGAAATGCTTAAAACATTGTCACCTGATCGGATTCCGGCATATCGCCGAGACATCCGTTTTTGTCCAGAAGATCCATTATCGACTTATTTATCGATGCCTTCGCGCGGAGTTCCTCCACCGTCGTTGCTTCGCCCTTTTTGACGGTTTCGACTATCTTGAAGGCGACCGATTCTCCGAGCCCGTTCAGCGAGCAGAGCGGCAAACGGATCTTGCCGTCTTCGGGAACGAACATCTTTGCCTCCGACTTGCCGACAAGCACCGGTAAAAATCCGATCCCGCGGGCAAACATTTCGAGCACGCAGCGCAGAAAGACTATTGCATCGGCTTCCTTGGCTGTCGGGTTCGGTATTGCCTGAATGGTTTTGAGGCGTTCCTCGATTTTCGCCCTGCCGCTCATGACAAGCTCGCCGTCGAAATTATTCGCCTTTACCGAAAAGTAGGTTGCATAATAGGCAAGCGGGTGATAAACCTTGAACCAGCCGAGCCGCAGTGATGCAATGGTATACGCCGCGGCGTGCGCCTTCGGGAACATATACTGTATCTTGTTGCAGCTTTCGATATACCATTCGGGGACATCGTGTGCGCGCATTTCGGATTCGATTTCCGGAGTAAGACCTTTCCCCTTTCGCGTGCGCTCCATTGCGTTGAACGCGACGGCGGAATCCAGCCCCTTCTGTATCAGGTAAAGCATGATACTGTCACGCGTACCGATGATCTGATCGATCGTGCAGGTGCCGCTTTCGATAAGATCCTTGCCGTTGCCGAGCCAGATGCCCGTTCCGTGGGAAAGCCCCGATATCTGCAGAAGGTCGGCAAATGTTTTCGGCTTTGCATCCAATATCATCTGTATTGCGTAATCGGTGCCGAATTCCGGCAGACCGAGCGTGCCTATCTGACATCCGATCTGCTCCGGCGTAACGCCGAGCGGCTTTGTGGAAGCAAAAAGTTCTATGACATTTTTATCGTTCATGGGGACGGTGCGCACATCTATCCCCGAAAACTGCTGCAAAATGCGGTAAAATGTCGGCACATCGTGGCCGAGTATATCCAGCTTCAAAAGCGTATCGTGAAGATATTCAAACGCAAAATGCGTTGTGATAACGCCGCTTTCCACCTTATTCGCCGGGTATTGCACGGGAGTGAAATCGTAAATTTCGTATTCCTTCGGAATAACGATGATACCGCCCGGATGCTGTCCCGTTGTCCTGCGGACACCGACAAAGCCGCAAGCAAGCCGTGCCTGCTCCGCCCGGGTGAGGCTTTCGCCCTTATCCTCCAGATACTTCTTTACAAAGCCGTAGCAGTTCTTATCCTGCAATGCCGCAATCGTGCCGGCACGGAATATATTTTCCGAACCGAAAAGGACTTCCGTGTATTTATGCGCTTCGGACTGGACATCGCCGGAAAAGTTAAGGTCGATATCCGGCGCCTTTTCGCCGTGGAAGCCGAGAAATGTTTCGAACGGAATATCGTGCCCATCCGGACGCATGGGCGTGCCGCATTCCGGGCAGACTTTATCGTCAAGATCGAATCCGCTGCCCACGGAGCCGTCGGTGATGAATTCGGAATATTTGCAGTTCGGGCAGGCGTAGTGCGGCGGGAGCGGGTTTACTTCGGATATCTTTGCAAGTGTCGCGATAAAGGACGAGCCGACCGACCCGCGCGAGCCGACAAGGTAGCCGTGTTCCTCGCTGTTCTGAACAAGGCGGCGGGCTATGACATAAAGCACGGCATAGCCGTTCTTGATAACCGAGTTCAGCTCCTTATCCATGCGGTTTTTGACTATTTCGGGAAGAACGCCGTTGTGACCGTACATTTCCATCGCCGTTTTGCGGCAGATGTCCTGCAATTCCTCCTCGGCGCCGTCGATCTTCGGAGTATAAGTACCATCCGGTATCGGCTTGATATCATCGAAATCCGCAATAACCTTCTTCGGGTTTTCGATAACGACGCGCCTTGCTTCCTCCTCACCGAGGTAGGAAAATTCTTCAAGCATTTCCTCCGTAGTGCGGAAGTAAAGCTTTGTTTCGCGGAAGGCATCATCAAACTTCATTCCGAACATCATTATCTGACGGTATATTTCGTCCTCCGGATCCATGAAGTGGACATCACCCGTCGCAACGACCGGCTTTTTCTGCTTTTTGGCAAGCGAAATGATCGTTTTTACATTTTCGTGAAGCTGTGCGACGGCCTCATCCCTATTGCTCGAGAGGCGGTTTTTATCCACAAGGAAGCCGTTGTTGCTGTCCGGCTGAATTTCAAGATAATCGTAAAAATCCGCGATACGGAGAAGCTCCCCGAATGTCTTGTTTTCGAGTATGGCGGAATAAAGCTCGCCGCCCGCGCAGGCGGAGCCGATAACGAGCCCCTCGCGATATTCGGTGAGAAGCGTTTTGGGGATACGCGGATGACCTCTGAAATAATCGATATACGACTTCGAAACGATCTTATACAGATTTTTCAGCCCGACCGCGTTTTTGACAAGTATGACAATATGGTAAGTTGCGAGTTTTTTCGGATCGCAATGCTGCGCCATCGCAACATTCATTTCGTTGATATTATGTATACCGTTTGCCGCAAGTTTTTCAGTCATGCGGGCAAATATCCCGGCAAGCATTTCGGTATCGGCATCCGCCTTGTGGTGTTCGAATCCGCCGAGCTTGTAATACCTTGCAAGCGTATCCAGCTTGTGGTTGCTTAAATTCGAATTTATAAACCGTGAAAGAGCGACGGTATCCAAATAAGGATTATTGAACGGAATACCGATTTCGGCGGCGACGCGACTGATAAAGGAAATATCGAAATTCGCATTATGCGCGACAAGCATCCTGCTGCCGCAGAATTCGAGGAACGCCGCGACGGCATCCTTTTCGCACGGCGCACCGGCGACCATTTCATCCGTGATACCGGTGAGTTCAGTGATATTGGCGGGTATGGGCATACCGGGATCGACAAAAGTAGTGAAGGAATCGGTTATTTCGCCGTTTTTGTATTTCAGCGCACCGATCTGCGTGATACCGCAGGTCTTGAAGGAAAGTCCGGTCGTTTCGGTATCGAAGATGACAAATTCATCCTTCGAGAAATCTATATTGTCCTTTTCATCATAATGGAAGACGGCACGCGAGGTATCATCGGCAAGATATCCCTCGATACCGTATATCGGCTTGACATTCGGGTGCTTTTTTGCCGCCGACATGACTATCGGGTACGCCTGCAGTGTACCGTGGTCGGTAAACGCAACGGCGGGCATCCCCCATTCGTCGGCACGGGCGATTATATCCGCCGGATCGGCAAGCGCATCGAGTGCGGACATATTCGTGTGAAGATGCAGCTCCACGCGCTTTTCCTCCGCCTTATCCTGCCTGCCGTATATCTTGCAGCCGCAGATCGCCTTGACATTTATCGTAAGTTCGGAATCCTCGACCATTGTTTTTGTTTCGCGGTCGAAAATACGCCTGTGATCGGCTTTGCCGTATACGATCATATAGGCGGGTTCCTTCGGAAGCTTGGGCGCTTCGCTGTTCGGGCAGGAGAAGCGCGCGGTTATCGAGCCTTCGAGATCGGTAAGATAGAGGGTATAGGTTATCTTATCGCCCTCGTAATTATCCTTGCTTTCGGTCAGAAACAGCTTGCCGCCGACACATACCGTGGTCCCCTCCGAAACGCGGGTTATCGGTGTGAGTGCCCAGCTTTTCCGTTCGCCCATAATGGGTGTAAGTTCGGTTATATCCAATGTCAGCTTGCCGACATGAACAAGCCGTTTTCCGTCGGATTCGAAATATTCCGGCTCGGCGGAAATGATATTTTCAAGCGAAGCGCGGGGCGTGGGCTTGTCCGCCGATTCGAGTTTGATTGCTTCCTTTTGTGCGGAAAGCGAATCCAAAAGTCCCGCGGAAAGAGCATCCGTGCGGTCGTTGCGGTATTCGGAGGGGTTGATCTCCTCAAATTCGAAATCGACGGTGATTGCTTCATCAAATCGTTCGCGCACGCACTGCATAATGAACAGCTTTGCGCCGTTTTCCTCGGGTATAGCCGCGCTGACATTCGGGCGGAACCGTATTATCGCACGGTGAGATTCGGGTTCGTAAAAATACCCCGCACCGTCAAAAAAGCCGTAATCGAGTTTGGAAATGCGTTTGAGTGTTTCTATCACCCCGGGCATATACTCCGCACGGAACGGGCAGGACGAAAAATGCGGGAATATCTGTGTGCCTGCAAGACGATATGCCTCGGTTATCCTGTCCTCCAATGCGAAAAGCTCTTCCGAAGCGCAATATTCCGACATTTCGGCTTTTATCGCAACCCGCTGCTTTTCCTTATCCGCAAATACAGAATAACTATCTATTCGATTTATTACCGATTTTTCGGGTGTCGAAAATTCGGCTTTTTTGAATTTTTCGATAAATCCGTCAGCCATCAAGCAGATCCTTTACACACTTTACAAGGGTATTCACTATTTCTTCCTCGGGTATTTTCCCGAGTGTCCTTCCGCCGACAAAAAGCAGCCCTTCGCCTTTGCCGCAGGCAACGCCGATATCGGCATGCCTTGCCTCACCCGGGCCGTTCACCGCGCAGCCCATGCAGGCAACGGTTATGCGCCGTTCGGCCTTTATGCCCGAAAGCGCCTTTTCAAGTTCGGCAACGATCCCGATAAGATTTGTGTTTGTCCGCCCGCAAGTCGGGCAGGAAATAATATCCACTCCGCCGCCGATACCGCAGCAGAAGAGTATATCCTTTGCGGCATATACCTCCTTTACGGGATCGTCCGTGAGCGAAACGCGCACGGTATCGCCGATACCGTCCAAAAGCAGCGCGCCGATGCCGGCCGCGGATTTTATGCTCCCGCGCCGTATATCGCCCGTCTCCGTCACGCCGATATGCAGCGGATAATCGCAGCTCTCGTGCAGGATACGAGCGGCGCGCACCATTGTCGGAACATCCGAGCTTTTTACCGAAAGAACTATGTTTCCGAAATCGAATTGCTCCAACATACGCGCATTGTCAAGCGCACTTTCGGCAAGCGCCTCGGGCGTTGCGCTGCCGTACTTTTCGAGCAGGCGCGGTTCCACACTGCCGCCGTTGATACCGATTCTTATCGGTATATCGCGCTTTTTACATTCAAGCGCGACCTTTTTGATATTTTCTTTATCCCCGATATTGCCGGGGTTTATGCGTATTTTGGATATTCCTCGTTCAGCCGCCGCCAGCGCAAGGCGATAATCGAAATGTATATCGGCGACAAGAGGAACGGCGGAATTCTCGACATAGCATGGTATCGCCTCCGCCGCCGCCATATCGTTGACGGTAAAGCGGATTATATCGCACCCCGCCGCGGCAAGGGCGCGTATCTGCGCGAGAGTTGCGTCTTTATCGGCAGTTTTGGTATTTGTCATCGACTGAATCGCGATACGGCTTCCGCCACCGATAACGGTATTTCCGATCCTTACTTTTTTTGTTGCCATTTCAGAAAAGCCCCACGATATCCTTGACTGCCACAAGCACCATAAGCGCCATGAGCAGCAGCATAAATACGGCACTGATCGTCTGTTCGAATTTTTTGTTCATCGGCTTGCGGCGTATCGCCTCGATGATATAAAACAGGAAGCGCCCGCCGTCCAGAACCGGTATCGGAAGCATATTGCAGATACCGAGTGAGACCGAAATGAACACTGAAAGTGTCGCTATACGCAAAGCGCCATCCGCAAAGGATTCGCTCCGTTCGATTGTTTCGCCGACCTGCCCGCCGATGGCTATCGGCCCGCCGACGGCATCCACGCCGTAACGCCCGGTTAAAGCGTCAAGTATGGAATCGGCTGTCATGTAAACGGTGGAGCACGCCTGCCAGAAGGATTCGTAAATGACCGTGCCGAAGGTCTTGTTCTTCTGCCACACCTTGAAATCCATTTCGCCGCAGGCTATGCCGCTGCTGTCATCCACGGCGAAGCCGACATCCTCGAGCAGCACCTCGCTGCCCCCGCGTCGGACAAGAATATCAACAGGTTCAATCCCGTCCGACATGATCTTATACGCAAGATCGTTGCAGCAATGGATTCTCTTTCCGTTAATTTCGAGTATCTCGTCCTCTGCCATAAGCCCGTATTGATCCGAAACGGAATTATCCATGAATCTTGCAACGGTTGTCGAGCCTATGACCGGTGTCGCGGCGACTATGCAGAGCATAAGCACAAAGGCGAGAATTATATTCATTGCGGGGCCGGCAAGCACGATAAGCATCCTTTGCCAGACCGGCTTTGAATTGAGCGGTATTTTGTATTTATATTCCTCGGGGATCTCGTCGTCGTATTCGCCGACCATGTTCACAAAACCGCCGATCGGAAACGCGCGTATGGAAAAATCGTTATACTTTCCGTGCCATGTCTTTATCGCGGGGCCCATACCGATGGAAAACTCTATCACCCCGACACCGCACGCCCGGGCGACAAGGTAATGCCCGAATTCGTGTATCGCAATAAGCAGCCCGAAAACAAATACGGTGACAATGAGAGTTATGAGAACAGAAAGCATTTATATCACTCCAAGTGAATTCTTTACAAAAAGCCTTGCGGCTTTATCGGTTTCGAGTATATCCGAAACCGTCGGTACGGCAATAAAGGCGCAGTTTTCGGTTGCCCTTTCCACAAGCGAAAACATATCCGTAAAACCAAGCTCGCCGCGCAGAAATGCGGCGACAGCCTCCTCGTTCGCGCCGTTCATCGCGGCGGGAACATTTCCCCCGCGCATTATCGCCCTGCGTGCAAGAGGAAGCAGCGTGAAGGTTTCCTCATCCGGCGCGGAAAAGTCAAGATGCAGGCCGATCATATCAAGTTCGCCCGCGGGCGAAGGAAGCCTTTCGGGATATGTGAGCGCATATTGTATGCACAGGCGCATATCGGGAACGCCGAGCTGTGCAAGTATTGCGTTGTCCTCGAAGCAGACAAGTGAATGTACGGTGCTTTGCGGATGTATCACGACGGTGATATCCTCCGGCGCGACACCGAAAAGCCACACGGCCTCGATCAGCTCCAGACCCTTATTCATAAGGCTCGCACTGTCCACGGATATTTTCCTGCCCATATTCCACTTCGGGTGCTTCAACGCCATTTCGGGCGTGACCGACCGCAGAAATTCAAAATTCTTTCCGTAAAACGGCCCGCCGGAGCAGGTAAGATATATTTTTTTTATTTTTCCGCCGCCTTGCAGGCATTGGAATATAGCGGAATGTTCGCTGTCCACGGGGATAAGCTCGGCTTTGCCGTCGGCGACGGCAACCCTCACGAGCGCGCCCCCGGCGACAAGTGTTTCCTTGTTTGCCAGTGCTATCCTTTTGCCCACCTTTGCTGCGGCAAGCGTGGGTAGCAGTCCGGAAAGCCCCATGAGCGCGTTCACGAGCGTGGGCGCGGTATCCGTCGCCGCGATTTCGGAAAGTCCATCCGCGCCGGCGTATATTTTTATGTCGGTATCGGCAAGCAAAAGCTTCAGCTCGGAATAATGCTCCTCGCCTATGCAGGCGCTTTGCGGGTGAAATTCGCGGCAAAGCCCGGCAAGCAAACGCACATTATTTTGCGCCGATAGCGAAGTAACGCGGATGCCTGAGCGCCGCGCTACGTCGAGTGTTTGTGTTCCTATTGATCCGGTCGCGCCGAGAACGGCGATCGGAGAAAAGTTATTTTTCATATTGTTCCGGAAACGGCAAAGTTGCGGATGACTACATACACAAGAAGCAGCACCGAAACGGGGATGATGCTGTCGAACCGGTCGAGCACGCCGCCGTGTCCCGGGAATATCTTGCCGTAGTCCTTCACGCCGAATTTACGCTTGATAAGCGAGGCGGAAAGATCGCCGAACTGGCTCACAACGGTGAGCACCGCCGCGACGGCAAGTGTAGCCAGCCCGTTTCTGCTGAACAGCGAGCCGATGTCGAAGCAGTTGAAGAAAACCTGAACGAGTGCGCCGCACAATGTCCCGCCGAGCACGCCCGCGACGGCGCCCGCAACGGTCTTTTTGGGCGAAATATCCGGGCAGAGCTTCTTTTTGCCGAACGCCATGCCGCCGAAATAGGCAAATGTATCGCAACCCCAGCTTACGGCAAGCACGAACCAGATCATGAAAAGGCTTACCCTTCTCAAAGCGGAAAGCGAGCAGAAGCCGACGGTTATATAAAGGAACATCGCGAAGAACATGAGTGCTTTTTCTATATCCGACTTTTGCGGTGTGAGCACGCACACCCAAAGCAGCCAGAAGAAGAACAGCACAAGAAGAACTATGATAACGAATGCGGCCGTCAGATACGCCCGCTCCCGCTGAAAGCGCAGGAAAGGGATATAGGTGAACATCACCGAAAAAAACGAAAGCAGTACCGCGGGAACAAGTATCGATACCCGCTTCTGCATACCGCAGCATTCAAGCATTTCGTAAACCGAAAAGCCCGCCGCCAGTGCGAAAAGCACTGCCGCTCCGACGACTCCGCCGAAGACGAGTATCGGTATCATTATCCCCAACCCTATAACGGCGGTGATTATCCTTTTGCACATGATAAAAGCTACCTCCCAAAGCGACGTTCACGCCGATTAAACGCTTCGATAGCTTTGAGAAGCTCTTTTTTATCGAAATCCGGCCAATAAACATCCGTGAAATAATACTCGGCATATGCCGACTGCCATAAAAGAAAATTACTGATCCTGTGTTCCCCGCTTGTACGGATTATAAGATCCGGATCGGGGATACCGCGGGTATAAAGCGCTTCCGTAATATCCGCTTCCGTAACACTCTGCTTTCCGAGCTTGAGTATTTCGTTCACCGCATGGGTTATTTCCTGCCTGCCGCCGTAGGAAAGGCAGACCGAAAGAACCATACCGGTATTGCACGAAAGCTTTTCTTCCGAATCGAGCAGCATTTTGCGGTACCGCGGTTCAAAGCGTTCCATATCGCCGATGAGGCGCAGGCGTATATTCTTTTCCGCAAGCCCGGGAACATAATCGACTATTCCATTGCTCATAAGCTCCATAAGCGCACTCACTTCGGAAGCGGGGCGATTCCAGTTCTCGTTTGAAAAGGCATAAACGGTGAAATATTCCAGCCCGAGCCCGTTCAGTATATCGACGGTGTCGACAAACCGGTTGAAACCCGCCTTATGCCCTGCCGTCCGCGGAAGAAGGCGTTTTTTCGCCCAACGCCCGTTGCCGTCCATGATAACGGCAATATGGCGCGGAACGGTGATATCCGTTGCCAAGATCGGTAACCTCCGTTTTCGGAATGATCAGATGGACATTATATCCTTGTCCTTGCGGGCAACGGAGGCATCCACTTCTTTGATATACTTTTCGGTAGTGTCGTTGATTGTCTTTTCGGCTATTTTGAGATCATCCTCGGTTATTTCGGAATTCTTCTTCATAGCCTTGGCTGCATCGTTTGCCTCGCGGCGGATGTTGCGGATCGCGACCTTGCATTCCTCGCCCATCTTTGCCGTCTTTTTTGTAAGCTCTTTTCTTCTTTCCTCGGTAAGTGCGGGGAAACTGAGGCGAATGCACTTGCCGTCGTTCGTAGGGGTAATGCCGATATCGGAAGCAAGTATCGCTTTTTCGATCTCTTTAAGCGCGGAAGATTCCCACGGGGTTATCACAAGGGTGCGCGCATCGGTCGTTTTGATCGTAGCCACGCCGTCGAGCCCGGTCTGTACTCCGTAATAGGGCACGGTTATCTTTTTGAGAAGCTGGGGGTTTGCTCTGCCGACACGTATCCCTCCGAAATCTTCCTCGAGCACAGATATACTCTTTTTCATTTTTTCTTCGAAAGCCTTCATCTCGAACATTGTCGTTTCCTCCGTTTTTTGATTATATTCTTTTGAATTTCAGTTATGTAAAAGTGTGCCGATCGTATCGCCGTTTGCGGCAAGGATAATGTTTTCCGGATCCGAAAGCGGGAACAGTACGGTTTTGATACCGTTTTCCATGCCGATCGCCGCGGCACTCACATCGATGGCTTTTAACCCCATGGCAAGCATGTCGGAATAGGTCAGTTCGTCAAACTTCTTCGCATCCGGGTATTTTGCCGGGTCCTTATCATATACGCCGTCGACATTCTTCGCCGAAAGCACGGCATCGCATTTCAGTTCCGCCGCACGGAGCATCATGCCCGTATCGGTGGAGAAGAAGGGATAACCGACACCGCAGGCGAGTATGACCACCCTGCCCTGTTCAAGGTATTCCATTGCCTTATACTGCGAATAGGTTTCGCAGAACTGCTGGATCTGAACCGCGCTCATAACGCGGGCATCCGCACCTGCTGCAATGATATAATCCTGCATTGCAAGCGAATTTATGAGTGTTGCGAGCATACCCATATGATCGCCGCGGACACGGTCGACGGAAAGCCCGTTCTGCCTTGCTCCGCGCCATATGTTTCCCGCACCGATGACTATGCTCACCTGAACGCCGCTTTTTACGAGCAGCGCGACCTTTTCGGCAACGCTTTTGAGCATTGAATCGCTCAGAATACCCTTATCGCCGCCCGAAAGCGCCTCGCCCGAAAGCTTGAGCAAAACACGGGAATATTTTCCGTTCATCGTGGTGTTTCCTCCGGAATTTTATTTATCTGCGGTAAAAACCGAGAATATACTGCTTATATGGTTTATCATGCCCGCGCCGAACGCATCCGGCACGCTGATGCTTCCGCCGCCGGAAAAGAGATCATCCGGGAAATATGCGGCGTAAAGTTCTTCCGTTTGTTCGGAAAGCGAATTTACCGTTCCGTCCTCGCCGGCAAGCGCAAGGCACGCCCTTGCGATATCGGCGCTTGTCGTTTCCGCGGTGCAGAAGTAATGCTCGGCAAAATAATGTGCTGTCGCTTCGCTGTTTTCAAAGCGGCAAAGCCCGGTAATATCGCTTGCGGTATGCACGAAAACAACATATCCGCCATAGGAAATCGTATCGCACGCCGTTTCGACAAGGCCCTGTAATGTTTCAAACTCCGTCGCGGCAAAGAGAAGATCGAAATTCGTTGTTCTGCCGCCGAGCTCCGCGCTGTGTTCAAAGCGCATCACCGTACAGGTGATATCCAGACTGCCGCCTAAAAGGGCGGACTGCGATTCGAGATACTCCGCGGCGGCGGCGGTTGTTGCCGTTCTTTCCGCCTCATCGGCGGGTTCGAACTTACACTTTGAATCCGAAACGAACAGATCGATAAAAAGTATGCTGCCCGAAAGCGTTTTCAGCGATCCCATATCCGCAAATTCCGGCTTTTCTGCGGAAACCGCGGTGGTATTTTCGGAAAAGCGGCTATTTTCAAGGCGCCATGCGCTTCCGTCGAAGCGGCAGGCAAGCTTTGCCTCGCCCTCCGACGCGGAAAAGGTTATTAACTTTTCGTTTTCGTCGGCGCCGTCGGAAACGGTAATGCTTTCGAGGTCGCAGCCCGTGTCGAACGAGCTGCCGGGGTGATAAAACACCTTTGTCTTCCCTGCGGATTCCGCAACGGATTTTTTATCAGTCGCCGAAGGCCAGGAAAGAAACATATCGGCGACAGAGTCCTCGTAATAAACCGAATCGAGCAGGCCCGTTATTGCCGAAAAATCGGCATATTCACCGGTCACGCGCATATAGCCCGCACCGCTTTTGCTTGCACACAGCGAGCCGTTGACGAAAATATCGATCACACGCGCATCAAGCTCGACAAGCTCACGTGCGCGTTCCGCGGAAAGCTGCGGAGCGGGATCGGCCACCTCGGGCTCCGGTTCGTCCACGCCGCAGGCGAAAAGCGCAAGCAGCAGGATCGGTATCAAGGAAAGGCATAAAAATCGTTTCATTGAACTTTTCCCCATATCATGGCAATTATAGCAGAATACAGAATGAATGGCAATAGAAAACGCATTAAAAATTGATGTTTTCACGCACAATACGCGTTGTTTTTGCAAGCGGCGCAAGAAATGCCGAAACATAAGCGGGGTTCAGGTAATCGCTGCCGGAAGCCGGGAGAAGCACACGAAGTGCGGCACCGTTATCCGACGGCAGAATATCCATGAGCTTTACCGAGCCCGAAATATCGACCTGTTTTTCGCCGCTCTTGCTGCGCTTTGTCACGATCATTTCGCCCGAAAGCGCATTTTTGATGCTTTCAAAGTCGGCACCCGAAAGCTCAATACGGTAGACCGCGCTCTGCGGAGCGGACTTGCGTTCGAGCCTTTCCGCGGAAACTATTTCCATTCCGGGGAATGTCACCGCCGAAAGAGATTCGCAAACCGCTGCGGGATCCATATCCGTTTCAAGGCGGAAATCGAACACCTCGCGCTCACCCTCCTGATACACCGAAAGCGGCAGCACGATATTAAGCTTCGGATGAGGATTGAAGCCCTCGGTATAACTTATCGGCAGTTCGGAGCGGACGAGCATCCGCGCAACAGCACGCTGAAGATCGAGATGAGATATGTATTTAAGCCGTCCGAGTTTGGTGAATGTCACTCTGCAATCCATATATCAGCCCTCCCGATCGTTGCAGACGCATCTTCCGTCGCAAAGCGATGCCGCACCGCAACCGGAGCATTTTGTACGGCAATCGGGTGTAGTAACGGCAGAAAGCGCCTTGTCGTATTCCTTTTGAAGGAATTTCTTTGTAACACCTATGTCGATAAAATCCCACGGAAGCAGTTCATCCCTGCCGAAAACGCGGTTGGCATAGAATGCCGGGTCTATGCCCGTTTCGGAAAATACAGCGAGCCAATTTTCATAGCTGAAATATTCGTCCCAGCCGTCGAGCATCATTCCGCGCTCATATGCGCGGTAAAGCGCTTTGCCGAGCTTCCTGTCGCCCCGCGCAAAAACGGCTTCGATACGGGAGACCGTCGCATCGTGGTATTTGTAGCTTATCTTCCGCGTGGTGATGAGGGATCGCAAAAGCTGCTGCTTGCGTTCAAGTTCGGCTATGCTGTCCTGCGCACACCACTGGAACGGCGTGAAGGGCTTCGGCACAAGGCAGGAAACGCTTATCGTTACATTCACGCCCTTGCCGGGACGCTTCTTCGAATAATACTCATCCACGATACTTTTGCCCAGCGCGGCAATCCCCGCGATATCCTCATCCGTTTCGGTGGGAAGTCCGTTCATGAAATAGAGCTTCATGCCAGACCTGCCTCCGTCGAACGCCTTTCGGCAAGCGGAAAGTATCTCCTCCTCCGTGATGTTTTTGTTTATAACATCGCGAAGGCGCTGCGTTCCCGCCTCCGGTGCGAAGGTAAGACCGCTTTTGCGTACGGATGACACCTTTTCGAGCAGTTCTTCATAAAAGCTGTCGATACGCATGGAGGGAAGCGAAAGATTGACCTTTTTATCATCCGTCCAGGAAAGAAGCTTTTCGATAAGCTCCGGCAGACGGGTGTAATCGCTTATCGAAAGCGAGGTGAGCGAAACTTCGGAATACCCGCTGTTTTCAACCGATTCACGCGCATCCGCATCCAGTGTTTCGGGGGATTTTTCGCGGTACGGGCGATATATCATTCCCGCCTGACAGAAGCGGCAGCCGCGTATGCAGCCGCGGAATACCTCCAGCATGACACGGTCGTGCACCGTTTCCAAAAACGGCACGGGGCATTTCCGGGGGAATGTGACGGTATCGAGATTTGCGATTATGCGTTTTCTGACCGTTACGGGGACATCGTCGTATTTCGGGCGGAAATAATCGAGAGTTCCGTCCTCGTTATAGCCGACATCGTAAAGCGACGGCACATAAAAGCCGTCCAGATGCGAGGCACGGCGGAGTGTTTCGGCGCGTGTCGCACCGCTCTTTTTACATTCGCGAAGCAGGTCGGCAAGCTCGAGCAGGGCTTCCTCACCCTCTCCGATAGAAAATATATCGATAAAATCGGCAAGCGGTTCGGGATTATAGGCGCAGGGGCCGCCCGCGATGATTATCGGGTCATCCTCGCCGCGCTTGAAGGAGCGAACGGGTATCCCGCCCAAGCCGAGCATTGCAAGGATGTTGGTATATGAAAGCTCATATTGCAGCGTAAACGCGACAACATCGAAATCGCACAGCGGATCGCCGCTTTCAATGGCGTAAAGCGGCAGCGAATGCTCCTTGAGCTGAGCCACCATGTCCGGCCAGGGCATATAGCTGCGTTCGCAGCTGATATATCCGCTTTTATTGAAGCATTCGGCAAGTATCTTCACGCCGAGATTGGACATACCTATTTCGTAGGTATCCGGAAAGCAGAAGCAGATACGGAGTTCTGCCTTATACGGATCGGGTATCTCGGAAGCAAACTCGCCGCCGACATATCTCCCCGGTTTTTCGACTTTTTCGAGCAGTTCGCGGTATTTTTCGTAATCCATCAGATCAACTTCTCCCTCAGATACAAGCCGGTATAGCTGTTTTCATCGGCGGCGACCTCCTCCGGTGTGCCCTTGGCGATAACTCTGCCGCCGGCATCCCCGCCCTCGGGGCCGAGATCGATGATATAATCCGCCGTTTTTATAAGATCGAGATTGTGCTCTATGACAACAACGGTATTGCCCGCATCAACAAGCCTTTGCAGAACCGAAACAAGCATATTGACATCATGCGTGTGAAGCCCGGTCGTGGGCTCGTCCATAACATAAAGCGTGTTGCCGGTGGAGCGCTTCGCAAGCTCGTTTGCAAGCTTGACACGCTGCGCCTCGCCACCGGAAAGCGTTGTCGCGGGCTGACCTATCTTGACATAACCCAGGCCGACATCGCAGAGCGTATCCAGCTTGCGCTTTATCGAGGGGTAGTTTGCGAAAAACTCGCGCCCTTCCTCGATCGTCATTTCGAGCACATCGTATATTGATTTGCCCTTATATTTAATTTCGAGCGTTTCGTGGTTGTAGCGCCTGCCCTTGCATACATCGCAGGTGACATAAACATCGGGCAGAAAGTGCATTTCGATGGTGAGCATTCCGTCGCCGCGGCAGGCTTCGCACCGACCGCCCTTGACATTGAAGGAAAAGCGTCCCTCGCCGTAGCCGCGTGCCTTTGCCTCCGGCGTGGAGGCGAACACCGCGCGTATGTCGTTGAAAAGCCCGATATAGGTCGCCGGGTTGGAGCGCGGATTGCGCCCGATGGGCGATTGGTCAATCTGGATCACCTTATCGATATATTCCGCGCCGATTATCTCGCGGTGCTTGCCCGGACGGACCGAGAGCCTGCCGAGCTTGCGCGCAAGCGTATTGTACAGCACCGAATTTATAAGCGACGATTTACCCGAACCCGAAACACCGGTGATGCACACCAGCCGCCCGAGCGGAATGGTAACGTCGACATCCTTCAGATTATGCTCCGTCGCACCGATAATCGTGATGAATTTGCCGTTGCCGACACGCCTTTTGCGCGGGACCTCCACCTTCATTTCGCCGGAAAGATATTTGCCGGTATATGAGTTCGGGCATTTCTTTATATCCTCCGGCGTGCCGGTGAACACGACCTCACCGCCGCTCACGCCCGCACCGGGGCCGATATCCACAAGAAAATCCGCCGATTCGATGGTTTCCTCGTCGTGCTCCACGACAAGCACCGTATTGCCGATATCGCGCAGCTTTTTGAGCGTGGCGATAAGTTTTTTGTTATCCCGCTGATGCAGCCCGATGGACGGCTCATCCAGAACATACATCACACCGACAAGCGAGCTGCCGATCTGCGTTGCAAGGCGTATGCGCTGCGCTTCGCCGCCGGAAAGCGTTCCCGCACGGCGGGCAAGCGTAAGATACCCAAGCCCGACATTTTCCAGGAAGGAAAGGCGGGAATTGATTTCTTTGAGTATTTCCCTTGCGATATCCGATTCGGTTTTTGTCAGCTGCAGGCTCGCGAAAAACCTCCGCACCTTTGTAACGGGAAGCTCGCACAGTTCGGCTATATTCAGCCCGCCGACGGTAACGGAAAGCGATTCTTTTTTGAGCCGTTTCCCGCCGCATTCCGGGCAGGGGATATAATCCATAAACTGCTCGTAGTATTCCCTGCCCTCGTAGCCGCCGCCCTGTGCATAGCGCTGCTCGATGAGCGGGATTATGCCTTTGAAGGAGGGTTCGGCAACCGATTTGCGCTTGCGCTTGTTGCCGTACATCAGTATCTGATATGCTTCCTCGCTGTATTTTTCAAGTGGAGTATGGACATCGAACCCGTGATATCTGCCCACGGAGTTTATCATTTCAGCCATATATCCGCCGGGTTCGGCGCTTTTGAAGCCGTTGCAGAGTATTGCTCCGGAATATACGGAAAGGCTTTTATCGGCTATAAGCTTTTCTTCGGAAATCACATTGTTTTCGCCCAGACCGCCGCAAGCCTCGCACGCGCCGGAGGGATTGTTGAAGGAAAACATCCGCGGAGTCAGCTCGCCGAGCGATATTCCGTGTGTCTTGCAGGCATAGTTCTGCGAAAAGGTTATATAATCGTCCTCGTCCTTTATATCCGGAAACAGTATCCCGATGATACCGCCGGAAAGCTTTGATGCGGTTTCGATGCTTTCGGTGAGGCGGGCGCGTATCTCCTCGCCGCGCATGACAAGGCGGTCTACGACGATTTCTATATCATGCTTCTGATTTTTATCCAGTTCGATCTTTTCGGAAAGATCGTACATTGCCTTATCCGCGCGGACACGCACGAACCCGCTTTTGCGCGCATCCTCGAAGACCTTTTCGTGCATGCCTTTTTTTGCCGAAACGACGGGTGCAAGCACCATAAAGCGTGTTCCCTGCTCGAAGGCAAGTATGCGCTCGACTATCTCATCCACCGTCTGCTGCTTTATCGGTTCGCCGCATTCGGGGCAGTGCGGTATGCCTATCCGCGCATAAAGCAGGCGGAGGTAATCGTATATCTCCGTCGCCGTGCCCACGGTGGAGCGCGGGTTGCGCGATGTTGTTTTCTGGTCGATGGATATCGCGGGGGAAAGCCCCTCGATCATATCCACATCGGGTTTATCGAGCTGGCCCAAAAACATTCTTGCATAGGAGGAAAGCGATTCGACAAACCTTCTGTGCCCCTCGGCATAAAGCGTATCAAAGGCAAGCGAGGATTTGCCGGAACCGGAAAGGCCGGTAAACACGACAAACTTGTCCCGAGGGATATTGACCGATATGTTTTTCAGGTTGTGGACTCTTGCGCCCTTTACCTTGATTTCTCCTGCCATAATAACTCCGTTTCCTTAAATTAAGCTACATCAATCTGCGTATTCTGTCACGCAGAGCCGCGGCCGTTTCGAAATCGAGATCCTTTGCGGCGCGTTTCATTTCCGCCGTCAGGCGATCGATAAGCTTCTTCTTTGCCTCCGGCGTGAGCTCCTTCTCGCCCTTGCCGCCTTCCTTTTTGACGGTTATTTCAAGCGGTGCGCGTATCTCCTTGACTATTGTCTTGGGCGTGATGCCGTGCTTTTCGTTATATTCCTGCTGTATCCTGCGGCGGCGCATGGTTTCTTTTATCGCACGGTCCATGGAGCCCGTCATTCCGTCGGCATACATGATGACCTTGCCGCCTGCGTTTCTTGCCGCTCTGCCGATGGTCTGAACAAGTGATATCTCGCTGCGGAGGAAGCCCTCCTTATCGGCATCCAGTATCGCCACAAGCGATACCTCCGGAAGGTCTAACCCTTCTCGGAGCAGGTTTATGCCGACAAGCACATCAAATTCCCCGGTGCGAAGCCCGCGGAGTATATCCATACGCTCGATGGTGTCTATATCGTAATGCATATAGCGGCAGCGGATACCCGCAAGCTCGAAAAATTCGGTAAGATCCTCCGCCATTTTCTTTGTGAGCGTTGTGACAAGCACTCTTTCGTGCCTTTCGGTGCGCAGGCGTATCTCGCCGGCAAGATCGTCGATCTGCCCCTTTGTCGGGCGGACCTCCACCTCCGGATCGAGCAGCCCCGTCGGGCGGATTATCTGCTCGACGATATTCTGCGAAAGCCCCTTTTCGTATTCCTTCGGTGTCGCGCTGACATATACCGTCGTTCCGCGCTTTTCGTTGAATTCATCGAAGGTGAGCGGACGGTTATCGTATGCCGAGGGCAGACGGAAGCCGTAATCGACAAGGTTCTTTTTGCGCATTCTGTCCCCGTGGGACATACCGCGTATCTGCGGCAGCATTACATGGCTTTCGTCGGCGAAAAGTATATAATCCCGCGGAAAGAAATCCAGCAGCGTATAGGGCGCACTGCCCGGCTTTCGCCCGGAGAGCACGCGGGAGTAGTTTTCGATCCCGGAGCAGAAGCCGATTTCGCGTATCTGCTCGACATCGAACATGGTGCGTTCGCGTATGCGCTGTGCCTCTATGAACTTGTTTTCGGATTCGAAAAAGGCAATTCTTTCATCAAGCTCGGCGATTATTTCATCAAGCGCCTTTTTGCGCTTTTCCTCGCCTGTGACATAGTGTGATGCGGGGAATATCGCGGCATGGGTAAGATCGGCGACGGCCTCGCCGGTAACGATATTTATGATGCTTATGCGTTCGATCTCATCGCCGAAAAGTTCCACCCGCACGGCATCCGTGTCGGTATTGGAGGGGAATATTTCAAGAACATCCCCACGCACGCGGAAATTGTTGCGCTCGAAGCCGATATCACTTCTTGCATACTGCATGGCAACAAGCCGCCTGATGATATCATCACGCGGGAAAACCGCCCCGCGGCGGAGCGATATGACCTGCTCGCGGTATTCCTCCGGATCGCCGAGCGAATAGATGCAGGAGACCGAAGCGACGATGATGACATCGCGCCGTTCGATAAGGGCGCTTGTCGCCGAATGGCGGAGCTTGTCTATTTCCGAATTGACCGCCGCATCCTTTTCGATGTATATATCCTTGCCGGGAACATAAGCCTCCGGCTGGTAATAGTCGTAGTAAGAAACGAAAAATTCGACGGCGTTTTCCGGGAAAAGCGCCTTCATTTCGCTGCACACCTGTGCGGCAAGGGTTTTGTTGGGTTCGAGTATTATCGCAGGACGCCCGGCGGCGGCGATGACGTTCGCCATCGTGAAGGTCTTGCCCGAACCCGTCACACCGATCAGAGTCTGATCGTGCAGCCCGCTTTTTATTCCGTTTACAAGCGAAGCGATAGCCTGCGGCTGATCGCCCGTGGGCGAAAAATCCGAAACAAGCCTGAAATTACCCATTAAACCTTCCCCCGATCCGCGAAATGAGATTCAACGGTATATTTTACCACATTTCGATACAAAATGGAAGATGCCGCGCCGAAAAAGTTGTGCGCTCACGCCTCCGTATTGCGCACGGCGCCCTTTTTATGCAGATATCTCGCGATATAAACGGCGGGGGTATCGAGCAGCGCGGCGATAAAGTATATCACATAGGTGGATATCATGATCTCGATAAGAGTTTCACGCGGGTACACTCCCGCAAAGGCGGCAAGTGTGTACAGAACCGTGTTGAGAAGCTGAGAAAGCATCGTTGCGAGGTTGTTGCGCAGCCAGAGCAGCTTTTCGGAGCTGCCGGTGAGCTTTGCGGTTTTATTCCAGATAAAATGATATGCGAAAACATCGAACGCCTGCACGGCGGCATAGACGATGAGGCTTGCGGCAACAATGCGCGGCGTATTGGAAAACACCGCAACGACGGACGCATGTACCGTATCGCCCGGAGCGGGGATATACAATGTCCAAGAATAGGCAAGCACGGCGAATATCACGGACGTCGCCATCCCGAGCAGCACGGCGCGGTTTGCGGCGCGTTTGCCTGTTGTTTCGCTCAGAATATCCGTGACGAGAAACGTGCTTGCAAAAAGAACATTGCCGAGCGTCTGCTCCATTCCGAACGCCGAAACGAGAATACAGACCTCTATATTCGCGGCGACGGTGGCAAACACCTGCCAGCAATAAAGCCCCGCATTTCCGAAGAAGCGGTAAAACAGAACGACCGATGAATAGGTCAGAATCAGCGAAGCGATGATAAGAAGTTCGTTTGTCATATATTTATCCTCTGAAAAAACTATGCCTTATATTATACCACGGAAGCGCCCGAAAATAAAGCACAAATTATAAAAAACGGGTCTTGCGTTTTGCCGCCCGATGGGTTATAATAAATAAAATTACTGTGCGGAGGGACATTCGGATGCAGAAGACGATACTGATCATCGTTGCGCTTGCACTTGCCGCGGCAGTCGCGTTCGGCTTTTACAGCGCATTTTCGGGCAATGAAAAAGAGCTTGATTTTGCCGATGTCGATATCGAGGATGCCAATATGTACAACGGGCATTTCAGTGCAAGATTCAAATCCGAAAAGCCCGGCTTTTTCGTGAGCCATGTCGAATACCGCGTTGTAGACAACGGGCTTTACATAACCGTTATTGCCGTTCCGGACAAGGACCGTGTTCCCGAAGCGGACAGCGAAGGCTACACAAAGATCGAATTTGATTATACCGGCTCGCCCGGGACACTTTATTATTACAGCAGCGGCAATGATTACCCTGTCGGCGCGAGCCGCGGAAACGGAGATTCACAATGAAAAGATTTTTTGCGGCAGCTCTTGCCTTTATCTGCGCTTTTGCGTTTTTTTCCTGCGGCGGCGATGAAACATCGGCACCGGACGGGCAAAAGGCCGCCGGACGTGCAGCCGGAAACGAAGCGGTCAATTACAGCTTCTTCTACCCGGAAGAATGGGAGGTTTCCGAAAACGCCGGCGTTATCATGCTGAAATACAACTGTTCCTCCGCAAGCGGCGTTTACGAATACGCAACCGTGAGCGTTCTTACCTTCAACCTTGCGGATTCATCCCAGAGGGCGCGGGATTATTGGGATAACTACGAAAAGGATATCCAAAAGGCATATTCGAATTACGAAAAGATCGACGATAAGGAAATCAAGCTCGGCGGAACGGTCGCGCTCAAGGTCAAGTATTTTCTGAACAGCGACGAAGGCAGGTTTGAATTCGAGCAGGTCGTATGCTGCCGCAACGGAAGCGTGTATATCGTCACGCTCGGCGCACCGGAAAAGCATTACGAATCCGTCAATTCAGATTTCGGCACGATGATCGACAGTTTCGTGTTTGAATAATCCCCGAAAATCAGTTCAAAACGCATATAAAAAACGGAGCCGCGGCTCCGTTTTTTTGCTTCACGGATACGGGCGGAGGTCTTTTGCAAGCGCATTCTCCAAGCCGATGAGCCGATGTGTGAACACCTTTGCTTCATCACCGGCATTCGAATATCGATTCGGATAAAGGGCGGTTATTCAAAACAAAAAGCACGCTTACGCGCGTGCTTTTTTGCAGTTATTATGCCTTTTTCATTCGTCGTCGAAATCACTGATATTCGTGACTGTCCGCGGAATGATATCGCCGGAACGGATAAGCGCCATTTTGGTAATCATAGGCCCGACAAGCTCATATATCAGAACGGCGAAAAGCGTTATGTTGCGGATAAGCGTACCGGTTTCGCCGAGCTCCTGTACTGTGACCGACATCCCGAGTGCAACGCCCGCCTGCGGAAACAGCGTAAAGCCGAGATTCTTGACGATGTTCGGTTCGCACTTCATTGCCTTGGCGCTCCAGCCCGCACCGAGATATTTGCCCGCGGCGCGGGTGAGGATATACACAACGCCGATGATGACAACGGTAAGGTCGCCGAAAACATCGAACTCGAGTTCCGCGCCGGAAAGCACGAAGAAGAGCAGGAAGAGAGGCGCTGTCCACTTGTCCGTTTTTGCCATAATCTCAGCCGAGAAATCGCAGAGGTTGCAGAATACCGTGCCGAGCATCATGCATACGAGCAGCGACGAAAAGCCGATCTTTACACCGCCGACGGTGAATTCGAGCATGGAAAGCGCAACGGTTATGATAACGAAGGTGACGGAAAGCGTGAGCCTTTTGCTGTTGGATTTGAAATACTTTTCCGCCGCAGAGAAGAGCACGCCCATTACGGTGCCGAGCACCAGCGAGCATATAACCTCCGCCATCGGCTCCACAAGCACCGATATCACGCTGACGGTGCCGCTTTGCAGTGCTTTTGCAATACCGAAGGAAACGGCAAATACAACAAGCCCGACCGCATCATCCAGCGCAACGATGGGAAGGAGAAGCTCGGTGAGTTTGCCCTTTGCTTTATACTGCCGCACAACCATGAGCGTTGCCGCGGGGGCGGTGGCGGTGGCAATGGCACCGAGCGTTATTGCCGAAGAAACCGGAAGCTTGTCCGGCACGGCAAAGTGAATGGCGATAAGCGCAACATCAACGAAAATCGTTGCGGCAAGAGCCTGGAACACGCCGATGACCGCCGCCTGCTTGCCGATACTTTTTACCTGCGAAAGGCGGAATTCGTTGCCGATCGCAAAAGCGATAAAGCCGAGAGCGACATCACATATTATCTCGTTTGCTTTAACGCTCTCTATCGAAGTGAATCCGAGCCCCCCGACACCGAGCAGCCCCAAGCAGTAGGGCCCGACGAGTATACCCGCGATAAGGTATCCCGTGACCGCCGGAAGCTTGAATATTTTTACAAAACGGGAAACAAGCAGGCCCGCCGCCATGGCGATGCCGATTGAAAGCAGAGTTTCCGTATATACCACCTCTTATTTCTTAATACAAAGCGCAATAATAGCACAAACCGCCGTTGCTGTCAAGCAACGACGGTTTTTTTCTCCGTTCCGTACAATCCGCGGCGAAGTGAAGCGGGATTGGAGGGCATTTTGTCGAATTTCAGTCGCCGATATAGCCCGCGGGATCGTAATCCGGCACGGCACCGAGCTGTGTCACGACATAATCGGAAAGCATCACGGCACGGTCGAGGCAAACCCCGACTTCCCTGCCCGAAAGCAGATTCACGAGGAAGCAGGCGGCAAAGCTGTCGCCCGCGCCGACGGTGGACAACGGCTTGCTTTGCGGCTTATCCGAGAAAAGCACGCGCCGAGCGGAACCGGTGCAATCGTAAACAAAAGCCCCTTCCGCCCCGAGCGTGACGAGAATATATTTCAGATTGGGGTATTTTTCGGAAAGGTCCATACATTGACGTACCGGATCGCAGCGGCCGAAATACCCGATCTCCTCGGAGGATATTTTGAGTATGGTGGTATCCCGCAGAAGCTCTGTGACGAGGTCGCGCGTGTAAAAGCTGCCGCGGAAATTCACATCAAAAAGCACCTCGCCGCAGGAAACATTCCTTGCGGCAAAGCGGAATGCGCGGCGCGAATCGGAATTGCGCATCGCCAAAGTACCCATGTAAAGCGCATCGAAACTGCCGCGCGGTGCGGTGGGCGGGATATGGTCGTACGCGACGCCCTTTACAAGATCGTATTGCGGCATGCCGTTCGTGAGCGTGACATCGCAGGTGCCTGTCGGATAACGGCGGTCAACGGCGACATATTCGGTATTCACACCGTTTTCGCGAAGCGCCTCGAGCGCCGCAGTGCCGTTTTCGTCATTACCGACGGCGGATATCATATAGCTCTCCGCGCCGAGCCGTGCGCAGTGCGATGCGAAATTCAGCGGAGCGCCGCCGAGTGTTTTTGTTTCACCGAAAACATCCCAAAGAATTTCGCCGAACGAGAGTATTTTCATAAATTCTCCTTTTCCGCTTATTGCGGACACGGAAACGCCGGAAGCGAAATATCGCTTCCGGCGCCGCGGTCTTTACGGCAGTAAAGCCGGTTTATTTTTCGCGGTTTTTGTAAAACGCAAGCGTTTCGTCAAGCGCGGCCTTTGCCGCGGATGCCTTTGCCTCGTAAGCCGAGCTGAATGTTCCGACTTCGGCGGAAGCCATATTTTGGAGAAGCTTGTCAAGCCCGCCCCACTGGTACACCATGCCGATATCGCAGCCGCGTGTCGGGAAGATGTAATCGTTGATCATTTCGATACTGTCGCTGTCACGCGTTTTCATGTACGAAAGAACGATATCCTGATAATCGACGGCAAGGGTGTTTTTGCTGTATGCGCCGAGCACATTGAGTGCGGCGGCGGTCATCTGAAGGTCATCGCCGGTGAGCCATGCGGGAATCGCAAAGCAGGACGATGTCCAGGGATTGATGAGGCTGTAATAGTTTTCCTGAGTTTCATCCGCCATGGGAACAGGAACGATGCCGTAATGATCGGTCATATTGCCGAGCTCGATAACGGTGCCGACATTGGCGTTGTAGAACAGCGCTCTGCCCTCCGTGAAGCCCTGCTGCACAAGGATCGTGGGCCACTGGGCGACACCGAAGTAATCGTTTGCGGAAATGTAATGCTCTTTATCGTGGACAAGCTCCTGCATTTTTTCCATAAGAGTGGCAGAGCGTTCGTTATAGATGGAGATCGCAGGGTATCCGTCCGCGCCGTTCTTGGCGAGCCTTTCGCCGGAGGCGTAGAACAAGCTCCACATATCGTCAAGCTGGCCGCCCCAGCCGAATTCGTCCTTATAATCGAGGGTTCCGTCGCTGTTAAGATCGCGGCCGACGGATTTGACAGCCTCGAAAACAAGGTCGACAGTCCACTTCTTATCGCGGACAAGGGTATAAGGATCGCCGTTGTAGGTCTCGTTCAGACCGAGCTTGTACCAAAGATCGTAATTGAAGAAGAGAGCCGCGGTGGAGTTTTTGTTGCCGAGCCCGATGTCGCCGATGGTGAAGTAAAGCTGGCCGCCGACCGTCATGCCGGCATTGAATTCCTGGTTCCACCACGGAGCATCGATCTGAAGTCCTTCGACGGTGTTCAGGTCGTGAAAGTAATTCTCGACGGCAAGCGTAGCGCCGTCATAAAGGCAGGGAACGACTATCTGATATTCGTTGCTGCTTGTAAGCGCATCATTGCGGATACGGTCGCACATGCTGCCGCCCGGGCGCTTTGACTCGAAAACATAAATTTCCTCGATATCCAGACCGAGAGTGGTTTTGAGGTACTCGGCACGGTCCGCAAGATCCTTGTTGATGATATCCGGGTATGTGACGGTGGTGCCGTCCTCATAGGTGTTTTTTACTATTTCGGATTCGTGTGTCTGGTTGACGCCACAGGTAAGTATCGTGAGCGTGCGGCCCTCGTAGGTCTTGCCGAGCGTATCGCCGACATACTTGCCGTCCTTGAAATATTCGTTATCCTGCTGGGCATCAGATGCGGACGATTCTCCGAAACTCAATTCCTCGTCCTTGTTGCAGGATGTCAGGCAAAACGAGAGAGTAACGCAGAGAAGTAAAAGTATGCATATAAGCCTTGAGTGCTTCATGGGTATCCTCCTAATAATATTTGTATGTGTATATTATCATATCCCGCGGCGAATTTCAAGTGATTTATTCAATGTCATAGGCAAGCGGGAACGCATTTGACGCGTTCCGGGCAAAATATCCGAAAAAGCATTGATTTTTTTGCACGGGTATGATAGAATGGCTTGAGTTGTGTGCGGGAAATAAGGGGTAATGCCCCCGCAGAGCAGATCCTATCAAACGGTTGAAGGGATACACGGAGAATGACAAAAGAAGAAAAGAAAGCCGCCCGTGCGTTGAAAAAAGAAGGCAGACGTGTCCGTTCGCTTGCGCCGATGTCGTATGTTTCGCCTTATATAATGCACGAACGCACCGATGCGACAAACTACATAGAAAGCACGGCGGAGGTTTCCGCCATTGAGGATTACATCCACAAAAAACGTTCCGAGGGGCTTGCCGGCTTCGGCATGATGCACGTCTTTCTTGCGGCGTTCGTACGGATGTTTTCGCAGCACCCGGAGTTGAACCGCTTTATCCGCGGGCAGAAGATATACGCCCGCAACTGCATAGAGGTCATGATAACCATCAAGCGCGAAATGAAGGTCAATGCGCCGGACACGGTGCTCAAGCTGATATTTCCGCCCGAATCCACGGCAGAGGATGTTTTCCGCATAATCAACGCGGAAATCGAGCATTACCGCAATTCCGACAGCGATTTCGATGACACGGCGCGCAAGCTGAATTACATGCCCGGTGTACTGCTGAAATTTTCGGTATGGGTGCTCAACATGATGGACTATTTCGGACTGCTTCCCCGCAAGCTCACAAAGCTTTCGCCTTTCCACGGCAGTTTCGCCATCACTTCGATGGGTTCGCTCGGCATACCGCCGATATACCACCATCTTTACAACTTCGGCAACATCCCGATATTCTTCGCCTTCGGCGTGAAATATACCAAATACGAGCTTGACCGCGATGGCAAGGTAAACGAACGCCGCTATGTGGATTACCGCATAACCTGCGACGAACGCATTGCCGATGGGCACGCGTATGCCGTCGGACTGAAATATGTGAGCAGCATATTCAAGCACCCCGAAATACTCGACAATCCGCCCGAAAAGATCGTGGAGGACATTCCCTGAAAAAGCACGGCAGAAGCCCGAAAAGCTTCTGCCGTTTGGTTATTCCGTAATATCCGCACAGGCTGCGGAAAGCACTGCGCCGACACTTTCGTGTATTACGAGATCGGCGGTATCATCCTGCGCCGTCGCATCGCGGTTGATCAGCACAAGCTTTTCCCCGCGGAAATAGCGTGTGAGCCCCGCCGCCGGATAAACCGTGAGAGATGTCCCCGCGACAATGAGCAGCTCACATTCGCTTATCGCCTTTACGGCAGAGGTCAGGGTATCCGTATTCAACGATTCGCCGTAAAGCACGACATCCGGCTTTATCCTGCCGCCGCAGGTGCATTTCGGTATTTCGGCGCACTTCATCGCATCCGCGCCGTATTCCCTGCCGCATTCCTCGCAATAGTTGCGCAAAACGCTGCCGTGCAGTTCGAGCACATTTCCGCTGCCCGCCGCCTGATGAAGCCCGTCGATATTCTGGGTGACGATGCATTTGAGCTTTCCCGCCGCGGCAAGCTTTGCAAGCGCATAATGCGCACGGTTGGGCCTTATCCCAGGAACAAGGAGTTTTTCGCGATAAAACCGAAAGAATTCCTCCGGGTGCGATTCATAGAAATCGTGCGAAAGAATCACCTCCGGCGGGTAATCGTATTTTTGGTTGTAAAGCCCGTCCTTCGAGCGAAAATCCGGAAGTCCGCTTTCCGTTGAAACGCCGGCGCCGCCGAAGAAAACAATATTATTGTATTTGCTTATATACGATTTCAGGATGTCTGTCTTTTCCATGCCGCACACCTCTTTTTTGACATTTTAGCACGCCTCGGCGGCGATTTCAACAGATATAACGGAGAAAACATGAACAGTGAACGCGAAAAAGAATATGTTTGGAATCCGTGGCACGGCTGCCGCAAGTATTCCGAAGGGTGCATGAACTGCTATGTTTACCGCCGTGACGGGCGTGTCGGACGGGATGCATCGCAAGTGACTCAAAACGCGCAGTTTTCGCTCCCGGCAGAGCGCGACCGTGCGGGAAAATACAAAATTCCCGACGGTGCAACCGTATTTTGCTGCATGACAAGCGATTTCTTTTTGAAGGAAGCCGATGAATGGCGAAGTGCGATATGGGATATCATACGGGAGCGCAGCGGAGTAAAATTCATTATAATCACCAAGCGGATAACGCGCTTTTACGATTGCATCCCCGCGGACTGGGGCGACGGGTGGGAAAATGTCACCTTCTGCTGCACCTGCGAAAACCGTGCGCGTGCCGTGGAGCGGCTTCCGTTTTTCGCGGCACTGCCGATAAAGCACCGAATGATAATATGCGAACCGCTGCTCGAGCGCGTGTGCATAAAGCCCTATCTTGCCGGAACGGAACTTGTTATCGCGGGCGGCGAAAGCGGCCCCGAAGCACGCGAATGCGATTTTGACTGGTTTGCCGATCTTTCGGCACAGTGCGCGGAGGAGGGTGTCGCCTTTCGGTTCAAGCAGACGGGGGCGCGCTTCCGCAAGGACGGGCATCTGTATAACATACCGCGTGCGATGCAGCATTCGCAGGCAAGGCTTGCGGGCATAGATCACGATGCGGGCGAAAAAATCTTTAAGGCGGATTAAAGGTAACGGTATAAAATAAAAAGCAAGAGGACAGACAAAGGTATTTTCGCGCGTTTGTCCGCGAAAAAAGAGTATTCGGGGGTAGGCAATCTTTGATAACGATATTAGACCAGCCGGCGCTTATAAGCAGGCTTTCGGAAAGCGCACGAAATCGCACAAGGCCGTACCGCGAGCTGATGTCCTATTACAGATGCGCAATGAAGGAGGTCGAGACCAAATTCAATGTGCTGAATGAGGAACTTTCGCTCGAATACGACCGCAACCCGATCGAATCCGTAAAAACGCGGTTGAAATCGCCGGAAAGCATAACCGAAAAACTGAGTAAAAAGGGCATCCTGCCGACGGTGGAAAATATCGAACAGCAGGTAACCGATATTGCCGGGGTGCGCGTGATATGCTCGTTCCCGTCGGATATATATATGCTTTCGGAGGCGTTTCTGAAACAGGACGATGTACGGCTGGTACAGAAAAAGGATTACATTGCAAACCCCAAGCCGAACGGATACAGAAGTCTGCATCTGATAGTGGAGATACCGATATTTCTTCACGATAAAAAGAAGCTGATGAAGGTCGAGGTACAGTTCCGCACAATAAGCATGGATTGGTGGGCATCGCTCGAACACAAGATCAGCTACAAGAAGGATCTCGATTTCGAAGAAGAGATACGCAGAGAACTGCTTGAATGTGCCGAAATGGGTGCTCTGCTGGACGGCAAAATGGAATCGATTCACAAAAAAGTTACGGATAAGGAAAAAACGGACTGAACACAGTCCGTTTTTTATTTGTGATTATTTATTCTTCCTTTTGCGGAACACGAACACACAGACCGCCGCGACTGCCGCAAGCAGTGCTGCAGCGCCGATAATGATTGCGTCGGTATTGCGCGAACCGGTTTCTTCACTTGCGGAACTGCTTTCCGCGGATGCCGCCTCGCGGTACACGCGGATTGTATAAACGCGGGTATCCCCCTCGGGCGATATGACCGTGACGGGAATATCCGTTTCGTCGCCGGTGAGTGCCGTATCGCCGACAACGACGGTATCATCCGCCGAAAGCGCCGTATAATAGACCGTTATGCGCTCCGTCCCCGCGGGCACGGTGATCGTATACTCCGTCGTTTCCGGATCGAATTTCGGCGAAAGGTGGAAGCTTTCGACATACAGCTCCGAAAGCAGACAATCCCTGCGGTAAACCGGCGCCCGTTCGCGGCGCACATGAACGGTGTATTCGGTAATACCGTCGTCTTTATCGGTGAAGCGTATCGTCATGACGGTCTTCCCCGAATCCGGAACGGCGGTGCCGCTCACCTCCACGCGTCCGCCGGCGGGGCAGGTCCATGTCACATCGGCAACGGCTGAATCATACGGTATGTCCACGGTATATTCAAGTATTTTAGAATAGAACTTGAAAACGCGGGCGTTTTTGATATCAAAAGAGAACTTCCCTTCTTCACATTCAGCGACCTCGACCGAGCTGTCGTTAAAGCTGATGACTCGTGCTCCGTCTTCAAAATCCGCATTGAAGCCGTCGGAGGCAAAGGTTATCTGCCCGCCCCCCTCTTCGGTGACACGCAGCCGCAGATTTATGATTGTTTTGAACAGTCGGTCGGAAACGGAACCGTCCTCAGCGTGGGCGTAAAATGCGGCACGGCCGGCGGAATAATCGCAATCGACCTCCCAGCCAGTTCCCGAAAATCCGATTATCTCGGCGCCGGAAACCGTAAGAGCGCCGCTTATTCCGCACGCGTGCCTTGCGCCGACAAGACAGATCACGGCATCGATGACATCGCCCGGATGCGGCGAGGTGACCGTATCCGCGATAACATACCCGAACAGGTTCCGATTCGGCACGCCGAGGACCGTGTCGTCCGCGGTGAACAGCATGGCGGAAAGCTCGTATCTGTCGCTGTCCGTCAGTATGCCGTTGCCGGTTATATCCGCCGCACGGATAAACCAGGGCTCAAATTTCCTGCCGGTGAGTATTTCCTCGATGATAAATTCATCATAAGCGGTTATGTAGCCATCGCCCGAAACGTCGCCCGTGACGACAATAACAAGCGAATCGGAAAGACCGCCCTCTCCGTCATAAAGGACAAGCGTATCGCCGGTGGCAGCGGTGCCTTCCTTATAAAATCCGTTGCTCCCGCGCAGCTCCGTCGCACGGTCAACGGCAAGAAAAGCCTTGAGCTCCGCATGGGATATTCCCGCGGGAACACCTATGATAAAGCCGGCATCTCTGTCGACGGTTATGCCGCTTTCCCCGCGGAAGGATATCATATCATCGCGAACAATGACGGTACAATCCGCGGAGAATCTGTCGCCCTCCGGCGTTACCGCCACGGCACGAACGGAATATGTCCCGGTGCGGATCGCTTCGACAACGCCGCTTTCCGATATCGAAACACCGTCGCTTTCGCAATAGTAGGAAACGGGAACGGAGTCGGCGCCGAACGGAAGGTAGGTAAGGCTGAGCTGTATGGTTTCGCCGATATTCATGTGCCGCTCCGCCGCGACAAATTCTATACCCGCGAGCCGCGCGACAACCGTAAATGAAATTTCGGTGCTTCTTCCGCCGGGGAGCACCACGGTGAAGCCGTGCTTTCCGACATCCGAAACATTCTGCCCGCTTGCCGCAGAGGCACCGTCGATGTAGCCCGCGGCGCCGGAAAAATCGAGGGTTACGCCGTCACGATAGACACCGCCGTCCTCGGGGAATGCAACAACCGCATCGCCGATTACGGAGCCGCCGAACGGCGAATAAATAACATTTATATCCCTGCCTATGGCAACGGCTGTGCCGTTTTCGTTCACCGCGCCGACTTCCGCATCGGGCGTAAAGTGCTTGCCGACCTGCAAAGCACCCGGCAGACTTACAAGCCCGCTCTTTGTGACGGCACAGCCGCCCGCGGAAGCGATTATTCTGTTTTCGTAAGAAGACAATACTTCAAGCGTGAGAGGGTCATACGCGCGGCGCCCGACAGTGACGGCATCCGCGGCGCAGAGTCCGTCTCCGGATGCGCGCACGGAGGCGATAAGCCCCATATCCTCGCCATACGCATAAAGCGTTCCGGAAGTGAGAACATAAAGCCGCCCCGAAGCAAATGCGACCTCGGACGCGGCAGCTCCGCCATCCGTTACTTCACCGGTTTCGGTATCGAGCAGATACAGCAGTCCGCCTGCGGCAAACGCAAGTTTCCCGCCGAAAAATGCCGCAGAGGTGCAGGGCGCCGGGATATCGAAATAGCTTCCGCCCGCGATGTCATCTTCATCAGCGATATAGACCTGTGCCATACCGGAAAGCGCGGCGGCTATCTTCCCGCCGCCGCCGGCCAAAGCCGAAGCCGGCGCACGCAGCGGCAAACTTCCGGAATTTTCAAGCGAAGGTATATCCGCATAATACAGCCGCGGAGAATCCTTGACGGCAAGATACAATTTGCCCGCAGAGGCGTATGCCGCGGCGGCTTCCGCCCAACGGTCAAGCTCGGCGCGTGTACGGTAAATATCCGTTGCTTCGGGCTCGGAGATAAGCGCGTTGATACGCGCCGCCGCGCCGTATTCGGCCATGCCTTCACCCGTAGCGGCGGAGAAATACTCGCCGCCGAGCCCGTAAAGAACGAACCGTTTGCCGCGCACAAACGCGGTGACTTCAAACGGGAAGCTGCCGAGCTCATCGCCCGATGCGATGTCTATAACGTGACTGTCGGTAAACAGCCTGCCGGCATTGATATCCAAAGCGAGTTCGGAACAGAAGACAAGCACCTTTCTGCCGTTTTCGGCCGAATAAAGCGCATTGCCCGCGGCGATATAACCTTCCGAAACGATGATGTTGCCGCCCGATGCGCCGGAAAGCACCGCTGCATCCGAAAGTGTATATGCCACGGTATCGAAAACGGCGAATTCCGTTTCCGTGCCGTTGTATGTGAAAATGTATATAAGATTGCCGTCGCATACGGCATCCGTGATATCCGCCCCGCCGAGTGAAGCAAGCAGAGCGGATGAGCCGTCGCTGTGTACCGCCGTGACGGAATCGGGGCTTATCTCATATACAACCCCGCCGTGATAGGCGTATTTCGAGCCTGCCGCGCCCTTGTAAAGAAATGTCTGTCTGTCTTCGCCGGAAGCGAGCGAAGCGCGATCGTAAACGGCGACGCCGTCGCGCAGGATGAACGCGATATCCGATCCGTCGAACACATGGCGGATTGCCGTCCCGACAGGGATAAACCGATCGAATTCAAGCGGAGAATTTTTTTTGTATATTCTGATCCCGACAAGCGAATCGCAATAAAGCGCCGAATAGCCGTATTCGGCATCAAAAGCAGCCTTTGCCGATTCGAGATCGCATTTGCCGGTAACTGCCCCGGCGATATTGACGCTGAAGGTGATGCGCTTCCCATCGCCCGACGGGTTGTAAACATAAAGCTCGTGGGAGCCGTTTTCATAAACAACGGCTTCGCCGTATATCGTTTTGCCGTCGAGTTCCGCACCGCCTGAGCCGATAACGCGTATCTCTACGGGGCGATCGTATTCGGCACCCTCCTCCACGCCGAGCACGGTCGGCATGAGCAAACCGATATCGACGGTTTCGGTAAGGATTTCGCCATCTTCCTCCAAGCGAAAATAATGCCTGCCGGATGTGATTATCGGCGCTCCGGAGGTATATGGGAATCCATCCAGCTCGGCTTTTCCGCGCTCGAAAACGAACGAAGAATACGACTCGTTTTCGGAATATGTATACGAAAGCGGCGTGTAGCGCAGCAGGAAGGTGACATTCGTTTCGTTTTCGCCATCCGTAACGGTAAGCCTGTGCATTCCGTTCGTGATGACGGTGAAGCCGTCCGTAACGGGATATTTGTCCAGCACCGCACTGCCGCGGTTAAAGCCGATTTTCACCTTTTCGGAATAGCTTTCGCCGTTGTAAACACCGGTTACTATCGGTCGGCGCGATGCAAGCACAAAGGCAAGCGCATCGACAACGCCGTATCCGGTATTATCATTACGGTCGGAGCCGCAGACACTCAATATAAGCGAGAAAAATTCATCGGCGCAAAAGCGATATTCGCCGATATCGCCCGCGATCAGAGCCGCTACCGCGCTGACCACGGCGCAGGAAAGGCTTGTTCCGGAATCGTAGCCGTAAGCCGATTCGCCGTCGCGCAGGATAAGAACGGGAAGATTTTCGCCCGGTGCGACGATATCGACCGCTTCGTTATATTGCGAAAAACCGCTGCGTTCGCCGTCCTCATCGCAGCTTCCGACGGATATCACGCCCGAATAGGAGGCGGGATAGCTTTTCTGCCCGGCGAAGGAACGGTTGCCGCCGTTGCCCGCCGCGGATATAATAATGCAACCCTTTGAAACGGCGTAATCCACCGCTTCCTGCTCGGCGGTGGAATAGGAATATCCGCCGACGGAAATATTTATGACCTTTGCCCCGAAATCCGCGGCGAAATGGATTGCCGCGATAAGATCGGAGGAGAAAATACTGCCCTCGTTATCCGACACCTTTATCGGCAAAATCGTTGTGTTGCAGGCGATACCGGCAATGCCGAGACCGTTGTCCGCCGTCGCGGCGATTATCCCGGTGACAGCCGTACCGTGACCGCCGCTGTCCGAATAAACACCTGCGGTGCGGTGCGGCGCGTCGTACCCGGCAAGGATATCCGCGCCCGCAAGGTCCTCATGCTCCCGCGAAATGCCGGTATCTATGACAGCGACGATAACGCCCTTCCCGCCTGATGTGATATCCCGCACGGCGGGAACGGATATGTCATCCAGCCGCGAGACGGAGATCGGATCGTTCGTTACACGGAATGCTTCACGCGGGGAATCCGATTCATGATATTCGCACGCCGCAAAAATGCGTTCGAGAACCGATTCTTCTGCGCAGGAAACCGAAAAAATGCGGTTTTCCGTGCGGGAAAGCGGTGTAAAATCGGTTTCCTCAAGCAACGCGGCGATTACATCAAGCGGCGTATCATCGCCGAATCTCACTATGTGCCGTTCGTCCGTACGCGCGGTGTCCTCACCCGTGCCGATACTGCCGGAAGTTTGAGAATTTGCCGCGGCAAGGGACTGCTCCCAAGCGCTGTCGAATGCGGAAAAAATGTCCGCACACGGAAAAAAGGCCGCAAACAACCCTGCTGCCGTGGAAAGCAGCAGTGCCGCGGTCAAAAATACCGTGAGCAGGCGCTTTATCATTTCCTAACTGTTCCTTTCGCCGGAAAACCGGGCATAAACTTCAAGCATTTCCTTTGTTTCGACGGAATGTGTCGGATCGGTGTAGATATACAGATCGGGCTCGCAGACCATCCCTTCCCTTCCGCCGCGGCAGCCCTCCGCCAGCACGAGAGAGGGCTTTTTCCCTACAGACGGCACAACAAAGCGGAGCCGTTTCGGTTCGATACCGTTTTCGCTCATCGAGCAAAGAAGGTGTGAAAGCCTGTCGGGGCGGTAGACCGCAAAGAATTTACCGCCGCTTTTGAGGCAATGTGCCGCCGCCGCGCAGAACATTGCAATGCCGCCGGATTCCTCCCTGCGTGCAACGGAAAGTGCCTGTGACGAATTGACATACCCGCAATCGACGCGCATATACGGCGGATTTGTCACAACGGCATCGAACGAACCCGCGGCAAAAAGCGACGGAGCATCCTCCGCGCTGCCGCATATTGCCGAAAATCTGTCCGAAAAGCCGTTTCGGACTGCGTTTTCGTTTGCGGCGGAGGCGTATTCCGGCTGTATTTCAAGCCCGTTAAAGCTTGCCTTGCTGCCCGCGCCGAGCAAAAGGAGCGGAATCACGCCGGAACCCGTGCCGATATCAAGGACACGCTTTTTGCCCGAAACGGCATTATATGCCTCCCACGCCAGCAGCAGTGCATCCGTTCCGAAACGGATGCCGCCGTGCGGTTCTTTGAGTATTATATCCGCGTTTATGCGCGTAAGTGTGCCGTTGCCCATATAATAATACTCCTTAAAAGCGGTTTTGGTTGCAAAGAAAATAAAAACGACAAATGCGCCCGACGGAACCTGCCGCGGGCGCATTATCGCCTTACATTGTGATTAAGCGTGAGGAGCGTCGACGGGGCAAACTCCCGCGCAGGCGCCGCATTCGACACAAAGCTCCGGATCAATGCAATACTTGCCGTCGTCGCCGGCGGAAATTGCGGAAACCGGGCATTCGGATTCGCAGGTGCCGCATCCGATGCAGGTGTCTTTGTCGATAGAATATGCCATGGTGATATACCTCCCGAATATGTTATGACAATGATATCACATTAAATTTTGTTTTTCAATAGCTTCGCGCAGGAAAGTGCTGTAAATTTTCAGGCTTTTTCGATTCCCGCCTCGGAAAATGCATTTGCAATATCTTCGATTATATCGTTTATATCCTCGATCCCGACGGACATACGGATAAGTCCCGCGTCCACGCCGGATGCCGCAAGCATTTCATCCGAAAGCTGGCGGTGGGTAGTTGTCGCCGGGTGGAGCAGACAGGAATGCACCGTTGCCACATGGACTGCGTTTGTAAAGAGCGAAAGCTTGTTCATGAAGCGCAGTGCCGCTTCCTTTCCGCCGCGTACGCAGAAGGATACGACACCGCCGCACCCGTCCGGAAGATACTTTTCGGCAAGAGCACGGTCCGGGCTGTCGGCCAAGCCGGGGTAATTTACATACTCGACATACCCCGAACCCGCGATATATTCGGCGACACGCTGTGCGTTGGAGCAATGCTTTTCGAGACGCACGGCAAGTGTCTGCAAGCCGAGATCGAGCAGGAACGCATCCTGGGCGGAGGGATAAACGCCGAAGTCGCGCACGAGCTGCACGCGCGCCTTGGTGATATAAGCCGCCGCGCCGAAATCACGCGTGTAGACAACGCCGTGGTAGGATTCATCCGGGGTGCAGAGCGACGGAAACTTCCCGCTCGCTTCCCAATCGAATCTGCCGCTGTCGACAATACAGCCGCCGACGATGACGGCGTGTCCGTCCATATATTTGGTGGTGGAAAGAACGACTATATCCGCACCGTGATCGATCGGGCTGCAGAGCACGCCCGTGGCGAAGGTATTGTCGATGATAAGCGGTATGCCCGCCTCATGCGCAATGGCGGCAAAGCGGGAAATATCGAAAACCTTCAATGCGGGATTTGCGATCGTTTCGCCGAAAATGAGCTTTGTTTCGGGGCGGATAAGCGCCTTTATTTCTTCATTCGACATATCGGGATCGAAGAAATCGCAGACAACGCCGAATCTGCGCAGAGTGACATCGAAAAGATTTATTGTTCCGCCGTAAACCTTGGAGGAGGCAAGTATCCTGTCACCCGCGGAAACGATGTTCGCGACGGAGATCAATGTTGCCGACTGACCGGAAACGGTACACAGCGCCGCAACGCCGTTTTCAAGATCGGCGATCTTTTTTTCCACAAGTTCCACCGTGGGGTTGGAAATGCGGGAATACATATGCCCTGCCGCGCTGAGATCGAAAAGCTTGCCGATCTGCTCGGGCGAGGAATATGAATAGGTGGTGGACTGGTATATAGGCAGCGCGAGCGGTTCTCCGTTGGCGGGCTTATAACCGGAACGGATGCATTTTGTTGCCTGTGAGGTGTGTTTTTTCATAGTATTTTCTTCTCCGGTAAATGTAATTAATCGTATCTGCCGTCAAGTCCGCGCAGCTTGCTCACGGCGCTTTCCCAGTTCCCCGGGTAGCTTATGTCATAGCGCTGCGCATAGTCGTTATAGGCGAATATGGTATCTATATGCTCGGCGGCGGCTGTCGTCGAAAGGTTTGTCGAGCAGGCAGCCTGGACAAGTCTGCTCATCGCCGCATTGGTGCGGACGGAGGGTTCGGTAAATATCTTTTCGAACAGTGCGCGGCAAATCTGATTGTAATATGCGTTATATTCGCTGCCGTCGTTATTGGGATTGTAATCGAGCAGCCATTCGAGTTTTTTCTTTTCGCCCAGCGTTTCGTTGAGCAGCACTCTGCCGTCGGCATCGTTGGTTATTTCGAGATAATAGTCCTCGTGATCCTCAATGGTGTCATCCGCGGTGAACTCGTAATCCTCATAGATCGGGTTCACAAAGCGGATCGTCTCGCCTTCCTTCAAGGTGACGGAAGCGCCCGGCACAACCTCCGCTACGGCGGCAATGCCATTGCGGTCGAACCGCAGGCAATAATCCACATCGATACCCGTCATCGCGGTGACGAGCGCACATACGGAATCGTTATCCATATCGCGTATGTAATCGCCGAACGGAACCGACATACCGGCGGAATTGAGCACCTTTGATGTCACGGGAATCGAACAGCGGATATATCTTTCGGTTTTTGCGTTCGCATCGATAAATGTGCACAGAAGAGCGCTGCCCTTATAATCGACACTCATCACCACGGCAGTGAAAATATCGCCGTTTTCGTTGATAATTCCGCTTGTATCGGGCACAGGCTGTTCGGAAGTATCCGCCGAAGAGTCATCCCCGGTCGAGCCGGATTCTTCCGCAGGGGCGGAGCTTTCGTCATCGGCGAACAAGGTATCCACCACTCCTTTGAGCCCGGGATATATCCAGCGGTATCCGACAAAGGCGAAAACCAATATCAAAACAAAAAATATTATAAGAAAGTTTCTGAGCGCAGTCGTCAAGAAATCATCTCCCGTATATACTTATATGGGGAGCCGGCGTGAAAAGCACAACTTTCCGGCTTTTAGCACATTATACAACGCATCGGCCGTTTTGTCAACTTACGTGTTTGTTATATTTATTTGCGGGTTTTATTTCGCCACGCTTGACAAAATACCCGCCATACTATATAATATTTTTGTGGATATTTGACGAGGAGGATCACCCAATGAAAAAGCCTTTCATCATACTTTTGGCGCTTGTAGTGCTTATGCCGCTGATGTTTTCCTGCGCGAACAACAACGATATAAGCCCTTCGGATCTGTCGGACATATCCGAAGCATCCGTAAACACCGATCCGGATGTCCCCGTAAAGGACATGGGCGAGCGGGAATTCCGCATACTCTGCCCGGATTTCGGAGCGGGCTCGAACTCCATACTCGGCTACACCGGCGAGGTGCTTTACAGCGAGGAAAACCCGGATTCCGTCGACGAGGCAAAGAAAGCCGTTATCGAACGCGTACAGAACGATTACAACTGTAAAATAGACGGAGTTGTCGACAGTGCCACCCCGGTATTTCAGACCGTACGCAACCAGATAAGCTCCGGAAACAACGAATACGACATAGTTTTCGATTCCACCGGCAATGCCGCCGTGCTTGCGCTCGAGCACAGCCTTTACGATCTTAAGGATATATCCACTATTGATCTTTCCGCCTCCTGGTGGGATCAGAACTCCGTGAACGATCTTGCGTTCGGCGGGCATCTTTACTTTGTCATGGGCGATATAAACACCTACGACAACCAGGGCACATGGTGTATGATATTCAACAAGGAGCTCAAACGCAAGCTCGGTATATCCGAGGATTTTTACGCCCTGGCACGCGAAGGTAAATGGGATTTCGATACCTTTGCCGAGATCTGCCGCCGCGACGGCATCAGCCGCGATCTGAACAGCGACGGCGTGATGGACGAAAAAGACCAGTGGGCTTTCGGCACCGAAACCTATAACATTTACGTTCACTTTATAAGCGCGGGCAAGAAGATCGCTCTGCCGGACGATGACGGCATCCCCTATCTGACAATGAACACCGATATGACGGCAACGGCAAACATACTCACCCATTTGCTCGATTTCTATAATGAAAAGGAAACCGTCATGGTCGCCAATTACGAGCCTTACACGAACAAGGGCTTTACCAATGTCTGGGAAGCGACGGTGCACAAGGCGTTCATCGAAGGACGCGAGCTGTTTTATATGTGCGGACTTATCAATATTGCCTCCTTCCGCAAGATGAACGATGAATTCGGCATACTTCCCATTCCGAAATACGATGCGGAGCAGGACAGATACTACCACACCGTTTCGGTTGGCAATTCCTCCGTAATGTTCATTCCCTACGGCGTGAAGGATGTGGAGGATGTCGGGCTGATTGCAAGCGCTCTTTCCAAGGAATCGCAGGCGCTTGTCACGCCCGCCTATATGGATGTTCAGCTCAAATACCGCGATGCCAAGGATGAAGAATCCGCGGAAATGCTCGATATAATATTCGACACCCGCACATTCGACCTCGGATCTGTGTACAACTGGGGCTATATCATCTCCGCTTACACCTCCATGGATAAAAATATTGCATCCCGTTTTGAAGCCATTGCGAACTCCGCACAGGCAAAGCTGGATGAATCCATTGAGGACATACGGTGATCGGCGGCGCCGGCTTGCGATAACCGTGAGCAACACGCGATAAAAACCGAAAAAACCGAAGACGGCAACCCCGTATAACGGGTTGCCGTCTGTTTTTGTTTTATGCATGCGACTATGTGAAAAAACGACAGCGAAACGCGCTTTGCGCCGGTTGAATTTTTGCAGAGTTCGTCATTCTGCGAAAACGGAAGGTTGACACGCGCACACGTATGTGATATAATTCCGTTTGGGATTTGAGATTGAGTCCCAATTTCATTTTCGGAGCAACGAATGAAAAAATTCTTCGCCGCGATACTTGCGGCAATCATCGCCGCGGTTGCCTTTTCCGGCTGTGCCGTGCGGCGGGAAAGCAGCGGACGGCTGACGGTCGTCACGACAATATTCCCGCAATACGATCTCGCGCGGGCGATATCCGGCGGAAGGGCGGATGTAAAAATGCTGCTTCCGCCCGGATCGGAAGCGCATTATTACGAGCCGACGCTTGAAGACCTTGATTCGATAAATTCCTGCGGACTTTTCATCGCCGCAGGCGGAGCTATTGATGCATGGTGCGACAAGGTCATCTCGCTTTGCGAAAATGACATACGGGTATTGAAACTGACCGACTGTGTTCCCCTGCTTGAAGAAGCGGAAACCGAGGGAATGCAGGAGGAACACGGGCACGAGCATGAGCATGACGAACCCGAAACCGACGAGCATGTCTGGACATCACCGAAAAACGCCGCCGCGATTGCGGAGCGGATTGCAGACGAAATGTGTGCGGCGGACCCGGAAAATGCCGCATTTTATACCGAAAACGCCGCGCGGCTGATAAAGGAGCTTGAAATGCTTGATGCGGATTTCCGCGATGTTACGGAAAAGGCGCGCATCAAAACGCTTGTGTTTGCCGAACGCTTTCCCTTCCGATATTTTGCGGCAGAATACGGGTTTGAGTATTACGCCGCCTTCAACGGCTGCTCCGCCGATAACGAGGTGAAGCTCGAAACCATCGCATTTTTTATAAAGAAAATAAAGGAGCTCGGCATACACGCCGTGTTTTATGTTGAGTTTTCGAACGAAGTTGTCGCGGATGTGATATGCGAGGCAACAGGCTGTCAAAAGCTCTTGTTCCATTCCTGCCACACCATTTCGAAAGCCGATCTCGATTCGGGAAAAACCTATATTTCGATAATGCGTGAGAATCTCGAAAATCTGAAAAAGGCGGTGAGCTGAATGAATACTATCGTAAAAGCGGAAAATCTGGCTTTCGCCTATGACGGAGTAACCGTCGCACGGAATATTTCATTTGAAGTGTGCGAGGGTGATTCTCTTTGCATTGTCGGCGAAAACGGGAGCGGCAAAAGCACGCTTACCAAAGGGCTGCTCGGACTTATACACCCCGTGTGCGGGCGTGTTGAATTTCCGCAGGGGCGCGGAGGCATCGGATATCTTCCTCAGCAGACCGAACTTCAGAAGGACTTTCCCGCAACCGTGCGCGAAATAGTTCTTTCGGGAACGCTGCCCGAAAACAGATCGCCGTTTTATACAAAAAGCTCCCGCACGGAAGCTGAGGAGAATATGCGTCTGCTGGGCGTGGACACGCTTGCCGACACCTGCTACCGCACCCTTTCCGGCGGTCAGCAGCAACGCACCCTGCTTGCCCGTGCGCTGTGCTCGGCAAAACGGCTGCTTGTTCTGGATGAACCGACAACCGGGCTCGATCCGCTTGTCACCGCGGAACTGTATTCGCTGATAAAGCATCTCAACCGCGAACACGGTCTGACGATCATCACCGTCACACACGACCCCGCCGCGGCGCTCGAATGTGCAACGCACATACTTCACCTCCGCCACGAGCCGGTATTCATCGGCACAAGGGAGGAATATATGTGCTCCGACATCGGAAAGAGCTTTTTCGGAGGTGACGTGAAATGAACATAACAGAGCTGCTTTCACAGCCGTTTATAATCAGAATACTGCTTCGCGCATTGGTCGTCGGGCTGCTTGTTTCCGTCTGCGCGGCGCTTTTGGGCGTAAGCCTTGTTCTGAAACGCTTTTCGATGATCGGGGACGGGCTTTCCCATGTCGGCTTCGGCGCGCTTGCCATTGCGACCGCGCTCGATCTGAGCGGCGAAAAGGCGATTGAAATCTCCGTGCCGATAGTTGTCGCGGCGGCGTTCCTGCTTTTGAAGCTCTCGCAGAGCAGCCGTATCAAGGGCGATGCCGCAATAGCGCTCATCTCCACCGCCTCGATGGCGGTCGGCGTGATAATATACGACCGCACAACTGGGATGTCCTCGGATGTCTGCTCCTCGCTTTTCGGGCAATCCAGCGCCATAACCATAACCGACAAGGATCTTATACTTTCGGTATGCCTTACCGTCGCAGTTGCCGTGCTGTTCCTTTTGTTTTACAACCGCATATTCTGCGTGACATTTGATGAATCCTTCGCAAAGGCTTCCGGGCTCAAATCCGGGCGATATAATATCATACTTGCGCTTCTGACGGCCGTCACCGTCGTCATCGGAATGCGTATGCTCGGTGCGCTGATGATATCGGCGCTGGTGGTATTCCCGCCGCTCACGGCAATGCGGCTTTTCAACAGCTTCAAAAGCGTTGTTGCGGCCTCCGCCGCGGTGAGTGCCGTCTGCTTTATCATCGGGTTTGCCATCGCCTCTGCTTTCGGATTGCAGACAGGGCCGGCCGTCATTCTCGTAAACCTTGCCGCAATGGGTATATTTACGCTTATCGCCAGACTGAAAAGGTCCTCGTTTTAAAAAGCATCATTTGTGCAAAGACGGCGCTTCCGCCTAAAACAAGGCAGAAGCGCTGTTATTTTCTTATACGGACAATCGCCGCTCTTTTTGCTTTGCGGCGATATCACCGTGCCTAAAACATCTCCGCCAGAAAGTATCGGCGAAAGGCAGTTCACGCTTACCCGAGCTTTTATCAAAATGCCGGATGCATCAGGATCGTATGTTTCGCGGTCCGAAAAAGCGTCATGGAAAAGATACGCGACTGTTCGCGCACATAAACGCTTGCAATTTTCCCGTCGCGGTTATATAATCAAGTGATCCGGAAAGCGAGGTTGAACGAAAATGAAGCAGGAACGCCCCTACCCGAAGGCGATAATAACAAAAAAAGGCGAAGCATCCGTGAAGAACGGGCACCCCTGGATATACGAAGGCGAAGTGATACGCGCCGACGAACACGAAAACGGCTGCGTTGTCGATGCGTTCGGCGAGAAGGGCAACTGGCTCGGCGCGGGGTTCATAAGCGACAAGAGCCGCATAAGGATACGCCTGCTTTCCGATAACCCGAACGACAAATTCGACGGTGCATTTTTCGCAAGGCGTGCGGGATATGCCGTAAACTACCGCAAAACCGTGATGCAGAACGATTTTGAATGCTGCCGCCTGATATTCGGCGAAGCGGATGCGCTGCCCGGAATAACGGTGGACAGATACGGGGATCTCCTTTCGGCGGAAATACTTTCCGCCGGTGCGGAAAGAATAAAGGAGCATATATATTACGCGCTTTTATCGCTTATTCCCGGCATCCGAGGGATATACGAGCGCAATGAATCCCCGCTGCGCACATTGGAGGGGCTGCCGCAATACAAGGGCTGGTACGGCGAAGCGGCAAGCCCGATCGCACGGATAACCGAAAACGGGATCGACTACGATGTGGACGTTGAGAACGGACAGAAGACGGGCTTCTTTCTTGATCAGAAATACAATCGCCTCGCCGCTGCAAGAATATGCGGCGGGATGACGGTGCTTGACTGCTTCACGCACACCGGTTCTTTTGCGCTCAACGCGCTCAAAGGCGGTGCAAAGAGCGTGACCGCCGTGGATGTTTCGGAATTCGCCTGCGAGGCGGTACGGAAGAATGCCGAAATGAACGGACTTGCGGAACGGCTTGATGTAAAATGTGCCGATGTTTTCGAACTTCTGCCCGCGCTGTGCGACCGGCACGCAAAATACGATATGATAATTCTCGACCCGCCCGCCTTTACAAAATCGCGCAAAACGATAGCAAGCGCCGAACGCGGCTACCGTGAAATAAACTACCGCGCGATGAAGTTGCTTCCGCGCGGCGGATACCTTGCGACCTGCTCCTGCTCTCACTTTATGAGCGATGAAATGTTCCTCGAAACGGTGGCACGCGCCGCAGGGGATGCGGGCGTCAGACTGAAGCTCATAGAATTCCGCCACGCCGCGCCCGATCACCCGATACTTATGGGTGTTCCCGAAACGAATTATCTGAAATTCTGCCTTTTCCAAACAGTATAACGGCAGGCATCCGAAGCGGGCGAAGTTTTCACCCGTTTCGGCTTTTTTCTGTTGATTTTCTTGCCGACAAAGAGTATAATACTCTGAAGAAGCAAAAACTGTATCCGCACCAAATTTTTGATTTTCGGAGGTCAATTCGTCAATGGTTGTATGCGTTCCCGTTGCAACGGTATACCGCGAACCGGAGCTTATGTCCGAACAGATCGACGAGCTACTTTTCGGCGAAGAAGCCGATATTTCGGGCGAATCCGGCGGCTTTTACCGCATAAAAAGCGATTACGGATATGAAGGCTGGGTGATAAAGCAGGAACTTTTCGAAAAGCTCCACGATGCCGCGTTCATCGTGACCGTCCCCTTTGCCGATCTGCATTTTGACGGAAGCGATTTCCGCAAATGCCCGATAACGCTTCCGATGGGTGCGAGAGTCGATGTCGGCTTTTCGGAAAGCGAAAAGAATTACGGCTTTGCCGTGCTTCCGAGCAAGCGCATTTATTATATCCGCAAAAGCCACATTGCGCGCATTGATGCCGCAAAGGGCAAAAGCGAACCCGAACTGCGCGAAGCCATAACCGAAACGGCGCTGAAATACCTCGGTGTTCAGTATCGCCGGGGAGGACGCGGTTTTTACGGTGTGGACTGCTCCGGACTGTGCTTCAATGCCTACCGCTTCAACGGCGTGAATATCCGGCGCGATGTGGATATTGACAGATCCCCGAACCTGCGCAGGATACCCCCGGAGGAAGCAAATGCGGGTGACCTTATATTCTTCGAGCGCCATGTCGCGCTTTATCTGGGCGGCGGTGAAATAATACACGCAAGCGCCGAAGCGGGCTGTGTAAAGCGTGAGAAACTTTTTGAAAACGAACATCTCATGAAAATCTATATTACTGCGGGAACACTATTCTGATGAACGATATTTTTGTGCCGCGTTCCGAACTGGAACGCCAAAAAGAAATCGCCGTGTCGCTTCGTGCCGAAACGGAGGGCAAAAAGGCGCGTGTGATAACCTTCGGCTGCCAGCAGAACGAAAACGACAGCGAACGCATTGCCGGTCTGCTTGCCTTTTGCGGATACACCGTAACGCATGACAGCGGCGAGGCGGATGTAATTATCATCAACACCTGCGCGATACGAGAACACGCGGAAATACGTGCGCTTTCGGAAGCAGGTCAGTTCAAAAAGCGCAAGGAACTTGACCGCGCCCTGCGAATCGGGCTGTGCGGCTGCATGGCGCAGAGCGAACACCGCCGCGAGCAGATATATAAAAGCTACCCGTATGTCGATTTCGTATTCGGCACCGATATGCACCACCGTCTGCCGGAAATAATCCGTGATACGCTCCATTCGAAAAAGCGTGTCACATTTATTACCGAAAAGCCGCACGGCGAATTCGGCGTTATCGACGAGGGAATGCCCGTAAAGCGCGAAAGCAGCTACAAGGCATGGGTGCCGATAATGTACGGCTGCAATAATTTCTGCACCTATTGCATTGTTCCCTATGCCCGCGGGCGCGAACGCTCCCGCCGCGAGGAGGATGTACTTGCGGAGGTACGCGGGCTTGTGGAAAGCGGATACCGCGACATAACGCTTTTGGGCCAAAATGTCAATTCCTATTCCGGAAGCGACGATTTTGCCACGCTGCTGCATAAATGCGCCTCCCTGGACGGAGAATACAGAGTGCGGTTCATGACAAGCCACCCGAAGGATGCTTCGAGCAAGCTCGTTGATGTTATCGCGAACGACGGAAATGTCGCAAAGCATTTCCACCTTCCGGTGCAATCGGGGAGCAACCGCATACTCGGGCTGATGAACCGCCGCTACACGCGGGAGCAATATATCGAAAAAGCGCTTGAGATCAGGGAAAAGGTTCCGGGAGTTTCGCTCACGACGGATATTATATGCGGATTTCCGACCGAAACCGACGAGGATTTCGAGCAGACGCTTTCGCTTGTAAAGCAGGTCGGGTTCGATATGATATACACATTCATATATTCGCGCCGTGTCGGCACCGTTGCCGACAAAATGGACGGGCAGATTCCGCGGGATATAAGCAACCGGCGGTTCAAGGCTCTTTCCGACCTCGAAAACGGTATCGCCGAGGACCTTAACAGGCGGTTTATCGGCAAGACGGTACGCGTGCTTTCCGACGGGCTGAACAAAAGCGGCATTCCCTGCGGGAGAAGCACGCAAAACAAGATAGTTACATTCGATAAACCCGTACCTGCGGGCGAATTCGCGGATGTGATAATAGAAACGGCGGGCGGATATGCGCTTGCCGGAAAAATCAAGGAACAGTAACCGAAAGGAACAGAAGAAAATGACAGAACAAATGAGAAACGCCATTGCCGCATTCACATCGGAACTCGAAAAGAGTGAGGAGCTTGCCGCATACAAGGCCGCAAAGGCAAAATACGATGCGGATAACGAACTCAAAACGCTTATAAACGAATACAACGTTCAGGCGGCAGTGCTTGAACAGGAGGGCAAGAAAACCGAATCCGAACGCGACAAAACGCTTATCGACAGCGTTTCCGCAAGGCTCCGCGCCGTTTATGACGAGATCGGCAGAAGCGAAACGCTTGCCGAAATGCGTGCCGCGGAAGAAGTGATAAGCGAGCTTGCGGGCGAGCTCAACTCCGCCATAGGGCTCACTCTCGACCCGGATTCCGCAAACTGCACGCACGATTGCAGCACCTGCGGCGGCTGCCACCACTGATAATTCTGCGATATTTTACGAAGGGAGGTCGGGCAAAATGGCACTTTCACCGCTGATGAAGCAATATTTGGAAATCAAGCAGGATCACCCCGAGTGTATCCTGATGTGCCGGATAGGCGATTTTTACGAAATGTTTTTCGAGGATGCGAAAACCGCCTCAAAGGAGCTCGACCTTGTCCTTACCGGGAAGGATTGCGGGCTTGAGGAGCGCGCACCGATGTGCGGCGTCCCCTACCACGCGGTGGAAGGGTATATTGCCAAGCTCGTTTCACGCGGGTATCGCGTTGCCATATGCGAGCAGCTTGAGGACCCCGCGACGGCAAAGGGGCTTGTGAAACGCGATGTTATACGCATAATCACACCCGGGACCGTCACCGAGGGCGGATACCTGGACGAAAAAAAGAACAACTACATATGTGCCGTCTGCCCGGATGCGGGCTGTGCCGGCGTGGCCTTTGCGGATGTTTCCACGGGCGAAGTGCTTGCAAGCGAGATCATCGGCGAGGATATCACCGCACGCACGGTCTCAGAGGCGGCGGCTTATTCCCCGAGCGAGCTTATCGCTCCGCCGGAGCTGCCGGAGGATATAGCGGCGGCATTCCGCGCCAGGTTCGGAACACTCGTTTCGAATAGCGAAAGCGGAGATTTTTCGTTTGAAAGCGCAAGAAGCACTTTGGAACGAGTCTACGGCAACGTGCCGGAGTGCGAGAGCGACACCGCCATGCGTGCCGCAGGCGCACTTATCGCATATATCGAACGCACGCAAAAGACCGATCTGAAATACCTTAAAGCGGTAAACTTCTATTCCTGCGATGAGTTTATGGGGATAGATGCCGCATCGAGACGCAACCTTGAAATAACCGAATCCATGCGGGTGAAACAGCGCAAAGGTTCGCTTTTATGGGCTGTCGACCGCACAAAAACTGCCGCCGGTGCAAGGCTTTTGCGGCGTATGCTCGAAAAGCCGCTTGTGAACGAACGCGCGATAAACGCGCGGCTCGATGCGGTGCAGGAGCTTCTTTCCGACGGAATCCGCCGCGAGGAACTGCGCGATATACTCAAAAATGTCACCGATATCGAACGGCTTGTCACACGGCTTGTATACGGGACGGCGAATGCGCGCGATCTGAAATCGCTTGAAAGAACGATAAAGCTGCTCCCCGCAATAAAGGAACAGCTTGCCGGCGCGAAGTGCGACACGCTCAAAAGAATATATATGAGCCTTGACACGCTTGACGATGTGGGCGATTCCATCGAAAGCACCATTGCCGATGATCCGAGCGCACTTCTGAAGGAAGGCGGCATTATCAAGCGCGGCTGCAACGCTGCCGCGGACGAGCTTTACGACATGGTGACAAACGGAAGATCCTGGATCGCCAAGATCGAGGAATACGAACGCGAACGCACCGGAATAAAGACATTGAAAGTCGGCTATAACCGTGTTTTCGGATATTACATAGAGGTTTCCAAATCGTTTTTGGGGCAGGTGCCGGCGGAATACATACGCCGCCAAACGCTTGCGAACGGCGAACGCTTTGTCACGCCGGAGCTTAAAGAGACGGAAAGCCGTGTTATCGGCGCACGGGACAGGCTTTATGCGCTTGAATACGAGTTGTTTTCGGCGTTGCGCGATTTCGTACTTAAACAGGTGGAGCGGATAAAGATAACCGCATCCGACCTTGCGGAGCTGGATGTTTACTGCTCCAACGCGGCGATAGCGGGCGAGCAGGGCTACACCCGCCCGGAAATTGACCGAAGCGGAACGATATCCATGAAGAACTGCCGCCACCCTGTCGTGGAGCGCTTTTTGGACGGCGGATATTTTGTCCCGAACGATTGCCTGCTTGACGGAAATGCAAACCGACTGATGCTGATAACCGGCCCGAACATGGCGGGTAAATCGACATATATGCGTTCTGTCGCACTTTGCGTGATACTCGCACAGGCGGGCTGCTTTGTTCCCGCCGTGCAGGCACGCATCGGTGTTGTGGACAGGGTTTTCACCCGTGTCGGCGCATCGGACGACCTTGCCTCCGGCAATTCGACATTTATGCTCGAAATGACGGAAGTCGCCGATATACTTAAAAATGCCACGGCAAAAAGTCTGATCATATATGATGAAATAGGACGCGGCACAAGCACCTATGACGGCATGAGCATAGCCCGGGCCGTTGTCGAATATACATGCAAAAACATCCGCGCAAAAACGCTTTTCGCAACGCATTACCACGAGCTGACCGAGCTTGAAGGCGTTGCGGAGGGCGTGGTGAACTACAATATTGCCGCAAAAAAGCGCGGAAACGATGTCGTATTCCTGCGCAAGATTGTCCGCGGAGCGGCGGATGACAGCTACGGGATCGAAGTCGCGCATCTTGCGGGCGTTCCGGATGCCGTTGTAAAGCGTGCTAAGCAGATACTTGCCGCTCTGCCCGAGGACGCACACAAAGCACCCGCGCGCAAGGAAGACGACGGCAACATCAGTTTTGACTCGATATCCGAGCAGAAGGTTATCGAAAGAATAAAGGAAATTGATATCAACACGCTGACACCTTACGAGGCGATCACCCTGCTTTACGAGCTTAAAAAGGAGCTTTAATGGGCGTAATCAACATACTCGACCAACTGACGGCAAACCTTATCGCCGCGGGTGAGGTTGTAGAAAGACCCGCCTCCGCCGTTAAGGAGCTTATAGAAAACTCAATAGATGCGGGCGCATCCAAGATAACATTGGAGATAAAGAACGGCGGAAAGAGCCTCATCCGCGTCACGGATGACGGCTGCGGTTTTTACCGCGATGACATTCCCAAAGCACTCCTGCGCCACGCGACAAGCAAGATATCCTCCGGGGAGGACATTTCCGGCATCCGTTCGCTCGGCTTCCGCGGCGAAGCGCTTGCGGCAATAAGTTCTGTCTCCCGCACGGAGATTATCACAAAGCACCGCAGCGAAAGCATGGGCACGCGGCTTGAAAGCGACGACGAAGCCGGCATTGTAATGACGGATACCGGCTGCCCCGACGGAACGACCGTTTGTGTGCGCGATCTGTTTTACAACACGCCCGCACGTCAGAAGTTTCTGAAAAAGGACAGCTCCGAAAGCTCCGCCTGCATTGCCGCGGCCGAAAAGGAAGCTCTGTCGCACACGGAGATCGCATTCACCGTCATTTCCGACGGCGAACGGCGGTTCTATACCTCCGGCGACGGCAAGCTTTACCCCGCCGTCTACTCCGTGATGGGTAAGGAATTCGCGTGCGGTTTGCGCGAACTGGACTACACGCTTGAAAATGTACATGTTTACGGATATATCACATCACCCGACGGTGCTCGCGGTTCGCGTGCGATGCAGACCGTCTTTGTAAACGGTCGGTATGTCAAGAGCCGCACCGTGCAGGCGGCATTGGAGGAAGCCTTCAGAAGTTATATCCCGCGCGGAAAATACCCCGGGTGCGTACTGTTTGTGACACTTCCCTTCGAGCTGACGGATGTCAATGTCCACCCCGCAAAAACCGAAATTAAATTTGCTTCCGAACGGGATGTGTTCCATGCCGTTTATTACGGCGTGAAGAGCCTGCTTGAAACCGCGCCGGACAGGATCATAACCGGCACGGAAACGGATATCCCCTCGGAGGATGTATTATTCTCCGCCCGGCAGCCGATGGTGCGGCCCGTTGCAGAGAGCAGGCCCGAACGCGAGCCGATATTTTCCGCAGCCCCGGCGGCGCCCGTTTTTGCGGAACGCAAAAAAGAGGTATTCCGTCCGAATGACATCGGCGCCGAGGATATCACCTTGCCGCAGCGCGTTTACACCGTGCGCGACAGCGCCCCTTCGGACGAGCCTCGGTCCGGCATACTGCCCGCCGCGGCTCCCGCACCCGCCCCGGCGGATTCGCCTTCGACGCAGGCGGAGATGTTCCCGCAGGAGGCGCATTGGCGGATGATCGGTCAGGCGTATGATGCATATTTGTTTGTTCAGACGGACGAAAATGTCCTTGTGATAGATAAGCACGCCGCGCACGAGCGTATTCTTTATGAAAAGCTCGCCCGTTCCAAAGAACTGCATGTTCAGCAGCTTTTGGCGGGGATACCCGTCGAGCTTGGCGAGGAACAGGCGGAAACGCTGCTTGCCGATTCGGAATTTCTTGCCGAAAAGGGCTTTGATATCGAGGCATTCGGGCGCGGGACAATTATTGTCCGTTCGGTTCCCTCCACGCTCGGAAATATCGCGGGGCTTGCATCAATAATGGAGGATTTCGCAAGGAGCCTTGCTTCCGGCGGCGATATTCCGTTCAAGGACAGATGCGACCGCGCACTTTACACCGTTGCCTGCAAGGCGGCGGTGAAGGCGGGCATAAAGAACCTTCCGGAGGACGACAGGCATATCGTCGAAATGCTTGCCGCCGACCCGACTTTGCGTTTCTGCCCTCACGGCAGACCTTTTATCAAAAAGATACCCAAACGCGAAATAGAAAAGTTTTTTGACAGGTGAAAAAATGAGCTTCAAAATAAACCATGCCTGCGGCTGTGCGCGTACCGGCGTTTTCAGCACCGTTCACGGCGATATACTCACGCCGGTGTTTATGAATGTCGGCACGAGCGCCGCGATAAAAGGGGCGGTATCCACCGGCGATCTGAAACAGATCGGCTGTCAGGTGGAGCTTTCCAACACATACCATCTCCATGTGCGTCCGGGCGAGGATATCATTTACAAGCTGGGCGGAATACACAAGTTTTTCAATTGGGATCGCCCCGTGCTTACCGACAGCGGCGGATTTCAGGTCTTTTCGCTTGCGAAGCTGCGCAATATTAAGGAAGAAGGCGTGACATTTGCCTCCCATATGGACGGTGCAAAGGTATTCATGAGCCCGGAGGTGAGTATGCAGATACAATCCGCGCTTGCATCCACCATTGCCATGGCTTTTGATGAATGTCCCTCCTCCGTTGCGGACAAGGGGTATATTTCGCGATCGGTGGACAGAACGATACGCTGGCTTTACCGCTGCAAGACCGAAATGGACAGGCTCAATTCGCTCCCCGAAACGATAAACAAATCGCAGATGCTGTTCGGCATCGGGCAGGGCGGGATATACGAGGATATACGCATACGCCACCTTAAAGAGATTGCCGGGCTCGATTTGGACGGATATGCCATCGGCGGGCTTGCCGTGGGCGAAACGGCGGATGAAATGTACCGCATTATAGAAGCCTGCGAGCCATATCTTCCCTACAATAAGCCGAGGTATCTGATGGGTGTCGGCACACCCGTAAATATTCTCGAAGCGGTGGACCGCGGCGTGGATTTCTTCGATTGCGTCATGCCCTCCCGCAATGCCCGCCACGGGAATCTTTTCACATCCGACGGGCTTTTGAATCTGAACAACAACAAATACATTCTGGACGATTCACCGATCGATCCGAAATGCGATTGCCCCGTATGCCGCACCTATACACGTGCATATATCCGTCATCTTTTCAAAGCGCGCGAGCTACTTGCAATGAGGCTGTGCGTTATCCACAATCTGTATTTCTACAACAAGCTCATGGAGAAGATACGCGCCGCGATAGCCGACGGAAGCTGGAAGACCTTCAAGGAAGAACAGGTCTGTCTGCTCGGCAAGCGTGCGGGCGAATAAAACGCCGATAACGAAAAAGAAGGCAGAAATACTGCCTTCTTTTTTTTGCGGATTTTGCCGTTTATCTTATATAATCCGTTCCGAGTACATGGCGTTTCAGACGGATGAGGTCCGTCAGTTCGATAGTTTCGCCGTTGGTAATGCAGGCGGCTCTCTTGCACGCGCCGGTGAGGGTATGTGTTCCCAAATAAGCGCGTTTGGCATAGAGATAATCGACCGCATCGATCCTGCCGCTGCCGTCCGCATCGCCGGGTACATATGCGGTATATACCTTACCGCCGACCGTCACGGTGCTGCCGCTGCCGACAAACTTGCCGCTTGCGTTCAGGTCATATTCCCTCGCGGCGATCATTTTGCCGAACTGCTCGGGCGTGACACTCTCGGGAAGCCTGAACATACCGTTTTCGTCAATGGTAATGCCCGATTCGGCCGTGAATACACTGCCGCTTACCGGCATTTCAAGGTTTCTTTCGGTATTGGCGAAGAAATTGACTCTTGCACCCGAGTACATACGGTTCCCGGATACATCAATACCGTTCAGCGAAACGATATTGCCGACCTTGCCGCTGACTGCCCCTACGGAATTGCCGTGAAGTGCGATTATAATCTTATTATCGCCGAGGTCGTAGGAATAATCAGTCTTGCCGTTGTTGGCGGTGATGCTTTCCACGACATAGGCACCAAGTGTGCTGTCGTAGGCGCAGATATAATTCTTTGTCCAGTTGAGGTTGGCGTTATTCGCCGTCACGGTGCCGATAGCGGAGGTGAAAATCACCGCATCATCGGTTGCAATCTTTTTGTTTATGCCCGTCAGTTTGACTGCATTGACACCGGTCCCGCCGTAAAGAGTAACCTCACCGACAAACACATGCGTCGTGGAGAAATACGCGCGGAATATGAAGTATCTTGCCTTTACGCCGGCGAAGGAATTATCGTAATACATCGGCTGGCAAATGTCGTCGGCAGCCGTATAAGCCGAATCGAGCACTGCAAGCTCGGTGAAGTCCGATCCGTTTGCGGAAACAAGTACGCTGACACGCTTCGGGGCTCCGACACCCCAGTCCGTCATATTCAAAGCGGAAAGCGATGCGGCGGAAACATCCGCATCCGCGCCGAGATCGACAAAGATATCGACATAATCGCCGTTTTCGTCGGTGCCGGTCTTATCGGCCCGCTTGAATCCCGTCCATTGCGGAGCGGAAGCGGAAAGTCCGAAGAGGTTGCCGTCCGTCAGCTCCAGTCTTGCCGTATCCGGGAAGTCCGCATTGACCTCCGCCGTAGCGTACTGCTTGCCGAGCGAAAGCTTTTTGCCCGTGTATCCCGTGATATCGATATCGGAAACCGTTTGCGCAAATTCAAGGCAGGCATTCTCCGAACCCGCCTCTATAAGCCTTTCGGATTCGTTGGCGATCATCTGTGCCATGTCGAGAGCGCGGTCGTTCCCCGAAGCAAGCGCGGCGGATGTGAGCTCGTTCATCGCGGTGCGAAGGATCGATTTGCCGTTGATGTAGTTTTCGGTAAGATCCATTATCGCGTGCTTATAATCGCCGTCGATGGCGGTATCGGAATCGTATATTGCCTTTGCGGCATCGAGCACCGTACGGTCCTTATTGCCGACAACGGCTTCCGCGGCGGATATCTTTTCCGCAAGTGCGGATTTGAGCGAATCGCTCCGTGCGCTGGATGATTTAAGCACCAATATGCAATCGCCGACAGCGCGTGCATAGCTTTCGCCGCCCGCGGAATAGGCATAGCCTGCGCTTCCGGAGCCTGTATCCGAAAGGTACATGGCGCTGCTTCCGCCGCCGTCCATACGGACAACATTGTTGCAGCCCATTTTTATCATCTGCTGTGCGACATCGCGCATGGTGAGTTTGTTTTCTTCACTCACAAGGAACACATAGCTTCCGTCCGGCTTGGTGCCGAATGCCGTCCACGCTCTTGCACTCGTAACGGAATGTGTGCCGATTGTACTCTGCGTGAGAGTAAGGTCCATCCCGTTCATGACGAGTCTGCCGACATTGGAAATTATGCCGACGGCGGATTCGGTCGCCGCACGGGCATCTGCGTTCTTTTCATTTATGGATATCTCGATCCGTTCGCCGGTCTGAAGGCCCTTCACAAGTGAAGAATAAGTCGTGCAGTTATCCGGATAATAAAGCACGAATTCATCATCCCCGACCGTGCCTCCGGAGGTATTCTCGGTAACGGAAATGACCTCGCCGACAAGTGTTCTGCCGATGGAGATATCGGTGTTATCCAGCTTTTTGCAAAGTATTTCGGTGCCGGGGAATACCGAATCGCACTTTGTGCCGCAGGATTTATCGTAATAATAGAGATAATCGTACCAATCGCTGCTGTCGCTTGTGCTGCGGCGCTTGTTGTAATACCATATAAGGTCGGTATAGGTGCGCCCGCCGATGGTTACGGAGGAAGAAAGGCTTGTATCGACTATCTTCATGCTCCCATCCGAGCCGAAGGTGACAACGGAACCGGTAAAGGGCATATGTGCCGATTCAATCTTGCCGTTGGAAACATTGATCCCGGTGAGAAGCCCATACGGGTTGCCCATGCTGAAAAACGCGCCGTTGATAAGGCCCGCAACGGTGTAATCATAGCGGCTGCCGGAAGCACCTGTTGCCATTTCGTATTGCTTTTTCGGGTTGGCGGAGGTGCCGGCATATCCGGCAAACGGCATTACGATATAACCGTCCTTCGGATTGAAGGTAAGTGTATAGGTGGAGCCTTCGTTGTCATTCACCTTGCTCGTTACATTATAGCTTTTGTATTCGACAACGTCGTCGATAGTGTGCTGCGACGAAACATCCATTGAAAACGCCGCGGATGCTGCCACAACGAACAGCGGCAGGCAGAGAAGCACAGCCGCGGCAAACGCCGTGAAGCGATAAAACGGTTTGCGCATTGTTGTATTTCCCCTTTCATTTATTGATCATATTATACTGTCTTGCGCCTTTCGTGTCAACGATTTTTTGTATTTTTGCATAAACGCCGGCTTGCAACTCCGCAATGCACAAAGAAAAAGCACGCGTTTGCGTGCTTTTTCGAAAATCGCTGTTTTATGAAAGTGTCATTCCGAATATTCCGCGCCCTTGTTTATCATGATCTCGCGGACGGAAGCGCCATCGATTTCCCGCGGGAGAACATTTTCGCGCACGCACATCGCCGCCGCGATGCCCGCCGCTTCGCCGGAGGAGCGGACGGAATGCTGAACGCGCAGGCTGCTCTGTGCAAGGAATTCCGCGCCGAGGCAGCGCCCCGCAACAAACAGATTGTCGATCCCCTTCACGACAAGCGAGCGGTAGGATATTTCGTACCAGTTCTTGCCGTCCTCATTCGGGGTGACCTTTATCTTGCCGAAATTGAGAGATTTACCGTGGATATCCACCGGATAGTTGGATTGACAGAACATATCATCAAACTTTGCGCGGCTGAGCAGATCGGAAGCGGTGAGGACATATTCCGTCGTGATATTGCGGCTTTCGCGCACGCCGACCTGTGATGCGATCTCGCAGATATATGCGTTTTCAAACCCGCGGAAGTATTTCTTATAAAACTTCATCTGGCGGATTATGCGCTTTTTGCCCTCTGCCTGAATAAACGAAAGGTCGACCGGATCGGTGCCGTCGGTATGTTCGAAAAATTCCGGGGTGTTGAAAGCAAGGCAACCGGGCCTGCCGGGAACGGTGAATATCTGCCAGTATGCGCGATCCTCCGGAAGCAGATCGCCCGCGGCGATAGCTTTATCGAAAACGGCGCCCAATGTCCACTGATCGCCGTTGCAGCAGGCGGCATAAAGGTGATCCTGCCAATATTCCGCCGCAAAATTCTTGCCGGTTTCGGCGACCTGCTCGCGCAGGAACTGCCCGAATGCGGCGTAATCGATATTTCCGACGATATAGCGGAGCGATACGGGCTGATTCTTGCCGCTTTCGGGGTTGCCTTTTGTGTACTCCGCACCCGCACGGACACAAACATCGCCATCGCCCGTGGAATCGATAAACACACGCGCCTTTATAAGCCCGAGCCCGCGCTTATTGCAGACAACGAGTGCGGTTATTTTCCCGTCTTCCTTGATAACATCGGCAATGGTGGTGTAGAAAAGTGTTCTTACACCCTTTTCGCCGCACATCGTTTCGAGCGTAAGGCGAAGCATCATCGGATCGAAATACGAACCGTTGCCCTCCGCTCCGTTCTCCGCGATAAGCCTTTCGGCAAGTATGCGGCTGATATAAGAGCACTGCTTTTCGCCCTTGATATGTGTGCTCATTACCGGGGTAACAAGGCCGTTTGTCGCGCTGCCGCCGAGCGAGCTGAGTTGTTCGACAACAAGGACGTCCGCGCCCTCATCAGCCGCGGCATAAGCGGCAAATGCACCCGCCGTACCGCCGCCGCAGACAACGACATCCGCCGTATCGAAAACAGGTAATGCAGTATAATCCATAGTAAATACTCCCTTTAAAGATTATCTTTGTTTATCATGGCAAGGAATTCTTCCTCGTTGATGATCGTGATCCCGAGCTCCTGCGCACGGGTGAGCTTGCTGCCCGCATCGGCACCGCAAAGCACAAATGAAGTCTTTTTGGAAACCGAACCCGCGGCATTTCCGCCGTTGGCGCGTATGAGCGCCTCTGCCTCGCTGCGCTTCAGTGTCGGAAGCGTACCTGTTACGACAACGGTCTTGCCTTCCAGCGCATTGCCGGAAACCGTTTCGGTATTCTCGGTAAGCACTCCGCTTTCTTTTAGCCGTTCCAGAAGCTCTTTTACATGGGGCGAGGCAAAGAAGCCGATCACCGCACCCGCGCTTTCCGCGCCGATATCATCAATGGCGCAAAGCTGATCGAAGCTCGCCGCCGCAAGCGCATCGATAGTTCCGAAGCGCATTGCAAGCACGGAAGCCGCCTTTTCGCCGATGTGCCTTATCGAAAGTCCGGTAATGAGCCTTGCCATACCGGCGCTTTTGCTTTTTTCGATGGCGGCAAGGATATTTGCCGCGCTCTTTTCACCCATACGGTCGAGCGTGAGCAGATCCTCCCTGCGGAGAGCGTATATATCGGCACAGCTTTTTACAAGGCCCGCATCTATAAGCCTGCCTGCAAGACTTTCGCCGATACTGTCGATATTCATTGCGGGACGCGAAACAAAGTGGACAATGCTTTGCAAAAGCCTGCTGGGGCAATCCGGGTTTATACAGCGGACTGCGACCTCGCCCTCCTCGCGCGTGACCGGTTCGCCGCAGGAGGGGCAAACCTTCGGCATTTCGAAAGCCACCGTGCCCTCCGGACGCTTTTCGGCAACAACCAAAATGATCTCCGGGATAATATCGCCCGCCTTGCGGAGGCGAACAGTATCGCCGATACGAATATCACGTTCGCGGATATAATCTATATTGTGAAGCGTTGCAAATGAGACGGTCGTCCCCGCAAGCCGCACCGGTTCAAGATGTGCGCGCGGCGTGAGAACGCCGGTGCGTCCGACCTGTATTTCGATATCGGTGAGCCTTGTTTCGGCGATTTCCGCCGGAAATTTATATGCCACAGCCCAGCGCGGCGCCGCAGCGGTACTGCCGAGGCTTTCGCGCACCGCGCGGGAATCGACCTTTATCACCGCCCCGTCGATATCATACGGCAGAGAAGCGCGTGACTCACCTATCGCGGCAACTGCGTTTGCCGTTTCTTCGGCATTTTTGCATATTATTCTGCGTTCCGAAACGGTAAAGCCCATTTCGGCAAGCATCGAAAGCGATTCGGCATGGCTGTCGGGTATTCCGTCGCTGCCGTATTGCCAGTTGAAAACGAATACGGAAAGTTCCCTTGCGGCGCAGACCTTCGGATCAAGCTGGCGGAGCGACCCTGCCGCGGCATTGCGTGGGTTGGCAAATGTGCGTTCTCCGTTTTCCTCGCGCTTTGTATTCAGTCGCGCAAAGACCTCGCGCGGCATATAGACCTCGCCGCGCACGATAAGCCTTTCGGGTGCGTTTGTCAGAGCGTGCGGTATATTGTGCACCGTTTTGAGATTTTCGGTGACATCCTCTCCGAAAATGCCGTCGCCCCTTGTAAGCCCACGCACGAATTTCCCGCAGACATATTCGAGTGATACCGAAAGCCCGTCGAATTTATTTTCGACAACAAATTCCGTTTCCGGGTATTCCTTCCCGATGCGCGAAACGAAATCGTATATCTCTTCTTTTGAGAATATATCACCGAAGGAATCCATCGGAACGGTATGGCGCACCTTGCGGAATCTGCCCGAAACGGCGCCGCCGACACGCCTTGTCGGTGAGTCCGCGCTTGCAAACTGCGGAAACTCGGCTTCGAGATCCTTCAATTGTTTGAAGAGCGCATCGTATTCCTCATCCTGCATGACAGGGGCATCCAGCTCATAATAAAGCCGCGAATTGTATTCGATAACACCGCGCAGGCGTTCTATTTCGCTTTTTGCGGCTTCCGCGCTCAACTTTTCCGACATACTATCGCCACCCATTCGTTCTTTTCGCGGATCGTTTCAACGGTAAAGCCCGCCTTCCCGAGCGCCGATATAACAAAATCCTTGCGTGGGGAGATTATCCCGGAGCATATCATATGCCCCTGCGCAGAAAGACAGCCTGCGAAAAACGGGAGCATATCGCTTATTATATCCGCCACGATATTCGCAAGAATGACCGAATAGCTGTTGCATACAAGCTTTTTGTAAAGAGCTTCATCGGTGAGGATATTTCCGCAATAAATATCGATCACGCCGTCGGGCACGCCGTTCTTTTCGGTATTTTCACGTGCGACACGCGTCGCGACCATATCTATATCCACGGCATCCGCATGGCATGCGCCGAGCTTTGCGGCGGCTATGCCGAGTATGCCGCTGCCGCAGCCCATATCAAGCACATTTTTGCCTGCAACATCCTGCTTTTCAAGCTCTTCGAGGCAAAGCGCCGTTGTTTCGTGCCGCCCCGTACCGAAGGAGCATGCCGGGTCGATCTCGATAACCGTTCTGTCCTCTCCCGGAACCTTCTCCCACGAAGGGCAAATAAGGAATTTTTCGCCGATGGGAAGCGGATGAAAATACTGCTTCCAGTTATTTTCCCAATCCTTTTCGTCCGATTCGGAAAGAGTAATTTCAAGGCTCCCGAGCCAATCGGCGTTTCCGTTTTCGGCTTTCAGCCGCTCCACTCCCGCTATTATACCCGTTTTCTGTATTGCGCCCTGCTCGTTCCGCGCAAGATAAACGCGCACGGTAACATCGCTCTGACCGTCAAGCAGCCCGGATTCGACATAATCGACGGGCACGCCGCCGTTTTCTATCAGTTCGGCAAGGTCGCGCGGATCGGTAACCGAAAAGCAGGTTATTCCCTCGTTGAAAAGAACGCCGGAAACGACCTCGCTGCCTGCGGTCGTAGTGTGTATCGTAAGCTCGTCATAAACCATTTTTATACCCTCGTTATTTATTGCTGCGCCGAACGGATTATTCGCCGTTCGGCAGGAAAATGCCATCGAAGAAATATTTTGATCTTGCTATAAATTCGCGGACCTCATACCACTTCCCGCGCACATAGCGGCCTTTGTCCGCCGTGACACCCACGGCATCCGCACCTGCGGCGCGCGCAAGGTAAACCGTCCGCGCGATATGAAAATCCTGCGTGACAAAGATCGGATTCTTTGCCCCGTAAACCCGACTTGCGCGGTATGCGGACTTATATGTATTGTCCCCGTGCGGATCGGTAATTATCACCGATTCGGGAACGCCGGCACCGATAAGGTATGCCTTCATTGCCTCCGGCTCACTGTTTCCGCCGTCGTTATGCTCGCCGGTGACGATTATCCGTTCCGCAGCACCCGCGAAATAGAGCGCAGCCGCGGTATCCACACGGTCGCGCAGGATATCGGTGAGAGTCCCGTTTGCACGCACGCCCGCACCGAGAACCACGATACTGTCCGCCCCGCGGGAAACCGCATCTTCAAACGGAATTATATGCTTTGCGGCAAGCGAAACCACAAGCAGGTTCGCCACCGACATGACAAGCAGCACCGCAAAAACAAGCGCCGCTGCCGCAAGAAGGCACTTTTTAAGCAAGGATGCCGGATGTTTCTTCGAGATATCCTTCATATTCGCTCTTCATATAAAGCGCATCCTCGGTTTGTGTACCCGCGGATTCGCATATAACGGTAGGATGCACGCCGAGCTCGACTATCGCCTGTGCGAGCGGCGCAAATTCCGGTCCGTAGACCGTATCCTCAAAGGTAAGATGCTTTTTTTCGCCCATTTCGGTATACATTATTTTGGAAAAATGGCAATGCAGATTCTCCGCGTAGCCCGCTCCGAGCGCGGACGAAATTTCGTCGAAAACCTTTTTGTAATCGTCAGCGGTAAAGAAACGCCCTTTCTCACGTGCGTTAAGATGCCCGAAATCCACAACCGGAGCAAAAGCTTCGGAAATGCGGCAAAGTTCCAAAACCTCCGAAAGCGTTCCGAGCTGATTCAGCTTGCCCATGGTTTCGATTCCGAGAACAACATTGTAACCGTTGTCCGAAAGCATCTGCGCCGCCTTTTCAAGCGTGTCGGCGGAAAGTGCCATTGCCTCGCGGCGATCCAGCTTTGCGCAGGAACCGCAATGAACGACCATTGTCTTTGCGCCGAGAAGGGTGCTTGCCTGCGCGCTTTGGCGTATGTATTCCACGCTTTTGTCACGCTTTTCGGGCTCCACGCTCGAAAGCGAAATAAAGTACGGCGTGTGGAATGACATCGCAATCCCGTGCTCGACAGCCTTCGCTCCGATGGCGGAGAAAAGCTCTGCGGTTCCGGATATTCCGTTGCCCGCCTCGTATTCATACGCATCAAGCCCGATGCTTTTTACATAGCCCGGTGCCTGAAGCGTGGAGCGGCCGCCGCTTGCCTTGAAGGATTCCGAGTTGCCGCCCGGACCGAATTTTGCTTTCATTCCTCTTCGCCCTCGCTTTCTGCGGTGTCGGACCTTCCGCCCTTACCACGAAGCTTTTTGATAAATTCCTTTTCGGTAAACCAATGCAATCCGAACACAAACGGCCTTTCCATAAACCGCTTGAAGCGGAAAAACGCGCTTTCCTGCTTCTGGATCGGCTCGACAAGCGCAAACCTGATCCCAGCGCGGTGTGCCGCGACGCAATCGGTGAATATCTGATCGCCCACGGCAATGACCTCGTCCTTTGAAAGCCCGAAATGCCTTATGCATTTCCGTACGCCCTTCGGTGAAGGCTTGCCCGCCTTGCAGACATAATAAAGCCCGATGCTTTCGTTGAACACGGCAACGCGGTTGCCCTTGTTATTGGATACAAACGCCATTTTTATGCCGGCATCTCGGAGCGTGGCAAAATAGCCCAACATCTGTTCCGTCGGGCGTTCCACCTCATAAGGCGCCACGGTGTTGTCGATATCGAAAATGACACCCTTTACACCCATCCCCGCAAGCGTGGAGGCGCTTATATTATATACATCGTAAAATGCCATGTCCGGGCGGAAAAATCGAAAAAGCATGGTTCACCGAAATCGTCAATAAATACAGTACTGTACGGAAAGCGGCGGAAGCTTTACGGAGCCGTTTCCATTTTCAACCTTCAAAACGGCGCTGCAATCGCCGGCAAGAGCATATTCACCGTCATCGAGCGAACGCACACACCTTGCTTCGCATTCGCTTTCGCCCGCGTTGACAAGCAGAAGCATACGCTTGCCGTCGAACCTCTGCCAATGCTCGCAGAATATTACGGAATGCTCCACAAGCCCGCCGTATGCCTCGCGGCACCGCGTTGTGCGCAGAATGGGCGCATCGCAGACAAATTCGGGCGAACGGAGAAGTGTTCCCTCATACATAAAGGAGCCGATTTCTTCCCTCGCGGCGACACAACGGCGGTAGAAATCGCGGTGCTTCATTTGAAGATAAAGCAGCGGATCATTCCAGCCGAGCTGTTCGCCGAAGGTGAGCGACTGTGCGATCATAATACGCTGTCCTTCATCATCCTCGGCAGGCATAAAGCAGTAATTCCTGCCAAGCATCGTAACATATCCGGCATATATGGCCACGAATGCGGGAACCTGTGCATTGTGAACCCAGATCCATGTCAGATACCCCTGTATATGCTTCATGAACGGATCTGCCGTACATTCGGTGGAAAGCGCCGCTTCGGACGGGCGTATGCGGCTGACATGGTCGAGAAGGTTATTATAGCCCTCCGCCCACCAGCTTCCGCCGCCGGGGCGATGGGAATGTGTCCTGTCCTCGCAGGGATAGGGCTGCGCCGCGGCGATCTGATCCATATATACGGCGTTCACGCCGACCTCATTGAGCAGCTTGTCCACAACGGCGGTGATCGTTTCCTGCCAGCAGGCGGTAGAGGGGCACATTATGGAATGCCTTACCGGGCTTCCGTCGGCTTCCTTGCTGCTGTAAATTTCGATAAACGGCTTGCCCGTTTTATCCTTCGTGCAGTTCGGGTAAGCCTTTTCGCTCCACTCGAAATCCTCCATGCCCTTATCGCGCGTATCCCAAAGGCGCGCATTGATGTACGGCATCACGCGGACACCGCTTTCCTGCAAACGCTTCACGCCGGTATACATTGCTTCCTTTGCGGGAAAGTAATGCGGATAATCGTTATCGTAGGGTATTTTGAACCAATCGTAAAGGTGAACGGGGCTGTCATAGCCGAGATCGGCATTCGCACGGAGTATGTCATCGACATACTGCTCGTCATCCTTCATACGGACGCGCCACCAATGCGAAACCTTCTTGAACCAGTCGGGCGTATCGGCGCGGCTGCCGTGCTCGGTTTCGGGCTTCCATACGGCATAGTCAAGGAAGAACTTCCGGTAAATAAGTGCCGCATCATACCAGTTGCCGTCGAATATCTGCCAAACACATTCGCCGTAAAGCGTTTGGGAATTGCAGCCGACATCTATATCCGTAAGCGGCTGGGAAATCTTTGCGGTAAAGAAATTATCGTGTTTCTTCTTTTCGAAGAATATCTTTTTATATGCGGGCGAAGGATCGTGAAGTCCGTAGTAAATACCGCGGCGAATGTCATCATCCCAAAATGCCATGAACTGCATGGATGCGCCGTAAGAGGGATAATTCTGGCAGGAACGGCATTCCTGCAGGCTGTTCCATACCTCGCCCGGGCCGGTGGGCGAAAGAAAGCTGCGCTGCGGCGCGCAATCGAAGTAAACCGCGGGGTTGTCACATTCGTAAAGCGAATATTCGGTATTTTCCGAAATAAGCCGTGTGGACCATGCTATTTTGCCGTTTTCCGCATGAGCGCAGACAATGGCGGTAACACGCGGCAGGGTATCATTCTCCGTCAGAACGAAGATATGCTCGTTCCCGACATTTTCGTAAACTGCCTTGCCCCAGCCGGCATCCGAGCCGACGGTGACGGTTTCATCGTTTTCGACACGCCTTGCGGTGAGCGAAAAGAGGGCGTGTGCCGAATTCAAAAAGCGCACTCCGCTTTTTTTATCCTCTATCGCGGTGAGCGAAACACCGCCCGAAACCGAAAGCGAGGCCGAAAGCTCACCCGCGGATATTATTGCCGTTACAGTTTTTTCCATGATCGCTTCTCCGTTTTTATTTTGTAAGTTCCGTCCGCGCAAGGCACATTGCCGTAACGCTTTTTGCAATGCTGCCGCGGAGTATTTCGGCGCAGGCGTTTATTGTCGCACCGGTTGTGCAGACATCATCCACAAGCAAAAGCCTGCGGAACCGTTCCTGCTCGTTCAGCTCCTGCCCGATATAGAAACGGTTTTTCATATTCTCACGCCGTTCCCTTGCGGAAAGCAGCTTCTGAGCCCTGCCGTGCCGACGGGCCAAAACCGAAACAAGCGGAACTCCGAGCACGCGTGAAGCGGCAGCCGCAAGCTCCTTGGATTGGTCAAAGCCGTATTTGCGTCTTCGCCGTGAATCCCGCGGGACATAAGCCACGCCGTCGCACCCGGAAACGCCGCAGGCGGCAATCGCGAGCCGCACAAAGAAATCCACTGCGCGGCGGTCTGCATTGTATTTGAGCATATACATGATACGCTTTGAAAGCGGATCGCCGTAAAAGAACAGCGCCCGCACGGCAGAGGAGCCTCCGCATTCGCAGCCTGTCGCCGGCTTGCCGCACACCCTGCACCTCTTTGTGAAAAGCCGCTGCAGCTTCGGAAGGCAATCGGGGCACACCGGAAATTCATCATGGACGACATTTTCGCGGCATATCGCGCAAAGCATCGGCGCAAAAAGATCAACCTTCATTTAATGGCCCTTTCATCAACGGTAAGCAGCGTCTTCAAGGCGGTATGCCGTACGGGGATACTGTCGTTCCCGACCATTACGGCGAGCGAACGGCTGCTTCCGACAATAACGACTATCTCCCTCGCCCTTGTCACCGCGGTATAAAGCAGGTTGCGTGTCATGAGCGGATAGGGAGCATCAAACGCCGGAATGACGACAATGCGGTATTCGCTCCCCTGACTTTTATGCGCCGTCACCGCATATGCAAGCTCGAGCTCCTCAAGCTGGGAAAAATCGTAATCGGTGCTTTTACCGTCGAAGCAGACCGTCATGTATTCCATCTTTGTATCGATATCGGTTATCTTGCCCGTATCGCCGTTAAAAACGCCGCTTCCCTGCTCGGCTCCGCGCTTCCATTCAAGGTCGTAATCGTTTTTGACCTGCATGACCTTATCGCCGACACGGAAGACGGTGTTCCCGAATTTTTTTTCGGTTTTATCCTTCGACGGCGGATTAAGCGCCTGCTGAAACCTTGCGTTCAGTTCCCTCGTGCCGAGCAGCCCCTTCCTTGTGCAGGAAATGACCTGGATATCCTCGAGCGGGTCGACATTGTACTTTTTCGGCAGCCGCCGCGCGGCAAAATCCACCATAAGCTTTGCCGCTTCCTCGCCGTCGGACTTTTCCACAAAGAAGAAATCCCTTGTGCGGTCGTTTATCACCGGCATTTCGCCGTTGTTTATCGCGTGGGCATTCGTGACGATAAGGCTTTGCTCCGCCTGGCGGAATATATGATTGAGTTTTACAACGCCGAATCTTTCGCTTGCGATAATATCGTTAAGGCAGTTTCCGGTGCCGACAGGCGGCAGCTGATCGGGATCGCCGATAAGTATAAGATAGCTCCCCGGGCGCACGGCTTTCAGCAGCGCGCACATGAGGTTCGTGTCCACCATGGACATTTCGTCGATAATTATCACCTTCTGCGCAAGAGGTGTTTCCTCATCGCGCGAAAATCGATTCGCGCCGTTTTCGCCGACACCCGCTTCAAGCAGCCGATGTATCGTTTTTGCCTCCTTGCCGCTCGATTCGCTCATCCGCTTTGCGGCGCGGCCCGTCGGTGCGGCAAGCGCAACAGAGAATTTCAATATCTCGCACAGCTCGATTATTGCCTTGATTATCGTTGTTTTGCCCGTTCCGGGGCCGCCGGTGACAACCGTAACACCGCAGGTGAGCGCCTGCGATATGGCGCTTCTCTGCTCCGGCGCATACGTCAGCCCGTTCCTCTGCTGCAAAACATCTATCTGTTCCTCCACGCCCTCGAGAACGAACGGGAACTTGAAATCGTTTATAAGAAGGAGCTTTGCCGCAATATAGGTTTCGGCGGCAAACAGTTCCGAAAGTGCATAGCAATCCCCGTCGAGGTCGAATTTATGAAGCCTGCCGTTCACGGCAAGCCTTTCCGCAGCGGAAACGGCATATTTTTCGCCCACGGAAAGCACGCGTACGGCTGCATCGAAAAGCTTGTCCGCCGGCAGGAAGCAATGCCCGCCGTTGACGGCGGCGGAATTGAGGACATGAACTATCCCCGCCTCCACACGTTCCGGACAATCTGCGGAAAATCCGAGGTCGGCGGCAATGCGATCCGCCTTTTCAAAGCCGATACCCTGTATCTCGTCACAAAGGCGATAAGGTGTTTTTTTGATAATATCAATAGCGGCAGAGCCGTATGTCTTGAAAATCTTTACGGAAAGCGCGGGGCCGAAATATTGCCCGCAGAACATCATAACGCTGCGCATGCCGAACTGCGCGGTGAAATTGTCATGTATCTCATCGGCGCGCTTCGGGCTTATGCCGCGGATATCGCACAGCCAGCGCGGGTTATTTTCGATAACATCAAAGGTGTCCGCGCCGAATTTGTTCACGATACGGTCCGCCGTGACCGGACCGATGCCCTTCACCGCGCCGGATGCAAGGTAACGCCTTATCGCAGCGGAATCTTCGGGCAGCTTTTTTTCAAAATAGACCACCTTGAACTGGCGGCCGAATGTCGGGTGCATCTGCCAATCGCCCTGAACGCGGATCGTTTCTCCCTCGCCGAGGAACGGCATTATCCCGACAAGCGTTACCGGCTCTCCGCCGCAGTTTATCACACATACGGTATAGCCGTTTTCATCGTTTGAATATACAATATCTTCAACAACTCCGTCAAGATAAAGCTCCGCCAAAGCGCTACCACCTTTTGATATATACATGTCTCGGATCACCGCCTCTTATGCGGCGTATGATCTCGTCTTCATCCGCATCACTGCGGCAGATTATGATTATATCCGGTTTTCCGTTTACAGGCAGGGCTTTGTCAAAACAAAGACGGATATAGCTTGTGCGCCGTGCGGATATCTTACGGCAAAGCTCAAGCACAAGCAGCGCAATACCCGGCACGCAAGCGCCGAAAGGAAAATAAAACAAAAAACCGGCATTTTTTCTCAATTCACATTATATTATATGCGCGGCGAAAAATCAAGTACAATTCACTTTAATCAAAAGTGAAACACGCTTTGCGCCCACCGCGGAGCAAAGCACAAAAAGGGCTTTCGGCATTGCGCCGAAAGCCCTTTTGATTGTTATGGGATTATATCTTCAAGTGAAGCAAT
>CAVLDN010000002.1:0-134772 GCA_963661975.1 bacterium
GTGTACAGGCTCCGGCTCTGTAACATTATGAAATCCCTTATGAACATCCGCACCACGCGGAAATGCCGGATCCCGCCTTTGTCGTGATCGTAGCCGATAAGGTAATAGTTGCCGTCGTCCCACACGAGCTGCCAGGGGCTGATATCATACCTTGCGCCGCCGCGGTGAAACTCTTTTCCGCCGCCGGGGAGAGGGTTGTAGTAGTTGAATCCTATGCGCAGATCGTTTTCGAGAGCTTCATGTATCCTGTCCACGCTGCGGAAGATATCCTCGTTTTCGGATTTTGCCTTTACGGTGACGAAAACCGCGCGGTTAAGCGCTTTGCGCTCGCTTTTCGGGGCGAGTGTCGCCAGCTTGCGCGAAAGGCTTTTGCTTTTTGCGGCAGTGATAAAGCCGGATGCGCTCACAGCATCGACAAGCAGCTTCAGCTCCGCTGTGGAAAATTCGCGGCTGCCGATGTAATATCCGTATTTCTTTCCGCGGACGGCTTGAATATCCGTGCCGCATTCACGCAGCGTTTCGATGTCGGAGTAAACGCTCTTGCGCTCGGCTTTTATTCCGTTGGCTTTGTAAAACCCGATTATATCGTCGGTGGAAACGGGGTGCTTTTCGTCCGTGCGGTCGTACAGCATATCCCGCAGTAAAAGCAGCTTTTTCTTTTGCTCGGGGCTTTTCGGCATGGGTAATCACCGTCCTTTTCACGAAATACTTCATTTTAATTTTATATATGCATTATAGCCGTGCAGGGCGGTGTTGTCAATCACACGGGCACCTGTTCGGGGCAAAAGTTAAAAAAACAAGAAAATTTCGTAAAAAAGCCTTGACAACCACTTGAAAAGGTGTTATTATAGTAAACTGCATTATAATGCGGGTGAAATCCCTTTTATTTGTGACAAAAGCGTAAATAAAGGGCAAGTTCCCCCGCGGGAACGGTGTACACTGCCGCACCGGGCTGCCATCCGGCGCAGGCATAAAGAATTTGAATGGAGTGATCGGTTGATATGGTGAAAGAGCGGCTTCTCGGAAAAACCCTTCGTATGTCTTTTTCCAAGAACGACGAGGTACTCGAAATCCCCAACCTCATTGAGGTGCAGAAGAAATCCTTTAAGGATTTCGTGGAGCATGATATCGGCGAAATGCTGACGGATATATCCCCCATGGCGGATTATTCGGGCAATCTTATAATCGAATTTGTCGGTTATTCGCTGGATGAAACTCCCAAATACACCATCGAGGAATGTAAGGAACGCGACCTTAATTACGCAACGCCCTTTAAGGTTACCGTAAGGCTTACCAACAAGAACACCGGCGAGGTCAAGGAACAGGAAATCTACATGGGCGATTTCCCGCTTATGACGGACAGCGGTACTTTTATCATCAACGGCGCCGAAAGAGTCGTCGTTTCTCAGGTCGTCCGTTCGCCGGGCATCTATTATGATGAGATCGACGATAAATCCGGGCGTCACCTTCTTGCCGCAACGGTCATTCCCTATCGCGGCGCATGGTTGGAATACGAAACCGACAACTCCGATATCTTCTATGTGCGCATAGATAAAAACCGCAAAATTCCGATAACCGTCCTGCTTCGCGCGTTCGGCTTGGGAACGAACGAAGCGATACTCGAAAAGTTCGGCGATGAACCGCTTCTCAAAGCCACTTTCGAAAAGGACACCATGCTTTCGGAGGTGGATCGCGTTATCCAGTCCGGCGGCATGACAAACCCCGTGGACGAAGCGCTCAAAGAGATCTACCGCAAGCTCCGCCCCGGCGATCCGCCCATTGTCGAAAGCGCACAGATACTTATCAGCAATCTTTTCTTCGACCCGAAGAGATACGATATTTCCCCTGTCGGCAGATATAAATTCAACAAAAAGCTTGCGCTTGCAAAGCGTATAACCGGTCATACCCTCTCGCGCGAGGCGGTCAGCCCCGTCACCGGTGAGGTTATATACGAGGCCGGCAGAAAGCTTTCCCGCTCCGAAGCCGAGGAGATCGAACGCCGCGGCGTGAGCGAAGTTTGGCTTTATGCCAACGAGGAGGAAAACGAAGCGGAGGTCAAGGTATTCTCCAACAAAATGGTAGATGCCGCTGCCGTTACCGGTATCCCCGCGAGTGTCCTCGGGCTCGAGGAATATGTTGCCTCCGAACCGCTCGAACGCATCATTTCCGAAGTCGGTCTTGAAGACACCGACGCGTTTGTCGCGGCTGTAAAGCGCAACATCAACGACCTTATCCCCAATCACATCACCGTTGATGATATCATGGCATCCGTCAACTACATGATCTGCCTCTATCACGGCATCGGTACGACGGACGATATAGACCACCTCGGCAACCGTCGCCTGCGCTCCGTGGGCGAGCTGCTGCTCAACCAGCTCCGGATCGGCTTTTCCAGAATGGATAAGATCGTCAAGGAGAAGATGACGACACAGGATATCGACACCGTCACCCCGCAGTCGCTCATCAATATCCGCCCGATCGTTTCCGCAATACGCGATTTCTTCGGCTCCAGCCCGCTTTCGCAGTTCATGGATCAGGCGAACCCGCTTGCCGAGCTTACACACAAGAGGCGTCTTTCCGCACTCGGCCCGGGCGGTCTTTCCCGCGACAGGGCGTCCTTCGAGGTGCGTGACGTTCACTATACCCACTACGGCAGAATGTGCCCGATAGAAACGCCGGAAGGCCCGAACATCGGTCTTATATCCTCACTTGCGACCTACGCAAAGGTCAACAAGTTCGGCTTTATCGAAGCACCCTACCGCGTTGTCAAAAACGGCATTGTCACAAAGGATGTCGTTTATCTCACCGCCGATGCGGAGGATGAGTACGTCGTCGCCACGGCGAACGAGCCGATCGATTCCGAGGGCCACTTCCTCAACCGCAAGATCGTCGGCAGACACAGAGACGAAATTCACGAATTCGAAGCCTCCAAGATAGACCTCATGGACGTTTCGCCGAAGATGGTCGTTTCCGTCGCAACGGCAATGATCCCCTTCCTTGAAAACGATGATAACACCCGTGCGCTGATGGGCTCCAACATGCAGAAGCAGGCTGTCCCGCTTATGATAAACGAAGCCCCGATAATCGGTACCGGCATGGAATACCGTGCCGCGTACGACAGCGGCGTGCTGGTGCTCTGCCGCAACGACGGCGTTGTCGAAAGCGTCGCATCGGATTGCGTTGTTGTCCGCAAGGATGACGGCGGCGCCGATATCTATAACCTTATCAAGTTCAAGAGAAGCAACCAGGGCACCTGCGTCAACCAGCGCCCCGTTGTGAGCAAGGGCGAGATCGTCCGCAAGGGCGATGTGATTGCCGACGGCCCCGCCACCGATCACGGCGAAGTCGCACTCGGCAAGAATGTCCTTATCGGATTCATGACATGGGAAGGCTACAACTACGAGGACGCCGTTCTTCTTAACGAACGCCTTGTCCGCGATGATGTCTATACCTCTATCCACATAGAAGAATATTATTGCGAATCCAGAGATACCAAGCTCGGCCCGGAGGAGATCACGAGAGAGATCCCCAATGTCGGCGACGATGCCCTGCGCGATCTTGACGCGGACGGTATAATCCGTGTCGGCGCCGAGGTACACTCCGGCGATATACTTGTCGGTAAGGTCACGCCGAAGGGCGAAACCGAGCTCACCGCCGAGGAACGCCTGCTCCGTGCGATATTCGGTGAAAAGGCGCGTGAGGTGAGAGACACCTCCCTCAAGCTCCCGCACGGCGAATCCGGCATAGTTGTCGATGTACAGGTATTCTCCCGCGATGACTGCGATATTCTCGCTCCCGGCATTATCAAGGTCGCACGCATTTACATTGCCCAGAAGAGAAAAATTTCCGTGGGCGATAAAATGGCGGGCCGCCACGGCAACAAGGGCGTTATTTCCCGCATACTTCCGAGCGAGGATATGCCCTTCCTTCCGGACGGCACCCCGCTTGACATAGTCCTCAACCCGCTGGGCGTTCCTTCCCGTATGAACATCGGGCAGGTCCTTGAGGTCCACCTCGGCAGAGCGGCAAAGGCACTCGGTTGGAAGGTCATGACCCCGGTATTCGACGGCGCAAACGAAAAGGATATCGAGGAATGCCTGAGCATGGCAAACCTCTACCGCGATCTCAGAAGCGACGAAAACCATGAGGGCAAGGCACTTTACAAAGAGGTCGCGGATGAAGCCACCGGTGATAAGCATATCGAAAAGCTTACCCGCGAATGGATCGAGGCAAACCGCGAAGAATTCGATAAAATGCGTGCCGACGGCATCGTGAAGGTTGTCGACGGCAAGACCGTGCTTTATGACGGACGTACCGGTCAGCCCTTTGATAACCCCGTTACCGTAGGGTATATGTACTTCCTCAAGCTGCACCACCTTGTCGACGATAAGATCCACGCCCGTTCCACCGGCCCGTACTCGCTCGTTACACAGCAGCCTTTGGGCGGCAAGGCGCAGTTCGGCGGTCAGCGCTTCGGCGAAATGGAAGTTTGGGCTTTGGAAGCCTACGGCGCGGCATATACGCTTCAGGAAATACTCACCGTCAAGTCCGACGATATCAAGGGCCGTGTGAAGGCTTACGAGGCAATAGTCAAGGGTCAGAACATACCGACTCCGGGCGTACCCGCATCCTTCAAGGTCCTTGCAAAGGAATTGCAGTCGCTCGCGCTTGATGTGAGAGTGCTTGACAAAAACGATAACGAGATCCCGCTCAAGGATTACGATGACGACAGCGACGATGCCAACGAAAAGCAGTTCAGCGAAAGCGAGCTCGGCGCTACCGTCAACGATATGCCCGATGATGTCATGTATGATGACGAATCGAGCGTTGCCCCCGGCGAGTCGGAGGAAAGCGAATCCGGCGATGATTTCGGCGAAGAAGAGGTCTTCGTTTATGACGAGGACGAAAACAGCAGAGATGACTGATTGAAAGGAGATGCGATAAATGGAAAACAATATTGAATTCGAATCCATAAAAATCGGTCTTGCTTCTCCGGAAATGATCAGATCATGGTCATACGGCGAGGTAAAAAAGCCGGAAACCATCAACTACCGTACACTCAAACCCGAAAGAGACGGGCTTTTCTGCGAAAGGATCTTCGGCCCGACAAAGGATTGGGAATGCCATTGCGGTAAATATAAAAGAGGCCAGCGCTATAAAGGCAAGATATGCGAAAAATGCGGGGTGGAAATAACCACCTCCCGCGTTCGCCGCGAAAGAATGGGGCATGTGGAGCTTGCGGCTCCCGTTTCCCACATCTGGTATTTCAGAGCCATCCCCTCCAGAATGGGCCTGCTTCTGAACCTTTCGCCCAAGCTTCTCGAAAAGGTGCTCTATTTTGCCCAGTATATCGTTACCGATCCGGGCGAAACACCCCTTTCCAAATATCAGCTCCTCACCGAACAGCAGTACCGCGAATACCGCGAAAAGTATGAGGATGACTTCCAGGCGGGCATGGGCGCCGAGGCAATCAAAAAACTTCTTGCCGAGATCGATCTCGAAGCCGAATCCGAAAGGCTCAAAAAAGAGCTTGTCACCGCGCGCGGGCAGCGCAAGGTGCGCGATATCAAACGCCTTGAGGTCGTGGAGGCGTTCCGCCTTTCTGGCAACCGCCCCGAATGGATGATACTCGAAGCGCTCCCGGTTATCCCGCCGGAAATCCGCCCGATGGTTCAGCTGGACGGCGGCAGATTCGCGACATCGGATATCAACGATCTTTACCGTCGCGTTATCAACCGCAACAACCGCCTTATCAAGCTCATGGAGCTTCAGGCACCGGATATAATCATCCGCAACGAAAAACGTATGCTTCAGGAAGCGGTCGATGCACTGTTCGATAACGGCAGGCGCGGCAGACCGGTCACCGGTCCCAACAATCGTCCGCTGAAATCGCTTTCCGAAATGCTGCGCGGCAAGCAGGGCCGATTCAGACAGAACCTTCTGGGCAAGCGTGTCGACTATTCCGGCAGATCGGTTATAGTCGTCGGCCCGGAACTGAAAATATACCAGTGCGGTCTGCCCAAGGAAATGGCTTTGGAGCTTTTCAAGCCGTTTGTCATGAAGCAGCTTGTCGCCACCGGAAAATCCGGCAATATAAAGGACGCGAAAAAGCAGGTCGAGCACGCGAACCCCGCAGTGTGGGATGCGCTTGATGTCGTTATCAAGGAACACCCCGTTCTGCTCAACCGCGCCCCGACACTTCACAGACTTTCCATTCAGGCTTTCGAACCGATACTTGTCGAGGGCAGAGCCATAAAGCTTCACCCGCTTGCCTGCCCGGCGTTCAACGCTGACTTCGACGGCGACCAGATGCCGGTGCACGTTCCGCTTTCCGCGGAAGCACAGGCGGAGGCAAGGTTCCTTATGCTTTCCCCGAACAACCTCCTGAAGCCGGTGAACGGCAAAGCCGTTACCGTTCCTTCTCAGGACATGGTGCTCGGCTCCTTCTACCTCACGCTCGATAAGGGCGGCGAACCGGGCGAGGGCAAGTACTTCGAGGACATGAACGAAGCCGTCATGGCATACGAAAACGGCGATATCGGTCTTCATTCGAGGATACACGTCCGCCTCACGAAGGATTTCAACGGAACGGCAAGAACCGGCATTACCGAAACCACGCTCGGCAGACTTATCTTCAACTACGGCGATAAGCGCACCGAAAAGAAATACATTCCCGATGAAAACGGAAAGACCGTCGCTGTCGATGTGCCGATAATCCCGCAGGATCTCGGCTTTGTGGACAGAAGCGATCCGAAGAACGATTTCAAACTGGAAATAGATTTCGTCACCACCAACAGCGAGCTTGCGACGATAGTCGACCGCTGCATAAAGATCCACGGCTCCGCCGCGACCTGCGAGGTTCTGGATAACCTCAAGGCACAGGGCTTCAAGTATTCCACGAGGGGCTCCATCACCATCTCGGTTTACGATATGACGATCCCGCCCGAAAAGGAAACTCTGCTTGCCGCCGCCGAACAGAAGGTCGACAAGATCACCGATTTCTACCGCAAGGGCCTGCTTTCCGATGAGGAAAGAAGCGACCGCGTCGTTAAGGTATGGGATACCTGTACGAAGGATGTCGCCACCGCACTGCAGAAGAACCTTGATAAATTCAACCCGATCAACATGATGGCCGTCTCCGGCGCCCGCGGCTCGATCAAGCAGATCAGACAGCTTGCCGGCATGCGCGGACTTATGGCGAGTGCCACCGGTAAGACCATCGAAATGCCTATCAAAGCGAACTTCCGCGAGGGTATGAAGATACTTGAATACTTCACTGCGGCAAGAGGTGCGCGTAAAGGCCTTGCCGATACCGCTCTCCGTACCGCCGACTCCGGCTACCTCACCAGGCGTCTTGTCGATGTTTCGCAGGATGTCATTATCCGCGAGGAAAACTGCCACGATCACGAAGGCCTTTGGGTCAGCCGTATCGTTGACGTTCTCCCCGGCGGCAAGGAAGAAGTTATCGAGCCGTTCGAGGACAGACTTGTCGGCCGTTACTGCATAGGCGATATCGTCGATCCGAACACCGGCGAGGTCATCGTTCCCGACGATACAATGATTTCCGACACTCAGGCAAGGCGTATATCCGATGCCGGAATCGACCGTGTCCATATCCGTTCGCTCATCAACTGCCGCAGCAAGCACGGCGTGTGCATCCACTGCTACGGTGCGGATATGACAAGCGGCAAGCCCGTCAATATCGGCGAAGCCGTCGGTATCATCGCGGCACAGTCCATCGGCGAGCCGGGTACGCAGCTTACCATGAGAACCTTCCACAGCGGCGGCGTTGCCGGCGGCGATATCACACAGGGTCTTCCCCGTGTCGAGGAAATTTTCGAGGCAAGACGCCCGAAGAAGACCGCCGTACTTTCGGAATTCGACGGCACCTTCCGTGTGGAGGAAAGCAAAAAAACAAAGCAGCTTATCGTTCGCGATGACGAAACGGGCGAGGAAAAGGCGACAAGCGTTCCTCTGCTCACCAAAGTCGCCGTTGAGGACGGCGCTCACGTCGTGAAGTGCCAGAAGCTGACCGACGGTACCGAAGCGCCCGCGGATATACTCCGCATAAAGGGCCTGGATGCCGTTTACGAATATATCATCAAGGAAACCCAGCGCGTTTACCGCCTGCAGGCGGTTGAAATCGCCGATAAGCATATCGAGGTCATTGCGCGCCAGATGACACGCAAGATCAAGATCGATTCCTGCGGCGATACGGGGCTCCTTGTCGGCGCGAATGTCGATGTTTCGGAATTTTACGAAGCAAATTCCGCCATCGAAAGATACAACGCCGAACACCCGGACGAAACTCCGAAGCTCCCCGCCGAGGGCACGAATCAGCTCCTCGGTATCACAAAGGCTTCGCTTTCCACCGATTCCTTCCTTTCCGCCGCTTCCTTCCAGGAAACCACAAAGGTTCTTGCCGAAGCAGCGATCAAGGGCAAAAAGGATCCGCTGCTCGGGCTTAAAGAAAACGTCATCATCGGTAAACTCATTCCCGCAGGTACGGGTATGCAGATGTACCGCGATGTCGAAGTCGACACCGGCGACGAAGTCACCGAAGGCGTTTACGAGGCGGAATAATTGCTACGGTTTTTACCGCAGGACGGTCGTTTTCGGCCGCCCTGCGGCATAACTGTCTTTGCGGGGCGGCGCGTTTTATGCGCGAATTTGTTCCCGGAACGGGCAAAATATAAGTAAACGTCCTGCAAAACAGCGAAAAATCGGCAAAAATGCTATTGACAACATATTTGCTTTTCTGTATAATCAAAATGTTGCGAAATTTCAAGGAAAGGAGAAAACAATGCCTACATTCAATCAGTTGGTAAAACACGGCAGACAGGACAAGACCTACAAGTCCAAGTCCCCCGCTTTGCAGAGAGGAACGAACACGATCAAGAACGTCGCGGTCGATCTTTCCAGCCCGCAAAAGAGGGGCGTTTGCACCAAGGTCGCCATCAAGACCCCGAAGAAGCCGAACTCCGCGCAGAGAAAGATCGCCAGAGTAAGACTTACCAACGGTCTTGAAGTCACCGCCTATATTCCGGGTATCGGCCACAACCTGCAGGAACACTCGGTTGTCCTTATCCGCGGCGGCAGAGTCAAGGACCTTCCCGGTGTGCGTTACCACATCATCCGCGGCAAGCTCGATACACAGGGCGTTGCCAACAGAAAACAGGGCCGTTCGAAATACGGCGCAAAGAGACCGAAGGCATAATCGCCGCAAGGTCATTTTCAGGAACGAAATTTTCGTTTTCCTCGTGCTGATACGAAGAAATTTATATATATCGGCACTTACGGGAAGAAATTTTTCGAGTACCTGCGATCTCATTGAAGCGTGAAAACACGCTATCTTTATGAAGGAGGGAAGTAAAGTGCCCAGAAGAGAACACGGCTTTAAAAGAGAAGTGCTTCCGGATCCGATGTACAATTCCCAGCTCGTTACAAAGCTGGTCAATAACATCATGTATGACGGAAAGAAGACCACTGCACAGAAAATCGTATACGATGCATTCGATATGATCCGCGAAAAGACGGGGAACGATCCTCTTGAGCAGTTCAAGAAGGCTCTCGACAACATCATGCCCGCTTTGGAAGTGAAGGCTGTCCGCAGAGGCGGCTCCAACTACCAGGTTCCTATGGATGTGCGTGCCGAAAGAAGGCAGACGCTCGGGCTTCGCTGGCTTATAACCTACGCCAGATCCAGAAGCGACAGAACCATGTGCGAACGCCTTGCAGCGGAAATCATCGATGCTGCCAACGGTGTCGGCGGTGCTGTCAAAAAGAAGGAAGACACTCACAAGATGGCGGAAGCCAACAAGGCATTCGCGCATTACCGCTGGTAAACCGGCGCAACACACATTTTTTATCCGGTACAATAATCAGAGGAGAAAGATATGTCCAGGCAAACTCCGCTTGAGCTCACCCGCAATATCGGCATAATGGCTCATATTGACGCGGGCAAGACAACCACAACGGAAAGAATACTTTTCTATACCAATAAAACGCATAAGATCGGCGAAACACACGACGGCACCGCAACGATGGACTGGATGGAACAGGAACAGGAGCGCGGGATAACCATTACCTCCGCCGCAACCACTTGCTTCTGGAAGAACCATCGTATAAACATTATCGACACTCCGGGCCATGTCGACTTCACCGTTGAAGTCGAACGTTCGCTCCGCGTACTCGATGGCTCCGTCACCGTTCTCTGCGCAAAGGGTGGCGTCGAACCGCAGTCCGAAACCGTTTGGAGACAGGCGGACAAATACGGCGTGCCCCGTATGTGCTATGTCAACAAGATGGATATCACGGGCGCGAACTTTTATCGCGTTGTCGATCAGATCCATGACAGGCTCAAGGCAAACGCCGTTCCGATACAACTCCCCATCGGCGCAGAATCGGATTTTGTCGGCATAATCGACCTCGTCAAGATGAAGGCTTACTATTATCTTGACGATAAGGGAGTACAGATTGAGGAACGCGATATCCCCGCCGACATGAAGGACAAGGCAGAGGAATATCACCAGAACCTTTTGGAGCATGCCGCCGAATTCGACGACACCCTGCTCGAAATGTTCCTTGAAGGCGAAGAGCTTCCGGAAGCCGATGTCAAAAAGGCTATCCGCGCCGCTACCATCGCCGGCAAGATGGTTCCCGTGGTCTGCGGAACATCCTATAAAAACAAGGGTGTTCAGAAGCTGCTCGATGCAGTCGTGGATTATCTCCCGTCCCCGCTCGATGTACCGCATATCAAAGGCGTTAACTGCAAGACGGACGAAGAAGAAGAGCGTCCCACTTCGGACGATGCACCCTTCTCTGCGCTCGCATTCAAGATAGCTACCGACCCGTTTGTCGGAAAGATTTGCTTTGTACGTGTATATTCCGGCGTGCTCACATCGGGCTCGACGGTCTACAACGCCACGAAGGATACGCGTGAGCGTATCGGCAGAATACTGCTGATGCACGCTAACCACCGCGAGGATGTTGAAGAAATACGCGCGGGCGAAATCGCTGCCGTTGTCGGTGTGAAGAACACCACCACGGGCGATACTCTTTGCGATGAAAAGGCACCGATAGTGCTTGAATCCATGGAATTTCCCGAACCCGTTATCCGCGTTGCCATCGAACCCAAGACCAAAGCAGGTCAGGAAAAGATGGGCATTGCGCTTGCCAAGCTTGCCGAAGAGGATCCTACCTTCAAGGCATATACGGATGAGGAAACGGGTCAGACTATCATAGCCGGCATGGGCGAACTCCACCTCGAAATCATCGTGGACAGACTTCTGCGTGAATTCAAGGTAGAGGCGAACGTCGGCAAGCCGCAGGTTTCCTACCGCGAAACGATTACCGCAACAGCGGAAGAAAACTGCAAGTATGCCCGCCAGTCCGGCGGTAAAGGTCAGTACGGCCATGTCATCATCAAGATCGAGCCCAACTCCGGCAAGGGCTACGAATTTGTCAACGAAGTTACCGGCGGCGATGTTCCGAAGGAATATATCCCCGCTGTCGATGCAGGTATCCGCGGTGCAATGCTTTCGGGCGTTGTTGCCGGCTACAATGTCGTCGATGTAAAGGTCACGCTCGAAGGCGGTTCGTACCACGAGGTTGACTCTTCCGAAATGGCATTCAAGATTGCAGGCTCCATGGCGTTCAAGAACGCGATGAGAAATGCAAAACCGATACTCACCGAACCGATAATGAAGGTCGTTGTCACCGCGCCGGATGATTATCTCGGCGTGGTCATCGGCGATCTTAACTCCCGCCGCGGCGCCATCACCGGTACCGAGCCGATATCCGGCGGCCAGCAGGTCACGGCAAATGTCCCGCTTTCGCAGATGTTCGGTTATGCGACCGACCTGCGCTCCAAAACACAGGGACGCGGCAACTATGTTATGGAACCGAGCCACTATGAAGTCGTTCCGAAGTCTATACTCGAAGCGATAATCGGCACGAAGAAGTAATTGCCGGAAAAACCAAAAAAGCCTTGACACAAGCGAAAAAATCGGCTATAATCAAATCAAATGAACAAAAACGGAGGACATTGAAATGGCAAAAGCTAAATTTGAAAGAACTAAGCCCCATGTCAACATAGGCACCATCGGCCACGTTGACCACGGTAAGACCACCCTTACCGCTGCTATAACCAAGACTCTTGCTCTCTCTGACCCTAACATCGAATTCCTCGCTTACGATCAGATCGACAACGCTCCCGAGGAAAAGGCAAGAGGTATCACAATCAACACCCGTCACGTTGAGTACGAAACCGACAAGAGGCACTATGCTCACGTTGACTGCCCGGGCCACGCCGACTATGTTAAAAACATGATCACCGGTGCAGCTCAGATGGACGGTGCTATCCTCGTCGTTGCAGCGACCGACGGTCCTATGCAGCAGACACGTGAACACATCCTTCTCGCACGTCAGGTCGGCGTTCCCGCAATGGTCGTTTACCTCAACAAGTGCGACCTCGTTGACGACCCCGAACTTCTTGAGATCGTCGAAATGGAAGTTCGCGAACTTCTTTCCGAGTACGACTTCCCGGGCGATGAAATTCCGATAATCAAGGGTTCCGCAAGAGAAGCTCTCCTTTCCGAAAGCAAGGATCCCAACGATCCCGTTTATGCTTCCATCCACGAGCTTATGAATGCTGTTGACGATTACATTCCTACCCCCGCACGTAACGAAGACAGCCCCTTCCTTATGCCTGTTGAAGACGTATTCTCTATCTCCGGCCGCGGCACCGTTGCTACCGGTCGTGTTGAAAGAGGTATCGTCAAGATGGCAGACGAAGTTGAAATCGTCGGCCTTTCCACCGAAACCGCCAAGACTGTCGTCACCGGTATCGAAATGTTCCGTAAGCTTCTCGACTTCGCAGAAGCAGGCGACAACATAGGCTGCCTCCTCCGCGGTATCAAGAAGACCGAAATCGAAAGAGGTCAGGTTCTTGCTAAGCCGGGTTCCATCCACCCGCACACCAAGTTTGTAGGCCAGGTCTACGTTCTTACCGAAAAGGAAGGCGGCCGTCATAAGCCCTTCTTCCCCGGTTACAGACCTCAGTTCTACTTCAGAACCACCGACGTTACCGGTGTTATCAACCTTCCCGACGGCGTAGAAATGTGCCGCCCCGGTGATAACGTCGATATGAAGGTCGAACTCATCACCCCGATTGCTATCGAAAAGGGTCTCCGCTTCGCTATTCGTGAAGGCGGCAGAACCGTCGGTTCGGGCGTTGTTATCGAAATCGATCAGTAATTTCGGTTACGCTTTGTGATAAGAAGGGCAGTGCAGATGCGCTGCCCTTTTTACATTTCATTCAACATCAAAGGATTTTTATGTCAATCAGCGATTCCGAACTGAATTTCCGCAACATGGCGCTCTCGGATATCCCGATGATACGCAAAATGCTGGAATCCAACCCCATTCGTACCTGTGACAGAACACTTTGCGGGCTCTACCTCTGGGGCTTGTATTACGAGTATAAAATGTGCGTTTTCGACGGCACGCTTTATATCAAAGGGCACGATGAAAACGGCGAACCGGCATACGCGTTCCCCATCGGCGGTGATACCGCCGCAGCCGTGCGGCGGATATTGCGGCATTGCCGCGAGAACGGCGAGACCGCACGGTTTTCCTTTGTGCCGCAAGAGCTGCTTCCGATGCTGCCCGGCGGACGTGCGGAACGGCTTTCCGGCTGGTCGGATTATGTTTATGCCGCCGATTCGTTGGCAACGCTTTCCGGCAAAAAGCTGCATAAAAAGAAGAACCGGTTCAATAAATTCGTTGCCGATCACCCGCAGCATGAACTTGTGCCGATAACCGCCGAAACCCTGCCCGAAGCGGTTGCGTTTTACAAAAAGTATTGCGATGAGGGCGGATTTGAAGATCCGCGGCTTTATGCCGAACGCGCCGCGATAGAACGGCTGCTTTCGGAATTCGGCGATCTCGGCATTTTCGGTGCGGTTTTGCGCGCGGAGGGCAGATGCGTGGGCTTTTCGCTCGGCGACCGTGTCGGGGATACTCTTTATATCCATTTTGAAAAGGCGGATAAATCCGTGGAGGGCGCGTATGAGGCACTGAATTGCCTTTTTGTGCGCGAAAATGCGGCGGACTGCGTTTATGTCGATATGGAGGAGGACATGGACGAGCCGGGCATACGCCAGGCAAAAAACGCCTATAATCCCGCAATGCTTATAGATAAGTACGAGGTTGTGTTTGACACGGCAAATTAGCAAAAAAGTATTGACAATGCCCGAACTTTGCTGTATACTGTTTTTTGCCGGTCGAGATTGGAGAGATGTCCGAGCGGTTTAAGGAGCCGGTCTTGAAAACCGGTGACTCAGCAATGAGCCGTGGGTTCGAATCCCACTCTCTCCGCCAAACCCTTATGGCGGGTCATCACATATTTTAGGATATTTTCACTAAACGGAGAAGTACTCAAGTGGTGAAGAGGCGCCCCTGCTAAGGGTGTAGGTCGGGCAACTGGCGCGAGGGTTCAAATCCCTCCTTCTCCGCCAAAAACCTTCCCGGACGAAGTTCGGGAAGGTTTTTACTTTTTCATTCTTCGCTTTTCACTCTTCACTAAATCGGTCCGGGAAGGTTTTCGGAAGTTATAAGTAATAGTGAATAGTGAAGAAGTGAGGTAGTTTTTCGCTCTCGCGTCGAAAAGCAATTTTAAGTAAAAGGTATGAGGAGCGGAGCGGCATGGCGGAAAGTGCATTGATGGTTAAGTCAAAGGCTTTTGCGTTAGAGGTCATTCGAGCGTGTCGTGTGCTGCGCGAGGCAAGATGTGAAGGCGCACTTATCAATCAGTTTTTGCGCTCCGGTACGAGCATCGGGGCAAACGTCCGCGAAGCATTTTACGCACAGGGAAGAGCGGATTTTATCGCAAAGCTGCATATTGCCCTAAAAGAATGTTCCGAGACAGAATATTGGCTTGAACTTCTGATTGAAAGCGGATATTACAGCGACAGGACAATACTTGACAAGTGCATCGAAATTAAAAGAATACTTATTTCATCACTTAATACGGCGAAGGAAAACAATCCTGCGTAACGGCGCGATACAGAAAAAACGGCAGGTTTTACCTGCCGTTTTTTCAATAAAATCCGATTTGCGGGCGAAACGCAGAGTACCCTTTACGGTTCGGCGGTTTTGTTCGGACCGAACTTCCGTATCCAATATGCTCCATTTAATTCTAATCAATTTTATGGACTGCTTAAGACTATTTTAGACTATGTGCTTTCCGTTGGTAGCTGCGGGATTATTTTGGGGTTACGTCTTAATGGTGATTACAATTTCGTCACAGAAGTATATGGTGCTTATTATGGCTTTCCAAAAGAAACGTCAATTTTCTATTGGGACGGACCTTCAGAGAGGGAAAAATTCACGGATAATGAAAATCGATGGGTCAATCACCAAGCGAGAAGAAAAAGGATGCCGAATAACGCAAAAGACCACACTAAAGGTATTGTCCTTTGATGTGGTCTTTAATTTGTTGCTCCGCTTGAGGAGTGCCGGTCAAAAATTCTCTTGTTTCAGAAAATCCCTATCTTGCACTCCCTTTAAAAGCGGGGGTGTTTTGCTGTTGTGTTTTCGCGCCGTTATTTAAGAATTGCCTCGGCAAGGCTTTCTATCTCCGAAAGCGCTTTTTCGTTTAGTGCGGAGCGGACGGTCACGGCAGGTTCGATGAAGGTGATATCCGCGCAGGGCTCGAGCAGGGAACGAATCGTTTTCGCCGCGCTCGGCGCCCAGGAGCCGTTTTCGATAATGCCGACGGTGCGCTTGCGGAAGGAACGCGCCGCAAGGCGGGAAATGAAATCACGCACGGAGGGGGCAACATCGCCGTTGTAGGAGGGCGCGGCGATGATCAGCCTGCCGCAGCGGAAGGCGTTTTCGATCGCCTCGGAAAGATCGTCGCGCGCAAGGTCGTAAACGGTGACATCCTTTTCACCCTGCCTGCGAAGAGCATCCGCCGCCGCAAGTGCCGCTTGGCGGGTGTTTCCGTGGAAGGTGGCATAGGCAACCGTCACTCCGCGCGGGGATTCCGGTTCGTAGGAGGACCAGATATTATAAAGCTCGAAGTGTTTGTGAAGATCTCCCTTCAGAACCGGACCGTGGAGAGGGCAGATAATGCGGATGTCGAGTGCTTTTGCGGCTTTCAGAAGCTGCTGCACCGGCGCACCGAACTTGCCGACAACGCCGAAGTAGTAGCGCCGTGCCTCGCAAGCCCAATCATCGTTGCCCGTGCCGGGAACACCGAACTTGCCGAACGCATCCGCGGAAAACAGAACGCCGGAAAGGCTGTCGAAGGAAACGAGCACCTCCGGCCAATGCACCATCGGCGCGGCGACAAAGGTGAGTGTGTGTCTGCCGAGCGCAAGCGTGCTGCCGCCGGCGACAACAAGGCGGTTTTCAAAGCTCTTGCCGGGGAAGAAGGCTTCCAGCATGGTAAACGCTTTTGCGGAGGCGACAAGCACTGCCGACGGGTGTTTTTCGGCAAATGCGGCGATTGAGGCGGAGTGATCCGGCTCCATATGGTGAATAATCAGGTAGTCCGGCTCCCTCCCGCCAAGCTCACGCGCAAGGTTTTCGAGCCATTCCGCGGTGAAGCGGCTGTCCACCGTGTCGGTAACGGCGGTCTTTTCGTCGAGTATTACATAGGAATTGTAGGATATCCCGTCCGGAACGGGGTATTGCCCCTCAAAGAGGTCGACCCCGAAATCGTTCACGCCGATATACTTTATATCTTCGGTAATTTTCATTGCTGTTATCCCGCTTTCTGTCGAATAAACTGATTATATAACGGAATATGCCGCAAGGCAACCGATTTTTTGCGGAAAAATTGTACAGAAACTATTCCGTTGCACCGCGGCTTATGGTATAATATAACAAATTCGCGTCCGGAGGGTATGCCGCATGGTATTTTCAACATCAGTATTTGTTTTCGCCTTCCTGCCGGCAACGCTTGCCGTTTATTATATCACCCCGCATAAATTCCGCAATCTTGCGCTTTTTATCGTTTCGCTTGCCTTTTACGGTTGGGGCGAACCGAAGTATATCGCACTGATGCTTTTTTCCATCGTGACGGCGTATGCCTTCGGCTTTCCTATCGAGCGCACCCGCGAAAAGGCTCCGCGCAGGGCAAGGCTGTATTTGATAATATCGCTCACGCTCAATTTGGCGGCGCTTCTGTTTTTCAAATATTATAACTTTTTTGCTTCCAATTTCGGATTTGCCGTTATCGAGGGGCTCAAGCTTCCGGTCGGGATCAGCTTCTATACCTTTCAGATAATGTCCTATACCATTGACCTTTACCGCGGCGATGTTCCGCTTGCAAAAAGGATCATTCCGTTCGGCACATATGTAACGCTTTTTCCGCAGCTTATTGCGGGGCCGATTGTGCGCTACCGCGATGTGTGCGATGCACTCGAAAACCGCAGGGAAACAGTCGCGGGGTTTGCCTCCGGTGTTTCTCGATTCACCGCCGGGCTTGCAAAAAAACTGATACTCGGCGATTCCGCCGCCGCAGTGGCGGAGCTTATGTCCGTCAATGCCGGCTTCGAGCCTACGGCGCTCGGCTCGTGGATAACGATGCTCTGCTATACGCTCCACATTTACTTCGATTTTTCGGGGTATTCGGATATGGCAATCGGGCTGGGGCGTATGTTCGGCTTTGAATTTGTCGAAAACTTTAATTATCCGTACATTGCGAAAAGCGTCACCGATTTTTGGCGAAGGTGGCATATCACGCTTTCGACCTGGTTCCGCGAATATGTCTACTTTCCGCTGGGCGGGAGCCGTCGCGGAAAGTTGCGCACCTACATAAATCTTGCCGTTGTCTGGTTTTTGACGGGCTTCTGGCACGGTGCGGATTGGAACTATATCATTTGGGGCGTGTATTTTTGGGTGTTCCTTGTTATCGAAAAGGCGTTCCTCGGTAAGCTGCTTGCGAAAACAAGGGTACTTTCGCGCATCTGGACAATTCTGATAGTCGGCTTCGGCTGGATCATATTTTTCCGCAATTCCGTCGGCGATATACTTGCATTTCCCGGGCGGCTGCTCGGAGTCGGTATCCCGCTCACGAACGCGAACACAAGCTATGATGCGCTGCGTCTGCTGCCGTTTTTTGCCGTCTGCTGCATTGCCTGTACCCCGCTGCCGAAGAAGCTTTTCGAAAAGCTTTCGGAAAAATGCAGGGTTGTGTATTACCTTCGCCCGGTAATCATCGCCGCCGTGTTCCTTGTCTGCGCGGCATATATGGTGAACGACAGTTTTTCGCCGTTCCTTTATTACATTTTCTGATGCGGGAGGGAAGGTAAAATGAAGAAACGTACAACGGATATTGTGACCGCCGTGCTTTTCTGCGCGATCATATTTCTGCTTTCCGCGGCATTCGTGCTGCTGCCCGCAAAGGATTTTTCGCCGGCCGAGAACCGTGCGCTTGAACAAAAGCCGGAATTTACCGCAAAGCGCCTTTTCAACGGCGATCTCACATCGGATGTGAACGGCTGGTTTTCCGATCAGTTCCCCGCACGGGAGTTCTTTCTCAAACTCCGCGCCGCAACGGAGGTTGCGCTTTTCAAGCGTGAAAACAACGGCGTTATCAACGGCAACGGGATATATGCCGTCCGCAGCTTCAATGCAAGGTATTCCCGCCGGCTGGAAAGCACGGATACCGACGGATTTTACGAAGAAGCGGTAAAGGCGCAGCTCGAAAATATCGGCAAGCTCGGCGAACGGCTGAATGTTCCGCTTTATACAGTTATCCCGCCGCGCACGGTTGATATCGCGGGTAAGGACCTGCGCGGGTATTCTCCGGTGGGCGATATAACCGCCTGCATCCGCGAAAACATTCCAGAAAGCGCGGGGTATATCGACATCTTTACCCCGCTTCAAGCCGCCTACGATTCGGGAAAATATGTTTATTACCGCACAGATCACCACTGGACGGCGCACGGCGCATATATCGCGTACAGCGCAGTGATGCAGTCGCTCGGCAGGGGCGGGGAGGTCATACCCGAATCGGAATTTGCCGCCGAAACGACCGAAGGCTTTGTCGGCACGACGGGCGCACGCGCACAATTCCCCTGCACGCTTACCGATACGATAACGCTGATGACCCGCGCCGACGACGGCGAATATGAGGTCACCGCCGACGGCGAGCCCCTCGAAGGCTTCTTTGTAAGAAAATGGCTTTCGGAATCGGATAAATACAGCGTTTATCTCGACGGAACCCACGGTGTAACGACTGTCCGCCGCAGGTACGGCGCCCCGAGAGACACCCTTCTTATCTACAAGGATTCCTTTGCAAACAGTCTTATTCCTTATCTTGCAAGGGAATATGATATTGTTGCGCTTGATCTGAAAACGAACGCGGCGTTATCCGTCGGCGCCGCTGCGGAACTGTACGGCGCGGATGCCGTAATGATCGTATATAACGCCGAAAACCTTATCACCACGGTGGAACTCGGCGTGCTGAAATAAAAACGAAAGGCAACAAAATGAAAAGGATCGCAATCATAGCGGCGGCAATACTTCTGCTTGCCACTGTTGTTCTTGCCGCGTGCGGCAAAACGGACGAAAGCTCCGCGCCGGCACAAGACATCTCTCAGACGAGAAAATACGAAGATTCTTCCGAAGAAGAAAGCTCCGCACCCGAAATCGTTGAAAGCTCCGAGGTTTCGGCGGAGGAAAGCTCCAAGCTCCCGGAGCAGAGTATTCCCATAGCCGAGGTTTCGGATAACGAAAGCAGCGCGGCCGACACCGAATATACCGGCGCGGAAATTAACGTGCTTTATGCGAGCTATTCCGAAAAGCCCTATTATGCCATTGTCGGCACCTGCGCGGATGGCGTGACCATAACGGCGCGTTCCGCATCCGGCGCGGAATGCAGTTCTGAATCCTTTTACGGCTGGTTCAGCATCCGCGTGAAGTGCGAGTCCACCCCCGACCGCGTTTCGCTCACGCAGTCCGCCGACGGCAAACAGCTCGGCAAGACACATGAGCTCAGCATAAATCCCGTTACGCCGAGCTCGGAAATGTGGCCGATAATCACCGGCAAGAATATGCAGTTCTTCCTGCAAAAGATGCTGCCCGATTTCCGCGGAACGAATCTGCCGCTCGATTCCACCCTTTCCCGCCTTACGACAAGGGTGCGCAACCGCGTGAACGATATGCGCAGCTATAACCCGAAGGCGAATATCATATATGTCATCGTTCCCTCCGCCATGACCATCTACCCCGAGCTTGTCCCGGAGGAATACACTCCCGCGGCGGGCAAGACACGCCTTGATCTCGTTTTGGATGCCATAAATGCTTCCGGCGCGTATGCCGTCGATTTGCGTCCGGTTTTCGCCGCGCACAAGAATGACGAACGCCCGCTGACCTATAAGACGGACAGCCACTGGACGGATTATGCCGCCTACCTTGCGTATAAAGAAATATTCGATTATATTTCCAAGGATTATCCCGCCGCCGCACCGCGGCCGGACACCGATTTCAACTGGAACCCGGGCTATTACGAATCCGGCGATATGACATATTACCTTGCAATGTCGCAGACCGAGGTGCAGGAATACGAATTTTACCGCACCTTCAATTTTACCGCGCCAAATGCCGTCACAAGAGTCACGCGGTACCGCCGCCCGAGCAGCCTCGTTTACAGTGATGCCTCCACCGAGGCAAACACCATCCGCACCGGCCGTCCGGAGCTTCCGAGCTGCTATGTCCTGCGCGATTCCTTCTCTGCACAGATATACGATATTCTTGCCGAGCGTATGGATACGACCTATTACAGCGGTATGTGGGATCACACCTGGAAGCAGTCGTTTGTGATGGATAATCAGCCCGATTATGTTATATACATTCTTTCGGAATGGAATATAGACGCGATAATAAACGGCTGAACTTTATCTGCATAACAAAAAAAGGAACCCTGCGGTTCCTTTTTTATTCGCTTTCGACGTCTTTATGCTAAAGATCAATAAGCCTTTGCCCAGGCGACAATATGCTTTGCTTCTTTACCGCAGCATACGCATTTTGCGCCTTCGCCGACCTCATGCCCGAAGGGAATGCAGCGCGAGCCGACACCCGTTTCCTCCTTGACCTTGTCCTCGCAGGCTTCATCGCCGCACCAGGGGGCAAGAACGAATCCGTCGCCCTTTTCGGCAAGCGCCTTTACGATTTCATCGGTCGTCTTGCATTCGTATGTGCGTGCCGCACGGCGTGCAAGTGCGTTTTCGTACATTATATCGCGTGCGCGTGCAAGCTCGGCTTTTACGGTATCGGCAATGCCTTCGAGGTCTGCCGTGTTCTTTTCGCCGTTTGCGCGCATTGCGATAACGCATTTGCCGGCTTCGATATCGCGCGGGCCGAGCTCGATACGGAGCGGAACGCCCTTCATTTCGTATTCGGAGAACTTCCACCCGGCGCTCATTTCGCTGTCGTCCAGCTTCACGCGGATGCCCGCGGCGGCAAGCTCGTCACGCAGGGCGCGTGCGCGTTCGAGCACGCCCTCCTTATGCTGCGCAACGGGGATAATGACAGCCTGTATCGGCGCCACATCGGGGGGAAGGACAAGCCCGTTGTCGTCGCCGTGTGTCATGATAACGGCACCGATAAGGCGGGTTGTAACACCCCATGAGGTCTGGAAGGGGTGGACCTTCTTGTTTTCCTTGTTTGTATAGGTTATGTCGAACGCTTTCGCAAATCCATCGCCGAAATAGTGGCTCGTGCCTGCCTGCAGGGCTTTGCCGTCGTGCATGAGAGCTTCTATGGCGTATGTCGCCTCCGCGCCGGCGAATTTGTCGCTGTCGGTCTTTCTGCCCTTTATCACCGGCATTGCGAGGTTCTTTTCACAGAAATCGGCGTAAATATCAAGCATTCTTTCGGTTTCGGCAATGGCTTCCTCCGGCGTGGCGTGGATGGTATGGCCCTCCTGCCACAGAAATTCGCGCGTGCGGAGGAAGGGACGTGTCGTCTTTTCCCAGCGGACAACGCTTACCCATTGGTTATAAAGCTTGGGGAGATCGCGGTAGGAATGGATTATGTTGGAATAATGCTCGCAGAAAAGAGTTTCGCTTGTCGGGCGGACACAAAGCCTGTCCTCAAGTTCTTCGCTGCCGCCGTGGGTGACCCATGCGACCTCGGGCGCGAAGCCCTCGACATGATCCTTTTCCTTCTGCAAAAGGCTTTCGGGGATGAACATCGGCATGCAGACGTTTTCGTGCCCCGTGGCTTTGAACATTCCGTCCAGTATCCTCTGCATATTTTCCCATATTGCATAGGCATAGGGGCGTATAACAAGGCAGCCCTTGACGGAGGTATATTCCGCAAGCTCGGCTTTTTTGACGATATCGGTGTACCATTGTGCAAAATCAACATCCATCGGAGTGATTTCTTCTACGAGTTTTTTATCTGCCAAAATTTATCGTTCCTTTCAAGAAAAATTTCACGGCAATTCCCGGTTTTGGTGTTGCAATATCGGGAAATATCATTATAATATAATGGAGTATAACAGATTCAGACGGCGTTGTCAATCTTCGCCGTGCCATATTTCAAACATATTTTCACGGAGGAACTATGAAACGATTTTCCGGGCTTATTGCCGTATTTCTTGTGATAATCATCGCGCTTGGTTCGCTTGCGGTTGTCGTATCCGCCGAACCTGCCGAGCAGGATTTCACCGTAAAGATCAACTGCAACCTTCAGGATGTCCTTACATACACTTATAACGGCACCGACGGCGGCGCGGAATACAAAGGTGTCGCCGCGGACGGAAGGCTCACCGTCGTCGTCACCGTCAAGGACGGCTACAAGATGACGGATGCCGAGTTCGGCGGCTCTTATCCCCCGATAAGCGGCGAAAAGTCGACATCCTATACCTTCAAGCCGGCATCCGGCGGCAATTACGAATTCAGCGTAACGGCGGAGCTTATTCCCGTTCCCGTCAAGGTCAGTTTCGATGTTGAATCGGATGTTTCCTATGCGGCGGACGGTATCGCCGATATCGCCTCGCACGAATTTTTCAAGGGCGACAGCCTCACGCTGCGCTTCACCTTCCCGGAGGGCAGTACCTCGACCGACTATGTATTCACCGTCAACGGTACCGAAACAACTATCGGCGAGGACGGCTCTGCTTCCGTTTCGCTCTCCGGCGACACTGTATTCGCCGTCAAAAAACGCGAAACTCCTCCTCCTTCCCCGGAAACCTATAAGGTTCTTCTTTCCGTCAAGGGCCCGGGCACCGTTCGCATATACGATTACGGCGCGGAGCTTGACGGTGGCAAGGGTGCTGAATATGTATGCCCGAACCCCGGCACGGAAGTACAATCCGCGGAATATACCTTCAAGGCTGGAACACGCGTCGGCGTGCTTCTCACTCCCGCTGCGGGCTACGAAAGTCTATTTTTTACTATCAGCGACCCTGTTAACGGGCCGGTGGGGGACGACAAAAACCATTATGTCTTCACCATCAGGCAGGATACCGCGGTAACCATTATCGTGAATAAGAGCGGCGACACTCCCGCCACCACCGATAAGCTCTCGTTGACGGTTTCGACGGGCAACGGCGGCAAGGTCACCGTCGGCGGCAAAACGGTGCAGGGCATCTTCACCGCACAGTACGATAAAAACACCGTCATAACCATCGCTTTCGCGGCGGATGCCGGATATCTGCTCGATTCCGTCAAGCGTGACGGCACTGCTCTTGCCATCACCGGCAGCAGTGTAAAGATCACTATGACCGCCGATACGACAATCGCCGTTTCCTTCAAAAAGGAAAACGGCGGGACAGTCGAACCCCCCGTTCCTTCCGAAAATGTCATAACGGCTTCGGGCATTGTCTGGACATCAAGCCCCGTCCGCATAAATATTTCCGAGGGCAAGCTTGTCGCTCCCGATGTTTTTGCCAAAATAGCAACACTTACCGGAAGCGGCACGGTTGAATTTGTCAGCGCGGGCGGAACAATATCCATCCCCTTCGGTGCTGCAATCACCGCGGGCACGAGCATCGATATGTCCGTCACAAAGCTCACCTCCGGCAGCGTATACGATGAAGTCAACACCGCTATTCGCGGGCTTGTCGACGGCGAACCGGTATGCATCCCCTTCACACTTCCCAACGGGCTTTCCGCAAGCGAACTTACGGCGGCAGGTGCCGTAGTTACATTTTCCACGGGTGCGCTTTTCGCGGATGATGACAGTGTATACATGCTTGTTTATGATAGCAACCGCACCGTCACCGAGGCCGACGAAAAAGGCGTAGACACCATCGTTTCGCTTCCGTTTTCCGCAAGCGAAGGCGCACGCAGCGGCACCGGCGGCGTAAGAAAATACAGCTATGACGGCAGCGGCGTGGTGCTTCTTTCGCGCTCCGCGCCCGAACTGTTCCGTATAAATTCCTATGTTCTTAATGCGGGCGGCAGCATCACTCCGCTCGGCTCGACAAAAGCCGCGATAAACCAGGATTACGCGTTCCGCATCAGCGCCGAAGAAGGCTATCACATAAAGCAGATACTTATCGACGGCAGCCCGATCGAGTTTTCCGACGGACTCCGCAGCTACACATTCACCTTTGAGCGTGTCGGCAAGGATCACACCGTCAAAGCCGAGTTCGTTTCGGATTCCGCCGCAGGGGATGAATCCGAAAGTGAAAGCTCCGCGGGCAAGGTTATTATCATAATACTTATCGTCCTTGTGGCGGCGGGCGGCGCGGCTGCGTTGTTCATTGTCAAATGGCGTCAGGAGAAATTCTGATGAATAACCGTTTTTCGGAAGTACGCCGCGGTATTGCAGCCGCGGTTCGAAAAAGGCCGCTTGTGTTCGCGGGTTCGGTCGTTGTTATTGCGGCGGCCATCGCCGCGATCGTTCTGATCGCCGGCCAAAGCGGAAGCAAGACCGAATGGGGCAAAAACACGCTTGCTTCCGGACTGCCGGAAATATCCGCCGCGGCGGCGGAGTATTCCGATACAGACGGCGCATTTGCCGCTTATTACAACGGCGTAACGCTTGCACAGGCGGAGGAATATGCATGCGAACTTGAGGCCGCAACCGGAAAGAGTTTTTCCGGAAAAAGCTATCCGCGCGTGCTGAATGACGAAAACCGTATAATAACATTGCATATGAATATCTCCGAAAACAAGCTTTCGGTTACGGTTATCGGAGATGCAACACAGGAGAACACTTCAAAATGACGATCAACAATTCCATCAAGGCAATTATTTTACAGGGGACAAAGCTTCTTGTCGCCGACATGAAAACCGAGGACGGCAAGGAGTATTACACACTTCCCGGCGGCAAGCAGGAACCGGATGAGCTCATGCTCGATGCGCTCCGCCGCGAGGTCGCAGAGGAAACGGGCTATGAGGTGGAACCGAAAAGCCTTCTGTTTATCCGCGAGGGCTTCAAGGATGAAACGCACAGGATCGAATTCATGTTTGTCTGCGATATAATCGGCGAAGCGGACAAGAGTAAGCTCGAATACGATTTCCACCAGATCGGTACAAAATGGCTTTCGATCGACAATATCATCCATGAGGAGCTTTACCCCGTGGAAATGCGCAATGTCATAAAGCAATACTATCTCGGCAAGCCGAACGATATATATCTCGGCGAAATGAAGTAAAAGAGGTGTCTGCCATGGCGGAAAGCCGTACATTCGTGGAAGAAGGCTTCGGCGCGGGTGCGGTGACGGATTTTATCACCCGCTGCACGGAAAAGAATATTTTTCCGCGGGCGTTCACCGTTGTCAAGGGCGGCAGGGAGGTCGTGCGGTTCTGCGCGGCACCCTATTCCTTAACGGAGCCGATGCTTGTCTATTCGCTTTCCAAATCCTTCACCTCGGTTGCGTGCGGAATTTGTATCGACAACGGGATTCTTTCCCCGGATACATCCATACCGGAACTTTTTTCGGATAAAATCCCCGCGGATCTTCCGGAAATCGCACGCGGGCTGAAACTTTCCGACCTGCTCTCCATGCAAAGCGGTCAGGCGACCTGTGCCATACCGCAGATGCGCTTTGCGGAGGATTCCGTAGCGGCGTTTTTCAGACAGCCGTTTGTGACACAGCCGGGTACGACATTTGTTTACAACACCGGCGGGAGTTGTGTCTGCGCGGCGGCGGCGGAGCGTGTCAGCGGCAAAAAGCTGCCCGATCTGCTTTACGAGCGTATGTTTTCGCTCATGGGCGAGGAAAAGCCCCGTTGGTTCACTCTGCGGGACGGTCAATGCGCCGGCGGAACCGGGCTTTACATATCCTGCAATGCATTGGAAAAATTCGGCAGAATGCTGCTTGCCGGAGGTGTTTATGAGGGCAAGCGCATTGTCAGCAGGGAATATCTCGAGCTTGCGACATCAAAGCATTCCGTTGATGTAAATAACGGCGCACCGGATTGGACTGCAGGCTACGGCTTCCAATTCTGGATGAACGCACGCGGGGGCTTTCGCGGCGACGGCGCATACGGTCAGCTTCTGATGGTCTTCCCGGAGGAGGACACGCTTGTCACCTTTATGGGCGAGGTGGGCAATATGCCCGCCGAGGTCGGCGAGGTCTATCGCCTGCTTGATGAGCTGAACGGGGAATCCGGCAGCCGCGACGAGCTTGAACGGCTTGCGCAGACGATGTACATTACAAATCCGGTCGAAGCGCCCGTGGATGGGCTTTCCGTTGAGTTTTGCGATAACGAAATCGGGCTTCGCGGGATCACGCTTTACGGCGAACGGCTGCTCCATATCGTGCTTGATGCCGATTACGGAACGCGTGAACTGATCTGCGGCAATGGGGAATATATACTCAACCGCGTTATGCTCAAATATCTCAATCCGTCGATAATCACGCACGATCCGATGCTCGGCGCGGAGGAGCGCGTGAGCGTTTTCGCCGCATACGAACGCGATGAGGACGGCGGATACACCGTAACGCTCCGCCACGCGGATACGCCCCATGTTCAGCGGTGGCATATCGGCAAAAGCGGGATGGATATCTCGCTGCTCGTCGGCGAGCTTACACAGCGCCATTTCGAAGCAAAGAGCGCACAACGAGAATAAAGGCAAAAGCAAAAAGCGCTGTCGCACATCGGCGACAGCGCTTTCTCGATCAAAGCCCGAAAATGGGTAAAAAAAAGAGACCCGCCTCGCACACAGGTCTCGAAAGCTACATTGCCGCCTCGCATCGCGGCGATGTAGCAAAGGAGAAAAACCAAAATTGTTGCCGGAATCTGTTCCGGCGTTGTGCGGCGCGGCGCATATATGCGCACCGACCGCCCTTTTCGGAAGCAATTTCTTGCCATTCGCAAAAAGATATGTTATTATATACACGCCCCGCATCGGCTTTCGCCACGTCCGGGCGACGTGATCGTTACGACCGGAGGTTCTCCGGTTCAGCCGTTTTCGCTTTCGTTTTCGGCTTCCTTCTCGCGAAGTATTTTGTCGCCGTAAAGGTTAAAGCGGAAAAGCAGACTGTCGTCTTCGGGATCATCGCAAATAATCTTTGCGCTGTTGACCATGCCGCCTTCGACTATCTTGGAGATGCCGAGAAGCTGGCAGAAACGGCTTTTGAGGTTGAGCCTGTCGCCCTCGTCGGTAACAAGCCAAACATCACCTTTGCATTGGTCGAGCGCTTCGATGAATTTTCCGAAATCGATCTTGTGAAGTTCTACGGAACTCATTTATATCACTCCTTCCCATTGGCTTCGCCTATATTATATTCGCGGGATGGGCAAAAGTCAATCATACAGCTATACGAATTATATAAAATCATCAATGAGTTTTTGTGCATAAACAACAAAAAGGGGCTGCCGATGGCAAGAAGAAAAGATTTTTTATTTGAAGAAAACGCCGCTCCGCCGCGGTTTATAAGCGCGCTTTTTGCATCCTGCGGAGTGCGCCACGCCTTCTTTACACGGCTCGGCGGGGTGAGCAAGGGCGAATTTGCGGCTCTGAATTTTGCCTGCGGCAGCGGCGAAAAGCGCGACACACCGGATAATGTTGCGGCAAATTACGCTGTCGCGGCAGGCTCATTCGGGCTTTCGGCGGGGGATGTGTGCCGTGTCGTTCAGCGCCATACGGATACGGTGCTGCGCGTTTCAAGCAGTGATCGCGGCGCGGGCGTGACAAGGGCGGATTTTGATTCTCCCGCAGACGGTCTGTTCACGACGGAAAGCGGAATTCTGCTCGCTGTGCGGACAGCCGATTGCGTTCCCGTGCTTATCGCCGACAAAAGGGGGCGCTTCTGTGCCGCAGTACATTCCGGCTGGCGCGGGACCGCGGCGGGAATAACTGCGCGCGCCGTTTCGCTTGCGGCAAAAGCCGGAATCCCGCCTTTGGATATCATAGCAGCCATAGGCCCGTGTATCGGCGGAGAGTGCTATGAGGTCGGCGGCGAGCTGCGCGAGAGCTTTCCCCCGTATCTTTCCGATTGTTTTACCCCACGCGGCGGGAAATTTTTGCTCGATCTGACGGAAGCTAACATAAAAGTGCTTGAAAATTGCGGAATTCCGTCGCATAATATTTCATGTGCGGACGAATGTACCTATTGCCGCGGGGAACTTTTCTTTTCCCATCGGCGTTCGGGGCCCGTCCGCGGAACAATGGGTTCTTTCATCTGTATCTGAAAGGGGTGTTCATGTAAATGCCGAAAATATTCCACTGCGCCGATATCCACCTCGATTCGCCTTTTTCGCTTTCCTCCCCGCGCGGGGCGGAAAGAAGGCGCACGGAACTTCGTGCCGCTTTTACCTCCGCACTGATGTTTGCGCGCGACCGCAAGGCGGATGTGTTCATCATAAGCGGAGACCTGTTCGACGGTGAATATGTTACACGGGACACGCGCGAATTTATCGCACGGGAGCTTGCAAAGCTTGCGCCGATGCCGGTCTTTATCGCGCCGGGCAACCACGATCCGATGACCGCCGGCTCGCCCTTCGAGGCGCTTTCCAAGCTGGAAAACGTTCATGTCTTCGGCGCCGCACGTGAGAGGGTGGAGCTTCCCGAACTCGGGACCGATATATACGGTGTCGGCTTTACATCGCGGTATATGCTTTCATCCCCCGTTGCGGGGTGGGAGATAGCCGATCCTTCCCGCGTGAATATACTTGTATGCCACGGCGATATGAGTTCCGCCGCATCGCAGACGGCACCGATATCCGAAAACGAAATTGCCGAAAGCGGGTTTGATTACATTGCACTCGGGCATATCCACAAGGCAAGCGGAGTTCTCCGCGCCGGGCGGACATATTATGCATACCCCGGATGTATCGAGGGCAGGGGCTTTGACGAGACCGGCAAAAAAGGCGCACTCTTCGGAACTGCGGAAAAGGGCGAATGCAGCGTGACGCAGTATTGCTTTTCCAAGTGCAGGTATGAGGAGATTACCGTCGATATCGGCGGCTGCGGCGATAAATTCGAGGCGGTTGACCGTATCCGCGCGGCGATGCGCCCCTATGCAGAGGATACCGCGCTGCGCGTGCGGCTCTGCGGCGAGCTGAAGGAGCCGTTCAACATACTTCCCGCCGAATTCGGACGCGGGGCGGAACTTCCGCGCAGCATAGAGATTATCGATAACACACAGCTTTTGCCGGATATCGGCGAGCTGGAGGGCGAAAACACCCTGCGCGGCGTATTTTGCCGTAAAATGCTTGCGCAGTTAAAAACGCTTGCCCCGGAAAGCGAGGAATACCGCACGTATGAGCTTGCGCTGAAATACGGGCTTGCCGCATTGCAGGATCGCCCGGTAACGGATTATTCGGAGGAGGAACGCTGAATGAATGTCAGAATCGAAAAAATCGAAATAACCTCCTTCGGCAAGCTGAAAAATACGGTTGTCGATCTTGCCGGCGGTATAAACATACTCTGCGCTCCGAACGAGAGCGGAAAAAGCACGCTTGCGGCTTTCATAAAGTTCGTGTTTTACGGCTTTGCCGGGCAAAGAGTGCAATCCGTTGCCGATAATGAAAAGAAGCTTTACACCCCCTGGGACGGAGAAGTTTCGGAAGGCGCGGTCGGCATTGAGTGCGATGAGGGCAGATTTGTCATAGAACGCCGCGTGACAGCCTCCGGCAGGGAAACGGTGAGCATCACCGACCGCCGCACAGGCGACCGGGTTCATAACGGCGAGGTGCCGGGCGAGGTTTTCTTCGGCGTGAGCGAGGACATCTTTGCGCGGACACTGTTCTTCCGCCAGCTTACAACGCCGCAGGGCAAGGATGAAATTCTTGCCGAAAGGTTGCGTAACATTGCCATAAGCGCGGATGAGCGCATCGGCACCGGCAAGGCGGTCGAAAGGCTTACTCAGGCGCGGAATGAACTTAAAAATCGGCTCGGAAACGGTGTCATACCGCGGCTGACTTCTCAGCGCGACGAACTCGATACCGAAATTTCCGAATCCGCCTCCTATCGTGCCGAATGTACAAGGCTTTCCGCCGAAATTGCCGCAAAAAGGGCGATCGTGGAGGAAACCGGCCAAAAGCTTTCCGAACTTGCCGAAGAGCGCCGCAATATAGAAAAATACGAAGCGCTGATGAGAATGCGCGAAATACGGCGCCTTGCGGCCGAAAAGCAGCAGGCCGAAAAGGATTACGGCGAAGCACGCGCCGCAATAAAAAAGGATTCCGAAACGGCAAACGGCGAGATCGGCGCGCTTTACGAAATGAACGCAGTGCTTGTTGCCGAAAAGAACAGGCTTAAATCGCTTCATGACACAACGGAGGAGGCTCGTGCCGACAGCGAAGCTGCCGCGCGTGCCGTTCCGTTTGACGATGATGCCGCCGAGGATGCGCAGGCGATTATCGTTTCTTCCTCAAAAACGGCAAAACTGTTCGGTATTCTTACCGGGCTTGCCGTTGTCGCAGGGCTTGTGCTTGTGCTTGCCTTCCGCTCCGGTGCGGGGTATGCCTGTATCGGCGCGGCTGCGGTCTGCGCCGCCGTGGCGGGGGTATTTATCGCAAAGCCCTCCGCAAAAGCAAAGGAATTAGGGCTTGCGGATGCCGCGGCACTCCGCACCGCGCTTGCCGCATATCCCGCGGCAAAGGCGCACAGGGAGCTTGCAGAGGAACGGCTTTCCGCCGCAGCGGATCGCGAAAACAATTGCGTTGCGGAATGCAATGCGCTCGAACGCCGACTTTCGGAGGCGATAGGCGGCTATGTCGATTCCTCCGGCGGGAATTATTCGCAGACATTGGAAACCATCAAGCGCGCATCCGATAATATCGGCGAAAAGCTCGCCGTGCTCAATTCAAAGAGTGATGCGCTCGCCGCCGCAACGGCGGGCACGGATATAGACTCGCTTGCGGAACTTGCCGCGGGTGCCGTCAAGCCCGGGCGTACGCGTGCGGTCGTTGACCGTGAAACCGGCTTTTACACCCAAAAGCATGATAACAATGCCGACCTGCTGCGCAATGCCGAGTTGAACTATGCCTCCAACGAGGCACGCGGAGGCGATGCCGCGCTTATGGTGAGCCGCCGTGACGCGCTTTCTGCGGAAATAGCGTCGCTTTCCGTCAAGCACAGGGCATACGATATCGCGATAGATATGATAAACGAAAGCAGCGAGTACATGAAGAGCATGGTCGCGCCGCGTATCGGCGCCCGTGCGGACGAGTATTTTTCCGCCGCAACAGGCGGGAAATACGGCGGCTTTGAGGTGGACACAAAACTTTCGATGAGCTACGGGACCGATTTTCATCGGAGTGTGGAATATCTTTCCGCCGGCACGCGGGACAGTGCCTATCTCTGCCTGCGGTTTGCGCTTGCGGATATGCTGTTCGGCGGCTGCGGTGTTCCGATTGTGCTTGACGATGCATTTGTCCGTATCGATGACAACCGCCTGCGCATGATGGCGGGCGCACTGCGCATGGCCGCGCGGCGTCACCAGATAATTATTCTTACACATTCAAACCGCGAGCGCGATGCAATCGGTGATATAGGCGCGGAATGTACGGATATTTCGCTCCGCACCGCGGAGACAAAGTGATGCCCGCGGCAACGATAACGGCCGAAACGCCCGTTTCCGCATTGCGCGGGGTGGGTGAGGTACGAGCCGCCGCGTTTGCGCGGCTCGGCATCGGGACAGTGGGCGACCTGCTCGCGTTTTACCCCACACGCTATGAGGCAAGGGGCAATGTGAAGCCCATTGCCGAAACCTTCGAGGGCGAGCTTTGCGCACTGGAGGTCACGGTGGAAAATGTCGCTTCGCCGCGATATATAAACGGCGGTCGGAGTATGTTCCGCTGCGAGGTGGCGGACGAAAGCGCCTCTATGGAACTGATATTCTTCAATATGCCGTTCCTTGCGAAATCGCTTTCGCGCGGGCGGCGGTACAGAGTGTACGGAAGAATGCGGCAGGGTATGTACGGCAGGGAGATGATATCGCCCAAGCTCGAACCGATCCTTCGCGGCGAAAAACTGCCGTACTTTGTGCCGGTATACCGCACATCACCGCCGCTCACATCAAAAAGCATTGCCGAAGCGGTGGCAAAGGTACTGCACATTGCGGATTCCGAGCCCGAAATATTCCCGGAAAGCCTTCGCACACGGTATAATCTTATCCCACGCGGAGAAGCGGTAAAAACACTGCATTGCCCCGCGGATGCCATGTCGCTCGAGGCCGCAAAGCGCACGCTCGCAGCGGAGGAAATAACCGTTTTCCGTATTGCCGCGGCGGGGATGCGCTTCGGGCGGGAGCGCGAATGTGCCGTTCCGCTCACATTGAAGAACACCGGGGCAAGGCGTTTCTTTGAAGCGCTCCCCTTTGAGCTTACCGGGGCGCAGAAGCGCGCCGTAAAAGAAATATTCGCCGATCTCTCCAAGCAGACGCCGATGGCGCGCCTGCTGCAGGGTGATGTCGGCAGCGGAAAAACCGCCGTTGCCGCCGCCGCGATATTCCTTTGCGCCAAAAACGGGTATCAGTCCTGCATTATGGCGCCCACCGAAATACTTGCGCGACAGCACGCAAAAACGCTTTCCGCCATGCTTTCGCCCTTCGGGATAAATGTCGGCTTGCTTGTTGCGGGGATGAAGGTTGCGGAAAAACGCGCCGCGCGTGCGGGCTTGGCGGACGGGAGCATCAATGTCGCCGTCGGAACGCAGGCACTCATCAGCGAGGCAACCGTGATGAACAACTGCGCACTCGTCATTGCCGATGAGCAGCATCGGTTCGGGGTACGCCAGCGCGCCGCCCTGCTTGAAAAAAGCGTATGCGACGGCAGACGCGCACACATACTTGTTATGTCCGCAACGCCGATCCCGCGTTCGCTTTCGCTTATAATTTTCGGCGATCTCGATCTGAGCCTTCTTGACGAACGCCCGCCGGGGCGCCGCAAAACAGCAACAAAGGTGATTTCCGAAAGCTTACTGCCTTCTGTATATGAAGCCGTGCGGCGCGAGACGTCCGCCGGGGGCAGGGCGTATTTTGTCTGCCCTGCGATTGAGGACGGCGATGACGACAGCGGAAAAGCCTCTGCCGAAGGGCTTTATAAGGAACTTTCCGAGAATGTTTTCCCGGATATCGCCGTCGGGCTGCTGCACGGGAAGATGCGCAATTGCGATAAGGAACACGTGATGAACGCCTTTGCCGACGGCGATATAAAAATACTCGTTTCCACCACGGTCATCGAGGTCGGCGTGGATGTGCCGGAGGCGACGGTTATGGTCATAATGAACGCCGAAAACTTCGGACTTTCACAGCTGCACCAGCTCCGCGGACGGATCGGCCGCGGAAACCGCGCATCCGTTTGCTGGCTTGTAAACGGCGGGGGCGGGGATGAAGCGGCGGACAGGCTGAAGGTGCTTGCCGAAACGAACGACGGCTTCCGCGTTGCCGAGGCGGACCTGAAAAAGCGCGGTCCCGGGGATTTCTTCGGTGAAAGGCAGAGCGGCGAATTTTCGCTTGCCTGCGCAGGCGCGGGCGATATCGCGACAATAAAGGAAACCGATGGTATTGTCGCAACAATAATCGAAAACAAGGAAACCGGTGAGTATTCCGCCGTTTTCAAGGCGGCACGGCGCTTTTTGGAAAACAACGGAAGCACACTGACGGTCAACTGAATGAAAATAGGAAATATCGAACTGAAGCACGGTCTGTTCCTTGCCCCTATGGCGGGAACGACCGATCATGCCTTCCGTGCGCTTTGCGTTTCCTGCGGGGCGGAATGTGTCACGGGGGAGCTGATAAGCGCAAAGGGCGTGACCTACGGTGATAAAAAAACCGATACGCTTGCCGCGCTTTATGCGGACGAACGTCCTGCGGCAATACAGCTTTTCGGCCACGAGCCGGAAATTCTTGCCCGCGCGGCGGCGGAAATAATGCGCTTTTCGCCGGATTTTATCGACATAAACATGGGCTGCCCGGTGCCGAAGCTTGTCCGCAACGGCGACGGGAGCGCCCTCATGCGCGATCCCGACCTTTGCGAAAGAATAGTTTATGCCGTTTGCGAGGCGGTCGATGTACCCGTTACGGTAAAGATACGCAAGGGTTGTGATGACGAGGCAAACGCACCGGAGGTCGCAAGGCGCTGCGAAGCCGGCGGTGCGAGCGCCGTCTTTGTTCACGGAAGAACGCGTACACAGATGTACTCCGGCAGGGCGGACCGCGAGATAATTGCCCGCGTGAAGGATGCCGTTGCCGTGCCGGTTATCGGCAACGGCGATGTCGATTCCTTTGAAAGCTATATGGATATGAAGGAGCGCACCGGGTGTGACGGCGTTATGATCGGCCGTGCCGCCTGCGGCGCACCCTGGATGTTCACCGAAATTGTCGCACGTCTGGAGGGCAGGCGGTATACCGAGCCGGATTATGACGCAAAGCGCCGCATGATAATCGGTCAGCTCGAAACCGTTATTGCCGAAAAGGGCGAGAGGGGAATATGCGAATTCCGCCACCACCTTCTGCAATATTGCCGCGGCTTCAACGGCAGCGCAAAGCTGCGGGCGGAAATCACGCGTGTTTCCACACGCACTTCCGCGCTTGCGGCGATTAGAACTATCTTTTCGTAAGCCCCCGTATATTAAGCAATCCGTTGCCGGCATAAGAGTTTTTTCACGGTAATCGTGTTCCTGCCTGAAAATGAGAAAAGAAAAAAGGCCCGAAAATCACCTAAAAAGTGACTCCCGAGTCTGACTTACGAAACGCAGAAAGGATAAAACTCCCTGCTTTCGCAAACAAAAAGGACTGACACCTTTGTATCAATCCTATTGCTGTTCTAATTTGGTGGAGACGAGGGGGCTCGAACCCTTGACCTCTCGGATGTGAACCGAACGCTCTGACCAACTGAGCTACGCCTCCGTACCAATCTACCCGGGTATTATACCACGGCAAAACGGCTTTTGCAAGTACGAAACGAAAATATATTGAAATTTCCGGTGCGGGATCGCCGTATATTTTACCCGCACCGTGCGTACAATATGCCGAAAGAAGCGGCGACAAACAGTATGGAAACGCAATTCGGATTGACACCGCTGCTCATTTGCCCTTGCCATACCGCTTGTACCGTGGGGGTATCGGTACGCTCGCAAGCGGCGGCACGGATATATGAAAAATCAAAACACCGGCATTTGCGCCGCCCGCGACGGTGTTCCCGATCGCGCAGGGGATGCTCTGCGCACTCACGGGCATTTCGCTTTACCTTATACACCGCAACGGCGGCGTGCGCGGGAAATATGCGCTTTTCGGCGTGCGGCTTGCGATAAACCTCGCATGGCCGTTCTTTTTTTACGCCCGGGGCACTTACCGCCGCCTTTGTGCGGCACTTGCGATGACAATATCCTTTTACGGCAAACACCCGCCTTATATACTATGGGGCGACATTCGCAGGGGCGCCGAATCTTCCGGCTGCGCTGCCGCGAACAGATGATGTGCGGTCAGCCCCGCGGGGCGCGGCGGATTATGCCGCCGCCGAGGACTATGTCGCCGTCATAAAAAACGGCGGACTGCCCGGGGGTTATTGCGCGCTGCGGTTCATCGAAGGTGACGGTTGCCCCGCCATCGGGGCAGGGGGTTACCGTTGCGGGCTGCTCGGCCTGGCGGTATCTGATCTTCACACGGCAGCGCACCGTATGTTCCGGCAAGTCGCCGCTTATCCAGTTCACTCCGCCTACCGATGCCTGCGCGGAAAAGAGATCGGAATTGCCGCCGAGGGTTACATTGCGCGTCGCCGGTTCAATATCGCAGACATAAAGCGGCTCCGACGCCGAAATGCCGAGCCCCTTGCGCTGCCCGATGGTGTAATGCGATATCCCCTTATGGCGTGATATTACGCTGCCGTCGGTGCGGACAAAATCGCCGCTTTGCTCACGCACTCCGCAAAGCCGTTCTATCGCGCCGGCGTAATCGCCGTCGGGCACAAAGCAGATGTCCTGACTGTCGTGCTTGCGGGCATTCACAAAGCCGTTTTCCTCCGCAATGGCGCGGACCTCATCCTTTGTATATTCTCCGAGCGGGAGCAGTGTTTTTGCAAGCTCGGATTGTGTCATGCCGTAAAGCACATAGCTCTGATCCTTGCCCGTATCGATCGCCTTGCGGAGGTGATACTTTCCGCCGCTTTCGGTTATGCGCGCATAATGCCCGGTGACAATGTAATCGCAACCGAGTATTTCCGCCCGCCCGAAAAGACTGCCGAACTTCATGAATCGGTTGCAGTCTATGCAGGGGTTGGGAGTGAGCCCTGCAAGGTAGCTCTTTACGAACCTGTCGATAACCTTCTCTTTGAACTCGTCCTTGAAGTTGAAAACATAGAATTTCATCCCGAGCCGGTAAGCCACGCTGCGCGCATCCTCGACATCATCGAGCGAACAGCAGGTCTTCCCGCGGGAAATGCCCGCCGTTTCGTTTTCGTAAAGCTTCATCGTGCCGCCGATACATTCGTAGCCCTGCCTTTGCGTAAGCAGTGCGGCAACGCTGGAATCGACACCGCCGCTCATCGCTATCAATGCTCTTTTCATAAGAAAAAACCTCCCGCCGCCGTTACTGCGGCGTAAGAATATATTCCTCCGCGCTTTTTATCCCGTCGATCGCCGCGGAAACTATTCCGCCCGCGTACCCAGCTCCTTCGCCCAGCGGGTAAAGCCCGCGCAGATTGCTTTGGCGATCCTCCCCGCGGATAACGCGCACCGGCGAGCTTGTCCGGCTTTCGACTGCCGTCAATACCGCACCGGGGGCATCGAAGCCGACAAGCCTTTTGCCGAAATCGGCAATGCCTTCCCGCAGCGAAGCGGTTATTTCCGGCGTGAAAAGCGCCGTAAGATCGGTGAATTTTACACCGCGCGGGTATGTCGGGGCAACGCACGGCTCTGCCGGTTTACCGCACAGAAAGCTGCCCACCGTCTGCGCCGGGGCGATGAACCCGCCTCCGCCCGTTTCAAATGCGCGCTCTTCAAGCCTTGCGCGGAAGTCAAAGCCGGCGAATATGCCCTGTCCGGTTATATCCTGTGGGAGTATTTCGCACAGCAGAGCGCTGTTGGCGTTGCGCCCGTCACGCGCATGATAGCTCATCCCGTTTGTGACAAGCCTGCCCCGTTCGCTCGCCGCGGCGACAACCTGCCCGCCGGGGCACATACAGAAACTGTATACCGTCCTGCCCGTGGAGCAGTGTGTGAAAAGCTTGTATTCCGCCGGCGGAAGAAACGGGTTTTCCGCCCCGCCATACTGCGCGGCGTTCACCGCCGATTGCGGATGCTCTATACGGAATCCCACGGAAAACGGCTTGCGCTCCAAATTTGCGCCTGCGGAATAAAGCGCTTCGAGCGTTTGGCGCGAGGATTGCCCCGCGGCAAGGAATACCGTATCCGTCGGGATAACGCTCCCGTTTGCGACAACGCCGGTGATGCGCCCGTTTTCGGCGCGGAAATCCGTCACACAGGTGCCGAACCGCACCTCGCCGCCGAGCGATATTATTTTTTTGCGGATATTTTCGACAACACCGCGCAAAAGGTCGGTGCCGATGTGCGGGTGGGAAAGATAAAGTATCTCCTCGGGTGCGCCTGCGGCGACAAGCTCGCGCAGGACAAGTCTTCCGCGCACCCCTTTTTCCTTTACGAGCGTGTTGAGCTTTCCGTCCGAAAAGGCGCCCGCTCCGCCTTCGCCGAACTGGATGTTGGATTCGGTGTCCAGATCACCGCCGCGGAAGAAGGCTTCCACATCCGCGGCGCGCTCGGCGACCGGCTTTCCGCGTTCCAGAACGAGAGGGCAAAAGCCTGAACGCGCAAGCATCAGAGAAGCGAACATCCCCGCGGGGCCGAACCCGATCACAACGGGGCGCAGCTCCCCGGGCAAACGTGTGGGCGCGGGGAAGGCGTATTCGGATTCACGCGCGACAATTTCTCCGCCGCAGCGTGCGGCAATGCGTTTTTCGCCGCCGCGAACCGAAACATCCACCGTCAGTACATATTTCGCGCTGCCCTTTCGGGCATCGAGCGATTTGCGGCGCAGTTCGTAATCAAAGCTGCCGATCGGCAGCGAAAGTATTTCGGAAAGACGCTTTTCCAAGGGAAAGCGGTCCTCGGACGGGGACCGCTTGATCGTTAATCTTATCACTTCGTTATCTCGTCATACAGCTTTTTGTAGCCGTTGTAGAGCGCGATGGAATCCGGGTGGCCGCAGAATGCCGTCGTTCCCGGGCGGTTCATCATGCCCTGATATTCGTAAATGAGTATTTCGTCGACATAGGGCGAAATGCTTTCGATCTGGCGCTTTACGCGTTCCGGATTTGCCGGGAGAAGCGCGCTGCGGTAAACATCGCCTTCGAACTCGAATACTTCCATATCCGCCCAAAGCGCCGCTCTGCCCGCTTTGTCGTGGGCGCGGCGGAGTGCCTCGTAATATTTCGGGGTCTGATCCGGGGTGGATTTGCGAACGCCGACTTCGTCCTGGTAGGCGATAACATCGCAGTCGAGCGATTCGAGCTGAGCAACGAATTTGTCGTCGGCATTCAGGTGGTTTGTTCCGTAGGGGGCGATAAGCATTTTCAAATCGCCGTTCAGCGTTCTGCCGAATGCGGAATAATCGTTCACATATTTTATAAAGCCTTCGGTGTAGTAGGGCCATATACCGAGCTCGTCCGGCAGATACCAGCCGTAGAAGGACTTATAATGCCCGTACTGCGCATAAAGCTGCTCCATCGCACGGAACGCCTTCTTCTGTACTTCGGGCGAGGTCATGTTTTCCTCGGTGTGTGTCCAGGGGCCGTAATAACCGCAGGATACAAAGACCTTTATATCGTTGCGTTCCGCCGCGCGAAGAAGTGCGCCCATCGGATCCTTTGCGGCAATGTCGGCAAAGGGATAAATGTCGGTCTTGAAATAGCTTTCGCGGGAATCCTCGTAAACAAGCGAGGTGCAGAGCAGCACTATGTACTTCATGCCGAGAGAGGCTATCTCATCTACCTTTACCTCCCACTGATCGTCGGAAAACGTACGGCAGATCGGGTTCCAGTATTTGCCCTCGGGTTTGTTGTGGTGGGTGAATTCAAACCATGTACCGCGGATCGGTTTAAGCATATCGGTAATATCTCCGTTTCGTATTTGTTTGTTTGGTACAGAATAGCATTTTTCGCATCGGTTTTCAATAGTTTTTGCGTAAAGAACGCAGAAAAAGCCTTGCATTATCCGCCGCGGAGAATTATAATAAGGAAAAACACAAGGTCAAACAGGAGCTTTGCCATGAAAAAAAGACTCGCTGCCGTTTTCGCTTCGGCACTGTTTTGTATAGGCGCTTCGCTCGGCACGTTCGGCGTGAATGCCGCGTCCGCTGCCGGTGTGCGCAGTATATCCGATATTAAAATCGTCGCTTACGGCGACAGTATAACCGCGGCGGGGAAGTGGGAATCCTTCCTCTGCACCGCAACCGGCGCGAACACGGTGAATATGGGTGTCGGGGGCGACAGTACCCACACCGCACTCCCGCGGTTCAAAAATGTGCTTGCCGCAAAGCCGGAGATCGTCTTTATCGCCTTCGGCACGAACGACGCGGCGATAGATATGGATAAATACACCCCGCTCGAAAAATACCGCGAGCTTTTGGGGAAGTATATCGACGAATGCCGCGCCGCCGGCGCACAGGTCATAGTGATGGCACCGCCGCCCGTGGATGATGTCAAGTACCTCACCCGCCACGAGGAAGAACCCTTCAAACCCTACGGCGGCCCCAACGGACTGGTTTCGCTCTATGCCGCCGCCGCGCGTGAGGTCGCCGCGGAAAGAAATGTGATCTGCTGCGATATCAATGCCGCGTTTTCGGCAAAGGAAAATTACGCTTCTCTCCTTTCGGACGGCGTTCATCCCACGAATGCGGGCTATAAGCTCTATGCCGAAACGGTTCAGAAATCGCTTTCGCTGCTCCTGCTCGGCGATATCGATCTTGATATGAAGCTCACCGCAACGGATTATCTTTATGCAAAGCGCGCCGTGCTCGGCACCGCCGACCTGCCGGAAGATGCACTTGCCCGCGCCGATGCGGACGGAAGCGGCAAGGTCGATGCGATCGACTACCTATATATAAAGCGCGCCGTGCTCGGGACATACGATCTCAAAAAAGGCAATTAACATCTTGCGATGGTAATTGTCTGCTGCCGATAAGAGCTTTCTCTGCGAACGGCAGCAAAGCCGAGAATATAAAAATACGGTACGATAAAGCAAAAGCGGCTTCCGCACAAAACGCGGGAGCCGTTTTTCGGTTCTGCGCCGCAAGGCGTTTTTGGGATTTTTTTGTTTTCTCTTGCAAAAACGCCCTGCGCCTTTGCGACGGCTACGGACTCCGCAGAACGCAAAAACCCCGATTAAACCGCATTTTGTGCGGTCGCGGGCGTTGTTTTGCATTTGCACAACACATCGCGCAAAACGGGGCTTTTAATTGTTGCAAGTGTTGAAATTTCAAAAATCGCGAAATTCATATTGAAATACAGCTTGCTGTATGCTATAATTCATGTCATGGGAACACGGTTTTTTCGCCCGATTCCCCGAAAACGGCTGTAAAGCAACGGTTTTCGGGCATCTGCCGTGCGCGCTGCCGCCCTGTGCCGGCTTCCGTGCGCGCCGCGTTTATTCACCGTAAATGTATAATATACACCCGTCACACCGACTTTTCGGCTTGCCGGGTTAAAAAATACAAAGTTTTCTGAATAAACGGTATTGACAGGTGCATATTTATGTGCTATAATACCCGAAAAATAGGTAAATGTGCACTCTGCGGCGTAAAAGCGCGGGTGTGCCTACAACCGTTCAAACGATATATCGGCGTAAATAATCACGCTTGTATATAAAAATTTTAATGGAGGAATCTTACAATGAAGAGATTCAGAATCTTTGCACTTGTGCTTGCGCTTCTGGTCGTTCTTCCGTTGGCTGTTGCCTGCAATAAGGATACCGGAACTTCTTCGGGAGATCCCGCGCAGTCTTCCCAGGCTCCGGCGGATTCGAGCAGCGAACCCGATGTGAACGCGCCTTCCAAGCATGAGGACTTCACTTCCGTTTATGAAACCATCGGCTCCCAGGTAACCATCGATATGGTCGAAGAGGATGACGAGGGTATTGCCTACGTCACTGTTGACGAGGTCAAGTACGAACTCGGCATGGACTTCCTTTCCATGGCTATGGTTTACAACACCGCCGTTCCCGAAGGAAGCGACGACTACAAGACCTCCGAGGATGTCTACAACGAATGGTGGAAGCTCTACATCCTCAGATGGAACAAGCTCGTTCCCGAAGTTCCGCTTTACTCCAACCGTTACTATGATGTCTACAACTCCAAGATCGAGAACTTCAAGACATCTCCGTACTGGGGCGCTGCGGATGCTCTTGTTTCCGCTACCATCAAAGAAGGCGAAACCAGCAATGTTGTTATCGGTAACACAACCGACCTTTCCGGCGCGTTCCGTAACGCAAGCTGGGGCAAATCTTCCCCCGGCAGCTCCGACCTCGATGTTCAGAACTACATCACCGGTTATTCAACCGTTCAGTCCGACTTCGACGGTGTCTACCACTGGAACACCACCGCTCTTGACGGCGAACCCACCGGCGTGAAGAACGAAGACGGCACCTACACTTACACCATCAAGATCAAGCAGGGCCTCAAGTTCTCCGACGGTACCGAAATCACCGCTAAGAACTACATTGCCGCTACTCTTGCAAACAGCAACGAAGTTCTTACCGCTATCAAAGGTACCGGCCAATCCGGCCTCCAGCTCGTCGGTTTCGACGAATTCTCCGCTTATAACGGAACCAACGGCGATGAAGAAGGCGTTTCCAAGTACTTCTCCGGCGTCAAGCTTCTTGACGACTACACCTTCTCCGTAACCTACATTTCCGATTACGCAGATTACTACTACCTCATCACCCTCGCAGGCTTCAGCCCCGATCCTCTCGCTCTCTACCTCGGCGATGCCGACATCGTTGTTGACGAAGAGACCAAGGCTTGCGGCCTTTCCGACAAATTCTACGAAACCAAGACCGTAGACGGCAAGGACACCTACACTGTTTGCGCTGCTGTTGAAGCAAACCTCGCGTGGAATTCCGACCTTCCTTTCTCCGGCCCGTACACCATCGGAAACTACAATGAGTCTACCAAGACCGTCACCCTCACGCTCAACAAGGGTTATGAAGGCGACCTCCGCGGCAAGGCTTCCATCGAAACCATCATCATCACCAAGGCTGTCAGCGAAACTCAGCTCGACCAGCTCACTCAGGGCGAAATCGATGTTATCTCCGGCATCACCGGCGGCGACGACACCAAGGCTGCTCTGAAGGCTGTTGAAGACAGCAACGGCGCACTCGAAGAATATCACTACGACCGTGCCGGCTACGGCAAGCTCGCATTCCGCTGCGACTTCGGCCCGACAGCATTTGCTTCTGTCCGCCAGGCTATCATGTACACCATCGAACGTCCTGAATTCGCCACCACCTTCACCGGCGGTTTCGGTACAGTCGTTCACGGCCCGTACTACACCGGCTTCTCCGCATACAAGGCTAACGAATCCGAATTCGAAGAAAAGCTCAACCAGTATGCATACAGCGTTGACGACGCTATAGATACCCTCGAAGCTGACGGCTGGGTATACAACGAAAAGGGCGAAGCTTTCGACCCCGAAAAGGATGCTGTCCGTTACAAGAAGCTTACCGGCTACGATCGTTCCGATGACAACATCAACTTCTCTACCGTTGACCAGAAGTACAAGACCGTGAAGATCGGCGACTGGTATTACATGCCTCTCGCAATCAACTGGTACGGCACTCAGCCTAACACCGTTACCGACCAGCTCATCCCTGCATGGCAGCAGAGCGAAAGCGCCACCACGAAGATCGGTATGTACATTCAGTACGTCTCCTGCGAATTCGTTCCCGGCGTTTACGGTCAGTACTGCCGCGACAGTGGCTACGGCTATGACGGCACTCCCACCTGCAACGCAATCAACTTCGCTACCGGCTTCAACTCCGCTGCTTACGACTTCGCATTCAACTGGACCATCAATCCCGAAATGTACGATATCTACAGCAACAACTACCTCATGGACGAAGCTGACTTCGTAGAGAACTACAAATAATCGCTCCGATTAAAAAGGAGAAACGCTTTTGATACCTGCCCCGTAAAAGGGGCTGCAAAAAGCAATATAGATGCAGAAGCGGCAACCTAAAAATTGCCGCTTCTGCTCCATTGATGTGATTACACGAATGTAAACACAAAGCAATATAAAAATTCCGGGGGAAAAACCTATGGGAAAATACATAATCAAAAGACTGCTGTATATTGCTCTCGTGTTCCTTATACTCTCTTTACTCTTGTTTCTGATCTACAACATGCTGCCTGTGGACCGTGCGGCAAGCCAGGCAAAGGAAGAGGTTAAACAAAGCCATAACCAGCTTGATTACGATGAGCGGTATGCCTTTTACCAAAAGCAATACGGAACAGACGGCAATCTGCTTGAACGCTACGGCAGATGGATGGGGTTATATCCCTATTCCGACGGGCATTATCAGGGGCTCTTCCAGGGCTATTTCGGCTATTCCACGCAATTTGCAAAACCGGTTTCCGAAATACTCATTGAGCCGATGAAAAATACCATCTTCATAAACATATTCGCAACCATACTCGCATTGGGCATAACCATACCGCTCGGCATTTTTTGTGCGGTCAAGCGCGGCAGCAGGCGCGACGTCGCAGTTCAGGTCACCACGGTTATCGGTTACAGTCTGCCCACTTTTATTATCGCAATAGTCTTTATCTGGCTGTTCTCGGTCGTACTCGGGTGGTTCCCGGTCTCCGGCATGACATCGGCAAACAATCTTGACATGACCCCAGTGGGCCAGTTCTGGGACAAAATGTACCATCTCGCACTTCCGCTCATTGTAATGACCTTCTGCTCGCTCGGCGGCATGACACGCTATGTGCGCGCTTCCATGATCGAAGCACTTTCCATGGACTGCATCCGCACAGCCCGCGCAAAAGGTCTGCGTGAAAAGGTCGTAATTTACTCGCATGCATGGAGAAACGCTCTGATCCCGATCGTAACACTCGTTATCGGTTGGTTCCTCAGCATATTCTCCGGCTCTCTGATGATTGAAAACATATTTGCATTAAACGGCATAGGGAAAATGTATTTTACCGCACTCACAAATAACGACAACGAAGTCGTTCTTGCACTGCAGATGTTCTACATTCTTCTCGGCCTTCTCGGCAATCTTATCATAGATATCGCGTACGGCTTTGTCGATCCGCGTATCCGCGTCAATAAGTAAAGGAGGAACTTCAATGGCTGATAAAAATACCGGCAAAGAAAAGAACGGCTCCTCTGTATTCAAAACACTGTGGCGTTGGATAAAACGTATGTTCTGCGGCGCGAGCAAGGAACTTTCGGATGATGACGTTTTCGCTGTCGAAAAGCTCGAAAGTCCTTCCAAACTGGCGGTCAAGGCGTTTTTCAGACGCAAACTCGCCGTTGCGGCACTTGTTGTGCTTGTGCTGCTCTTCCTGCTTGTCTTCATCGGCCCGCTCTTTGCACCGATAGATCTTACGTTCGTCGATGCAAACCAGGCGAACATAGCGCCGACAATGTCGATGCGCAGCGTTCCCTCCGGCATGGAGAACAATATAAAAAGCATCCACGGCTATGCCAACTTCACCCTGGGTGTGAGCCAGGATAACACACTTTATATTTGGGGCAGCCCGAAGGATTCTCTTTCCAAGAGAGACTACTCTGAATTTCCCGAAGAGATCAAAGATGGCAATGTCGTTGCCGCCGCTACGGGGCGCGACCATGTCATTGCGATTACAACAGACGGGCAGGTTATCGGATGGGGTGACAACAACCTCGGACAATACGGTATTTATAACGGCGATGCGGAAACCGATAACATAGCGGAAATGCCCGCAGAGCTTATAAACGGCACTATCGATGCAAGCAAGGTGCAGTCGCTTGAATGCAGCTATCAGTTCACCGCGCTTGTTGTCGACGGAAAAGCGTATGCCTGGGGCAACAAAAATAACTGCGCCAACCTCGCAAGGTTTGTGGAATCAAATCTTACCGGCGTGAAGAAGGTTGCCGTTACAAACAACTATATCGTTGCTTTGATGGAAGACGGCTCGGTAGAATGTCCGGGCGGCTACCTCAATTCGATCAAGGTCGGCGAACGCGGAAACAGAGTGAAGCTTACGCAGGTCCTTAAAAAACAAAAGGTCACCGACATTGCCGCAACGAAGCGCAGCTTCATCTTCCTTATGGAGGACGGCAGCGTTATAGTCGCGGGCACCGCGGATACCGGCGAACTTGATGTGCCGGCAACGGTAAACGGTGAAAAATTCGTTTCGATTGCAGGCGGCTCGGAGCATGTCGTGGCTGTCGGCGAATCCGGCAGAGTTTATGCATGGGGCTCCAATTCCTACGGGCAGTGCGATGTCGACGGTATGACCGCATCCAAGGTTTATGCCGGCGCTTATCAGACATATACCGTCGATGCAGACGGTAAACTGCTCGACAGTGCAGGCCTTTCCGGTTATCCGTTCGGCACGGACGGCAACGGCAGAGATACCTTCACCCGTATAATCCACGGCGGTAAGATGACAATGACCATCGGTGCCGTCGCCGTTATCGTTTCCTCCATAATCGCCGTTATCGTCGGTTGCATTTCCGGCTATTTCGGCGGCTGGGTGGATATGGTGCTCATGCGCGTGACGGAGATCTTCTCCGCTATACCCTTCCTGCCCTTTGCGATGATGCTTTCCTACATCTTCACAAAAAAGCCGATCAGCGAGGACATGAAGATATTCATCATAATGATCATACTCGGGCTGCTTTCCTGGACGGGACTTGCCCGCATGATACGCGGCCAGGTGCTTGCGGAACGCGAAAAGGAATTCGTTATTTCCGCAAAAGCAATGGGCGTGCGTGAAAAGAGGATCGCCTTCAAGCACATTCTGCCGAACGTCGTTTCCGTTATACTTGTCAGTATGACGCTCGACTTCGCAGGCTGTCTGCTTACCGAATCCTCGCTTTCCTACCTCGGCTTCGGCGTACAGCTGCCGCGTCCGACGTGGGGCAATATGCTCAACGGCGCGAATAACTCCGTTGTTATCCAGAACTACTGGTGGCAATGGCTGTTCCCCGCACTGTTCCTTTCCATCGCCACGATATGCATCAATATTATCGGCGATACACTCCGTGACGTTCTCGACCCGAAGAGCAGTCAGGAAAAGTAAGGCGGAGGTGAAAGTATAATGGCATTATTGGAAGTTAAGAATCTCCACACTTATTTCAAAACGAGAAAGGGCATTGTCAAGGCTGTAAACGACGTGTCCTATACGCTCGATGAGAAGCGCACCATCGGCATAGTCGGTGAATCCGGCTCCGGTAAAAGCGTTTCCGCAATGAGCATTCTGAAACTGCTCGACGGCAACGGCTATATAGCCGAGGGCGAGATATTTTTCGAAGGCACAGATCTCACCAAACTCACTGAGCAGCAGATGTACGATATCCGCGGCAATAAGATATCCGTTATATTCCAGGAACCGATGACATCGCTCAACCCGGTGTTCACCGTTGAACGCCAGCTCAGCGAGCCGTTCATCATTCACCAGAATATGACCAAGACGGAAGCCGCGAAGCACGCGCTCCAGATGCTTTACGATGTTCAGATACCGAATCCGGAAGCGGTTATCAAGCAATACCCGCACCAGCTTTCCGGCGGTATGCGGCAGCGTGTCATGATAGCAATGGCGCTTGCCTGCCGCCCGAAGATACTTATCGCGGACGAGCCGACAACGGCGCTCGATGTTACCATCCAGGCGCAGATACTCCGCCTGATGAACGATCTCCAGCGCGAAAACGGCACCTCGATAATCTTCATCACTCACGACCTCGGTGTTATCAACGAAATGGCTGATGATGTTGTCGTTATGTACTGCGGTCAGGTTGTCGAGCAGGCATCCGCGAGGGTTATATTCTCGGATTGCCCGATGAGCCATCCTTATACCGAAGGATTGATGTTCAGTATCCCGCGTATAGACAATATCACGCATAAGCTCGAGCCGATTCCCGGCGTTGTGCCGCACCCGCTTGCGCTCCCGAAGGGCTGCAAGTTCGCACCGCGGTGCAAATATGCAACGAAGAAGTGTATGGAAGAGGAGCCGCCGCTTGTCGAGTTTGCTCCCGGCCAGAAGATACGCTGCTTCTATCCCGAAAAGGAGGTGAGAAGAAGTGCCGAACACCAAAAAGCTCTTGTCAATCACGAACCTTAAGAAATATTTTCCGATCGCCAAATCGAACATATTCCAGAAGGAACAGCTTTATGTCCGCGCCAATGAGGATATCACGCTTGATATTTTCGAGGGCGAAACGCTCGGTATAGTCGGCGAATCGGGCTGCGGTAAATCCACGCTCGGCCGAGTTCTTCTCCAGCTTTACGAACAAACCGCCGGCACTACGGTCTATTACGGGATGCCCCGCTCCGCCATTGCGCCGAAATATGTTCTAAACACCCTGAAAAAAGTCGATAAATATGTTGCCCGCGTCAAAAAGGCGAAGGATCACGCCGATGCCATGGCGGCAAAGGTAGAATCCGCGGGCGAAAACGCAACCTTTTTCGATCACCAGAACAAGAACCTTGCCGATGCCGAATATGAAACGGCTCTTGCACACGTTGCAAAGATACTCGGCGGTTTCCTTGCGAAGGATACCAAGAAGGGCGCCGCTCTGCTTTACAAAAAAGCACTGCACGAGGATTCCGCCGCAAAGCTTGCCGAAAAGATCGGCGATCTGAAGCTCGAACTTGATGCCGAGGAGCTCAAACCCGGCACGAAAGCAAAGCTCGAGGAAAATGTCCGCAAGCTCGAAGACAAACGCTCGGCAGACCTTGCGGAGATCGAAAAGCTCGATGCTGCCATCGCTTCCGAAAAGGAACAGTATGCATCCGATCCGGAATTCCAAAAATACGAAGCAATGCTGGATGACGGCATTGACCTTGCACGGCTTAAATATAACGAAATGCGCCACCTGCGCAAGGATCTTCAGATTGTGTTCCAGGATCCGTATTCCTCGCTCAACCCGAGAATGACTGTCGGTCAGATAATCGAGGAAGGTCTTGTTGCACACAAGATGTACAAGCACGGTTCCCCCGCAATGAAGGAGCATATACTCAACGTTATGCGTGCCTGCGGTCTGCAGGATTATATGCTTCACCGCTACCCGCACCAGTTCTCCGGCGGTCAGCGCCAGAGAATATCTATCGCACGTGCGCTTGCAGTCGGCCCGAAGTTTGTTGTGTGCGACGAGTGCGTTTCCGCGCTTGACGTTTCCATACAGTCGCAGATTATCAACCTTTTGCAGGAACTGAAGGAAAAGCAGCACCTCACATATATGTTCATATCGCACGATCTTTCGGTCGTCCGCTATATTTCCGACCGTATATGTGTTATGTACCTCGGCAATATTGTCGAGCTCGGCGATGCCGCGACGATATTCGATGACCCGCGTCATCCGTACACCGTTGCTCTGCTTTCCTCTATCCCGACAACGGATATAGAAAGCCTCAAGAAGGAACGCATACTTCTCGAAGGCAATATCCCCAGCCCGATCAAGCCGCCGGACGGATGCAAATTCCACACGCGCTGCTATATGGCGTGCGATAAGTGCAAGCGTGTTCCGCCTCCTTTGACAGAGATCGAACCCGGCCACTTTGTCGCCTGCCACTTCCCGGAACGGAAGATAGACGCAGATGGCAATTATCTGTTCAAACTCCCCGAAACGGAAAAGAAATCCACACGATTCGTTTCCGATGAGGCAGAGGTGAAATGATCTGGCGTCGCCTGAAAAAATCCACACCGAAGCAGGAAAAGGAATTTTCCGAAAACCTTGCAAAGGAAAATATCACGGTGAAGGATAAGCTTGCGATGAGCATCGCGGCGTTCCTTGTGATAATCATTCCCGCACTCGTTGTTGTCACCCTGCTTTCGTTGCTTGTTATGTGGATGTTCGGAGCATTCTGAAATACAAAGCGCTTTATTAAAACACGCGCTCCCGTTTTTCGGGGGCGCGTGATTTTTTGTGTTATAAATGATTTGCGCAGTCCGTGATCGGGCGTTGACATCGTCCTCGCCGTAAAATCAATAAGCGAGCGTTTTTCCGTGCCCGAAGTGTTGCCGATGCGCCGGCCGTTCCGCATCAACAAGCGCGTCGATGCCGTTTGTGAGCGGAAATTCCATCATTTTCGCCGCTGCGGCGCAATCGATGCCGATGCTGCCGAACGGCGTGACGGGCGCCGTTGCCGCACCGTGGAAAACAAGCTCTTTTTTCATAAGTTTTTCCCTTCCTTGTGTTGAAAAATCGGCGGGATTGTAGTAAAATATAGTCTGCATGGGTATACCGGCCGATACAGGTTTTTGCGGAATGCCCGTTTGCACGGTTTATTCTGCGCGAAAGCGTATTGATATTAAAAGGGAATCGAAAAAATGGATCTGATGAAGCGCTCGTCGTATTATTACGATCTTCCGCAGGAGCTTATAGCACAAACACCGCTGCAGAAGCGTGATTCTTCACGGCTGCTTTGCCTCGGCCGCGAAAGCGGAGCTGTCGAGCATACAGTGTTTTCCGAAGTAATAAATAAGCTTGAACCGGGCGATTGCCTTGTGATAAACGACACACGCGTTATACCGGCGCGTCTGTTCGGCACGGCGGAGGGGCATACCGGCAAAATAGAAACGGTACTGCTTTCCCGCGTGGAGAAAGCCGAGGGCGAGTGCTGGCAGTGCCTGACACGCCCCGGCAAAAAGACAAAGCCGGGCACAAGAATAATCTATTCGGATGAGCTTTCCGGCACCGTTACGGATGTTCTGGACGGCGGCATACGCGTTATCCGCTTTGAATACGACGGAATATTCAACGAAATACTCGATCGCATCGGCATCATGCCGCTGCCGCCTTATATAACCGAAAAGCTTGCGGACAAGGAACGGTATCAGACTGTCTATGCCCGCACAGACGGCTCTGCCGCCGCACCGACCGCCGGGCTCCACTTCACTCCGGAGCTGCTTGCGGCGATAAAGGAAAAGGGCGTGGACATTGTCCGCGTGCTGCTTCATGTCGGTTTGGGAACATTTCGTCCCGTGAAGGAGGACGACCTTACAAATCACATAATGCATTCCGAACATATCGAAGTCACCGCCGAAGCGGCGGAGCGTATAAATGCCGCCCATGCCCGCGGCGGGCGCGTGGTCGCCGTCGGCACTACAAGCGTGCGCACGCTCGAAAGCGTTTGCGATGAAAACGGGGAAGTACATCCCTTCAAGGGCGAGACCTCGATATTCATCTACCCCGGTGTAAAATTCCGCTGCGTGGATGCGCTCATAACGAATTTCCACCTTCCGGAAAGCACTCTGATAATGCTGGTCTGCGCTTTTGCGGGCTACGATAATACGATGAACGCCTACCGCGAGGCGGTGGGGAAGAAATATCGCTTCTTCTCGTTCGGCGACGCGATGTATATAGGATGATTTTTGCTTTTAGCGGGAGGTCGAATTGGAAAGGATTCCGATAACAGTCATAGAAGGGCCTACCGCATCCGGAAAAAGCAGTTTTGCCGTTTCGCTTGCCGAAAGCATCGGTGGCGAAATAATAAGCGGCGATTCCATGCAGGTCTACCGTGGCATGGACATCGGTACGGCAAAGCCCGCAAAAGCCGAGATGCGCGGAATACCGCACCATCTGATCGATGTTGCGGATATTGAAGAACCGTTTTCCGCGGCAAGGTTCGTTTCGCTTGCCGAAAAGGCTGTCGCGGATATAAGCTCCCGCGGGAAGATTCCCGTGGTTGTCGGCGGCACGGGACTTTATGTGGATACGCTCGTTTCGGGCATATCCCTTGCCGAAACCGAAGCAGACGAGGAACTGCGCGGAAAGCTTTACGCTTTCGCACGGGAAAACGGCGCACAGGCGCTGCATGAAAGGCTGGCAAAGGTCGATGCAGACTCCGCCGCCGCGATACACCCGAACAATATAAAGCGCGTCGTTCGTGCGCTGGAAATATTTTATACCACCGGCAGGACAAAGACCGAACTGGATGCCGAAAGCCGCCGCGGATGCGGGCGCTATGAGGTGAACAGGATACTGCTGCGCCCTGCCGACCGAGATGCGATGTATTCCCGTATCGACACGCGCGTGGACGAAATGTTTGCCGCGGGCCTTGAAGAGGAGGTACATTCGCTTTACCTCCGCGGGCTTGCGCAGACCCCGACCGCAGCAAGCGCGATCGGTTATAAAGAATTTTACCCTTATTTCGCGGGGGCGGGCACGCTTTCCGATGTGCGCGAGAGCATAAAGCTAAACACGCGGCATTATGCAAAGCGCCAGCTCACCTGGCTCGCACGGATAAGCTTTGATGAGATCAGAGAGGTTCAGTGATCGAAAATGAATGAAGAAAGGAAGAATCTTCCCGCCGACCGCCGCGCCGAAAAGCGCGATGTCACCGCCGTGCGTCGTATCGCGCCGGTGAAGAAAAGCGGAAGGGAACGCGCGGCAATCGCGGCAAAGCGGTTTTTTTCGCAGTTCGGCACGGCGATAATCGCCGTTTCGATAGTCGCATATGTTTTTCTCCAGCTCATGCTGAATGTCGGCACGATGATCGAGACCGAAGCCGCCGCGTATGCGAGCATTTCCGACCGCGCGGAGCTGACGGCATTCCTCTTCCGAAGCGAAAAGACGATACCCTCCGGTGCGGAGGGAACAGACTGCGTTCTTGTCGAGGAGGGCGAAAAGGTCCGCAGAGGGCAGGATATAGTCATAACCTATTCCGACCCGGCGGATGTGGAGGCGCAGAACCGTATCAGCGAGATAGACAAGCGCCTTGAGGTGCTTGAAAAGAGCAGCCTGCCTTCCGGCGCGCTCACGACGAACATTTCGGTGCTGGACAGCCAGATATCCGAGCTTACGCTTTCCATGCTGCGCCGTATAGACGATGCGGCGTTTGACAGCGCACTGCGGGATAAAGAAGAACTGCTCATATTGCTCAACCGCCGCCAGTCGGCAATAAAGGAAAACAGCTACGCCGCCGAGATAAGCACTCTCACCACGGAAAAGACAAGGCTGGAGGAATCGCTCACGGGCGAGAATTATCATGTTGTCGCGCCCGAATCCGGGTATTACTATTCCACGGTGGACGGGTACGAGAATGTGTTCACCGTCGAAGCGCTTGAAGCGCTTACGGGGGATGCGTTCGACAAGCTTGCGGATTCGGTTCCGGATGAGGCAATCCTTAACGGCTCGTCGGGCAAGATCGTCACCGATTCGACATGGTATATCGCCGTTGCGATCGACAAGCGCACCGCGGAATCCTTCCGTAACGGCGGCAACTATCCGATAACATTTCAGTATTCAGGCGGGACTGTCCTGAACATGACGCTTGAACGCAGGATAAACCGCACCGACCGCGATATGACGATACTTGTTTTCAGCACGAAGACGCTGCCGGAAAGCTTTGATTATTCCCGCAGCCAGACGGTGGAGCTTACACGCACGGTATATGAGGGCCTGCGTATCAGCACAAAGGCGCTGCGCGTACGGGACGGTGTCACCGGCGTTTATGTCGTAACCGGCTCGCGTGTGACATTCAAAGAGACTGAGGTCATTTACACCTACGGCGGGCACTGCATTTGCAGGATACCCGTAGATCCGGATTACCCGAAGGAAAACGATATCGCGTATTCCTCTAAAAAACGCCTCTCGCTGCACGATACCGTCATTATCGAAGGCAACGATATTTACGACGGAATGAGGATAACCTGATGAACACCCGCGAAGAGATAAAAACCGCGATCGACAGGATCACGCGGGAACTCGGCGGCAGGGCACGGCTCCTTGCGGCGGTGAAAACGGTGCCGCCGGAATACATCAATTACGCCATCGACTGCGGTGTGACGCTTATCGGCGAAAACCGCGTACAGGAAGTATTGGAAAAGTACGGCAAGATCGACCGCACCCGCGCGCAACTGCATTTTATCGGCGCTTTGCAGACGAATAAGGTGAAATATATTATCGACAAGGTCGATATGATACAGTCCGTGGACCGCGCCACGCTTGCGCTGGAAATCGAAAAGCAGGCGGCAAAGCACGATATCGTCATGCCGGTGCTTGTCGAGGTGAATATCGGCGGCGAGGAAAGCAAGTCCGGCATCCGCCCGGAGGATGCACCGGGTTTTTGCGCTTTTCTGGCGACGCTTCCGCATATTCGCGTGTCCGGTCTGATGGCTGTGCCGCCCAAAAGCGGCGATCAAGAGAAAAACGCCGAATATTTTCGCGAAATGAGAAAAATATTTATTGACATATCGGCCTTGAAAGTCCATAATGTATATATGGAGATATTGTCGCTCGGGATGAGCGGTGATTACCCGACGGCGGTCGAAAACGGTTCGACAATGGTGCGGATCGGAAGCGCGATATTCGGCGCCCGCCCGAAGGCAGCTACAGAAGAAAAATAAACACATAAATATTCAGGAGGAACAAAAAATGGGACTTATGAACCGCATAGGCGACCTTTTCAAGGGTGAAGAGGAATACGAAGAAAACGAAGAATACGAAGAATACGAGGAAGAAGAAGAGCCCGCTCCCGCAGCAGCAGCTCCCGTTCAGAAGCAGTCTGCCGCATCCAGACCCACCGGCGGGATATCCTCCGGCACGGCTCTCGAAATGAAGGTCGTCAAGCCGGAACGCTTTGACGAAGTCCGCCAGATCGGCGAACATCTTCTTGCGCGCCGCACTGTCGTGCTCAACCTTGAAGAAACCAACAAGGAAACCACAAAGCGTATCATAGACTTCCTTTGCGGCGTTGTTTTCGCTATCGACGGTCAGGTCAAAAAGGTCGCGAACGCAACCTATGTTGTCACGCCCAAGAATGTCGATGTGAGCGGCGATCAGGCGGAAGCCCCCGCTGCGGACAACGCGGATCAGACTGTCAGACAGAGGGATCTTTTTCGCTGAACATTGAGAGGCGTTGAATCTTGAGCGAGCTTTTCTATGTTATTTCCACGACGGTAAATGTCTTTCTTGAAGCCTTTCTGTGGATCCTGCTGATAAGGGCGCTTTTGCCGTTCTTTTCGGATGCCGAAGAATCCGCGGTATATGTTTTTTGCTGCGCCGTTACCGAACCGGTCGTCGGGCCGGTGCGTTTGCTACTCGACCGCGTCCCTGCGCTCGAAGGCTCGCCGGTGGATTTTTCATACATCGTCACCTGCTTAATAATTTCACTTGTCCGTATCGCACTGCCGACCGCGTAAAAAACTTTACGCCGGGCAGTGCTTTCGGGCGTTATTCGGATATACGGAGGAAATCAGATGCTTGCACCGCATGAACTGAAAAACAAACAGTTTTCCAAAAGCCTGAAAGGCTATAATCCGCAGGAAGTCGATGCCTATATCGAATTTCTGCTTGAAAAATATACCGAAGCCTACCGCGAAAACAACGAGCTTGAACGCAAGCTCCGTATTGTCGTGACAAACCTCGACGAAATAAAGGACGAAGAGGATTCCATTCGCAGTACGCTTATTTCCGCGCAGAAAATGGCAGAAAAAATCAAGGCGGATGCCTATGACCGCGCCGACATCATCACCGGCGCGATAAAGGACCGCTGCGACGGCGTTATTGCCGAATTCCGCACCCAGCTCCAGGCGGAAAAGGAAAAAGCGTGGATCATGCGCACACGCATTATCGATTTCAAAAAGCAGGTTTACGAGCTTTACGGCAAGCACATTGCCGAACTGAAGGATCTGAGCGTGAACGAGATCGAGGATATCGTGCTTCCCAACGACGATGCGATAGTCGCCGGGATTTTCACCGATGTAAAGGATAAGATCGAGGAAGAAATCGAACGCCGCAAGAAAGAACGCGAGCTGCCTCCCGAAGAGATCAGGATCGAGGATCCGGATGTCGAGGAACGCATTGCGCTCGAAACGGCAAATGCCGAAAACGAGGAAAAGGTAGCCGCCGCTTCGGATATGCCCGAGCTTTCGAACGAAGCAAAGGAAGCGGAGGACGAATATATCAAATTCATGATGGGAGATAACGGCACAAAGGAATAAGCCGTGCCGAAAAATAAAATGAAGGATTACAAAGACACACTTAATCTTCCCGCAACCGAATTTCCGATGAGGGGCAATCTTCCGCAGAAGGAACCCGAAACTCTGGAACGTTGGAATACGGAGAAGATATATTCCGAAATGCTCGAAAGGAACCGCGGAAAGCACTCCTTTGTGCTTCACGACGGGCCTCCCTTCTCCAACGGCAATATCCACATCGGAACGGCACTCAACAAGATACTCAAGGATTTCATTGTCAAATCCAAATCCATGGAGGGCTATTATGCCCCGTACAGACCGGGTTGGGATAACCACGGTATGCCTATCGAGAGCGCAATAATCAAGCAGAGCAAGCTCGACAGAAAAAAGATGACCGTGCCCGAATTCCGCGAGGAATGCCGCAAATTCGCCGCGAAATTCGTTGATCTTCAGCGGACATCCTTCCGCAGACTCGGCGTATTGGGCGATTGGGACAACCCCTACCTTACCATGGATTCGGCGTTCGAGGCACGCGAGGTTCGCGTTTTCGGCGAAATGTTCCGCAAGGGTTACATCTATAAGGGCTTGAAGCCGGTTTACTGGTGCGCCCATGACGAAACGGCTCTTGCAGAAGCCGAAATCGAATATCAGGATGCGCCCTGCACCTCTATTTATGTAAAATTCCCCGTTTCCGACGATAAGGGACTGCTTGAAGCTCACGGCGGTACGGCAAATACCTATTTCGTTATTTGGACAACAACCCCGTGGACACTCCCGGGCAACATGGCTATTGCCGTTCACCCGCGCGAGGAATATTCGCTTATAAAGGTCCCCTCCGGCGAAAGATATATTATGGCGGCGGCACTTGCCGGAAGCGCACTCAAAAACGCCGGTATCGACGAATACGAAACACTTGCCTCCTTCAAGGGCGGCGAGCTTGAATTCATGAAGGCGCATCATCCCTTCCTGGACCGCGAAAGCCTGCTTGTCATCGCCGAATATGTCACCATGGACAGCGGCACGGGCTGCGTGCATACGGCACCCGGCTTCGGCGTGGACGACTATATGACGGGTATGCGCTACGGAATGGATATAATCGTTCCCGTGGACGACCGCGGATATCAGACCGAACTTGCCGGTAAATATGCCGGTATGCGCTACGATGAATCCAATGAAGCGATACTTGCGGATATGAAGGAAAGCGGCGCACTGCTTGCCTCCGAGGATATAATTCACCCCTATCCGCACTGCTGGCGCTGCAAGCACCCGATAATCTTCCGTGCGACACCGCAGTGGTTCTGCTCTGTCGAGGCGTTCCGTGACCGTGCCGTGAAGGCATGCGCAAATGTCGAATGGATGCCCGCGTGGGGCGGCGACAGAATGATCTCCATGATCAACGAACGCGCCGACTGGTGCATTTCGCGCCAGCGCAACTGGGGGCTTCCCATCCCCGTATTCTATTGCGAGGATTGCAAAAAGCCGATAGTCACAGAAGAAACCATCGACCGTATCGCGAATGTTTTTGCGCGTGAGGGCTCCAACGCATGGTTCGCACACGAAGCAAGCGAGCTTCTGCCCGAAGGCTTTACCTGCCCGCATTGCGGCGGAAAGCATTTTTATAAAGAAACCGACACTCTTGACGGCTGGTTTGATTCCGGCTCTACGCACTTCAATGTTTTGGACGGCGAAAACGGGCTCGGCCGCCCCGCCGATCTTTACCTTGAAGGTGCGGATCAGTACCGCGGATGGTTTCAGTCCTCGCTGCTCACGGCAATCGGCTCCGGACTTGACGAAGCGCCCTATAAGGCGGTGCTCACTCACGGCTGGACTGTCGATGGCGAAGGCAAGGCGATGCATAAATCGCTGGGCAATGCCGTTGCGCCGGAGGAAGTTATCAATAAATACGGCGCGGATATACTCAGACTTTGGGTTGCTTCAAGCGATTACCGCGTTGATGTTCGTGCTTCCGATTCCATCTTCAAGCAGCTTTCCGAAAGCTACCGCAAGATCAGAAACACACTGCGCATACTGCTTGCCAACCTCGGCACACCCGAAAACGATTTCGACCCGGACCGCGACAGCGTCTGCCCCGAATCGCTCTGCGATATCGACAAATGGGCGGTAGCACGTCTTAACGGGCTTACCGCGCGTGTCCGCGAGGCGTACGACAGCTATCAGTTCCACATAGTTTATCACGAAATACTCAACTTCTGCTCGACGGATATGTCCAAGCTTTATATTGATATAACCAAGGACAGACTCTATTGCGAGGCGAAGAACGATCCCGCACGCAGAAGCGCCCAGACGGCGATGTATATCATCGTAAATTCGCTCACGAGGATGCTTGCACCGGTGCTTTCCTATACGGCGGAGGAGGTATGGCTCCATATGAACCATGCCGCTTCGGACAATGCGCACAGCGTATTCCTGAACGACCTTCCCGAATATGACAAAGCGCTTGAATTTGCTGATGTCTGCGCCAAGTACGAAAGCCTGTTCGAGCATCGCGACGGCGTCATGAAGGCGCTTGAAATCGCCCGCGCCGAAAAGATAATCGGCAAATCGCTCGAGGCGGATGTCACCGTTTACGCCCCCGAGGGAAGCGAGGCGATGAAGCTCTTCCGTGAGTTTGAACCGATACTGCCCACCGTGTTTATCGTGAGCAAGGTCGAGCTTTCATCCGAAAATACACCGGAAGGCGCATATATCGATGAGGAAAACGGCATAGCCGTGCGCGTTGCCGTTTCGGAGGGTAAAAAGTGCGTTCGCTGCTGGATGCAGAAGGATGACTGCACCGTCGATGAGGACGGTCAGCATATCTGCGCCCGCTGCCGCAAGGCTCTATGTTAGCCTTAATTGTCACCGCGGCTGCGGTCCTGCTTGACCAAGTCAGCAAAGTCATTGTTATAAACGGGCTTCCTCTTTACAGCGAAGCCCGCTTTATCCCCGGGGTTTTGAGTTTTTATCACACCCGCAATACCGGCGCGGCGTTTTCCATACTTTCGGATAAGCGCTGGGTTTTCATGGTGCTTTCCTGCGTTGCCATTGTCGCGATAACGGTTATGCTTTATATCTGGCGTTCGCGCCATGTGCTGCTCACCGTTTCGCTTTCGATGATACTCGGCGGCGGCATAGGCAACATGATCGACCGTATCGCAAAAGGCTATGTGACGGATTTCTTCCGCGTGGATTTTGTCGATTTTGCGGTGTTCAATGTTGCCGATTCCTTTATAACCGTCGGCGCGATACTGCTCGGGGTATATATAATCTTCTTTGAACCGAAGGTGGAACGCCGCCTTTCCGAGGAAAAAGCCAAAACGGAAGGTAACGGCGATGAATGAGGAATTCAACACTGCGGAAACCGTATCCGTTTCGGATCTTGATGCCGGCAAGCGGCTGGATGCCTATTGCGCCCTGCACTTCGGTGTGAGTCGCACCCGCGCCGCGGAGCTTATCGCCGTGGGGAATATCACGGTAAACGGCAAAAAGACCGAAAAGAAATACACGGTGTGCGAAGACGACACCGTTACGGCGGATATCCCGCCCGCTGCGGAACTTGCCGCAATACCGCAGGATATTCCGGTGGATATACTTTACGAGGATGAATACCTTCTCGTGTGCGATAAACCGCGCGGAATGGTCGTTCACCCCGCGCCGGGAAATCCGGACGGAACGCTTGTCAACGCGCTGCTTTACCACTGCAAGGGGCGGCTTTCCTCCATAAACGGCGTAGTGCGGCCGGGGATCGTTCACCGTATCGACAAGGACACCTCCGGGCTGCTCATTGTCGCCAAGACGGATGAAGCCCACCGCGGGCTTGCCGAGCAGATAGCCGTGCATTCCTTTGTGCGCCGGTATGAGGCAATAGTCGCCGGGAAAATGCGCGAAAGCGAAGGCACCGTCGATGCGCCTATCGGCAGGCATAAAACCGACCGCAAGAAAATGTCAGTCACGCAGCTTAATTCCAAGCCCGCCGTTACACATTGGCGCGTGCTTGCGGAAAGCGCCGGATACACTCATCTCGAACTCACGCTCGAAACCGGGCGTACACATCAGATCCGTGTGCACATGGCATATATAGGGCATCCCGTCGCGGGGGATCCGGTCTACGGAAGCGAAAAATATTCGCTCGGGATGGCGGGGCAATGCCTGTTTGCAAAATACATTTCGTTTATTCACCCCATCACGGGAGAGAATATTTCAATTGAAGCGGCAAGACCTGCGTATTTCAGCGATGCGCTGCGTCGTGCCGGGCTTTGAGAAAGGAAACCGGAACATGGAAAACACAACTGTTCTTATGCTGAAGGAAAGGGCGGCGAAAATACGCCTTCTTTCCGTTGACGCGGTCTACCGCGCAAAAAGCGGGCATCCCGGCGGGTCGCTTTCGATCGCCGATGTGCTTGCTTATCTTTATTTTTACAGGCTGAATGTCGACCCCGCCGCCCCGGATGCACCCGGGCGCGACCGTGTCGTGCTCTCCAAGGGGCACTGCTGCCCCGCACTTTATTCCGCACTTGCGATACGCGGATATTTCCCGGAGTCTGAGCTGAAAAAACTCCGCACGCTCGGCGCAATGCTGCAGGGCCACCCCGACATGAAGGGAACACCCGGCGTGGATATGTCCACCGGCTCGCTCGGACAGGGCTTTTCCGCCGCCGCGGGAATGGCTGCCGTTGCAAAGCGAAGGGGCGATGATTACCGTATATATACGCTTCTCGGCGACGGCGAAACAGAGGAAGGTCAGGTCTGGGAGGCGGCGATGTTCGCCAATCAGTACAAGCTGGATAATCTTATCGCCTTTGTGGACAGCAACGGTTATCAGATCGATGGTGCCGTGAGCGATGTTATGAATCCGAACCCGCTTGATGAAAAGTTCCGAGCCTTCGGCTGGCACGCCGTTGTGATCGACGGTCACGATTTTGAAGCGATAGACAAAGCCGTTTCGGAATGTATCGCATCCGGGCGCCCGGGCGCGATAATCTGCAAAACCGTCAAGGGCAAGGGCGTTTCCTTTATGGAAAACAATTATACATGGCACGGCAAGGCGCCGAAGGCGGAGGAATTTGCAATTGCCGAATCGGAGCTTTCCGCCGCATGGGAGCAGGCAAAGGAGGATATGAGCAATGGCAGATAAGGAAGCAACACGCGTTGCGTACGGCAAAACGCTTGCCGCACTCGGCGAAAAATACGATTTTTATGTGCTCGATGCCGATCTTTCGGGCTCCACTCAGACCAAAATTTTTGCGGATAAATTTCCCGAACGCTTTTTCAACTGCGGCATAGCGGAGGAAAACATGATCTCCGTCGCCGCGGGTATTGCAGCCACGGGCATTCCGGCGTTTGCTTCGTCGTTTGCGATGTTCGCCTGCGGCAGGGCTTTCGAGCAGATACGCAATTCAGTCGCCTATCCGCACCTTCCCGTCAAGATATGCGCATCCCACGCGGGCGTTACCGTCGGCGAGGACGGGGCGACTCATCAATTCTGCGAGGATATCGCGATAATGCGCGCACTCCCGGGGATGACGGTCGTTTCTCCTGCGGACTCCGCCTCCACCGAAGCACTCACCGCGGAAATACTCAGGTACGACGGCCCGGTTTATATGCGCCTGGGCAGATATGCCGTTCCGCAGGTGTATGAACGCGGCGAGCATGAATTCAAGCTCGGCAAGGGTATTGTCGTTGCGGATGGGAACGATGTCTGCATTATCGCAAACGGAATACTTGTTTCCGCCGCACTCGAAGCGCGTGAACTGCTCAAAAACGAGGGCATAGATGCCGCCGTTATAGATATGCATACCGTCAAGCCGCTTGATGAAGAGCTTGTGCTCAAATATGCCGCAAAGACAGGCAATATCGTCACGGCGGAGGAGCATAACATCATCGGCGGGCTTGGAAGCGCCGTTGCGGAGCTTATTGCCGAAACCGGCGGTGCGAAAATGGCGCGTGTCGGCGTTGAGGATGTTTTCGGAACAAGTGCACCCGCGGGCGTTCTTATAGACTATTACGGGCTGAACGCTGCCGGAATCGCGGCGCGTGTCAGAAAGCTTCTCGGTAAATAAATCAAAGGGGAAGTGTGATATGCTTACCGTTGACAGACTTGCGGAAATACTCGATGAAATGATACCGAAGGAATATTCCGAATCCTGGGATAACGACGGAAGAATGGTTATCCCGGACGGAAACGCGGAGGTGCTCGGGGTTACCGTTGCGCTCGATGCGACAACGGAGGCGATTAAAGCCGCTGCGGAAGCGGGAACGAATGTTATCGTTACGCATCACCCGCTTGTGTTCGAGCCGATGAAGTCCGTCGACACTGCGGATGCCGTCGGAAAGCGTGTCGCGATGTGCATACGCAGCGGTATTGCGGTGCTTTCCTACCACACGCGGCTGGACAGTATGCCCGGCGGCGTGAACGATTGCCTTGCGGAATCCATAGGGCTTGCGGAAGCGGAACCGTTTCTTCCGTTCGGCAGGATCGGTTCGCTCGGTCGGGCGATCCCGTTCGCGGCGTTTGCCGAAAACCTTACGGACAGTCTCGGTGAAAAGCCGATGTTCGCCATCGCGAGAGGCGGCGATGTAAGGCGGATCGCGTTGGTTTCGGGCGGGGGCAAGGGCTTTGTCCGCGCCGCGTATGACGCGGGCGCCGATACCTACCTTACCGGCGAGGCAAGCCATGATGCGTTTATTCAGGCGGCTGAGCTCGGCATGAATATGATATGCATGACACACCATGCCACGGAGCGGGTTGTTCTGCCCGCTTTGTGCGACATGATAGAGGATACCGGCGCGCGCGTCGCGCTGTTTGATTTCGACAGAGAAAACGAATATGGCATTTGACGGACTTTTTTGCTCCGCCGTTGCAGCCGAACTCAACTCATGGGCGGGGGGCCGGGTGGAAAAACTCTACCAGAGCTCACCGTCCTGCATTTGTATTCAGCTATATGCGGCGGGGAAGCATATGAATTTGATAATATCCGCATCGGCTTCGCGCCCGATACTTGCCTGCACGGAATCCGCGGCGGCAAAGCCGGATACCCCCACGCCGACCTGTATGCTTTACCGCAAGCACCTTCAAAACGGCAGGCTGAACGGCGTGAAATGGATAAAGAACGAACGCATCGTGCGTTTCGATTTCGATTCCGCGGACGAAATGGGCTATGTGCACCGCAAGTGCATTTACGCCGAAATGATGGGCAAATATTCCAACCTGATACTCACGGAGGGCAGCGGAAAGATCATCACCGCGGCTTCGGTTTCGGATATAACCTCCTCCGTGCGCAGTCTTTTGCCGGGAATGCCCTATGAAACGCCGCCCGCGCAGGATAAAAAAGATATAGCCGCGACGGACGCGGCTGCGTTTGCCGCCGTTTGCGCGGCATTTGAAGGCGCACGCGCGGCGGATATGCTGCTGCGCAGCTTCTGCGGGCTTTCGCCGCTTGTCGCAAGGGAACTTGCCTTCCGCGCACTCGGGGATTGCGATGCACTTGTTTCCCCGGCGGCGATGCCGCTTATTTGGGCGGAATTCGATTCATTGCGCACCCTGCTTGCCCGCAGCGAATACACCCCCTGCGCCGTTTTTTCGCCGGAGGGGAAGGAAACGGAATATTCATTCTTCCCGATAAAGCAGTACGGTGCGGACTTTGAGGTGAAGGAATACGCAGGATTTTCGGAGCTTTTGACGGATTATTTCGGGCGGCGGGAGGAATCCGTCAATATCGGCAGATATTCCCACGATACGCTGCATATCGTCAATACGCACCTTGCAAAGCTCGGGAAAAAGCTTGCTTTGCTCAAAGACGAGCTTGCGCAATGCGATGCAAAGGATGAAGCGCGTGCCTGCGGCGATATCGTAACGGCGAATATATGGCGCATACATCGCGGCGATACAAGCGTGACGGGGATTGATTATGAAAGCGGCGGGGAAAAGACCGTTAGCCTGGATCCGACACGCACCCCCGCGGAAAATGCACAGAAATACTATAATAAATACGCAAAAATGAAGCGTGCCGCCGAGGCAAAGCGTATTCAGATCGAAAAAGCGCTTTCGGAGCAGGATTATCTTGAAGGTGTCCGCGGGTTTATCGAACGCGCCGCCGAACCCTCCGAGATCGCGGAAATTCGTGAAGAGCTTTCCGCAGGCGGATACCTGGGCAAGCCGGCAAGCCGCGGCGCAAAGCCGAAAAAGGCAAAGGCGGCTTCGCCGCTTTCCTTCCGCACGGCGGACGGAAGGCAGGTGCGCGTCGGGCGCAACAACCGCCAAAACGATGCACTCACCGCAGGCGCCGAAAAGAACGATATATGGTTCCACATAAAGGGCTTTCACGGCTCGCATGTTATACTTTCGGGAGAGGGCGGCGAACCGACCGATGCCGATTACACCGCCGCCGCGATGCTCGCCGCTTATTACAGCGAAAAGCGCGGCGCAAGCAATGTCGGCGTGGATTATACCCGCGTGAGATACTTGAAAAAACCGGGCGGGAGCGCACCGGGCTTTGTCACCTACGAAAAATACTACACCGCTTATGTCAATGCGGAAATGCCGGCTGTTGAAGGGAAGGGAAGATAAAATGCTGCTCGAACGCTCCATTCCCATTATAGGTGCGGAAGGCGCCGAAAGGCTTGCAAAAACAAGCGTAGCCGTGTTCGGTACGGGAGGTGTCGGTTCCTGGTGCGCCGAAGCGCTCGCAAGGGCGGGCGTGGGTAGCATAACCGTCGTGGACGGTGATACCGTTTCCGACAGCAACCGCAACCGCCAGCTTATCGCAACCGCCGAAACGCTCGGGCGGCGAAAAGCCGCCGTCGCCGCGGAAAGGCTGCACAGCGCCGTGCCGGAATGCGATGTGAAATTCGCGGATATGTTTTATTCGGCGGAAACGGCTGCGGATATTGCGCTTTGCGGCTTTGATTATATCGCCGACTGCATAGACACCGTCACCTCCAAACTGCTGCTTATAGCAAACGCTCGCGCCGCCGGCGTGCGGATAATTTCCTCCATGGGAACCGGAAACCGCAGAGATCCTTCGCGCATTACGGTGAAGGATGTTTATTCCACCTCCGGCGACCCGCTTGCCCGTATAATGCGGCGTGAACTGCGCGCGCGCGGAATACCGTGCCTGAAGGTCGTCTGCTCCGAGGAACTTCCCGGTGCCGTGTTTTCGGGCAGAGATCCCGATACCCGTCGTGCAATACCTTCGAGCTGTGTTTTTGTTCCGGCAACGGCGGGGCTGCGCATGGCATACGAGATAGTAAAGGATATTCTGGAATGGCAAGATTAGATTTCAAGGGCGGAGCGATGCTTTCGCCCCTGCCCGCAGTGCTTGTGACAAGCGCCTCCGGCGGTGCGGAAAATGTTTTCACCGTCGCGTGGACGGGCATTGTCTGCACACGCCCGCCGCGGCTCTATATCTCCGTGCGGCCCGAAAGGTATTCCTACGGGCTTATCGCCGAAAGCGGCGAATTCTGCGTGAATCTTGTTTCGGCTCCTCTCGTGCGCGCCGCGGATATGTGCGGTGTCGTTTCCGGGCGGGATAATGATAAATTCGCCCTGTGCGGGCTTACGAAGATCAACTCGAAAACCGTTTCCTGCCCCACCGTGGAGGAAAGCCCGCTTACACTGGAATGCCGTGTTTTCAAGCGTATACCGCTGGGCAGTCACGAAATGTTCCTTGCGGATATAACGGCGTTTACGGCGGATGAAAGATATATCGACAAAAACGGCAGGATCGCACTGGAAGAAGCGGGGCTTGCGGCTTATTCCCACGGCGATTATTTCGCGCTCGGCAAAAAGCTGGGAGATTTCGGATTTTCCGTCCGCAAAAGAAAGCGCGGTGCGAAATGAGAAGCTTTACGGTGATCCATGTCGGCAATTTCAAGGAGGAATACTTCACCTGCGCAGAGGCGGAGTACATCCGCCGCATAAAGCCGTTTGCGGATTATAAAACCGTGTGCGTGCGCGAGGAAAACACATTTGACGGATCGGAAAAAAATATCGCCCGCGCATTGGAGCGCGAAGCGGCGGAGATAAGAAAGCATATTCCGCGGAGTGCGATGACGGTCGCGATGTGCATCGAGGGTGCGCAAAAGACAAGCGTGGGCTTTGCCGAAATGCTTTCGGATGAAAGCCGCCCCGTGTGCTTTATAATCGGCTCGAGCCACGGGCTGGATCAAACGCTCAAAAACGAATGCGAGCAGCGGATATCCATGTCGCGCATGACATTTCCGCATATGCTCGCGCGCGTGATGCTTGCCGAGCAGGTCTACCGTGCAATAACAATAATAAACGGCAAAAAGTACCATAAATAAAGGAGAAATACATTGATGGATGTTATTGAAAGATTCTTGAAATACGTTTCGTTCGGCACAAATTCGGACGAAAATTCCGAGGAATGTCCCTCCACCCCTTCCCAGCTTGTTTTGGGCAGGTATATCGCTTCGGAGCTTGAGCGTATCGGGCTTTCGGATGCACACATGGATGAAAACGGCTATGTTGCGGCGTTTTTGCCCGCTTCCGAGGGCTGCGGGGAACTTCCGGCAATCGGATTCGTTTCGCATATGGACACATCGTCCGCTGTCCCGGGCGACAATATAAAGCCCCGTACCGTTCTTTACGGCGGCGGCGTGCTCACGCTCGAAAACGGTCTGACGATCGACCCTGCGGAATATCCCTGCCTTGATGATTACAAGGGCGGCGAGCTTATTGTTACCGACGGGAACACCCTTCTCGGCGCGGATGATAAAGCCGGTGTCGCGGAAATAGTCACCGCACTCGAATATCTTGTGAACCACCCGGAAATAAAGCACGGGCGCATACCCGTATGCTTCACTCCGGATGAGGAGATCGGCCGCGGCGCGGACAAATTCGATGTAGGTGCTTTTAACGCCGATTGGGCTTATACCGTTGACGGCGGCGCGCTGGGCGAGATCGAATACGAAAATTTCAACGCCGCATCGGCGAAATTTCATATCAACGGCGTGAATATCCACCCGGGCAGCGCAAAGAACCGCATGAAGAACGCCTGCCTTATTGCTTCGCAGCTCGTGACAATGCTCCCCGCTGCCGAAGCACCCGCACACACGGAGGGATATGAGGGCTTTTACCATGTCTGCTCCATGTCCGGCGATGAGAGCGGATTCGATATTTCCGTGATAATCCGCGACCATGACAGGGCCTCCTTCGAATCCCGCAAGGCGTTTGTACAAAGGCTTGCCGAGTACCTCAACGGCGTATACGGCGAAAACACCGTCGAGCTTACCCTGCGCGACAGCTATTACAACATGAAGGAAAAAATAGAGCCGCATATACATATCATCGAGTCGGCGAAAAAGGCATTTTCCGAAAACGGCATCGCACCCAAGGTCGTCGCAATCCGCGGCGGCACGGACGGCGCGCGCCTTTCGTTCATGGGGCTGCCCTGCCCGAATCTTTCCACCGGCGGCGAAAACTTCCACTCCGTTCGTGAGTTTATCCCCGCCGCGGCGCTCGGCAAGATGGTCGATGTTATAGTCGCCATTGCCTCCGCACGGTGATTGCGACTTGTGATTCGGCTGCGGCAAATCCGCAGTGCACCCCAACGCGAGCAATAAAAACGCGGTGTGTGGAATACAAATCCGCAGTGCACCCCAACGCGAGCAATAAAAAAGCGTTTCTGCCGGTATCCGGCGGAAACGCTTTCGTTTTATATTCGATTGATCTCAGCGGTTGCCGCGAAGCTCGTTCCGCTTTATCTTGCCGGATATCGTCTTCGGCAGGGATGCTGCAAACCGCACCTTGCGCGGGTATTTGTAAGGCGCGGTGTGGGTCTTGACATAAGTCTGTATCTCCCTGACAAGCTCGTCGGAGGGCTCTTTGTCCTTCGTGAGCACGACTATCGCCTCCACGACCTGCCCGCGGGTTTCGTCCGGAACGCCGATAACGGCACATTCGAGAACATACGGGAGTTCCATGATGACGCTTTCGATCTCGAACGGACCTATGCGGTAGCCGCTGGATTTGATAACATCATCCACTCTGCCGACATAGCGGATGAATCCGTCCTCATCCCGCCATGCGGTGTCGCCGGTGTGGTACCAGCCGTCGTGAAGCACGGAGTTCGTCGCTTCGTCGTTCTTGTAGTACCCGATAAACAGCCCGAACGGCCGCCCGGCGGAAACATCGATGCAGATCTCGCCCGTTTCACCGATGCCGGTTTCGGTACCGTCCTCGCGCAGTATTTTTACATTATATGCCGGGTTGGGTCTGCCCATGGAGCCGATGCGCGGCTCATCACCGATAAAGTTGCCGATGGTGAGCGTTGTTTCGGTCTGCCCGAACGCTTCCATGAGCTTGATGCCCGTCAGCTCGTAAAAGCGGTTGAAAACCTCCGGGTTAAGCGCTTCGCCAGCGATGGTCGCGTGGCGGATGGAGGAAAGATCGTATTTGGACATATCCTCGCGGATAAGGAAGCGGTATATGGTGGGAGGTGCGCAGAAGGAGGTGATATTGTAGCGGGAGAACATCGGGAGCAGCTTTTCGGCATCGAAGCGGTCGAAATCGTAAACAAACACCGCCGCTTCGCAGAACCACTGCCCGTAAAGCTTACCCCAAAGCGCCTTGCCCCAACCGGTGTCCGCAACGGTGAAGTGCAGACCTTCCGGATCGACACAGTGCCAGAAGCGCCCCGTGACTATATGCCCGAGAGGGTATGTGAAGCTGTGCATGGCAAGCTTGGGGTAGCCGGTCGTGCCGGAGGTGAAGAACATGACGGACGGGTCGTCCGCACTCGTTTCCGCCCGCGGAAACGCGGATGAGAATCGGACAAAGTCGGAATTGAAATCCTCCCAGCCCTCGCGGCTTCCGCCGACAAGTATTTTTATTTTGACGAAATCGCTTTCCGCCGCGGCGGCTTCGGCTTCAAGTGCGGTGGAGCCGTCCGCCGTGCAGATTATCGCACCGATCTCGCCAACGCGGAAGCGGTAATCGAAATCGTGCTTTACAAGCTGATTCGTGGCGGGAACGGCAACGGCGCCGATCTTGTGCAGCGCCATCATGACTACCCAGAATTGCCAGTGCCGCTTCAATACGACCATGACTCTTTCGCCGCGCTTTATGCCGAGAACGGTGAAGTAGTTCGCCGCCTTGGAGGACATACGGGAAATATCCTCAAAGGTGAATTCGCGCTCCGTAAGATCGTTTCCGACCCAGAGCATGGCACGCTTGTGCGGGCATTTCGCGGCAAGCGCATCCACCACGTCGTATGCAAAGTTGAAGTTTTCGGGACAATGCAGCGTGATTCCGGTGAATTTGCCGTTTTCGTCGATCTGCTCGGAGGCAAAATTGCGGTATATCTTGCCCTCAAATGCATCGGCGGCAACTGCCGCCCCGGCGGTGTGCTCTACGGGCTCGTCGATGGTGTCCTCCTCGCCGGATTTGAAAACGACCGCAAGGAAAACGCAGTCCTCACCGTCAACCGCAATCATTCCGTGCGGGTGTGAGCTGTCGTAATAGACGGTGTCACCGGGGTTCATCGTGTATATATGCTCGCCGAGCTGAACTCTCAGTCTTCCCGAAAGTATCAAATCAAATTCCTGCCCGCGGTGTGTCGCAAGCGGGATCGGCTGATCCTGCGTGGCTTCGTCGTATTTCGCGGTGACGATGAAGGGTTCGCTCTTGCGGTTTTTTAGCAGCGGGGCGACATGGCGGTATTCAAACCCTTTTTCACGCTTTATGGGCATTCCGTCGCCAGCACGGGTGAGCTCGTAAAAATCAAGCTTCGGATCGGCGCCGGAAACCAACTCGGATATATCCATTCCGAGCCTCTGTGCGCACTTGTAAAGGTGCGAAAAGTAGAAATCCTCGCCGCCGCGCTCGAGTGTTTCGTATTCGGCGACGGAGATTCCGCATACGGAAGCCATTTCGGCAACCGATATATCAAGGTTTTCTCTCGCCCATTTCAGACGCTTTGCGATAAGCTTTGTCTGTTCCATATTTTTGACCTCCCGCAGGAAAAAATAAAAAGGACTTCATCCGCAACGAGATGAAGCCCGAAAAGACATCATTTATACCACTCATTTGCAGGCGCATCCACGCCGATCCCACTTTGTTACGGCGGGAACTCCGTCCCTGCTTAAAAATTCGGCAGGGCAGCTCGAAGGTGATAAGATCGGCGGCCGACCGTTGCCTCGCACCGAACGGCAACTCTCTGAAAGCCGGTGAACGCGGACCCCTTGTCCTTGTCAAAGCCTTTATTGTCTTTAATATACCACCGATTTCTGCGTTTGTCAACGGTGTTTTTCGCCGCTTTTCGGCTTTACAACGGCAGGTGTATGGTGTATAATGCCCAAAAAAGAGGTGAAACCGATGCAGAATAAACTTATACTCGCTTCCTCCTCCCCGCGTCGGCGCGAAATTCTTTCGCTTGCTGGGTATTCCTTTGATGTTGTTTCGTCATCGGCAGAGGAAATATCACCCGGCGTGCTTCCGCCGGAGGAAGCAGTCGTGAAAAACGCGCTCGCAAAGGCGGCGGATATCGCTTCCCGCCCCGAAAACCGCGGAAAAACCGTGATAGGCGCCGATACGCTCGTGTTTTCCGCCGGGAAAACGCTCGGCAAGCCGCGCGATGAAGCCGAAGCGGCGGAAATGCTTTTTGCTCTTTCGGGCAAAACGCACACCGTGTTTACCGGGTATGCCGTCATTACCGGCGGCAAAACCGAAAGCGGATATTGCCGCACCGATGTTAAGTTTCGTGAGCTGACACGCGCCGAGATCGAACGCTATATCCGCACGGGTGAACCTATGGACAAGGCGGGTGCATACGGCATCCAGGGCTACGGCTGCGTGCTTGTGGAATCGCTTTGCGGAGATTATTTCAATGTGATGGGGCTGCCCGTATCAATGCTTTACGAAATTCTTGCAAACAGGGGAATATTACCGCTTTGCGACAGCAGCGCCGATTGATTAAAATGCTTAAAAGCACTTGACATTGCAGGCGTGTATTTGTATAATACATATATAAAAACCCCTAAAAGGAGAAATTGAAATGAAGCTTGCAAAAAGAATCATTGCCACAATACTCACGGCAATGATGCTCGCTACCTGCTTTACCTGCTTTGTCAATGCGGAAGCAACCTTTGAGCTGCGCAAGACAGGCGAAAAGCAGATGATCGATGAAAACATAGGTTATACCGATTGCGAAATCGACAGCGGCGTTCAGGAACGCACCGAAGTAGGTACGATCCTTGAATTCGATCCGAAGGACGGTTATGTCCCCATGGTATTTTCCGGCAGGGCCGGCTTTGCCGCCACCCTCGCGGAACAGTACAGAATAGCGACCGAGGATTTCGGCTATGAAGTAGCCGGCGTTGTCAACGGCGCATTCTTCTCCATGGACGGCGGCAAAAATCCCCACGGTAACTACGGCTGGCTCAACGGCTTTGTGGTTTCCAACGGCGAAGTCGCTTCCGCACATGCCGGTATAGGCGAATCCGTTGTTGCCTTTGACGCCGACGGCGCGATGCACATCGTGAACAGCTCGCCCGAATACAAGCTCTTCATCAATGGCGAGGAGATCCGCAACGCCATTTATGCCATCAACAAGACCGGCGGCTTCCTTAACGATGCCAACGGCGTTTCCAACTGGCAGAACAACTTCTATTACTTCGACAAATACTGCGGCGATTCCGCTCTTACCTTTGAAAACTGCAAGGGCTATGAGGTCGTCTGCAAGAAGCTCGATAACACCGGCCTTATCATCGGCGGCACCCTTAAAGGTCAGGTCGTCGAGGTTCGTGCCGATTCGTACAGCACCGATGTCGAATGGAAGCAGGGCAACCCCACCAGCACCGCAAAAATGACCACCGTGCACGAGCTTGCCGACGATGAATTCGTTCTCTTCGTAAGAAGCGATTCCCCCAAGGCTGCTTATGTCAAGGATCTCGTTGCGGGCGATTCCGTCAACATCACCTGCGATGAATCCATCGAAGGCTCCCGCTCCGTTACCGAAAACGCAAACAGCATAATCTCCAATGTCGGCTGGCTTGTTAAGGACGGCGTGGACCAGACTCTTATTCAGGATACCATCGGCTCCCACGGCACCACCACCACATGGGCTCGTTGGACCGCGTTCGGCACCAAACCGGACGGCTCCTATGTGTTCTTCACCACACAGGGCGGCACCACGGGCGATTCCAAGCGCTCCGTAACGCTCCGCGACGTTGCAGCGGCCATGATCGAACTCGGCTGCAACAATGTTATCCGTATGGATGGCGGCGGAAGCACCGCAATGTATGTTTCCAACCTTGATGAAACCGGCGAACCCGGCTTTGCTCTTGTGACCGACAACCGCAATGTTGCGGACTGCATACTTATCGTGAAGCAGAACGGCGCACGCGACACCGCGCTTGAAGACGCTCTCCGCGAAGCCGTTGCCGATGCAAAGGTCAAGATTGCCGAAAATCCCAACGCAGCCGTTCAGGCAGTTATCGATGAAGCCGAAGAACTTCTTGCCGGCGAACCGATTTCCGGTGAAGTCCGCAGAGTTCTGCAGAAGCTTGCTTCCGCGCTTTCCGGCAAGGAAGACCTCCAGAAGCTTATCGCAAGCGTTTCCGGCATCAACTTCCGCACTTACAGCGAACTCGCTCTCGAATCGCTCCGCACCGCTTATGACGATGCTGTTGCGGTTCTCGGCGATGAGAAAGCCACACTCGAACAGATCAACAGCGTATATGGCGAACTCAAGACCTGGTATGAAATGACCGGCGATGCCGAGAAGATCTATACCAAGAACAAATCTTACACCACCACCGCGCCCGGCAGAGGTGATAATTTCGATGATGATTGTGTCCGTCTTACCGACGGCGCAAAAGGCAGCCCGGACGGCGGCACGGCAAAGTATGCCGGCTGGACAGCCGAATATGCCGAAGTGATCGTCGATCTCGGCGAATCGCTCGAAACGAATCTCTACCGCGTATATTCCGCCTGCGGCACCTGGGGCATCAATATGTCCAAGGGCATCCGTGCGTTTGTTTCCGAGGACGGCGAAAACTTCACCGATCTCGGTGAAGTCACCACCGGTGTGCTTCAGAGCGGCGACGAAAGCGTTGAAGACGAATGGCGCACCTACACCTTCACGCTCGAAACCGAAAAAATGAACAAGGGCAGATATGTCAAGTTCTATATTTACTGCCCGTCGTTCGGCCCGAAGTTCGTTTGGATCGACGAAGTCGAAGCGGGAGTTTCCGGTGATGTTATTCAGGACGGCATTTCCGTTACCAATTTCGACGCCAAGATAGGCGACGGCGATGTTGCGGTCTTCACACCTGACATGGGCGAGATCACCGTTGATAAAGCAAACCACGCATGGACCAACAACGTCCTTGTGAAGTGGGATGAAGACAAGCAGGCATATGTCGTCACCAAGAAAACCCAAGGCATCGGCTCGAACACCGCTGCAGTTACGCTCGGCGAAGGCGAATATCTCATAGCTATTCACCATTCTGTCAAGAGTACCGAAGACAGCGAAGCAAACTATTCCGCCGGCCAGAAGATCAAGGTCGGTCAGATACTCGAACAGCACGGTATGGATATCGCTGCGAAGAAGATCGGTGTCGGCGCTTATATCAAATTCGTCAATGCGTTCACCCCGCTCGAACCCAAGGATGATTCCGGCTACACTGCGGAAGACGGCTTTGTTACCGGCGTTAAGGTCGGCACAAAACTTTCCGATCTCCGCATGAAGTTCAATGTAAGCAATTTCACCGTTGTCGATGCAAAGGGCAACACGGTTGCCGATACCGCTGTCATCGCCACCGGCATGAAGCTCGTAAACGGCGAGGAAGAATATGTACTCGTTGCCAAGGGCGATGTCGACGGCAACGGCAAGATCGACGCAATCGACTACCTCTATTCGAAGCGCGCATATCTCGGCACCTACGATCTTTCCGACGCGGGCAAAAAAGCCGCGGCAATGAAGGACGGTTCCGCTATTTCGCTCGAAGACCTTATCCGTCTGAAGAGACACATTCTCGGTACCGAATATATCAAATAATCCGATCCGAAAAACAAAGGCTGCGGGCAAGTTGTAAGCTTGCCCGCAGCCGTCTTTTGTTTTATTTGCCCCCGGCTTAACCAAAAATGATCCTGCGTATCTCGGAAAAATCCCTTGCTTTGTATTTTGCTTTGGTGTTATTATAATCAAGGGCAAGGCAGAGGCAGGAATCGATTCCCGCATTTATGCCGGAACCGATATCTATTTCTCTGTCGCCCACCATTATCGAACGCGCACGGTCTGCATTGCAGCGTGATATAAGAGCGTTTACGGCGTCCGGTGCGGGTTTTGCGGGGAATCCGTCCCCGGCAAGCACGGCATCGCAAAACAGGGTATCCATCCCGAAATCATGCAGAAGCCGCATTGCCGATCCGTCGCGGTGGGTGAAAAGCACATTCCTTCCGCCCGCGGAAACGATATCCGCGCACAGCCCGTATGCGCCCTTGAAGGGCAGGGCAAACTTATTTTCCGCCGCGCGGCGTTCGGCTTCGACCTCCGGCGTGAAATCGGCATCGAGGTCGTATTTGGAAAGATAATCGTAAAGCTCGCCGAAGGATACCCGCACCGCGCCGTTTATCGCGGCGTAGCTTTCATGTATCCCGCGCTTTTTAAGCGCTTGCAGGAAAACACGGGTTATGATCGGGTAGGTATCGAAGAGAGTCCCGTCGAAATCCCATATAACAAAATCGTACATCACAACGCCTCCGTATTTTTCGGATGCGCCATTTTACCACGATTTTCCGTATTTTTCAATAACCGGAGTCGAAACATGGAAAGATATTATTCCGCAAACGAATATTACAAAAAACGCTTCGGCAGAAAAATGTTCCGCCTTGCCGTGGATTGCGGCTTTACCTGCCCGAACCGAGACGGAACAAAGGGCATCGGCGGCTGCTCGTTCTGCTCGGGTGAAGGGTCGGGCGATTTTGCCGAGCGCGGCACCGATATTGCCGCCGCTTTGCAGCGTGCGCGGGAGCGTATTTCCGCAAAAACGGCGCATTACCCGGACTGCGGATATATGTGCTATTTCCAGGCGTTCACAAACACATACGCGCCTGTCGCCCGCCTTCGGGAGTTGTTTTCCGCCGCAATGGAGGTGGATTATGTTTCGGCGATTATAATCGCCACGCGCCCGGATTGCATTGATGAATCCGTTGCGGCGCTGCTTGCCGAACTGAACGCGATAAAGCCGGTCTATACAGAGCTCGGCTTGCAGACGGCAAACGAGGAAACGGCGCGCGCGTTCGGGCGCGGGTACACGAACGCGGAATTCACCGCCGCCGCGGAGCTGCTGAACGGCTACGGCATCCCGGTGACGGTGCATTTGATCATCGGGCTTCCGGGCGAGACGGAAGAAGATATCATTTCCACGGTGCGTTTTGTTTCCGCGCATGATATTTTGGGTGTAAAGCTGCAGCTTCTTCACCTGCTGCGCGGCACTCGGCTTGCCGATGAGGGGTGCGAAACGCTTGAAAAGGAGGAATACTTCCGCCTGCTCGGTATTTGCGTGGAAAATCTTCCGCGCCGTGTTGTGATATTCCGTCTGACCGGCGACGGCGACCGCAAAAAGCTTATAGCCCCGCTTTGGAGCGCGGATAAGCATTCGGTTCTGAACGGGATAAACCGCTATTTCCGCGAAAACGGCATATATCAGGGCAGGGCGCTCGAAGGCGAATGATACGGATCGGAAATGCGGAGATAAATGCGGCTTTTGCACGGCGTAATTTCTTGACAATCGCGCTTTGCGGATATATAATAATATGAGTTTGAATATATTCGGATATACGGTTGCTTTGTAGGGGTGAGTTGCCTTTTGGGTATTTTGGAAGCGGCAATATACGGAATAATCCAGGGTATTGCGGAGTTTCTGCCGATATCGAGCTCCGGGCATCTTGCGCTGACGCATAATTTCTTCGGCACGAATACCGAAAATGCCCTTGCCTTTGACATAATGCTTCATCTTGCAACGCTTGTTTCGGTTTGCATTGTGTTCCGTAAGGATATAGCTTCGCTTTTTATCGGATTCTTTTCGCTTTTGCGCAGGCTTTTCACCGGCAGGCTGCGTGCGGAGGGGCTTTCGGCAAATGAAAGGCTGTTTCTTTATGTCTGTGTCGCAACACTGCCGCTTATCCCTGTGAAGCTTTTGGGGCTTGACGACAGTGTCGAGGCAATATCTCGCTTGAGTTGGCTAATAGGCGTGCTTCTGATAATCAACGGAGCAATGCTTTTTGTAAGCGACCGTATTTCCAGCGGGGAAAAGTCACCCGAAAACGGCGGTTGGCTGCGTGCGTTCGGCGTCGGCATAGTGCAGGCGGTTTTCGGGATACTTCCCGGCATATCGCGCTCCGGCTCGACAATAACCGGCGGGCGCATATTCGGATATACGCGTGAGGAGGCTGTCAGGTTTTCGTTCCTGCTTTCGATTCCCGCCATTCTCGGCGCCTGTGTGACAAAGCTTCCCGATTTGTTTTCCGCCGGCGCAGGTGCGGAGCTGTATGCTCCGATCGCCGTCGGCTCGGTCACCGCGGCAGTGGTCGGGTTCTTTGCAATAAAACTTTTGCAGTATCTTTCGGCAAATAAAGGATTTACCTTCTTTGCGGTGTATTGCCCGCTTGTCGGTGCAGCCGCCGTAATCGCAGATATTATCGTTCGTTAAGGAGTTAAAAAGTGGCTGAAAAAAAAGGAAGAAAAAAGAGCGCAAAGCCCGCGCCTAAAAAAGCGCCGCGCACCGAACAGAATATAAATGTCAACCGCGGGGAGATAATCCGCTGGGCGATCGGTTTTCTTGCGGTGTTTATCATACTCACATTTTTCCCCTCGATCAACAGCGGCACCCTCGGCGGTGCGATAAAGCGGTTTTTGATGGGACTTTTCGGCCCGATGTATTATGTCGTGCCGTTTGTGATACTTATCATAGATATTTTTTGGACACGCGACCACAGCAAGGGCGTTGCGGGTGTCAAATACCTGCTTTACGCGCTCGATTTCATATTTGTTTCTCTGCTTGTGCATATAGTTGTACGCGGTGAAAACGTTATTTCCTACGGCGAACTGTATTCCGCCGGAAAAGCCAACGAAAGCGCAGGCCTTATCGGCGGCGCTGCGGCAAACCTGTGCGTTTCGGCTATCGGCCCCACGGCTTCCACCGTGCTTGCGATACTCGGCGTGTTTATCTGCACGGTGCTGCTTTTCGGAGCAACCCCGAAGGATACTGCCATGGCGATAATCGGGTACTTCCGCGATATCGGCTCCAAGCTGCGTGCGAGCGACAGTGACGATTACGAAGAAGAACCTGTCGAGACGATACCCGAGCATATCGAAAATACGAAAAAGCGTGAGGATATCCGCCCGATCGAGCCTTCGGAGGTCGAAACCCACCCGAAAACTCCGCCGCGGAAGCCGATAACCGTCGAGCTTCCGAACGACCCTGCCGGACTCCCGGACGATCCTGCCGATATGCCGCGGGATACGAGCGCGGAGGAAAAGGATGCATTCATAATTCCCGACCTTACCGCTGCGGCAAGGTCGAAGTATTCGCCGAGATCGCAGTCTCCCTCACCCGAAGCAACGGTGCAGGAAAAGGCGGACGATGAACCGCCCTTCGATATACCCGCGTCCGCGGAGGAGAAAAAGCCCGAACCGGCGGCGAATGTCGGTGTGAACGGCGGCACGAATGTTGTCGCGGATGACGAGGAGCTCTTTCTTGAACCCGTGGAGGAAACACCCTATGTTTTCCCGCCGATATCGCTCCTTGCGGAGGATACGGGTAATACCTCCCGCATGACACAGGGGGATGTCGACAGGACAAGCCGCAAACTGGAGGAGGTCCTTGCCAGCTTCAACGTGAAGGCGCATGTTATCAATACCGCCTTCGGCCCGACCGTCACCCGCTATGAGCTGCAGCCCGAAACGGGTGTGCGTGTCAAAGCAATTTCCAACCTTGCGGACGATATAGCGCTGCACCTTGCGGCAAACTCGGTGCGTATCGAAAATATCCCCGGCAAGGCTGCCATCGGTATAGAGATCCCGAACAAGACGGTCTCTGTCGTGCGGCTGCGCGGTTTAATCGAAAACCCGATATTCACATCGGCGAAAAGCCGTTTGTTTACCGCTTTGGGCGAGGATGTCGCCGGCAACCCGGTGTACCTTGATATTGCCAAAATGCCTCATCTGCTTATCGCGGGTGCAACGGGCATGGGCAAATCCGTCTGCATAAACAGCCTTATAGTATCGCTTCTTTACCGCAACCACCCGAACGATGTCAAATTGATACTTATCGATCCGAAGCGTGTCGAATTTGCGGATTATAAAGATATACCGCACCTTCTCGTGCCGGTTATAAACGAACCGAAAAACGCCGCGGGCACGCTCAACTGGGCTTGCAGCGAAATGGAAAAGCGCTACACGCTCATACAGGAGGTCGGCGCAAGGGATCTTGACGGCTACAACAATGCCGTTGCGGACGATCCGGAACGCGAACTCATACCCAAAATCGTAATAATCATCGACGAGCTTGCCGACCTGATGATGACGGCGCCCGACGATGTGGAAACCTCTATCTGCCGCCTTGCGCAGAAGGCGCGTGCGGCGGGTATACACCTTGTTATCGGTACACAGCGGCCTTCCGTGGATGTTATCACCGGTCTTATCAAGGCGAACATCCCCTCGCGCATTGCCTGCACCGTTGCTTCGCAGGTGGACAGCCGCACCATTCTTGATATGACAGGCGCGGAAAAGCTGCTCGGCAGGGGCGATATGCTTTATTACCCCGTCGGCGCGATGAAGCCGATGCGTGTTCAGGGCGCGTTTGTGGACGGCAAATCCGAGGTTTCCGCCATTACGCAGTTTATCAAGGAGGCGGCCTCCGCACAGTATGACGAAACCATCATGCAGCAGATCGAGCAGGAAGCAAAGCTTTGCGGCATGAAGGGCAAGAAGGGTGCCGCCGCCGAAGCGGACGAAGCCGATGACGGCAGGACCGACCCGATGCTCATGGATGCGATAGATGTCGCCATCGAATGCGGAACGGTTTCCACTTCGCTGCTCCAAAGGCGGCTTTCGCTCGGTTATGCGCGCGCAGCACGTATTATCGACAAAATGGAGCGCAAGGGCTATATCGGTCAGTTTGATGCGGCAACGAAAAAACGCCAGATACTCATCACTCGGGAGGAATTTTTGGAACTCAAGCTGAACGGTGAGGGAAAGAAGGAGCAAAGCAGTGAATAAGAAAAGAATTTTCGCCCTTGCGGCGGCGCTGCTGTCGGTGCTTCTGGTGTTTACGGCCTGCAAAACAAAAAATCCGTACGGACTTGTTTTCGTTTCCGACGGGAGCGAAAATGTTTATCTTCTCGGCTCGGACGAAACACGCTCGGTCTATGCTCTGGGCGGTACCGTCAATTGCACGGACGGCGGAAAAATGACCGCACTTTCGCTCAGCCTCGCGGAGGAAAGCATAACGGCTGCCGAAATTACATCCTCTGCGGCAGAGGATCTTAAAGCCGGACGGATAAGCGCAAATACCTATCCTGACAGCGGAACGGTGGAATATCTTTACGATACCTTCACACTGATCTGCCTTTCCGGGCAAAACGGCAACATCGATATATGGTTTGTTCCGCCCGGAACAACGGCGGCAATGCTCGGCAATTATGCGTGATAAATCTTAAAAAGGCGGGGGCGCTTCGGGTGTTCCCCGCCGAAGACTGTTTATAGGGGGGGTGAAAAGCATGCACAGCGGCGAAGAACAATATGCAAGGATGACACAAACACCGATACCGCGTTTGGTGACATCGCTTTTCATACCCACCGTGGCGGCGAATCTGATAACCGTCATATACAATACCGCGGATACCTATTTTGTTTCGCAGATCAACAAATCGGCAAGCGCCGCCGTGGGTGCTGTCTATGCCGTGATGGCGGTCATCCAGGCAACGGCGGGCGGAATCGGTATGGGTGCGGGAAGCCTTATCAGCGTCCGTCTCGGCGAAAAAAAGCATTCGGAGGCGGAGGGCTATGCTTCAAGTGCGCTTTTTGCGGCAATTGCGCTCGGCATTGTCGTCTGCGCCGCGGGGCTTGCCTTTCTTTCGCCGCTGCTCACGCTGCTCGGCTGTTCGGAAACAATGGCTCCGTATGCCGCGCCGTATGCAAAGTGGATACTTATCGCCGCACCGGCTCACTGCGCCACATTTGTTTTGAACAATGTTCTTCGATCAGAGGGTGCGGCAACATTTTCGATGGTCGGCTCCGTTGTCGGCGGACTGCTGAATGTGATACTCGATCCGATATTCATTTTTACGCTCGGCATGGGCACGGAGGGCGCTTCGCTCGCCACGGCGATAAGCCAGCTTGTAAGCTGTATCATACCCGCCGTGTATTTTGCCGCGGGCCATTCCGTGGTGCGCATTTCATGGCGAAAAATAAGCAAAAAAGCCGCGGATTACCGCGTGATAATCGCCACAGGGCTGCCTACGGTGTTCCGCCAGGGGCTTGGGAGCGTTTCGACAATAGCTTTGAATAACGCCGCCGTCATTCACGGCGATGCCGCCGTCGCCGCGATAACCATCGCAAACAAGGTCTATACACTTGTGCGGCACATGATAATCGGAATAGGGCAGGGATTCCAGCCTGTCGCGGGGTATAATTTCGGTGCGGGAAATAAAAAAAGAACATGGCAGGCGTTTGTCTATTCCACCGTTGTCGGAACGCTGCTCTGTACCGTGTGTGCGCTGCTTATCGCGCCGTTCGCCGCCGACATAATGCGGTGGTTCTGCGATGATGCGGAGGTCATCCCGATCGGGGTGGAAACGCTTTACTTTGTCGCCGCGGCGATGCCGCTCATGGCTTTTTCGACATTTGTCAATCAGCTTTACCAGTGTCTCGGCTTCCGCCTGCCTGCAACGCTGCTTGCAAGCTGCCGCCAGGGAATCTTCTTCCTGCCCGCCGTCATCATAATGCCGCATTTTATCGGATGCCTCGGCGTTCAGCTCAGCCAACCGGCGGCGGATATGATGACGTTCGTAATCTCCGTGCCGTTTATGATACGCTTTCGGAAAAAGCACCTCAAATAAAAACACACAGCCGAAAAGTGCTTCGACTGTGTTGTTTTTTTATTCCCTGCCGCGGACAAGCTTTTTTGCCCATGTGCCGCGCCGCACAAACATATAGCCCACAACATCTTTCAGAAAGTTCGCGCTTTGGCATACCGCAAACAGCGGAAGTATGGGGAGCGAGGTATATTTGGAGAGAAAATAGGATATCGGAACGGCAACCGCCCACACGAAGCCGGAATCAAACAGGATGGTTATAAAGGCCTGCCCTCCGGAGCGGAGCGTGAAATAGGATGCGTTTGCAAAGGAATCGAGCGGCATTGCGACTGCGGCGATTATCATCAGGCTTGTCGCGAGCGAGCGGACATGATCATCCGTATTGTAAAGCATGGGGATAAACGGCGCGCAAAGCGAGAATACCGCCGCCACGGCAAGGCTTATCACCACCGAAAAGGCAATGAGCTTTTTTGCACTGTCGCGTGCTTCATCGGTTTTGCCCGCGCCGAGCATCTGTCCGAGCACGATTCCGATTGCCGCGCCGACGGACAGGAACGCCACCGAAAACACATTTGAAAATGTCTGCATGATATTGACGGCGGCGACAACATCCAGTCCGCGGCGCGAATAGCTTTGATTGATAACGGCAATTCCCGCCGACCACATCGTTTCGTTGAACATGAGCGGCAGCCCGCGGCGGAAGATACCGCCGACAAGCGGCACCGGAACGCGCAGACTGCGGAACGCGCCTATGATAAAGCGGTTTTCCGCACGCTTTATGAATGTTACGACGGCAATTATCGCAAGCTCGGCATAGCGGGATATGACCGTTGCTATCGCCGCGCCCCTCACGCCCAGCGCCGGAGCACCGAAATGTCCGTAGATAAGTATGTAGTTCAATGTGAGGTTAATGCCCACGGCGATCAGTCCCGCCACCATCGGAAGTACGGTCTTGCCCGTTTCGCGGAGCGATGATGCATAGCACTGTATTATCGAGGCGGGAATAAAGCCGTATACCATCACGCGCAGATAAGTCCTTGCGTGGAGCATAACATCCGCGGCACTTATGCCGCTGTTCTGTTCGTGAATGAAGAGCGAAACGAGGTTGTCGCCGTATACGAGAAATACGGTTATGAATACTGCGGTCAGCACGGTGCAGAATATCAGCTTGAAGCGAAATGTGTCGCGCACACCTTCGTCATCGCCGCTGCCGGCGTACTGCGCGCCGAATATGCCGGCACCGCTCACCGCCCCGAAAATGCAGAGCGTGAATACCATTATTATTTGATTCATCACGGCAACACCGTTCATTTCCGCGGTGCCGACACTGCCGATCATGATATTATCGAGCATATTCACGAAATTCGTTATGCCGTTTTGGATGAGTATCGGGATCATCAGCCGCAGCAGCCGCTTGTAGAACGCCTTTGTGCCTATATATTTTCGAAACATAAAAAACTCCTTTTCGGCGCGATCGAAGTATTATACCGCATTTTCGGTGAAAACTCAACAGAAAAAAGCAAAAAGCCCCGTACAGGGGCTTTTTCGCGGTTATTATTCGCCTTGTTCTTTGTTTTCCGCCGATCTACGCCGATATTTCGGAATAGCGTTCGCTTTCAAGCACCTCGCGCATGAACGCAAGGGGCGAAAGCACCCCACCCGCGATCATGGAGAAGATACGCGGAGTAGCGCCCGAAACCAACGCGACACCCTGCTCGTTCTGCGTGACGGGCTGTTGGCGGTTTCTGCTTGCGACATTCCAGAAAACCACCTGCGGCAGCCTGTACCCGCGGGCTTCGAACTTTCTGCGGGCGTTTTCAAAAACGGTATCGTCTGCTTTTTCGACACAGCAATTGAATTCCATGTCGGAAATAATGACCAGCTTTGCGGGGAGCTCGCTCTGCGGGACATTGTTCTCCGCCGCCGCATCCAAAATCAGATCAAAGACCGCCTCGAGGTTCGTGTCGGCGACTTCTTCAAAGGTCATTGCATAGCGAAGCCGCTCGGCAAAGGTATCGCCCTCAAGACGGATAAGCTGCGGGCGTTCGGAAAACTCGATAAAGCAGTTTGCAAACGCGCCCTTATTGTGCTCTGCAAAATACAGCCCGAGTGAGAGCGCGACCGCCGCGGGCGTGGGCTGCGGAAAGCAGTACATGGAGCCCGAGGTGTCGATAACAGCAAGTGCGTTTTCATCGCTTCCGTAATCCGGCAGGGAAGCCCATGTCGCGTTGATCGCCGCCTCATCTTCAGGCTTAATGCAGCCTCTGTCGATGATATAGGGGTCCACCAGCTCATACGGGGCGACATTGTCGGCGTGAAGCACCGCTTTGCCGGAGGCCGCTGCGCTCAAAAATGCTTTGTAACGCTCGCCGTCGTTGCGGCGAAAAGCCTTTTTGTACTTGAACAGTGCTCTTGAGGGCTGCTTTTCGTAATCGAAGGTGTAATTTCTTTCGCGCAGATTGTTTTCGATAATGCGTATTTTTGCCCGAAGCGCGGAAAGCGTCCTTCGGTAATCCGCCTGCGAAATCCCGAGCGTTCTTGCAATTTTTTTTCCGTTTGCCGCGGCTACTGCGGATGTTGCGTTTACGGAGGGCAGCCATTTCGCAAGGAGTGAAACGGAGCCGCCGTTTTTCAGGGCTTCGGTATCGGCGATAAAACGATCCTTTATAAAGGAAAGCATTATACTTTCGCACGGGGTGTCCAAAAGCGAAAGAAGATCGTCGAATCTGCCGTATTCGGCAATATATTCAAGGTTTTTGAGCACGGAGAACGGCGAGTATTCGGCAAGGTAGCCGAGTATAACGCGGAATATCCGCCTTTCACCCAAGCCGCCGCGCACATCTCTTGCAAAAAAGAGCAGCTTCATGGCGGCATCGGGGTTTTCGGTATAAGCGCGCACAAATCTTGTGATGATCTCGACATCGCTTTCGCGGCGAAGCCCGCCGACCGTTGCAAAAAAATCAAGGCAGCGGGAATTTGTCGAGGCATACGCCGCGGCGCCGTTTTCGGTCCTTGTCATATTTGCTTTTCGGCTGATGTATTCAAGCATGAAGTTCACTCCTTTTCTTTTTCCGCATTTAATCCGAGTTCGGCGGAGACCGCAAAGCACTTTAGAAATTTCATATATTTATCTAAAAAGCTTGCTGTTCGTGCTTTTTGCCGCATGCCATTGAGCGCGGCGCGGCACCTTCTTCTGCCGTGGGTAAATCCCCCGGGGCAGTTGAGGTGTACCGCACTGCCATGTTTCCGCCGGGCTGCTTTGCCCGTACGGGATCAGGCGGGTTTATACGCTCGTCCGCACCTGTATGTGCGGGGGCGGCTCGGGGTATTCCTCCTCCCCGCCAAGTCCGGGCGTATACGTCCTTCCGCGCTCACATGCGGCAGATCTCCGCCGCAAGGCCCGTTTTGCAAAGCGGCTCGCCGTGTTCGCCAGTCCGACACGCGCCGGGGTACTTTACCTCGAACGGGCTCGGGCTTGACGCGGCAGCCAATGTTTATGCTGTTCGGATTGCTGTGCGGGCCTTTCTGAATCCCATTATAGCGGGGCGGGGGAGCGTTATCACGGAAAAAAAGTTGCGAACGGGTTAATGTTCGCAACTTTTTTGGTTTTGCAGTCTTTGTTTTATCAAACCCACGAAGTGCTCCGGGGCGGTCACTTTGACCATCGGCCCGAACGAAAGGATACGGATCAGTATCTCGATCTCATCGTCCTTGTCGTAGGATACGGTGACCTTGTATTTGCCGCCGTCAAGCCGCTCCGCCTGCTTTTCAAAGTGGGCAAAATGCAGCAGAACACGCTCCACGGCGTTCCTGCGGTCATACAGCTCAAATTCCACCGACCGCATCCTCGGGCGGACTTTCCTGCCCCGGGCGGCTTCAAACGGCTCGCCAAAGGGTGTGCATTCGGTTATTCGGGCAAGATTCACCGTTCTGCTCTGCGAACGACCTCTGCCGATAAGGCGGAATTTATCGTCCTTTTCGGAATATTCGAGCCGCTCCGGCAGGATGACGGTGCTTCTGATGCGTCCTTCACGGTCTGCGGTACGGATGCTCAGCGGCGTCTGCTCCTTTACGGCGGAAAGTATCGTGCGGAAATTCTTTATATACGCCTCCGCGTCGAAGGGATCGCCGTCGGAATATTTGTCGAATACCGAAACATCCTCCGGCTTAAAGAGCGGGGCAATGTCCGGGAATCCGATCTTTTCATCGGTGAAAAGCTTTATCCTCGGATCGTCGGCTATGGCGTTTATCCACCGCTTTTCAAGCAGTGTCAGCGGCATTTCCGGTGCGTGCTTCAAGGGGGTGGAGCCGTCCGCGCGGAGAAGCTGCCAACGCTCCTCCTCAAAAGCCGGCGCGATATTCAGAATACTTTCGCCGAACGCATTCTTTTCGATAATATCCCGCAACTCGCCTTTGCACAGGGGCTGCTTCACCGCGGCGGCAAGTATTTCGGCGACGGTGGAGTAATACACGCTGTAAAGCTCACTGAAAATCATTTCCGCCCTCCTCATCCGCAATGCCGTAAAGCGCATACATTTCCTTTATATCGCTCTTGAACTGCGATTCCGTTTCGCTGTCGGAAAAGTGTATATCTGTGATTCGGCAGATAAATGTCCTTATCCAGGGGATCAGCTCGCGGCTGTCATAAACATCGGCGGAAAATCTGCTTGTGTTTTTGTCGAGCCTTTCGACGGTGCCGCACCGCTTTTCGCGCTCGAGCCGATGGTGGATGTGCGCTTCGCCATCGGAGTACTTCACGGTGAATTCAACACGCTCCGTGTGTTCTCCGGCGTCGCCGTGCGTGCTTACTCCCCACATATGCGTAGCCATATCGTCGAGCTTTTTGCGCAGGGTGTCGAACCGTTCGTCGTACTTCCCGGACTTGACAGAGATAATATAATCCGCTCTGAACGGAACGATCCGCGAAAACCGCGGCGAAAACGCCATAAGATATTGCCGCCCGTTCTGCACGCTCACCATGATGCGCAGCGGGATCAAGCCGCTTTCGGAAAGTTTTTTCCCGCGGCGGTTTACCGTTTCGAGCGCGACGCTCCTCTTTTCGGACATTGCTTCAAACAGCGTGCACAGAATCTCGCTGTCCATCGCAGCGGTTATATAGTGGTGCTTGAAGGCAAAGCAATCGGCATCGCCGGGCTGCCTGTCGAGCAGATAGGAGCCGATGACTCCGCAGGGCGCAGTCTCCGAGAAAAAATCCAGCACGTCGGTGCCCGCGAACCCGGCAGGCTCGGTGCGGCGGTAATAAAGTGTCTTTCCGCGCTTTTCGGCGGCTATAATGCCCTCGGATAAATATTCATTCAGCTTTTTGCGTACGGTGGAGGTATCGAATACCCGCGGTGTGTCGAAGGAGGCAAGATATTCGTCGATCCGTTCGGATATTTCGTTCAGCGAAAGCGATATTTCGGGCGAATAAAGGATATCGAAAAGTATAAAATGGAGCGTGATGTCGCCGTCGGTGAAGCTTTTTGCCTTCCATGCGGCATAAAGCGGGTTTCGGTGCGAAACGCGGCTGTCTATGGAGATGAAAATGTTTTTACCTTCCGGCGTCTGCCGAAAGCGCATATAGTCCCCCAGCCAGCTTTCCACGCGGCGGCGCTCATTATCGTATGAGCGTGCGCTTTTACCGGTGAATTCGCCGCGGCTTTTGAAGCCGTAAACATAAAATTCCCGCATATAGGCGCGTGTGCGGTTAAAATTCTTTATCAGCTCGCTGTATGCCATGTGATCACCTCCGCAGGCAGTGTTTTCAGGCTGTCGGCAGCGAGCCGCTGCCGACAGCCGTTTCGTTAACTTCGCGCGGGGTGATGTCTTACTTTTCGTTCCGGCTCAAAACATATTTCAGCATGGAAAAGGCCGCGGTTTTTTTGCTTCCTTTTTGGACGAAGCCTCTTTTTGCGGCTTTTGCCGATTTCCGCAATACGGCATTCGGCTTTCCACACCGGGTTGCCGCTTTCATCACGGGATTGCTCGAATGTATATGTCGGGATCGAAAAATACCCTCTGCGCGCCAATATTTCCAATTGATTTATTGCTTCATCTCTGTTCGGGTTTTCTATTTCGTTCGTTATCGTAAAGAGCAGGTTGTTGTTTTTCGGCCAGTCATAAGCAAGCTTGCAGACATCTCTCCGCGCCTCGCTTTTGCTCCTGCCGTAACTCTTAAACAGGGGTACATCGTCGGATAAAAAATGAAAAAGCACTCGCACGCAGGGAGGACTTGACAGAAAAACGGCAGGTTTTCCTGCCGTTTTTCTGGTCGGAGTGAGAGGATTTGAACCTCCGGCCTCTTGGTCCCGAACCAAGCGCTCTACCAAGCTGAGCCACACCCCGTTATTCACCCGCGCACAGGCACATCCCGAACACGGTGAGAATGATTATACTACACCGAAACGGGTTTGTCAACCGTTTTCGGTGCGCTTTTTGGAATTATTGTCCGGCTGCCGCCTTTTTTGCATCCAAAAAGGATTGAAGTATTATCTCTGCGGAGAGAGTATCTATGATATTGCGGCGCTTTTTGCCGTTGAAGCCGGTTATATTGAGGTAGGTATAAGCTTCGCAGGTGGTGAGCCGCTCATCCGTGAAATAAACGGCAAGCCCGGTTTCGGCGGTGAGCATTTCGGCAAAGGCGCGTGATTTTTCGGCGCGGAAGGATTCGCTCCCGTTCATGTTCTTCGGCAGGCCGACAACGAATGCTTCGCCGCCGAGTGCGCCGACGCGTTCCTTGATCTGCCGCACCGCATCACGCATCCCGGAAACCTTCAGCGTTCCCGCGGCGGTGGCGACGCAAAGGCTGTCATCCCCGGTGGCGAGCCCGACTCTGGCATCGCCGTAATCTATCCCGATATAGCGCATATGTGCTTTCTCCTTTTTTCTTATTTTATAATAATCGGGTAAATTTGTCAACGGCGAATCGCGCACACGGGCGTGCGAAAAGGGCAAATCGGCAGCGGATGAATCGATTCATCCGTTTGCCGCTGGGTTCTTTCCCGTGTTCGCTGTCCGTTCTATTGTACACCATATCTGTTATACTATGCATGCAAGAAAGAGAAAAAGGAAGGTAAGAAAAAATGAAAACAGCAAAAATTATCACAAAACGCATAGTAAACGCGGTGTGTGACCGCGATGGGTTCCTGAACGGCTTTATCCGCGGAATGGCGGGGTGCGCGTTGGTGATATCGGCACTGATGCTCTTTGTCGCCTGCGTGGGCTGATTTGCTTGCCGCTCGCGATACGGTTTCGACAAGCTTGCCGCATTATTCCCCGCGGCAGTTAAAAATCACATAACGGAGGGAATTTCGGGTTTGCCGCAGCTTTGCACACAGGCAATGGAAAAACGGATCCGCCGCGGGGTGCGGCGGATCCGTTTTCGTTATATGGGGATATGGGGATGTTATTTGTCGGATTTTTCGGATTTGAGGTTGACAAGCACGTTCGTGATGATACCGAGTATAAGCGCGCAGGCGATTTCTGTTATTGTGACATTGCCGAAGGATACGCTCATTCCGCCGATACCGCAGATAAGGATCACTGCGACAACGAAGAGGTTCTTGTTTTCGCCGAGGTCGACGCTCTGAATCATTTTCAGGCCGCTGACCGCGATGAAGCCGTAGAGGGTTATGCACACGCCGCCCATTACGCAGTTCGGTATGGAGGCGAGGAAGGTGACGAACGGTCCGAAGAAGGAGATGACCATTGCCATGACCGCGGTGCAGGCAATCGTTACGACGGAGGCGTTGCCGGTTATCGCAACGCAGCCGACGGATTCACCGTAGGTGGTGTTGGGGCAGCCGCCGAAGATCGCGCCAGCGATGGAGCCGACGCCGTCGCCGAGAAGCGTGCGGTGGAGACCGGGATCTTCAAGCAGGTCGGTGCCGATGATGGAGGAGAGGTTCTTGTGGTCGGCTATGTGTTCGGCGAACACAACGAAGGCAACGGGGATGTATGCTACCGCGACGGTTGCTATGTAGCCGCCGTTGAGGTTTTCAAAGCCCTTGAATGCCTCGATCATGGTGAAGTCGGGAACGGAGAATATCTTGAGTCCCTTGAAGGCATCGAAGTCGATGATCCTGAGCGCATCGTTGCCGGTGTTGATACCGATAACGGTGAAGATCGCCGCGACGGCGTAGCCGGCGAGTATGCCGATTATGAAGGGGATGAGCTTTGCCGTCTTCTTGCCGTAAACGGAGGCGAGCACGACGGTGAACAGTGTTACGAGAGCGCAGACGAGGGCAACGTAGGGGCTGGCAACGGAGTTGCCGGCCGCATCAAGCACCTTGCCCTTGAAGGCATCGCTTACAGCGTTGCCGGCGAGCGAAAGACCGATGATGGAGACCGTCGGGCCGATAACGACTGCGGGCATGAGCCTGGATATCCACTTGACACCCGCGAACTTAACTACAAGTGCGATGACTACATATACGAGCCCGGCGAATATCGCGCCGATGACAAGCCCGAGGTAGCCGAGAGCGGCGACCGAGCCCGCGCCCGCAAAGGCGGCGCTCATAGAACCGATGAAGGCGAACGAGGATCCGAGGAATACGGGGCTTCTGAATTTTGTGAAGAGAAGATATACCAGCGTGCCGACGCCGGCGCCGAAGAGTGCTGCCGCGGTGTCCATTCCGTTGCCGACGATCGTCGGTACGGCGATGGTTGCCGCGAGTATGGCGAGAAGCTGCTGCAATGCAAATACGAGCAGTGCGCCGAACTTGGGTTTGTCCTTGACCTTGTAGGTGAGTTCCATGTTTTTGGCTCCTTTTATGTAATTATTTTTGGTTCGCTTCCGTTGCGTCGGCGCGTTCGCGCAGCTCGACGCGATCTGCTCCGTCGGTTTCGGTAATCATGACGGAAACAACTTCATTTTTGGATGTGGGGACGTTTTTGCCGATAAAATCCGGCTTTATGGGCAGCTCCCTGTGGCCGCGGTCGACAAGCACGGCAAGCATTATGCAATCCGGCCGTCCGTGCTCCATTATCGCATCAATGGCGGCGCGCGCCGTCCTGCCGGTGTAGATGACATCATCGACAAGCACGACTCTGCGCCCCTTTACGGGGAATGGGATATCCGTTCCGTTTACGGAGGGAAGATCGGAAAGCTCGCTGACATCATCGCGGTAAAGCGTGATATCCAGCTTCCCGACAGGGACTTTTTTGCACTCTATGTCGAAAATGTTTTCGGCAAGCCGTTCCGCCAGCGGAACCCCGCGGCGGCATATACCGACAAGGCAGACATCCTCCACCCCGCGGTTGCGCTCGATTATTTCGTGCGATATCCGTTTGAGCGAGCGGGATATTGCCGCATCGTCCATAAGAACGGTTTTGGTGATAAGCATTTCAAAACCTCCGAACAGTAAATAAAAAATCCCGCCGCAAAGTCGGCAGGACAAAATACACACGCAGAAAAATACGCCTATATAACGTTCTTGCCGGCATCTCTGTACCTGCTTAAAGAAGGTTTTTCAAGTTCGCACTATTGTATCACATAAAAATCCGCTTGTAAACCCCTTTCCGCAAATTTCCCGAAAAAATTTTTGTGTACTTGAATTCCGCCGCCGTGCAGTGTAAAATATCTCCGTGAGGTGATACAAAATGATAATCGAAGGTATGCGCAAGCTGACACTGCTCGATTTCCCGGGGCGCTGCGCCGCGACACTTTTTACACACGGCTGCAATCTGCGATGCCCGTTCTGCCACAATGCATCGCTCGTTACCCGCGCACCCGCAAGCGAGATCACCGTCGCGGAGGTATATTCCTTTTTGGAAAAGCGCGTCGGGCTGCTGGACGGGGTCTGCATCACGGGCGGCGAGCCGCTTATAAATAAAGAGGTTTTCGAGTTTATGCGCGGCATACGCGCCCGCGGCTTTGCCGTAAAACTGGATACGAACGGCTTCTTCCCGGATGCTCTTTCAAAGGTGCTTTCCGAAGGACTTGCCGATTATGTCGCAATGGATATCAAATCTTCACCGGAGGGCTATGCCGCCGCGACGGGTGTGCCCGGTATCGATATAACCTCCGTGCGGGAAAGCATCGCGCTGCTCATGGGCGGAAAGACCGATTTCGAATTTCGCACGACCGCCGTGAAGGGGCTGCATACAAAGAAGGATTTCGACGGTATCGCCGAAATGATCGCGGGGGATGAAAAATACTTTATCCAGCGGTTTGTCGATTCCGGCGATCTGATCGGCAGCGGATATTCCGCCTTTTCGCCGGAGGAGGAATCGGAAATACTTGCCGCTGTCCGCACCCGGGTGAAAAACGCCGAGCTGCGCGGTGTGTGAGCCCCACGCAAAAAAATTGCACAAAAAAGCACGACATATTTCGGCAGAACGCCGAAACACAATATGTTGTGCTTTTTGTATTGACAACACCTTGATGTTGTGATATCCTAAAATAGCTCCAACCGCATAAGCGCCCCGCAAAACCGCTTTTGCAGGGCGAAGCCATAAATTGAAACATTATATAAAACGGAGGAAAAACAGATGTACAGCGTAGTAAAACGCGACGGCACCCGCACCGAATTCAATTTGAGAAAGATTACCGACGCTATCGAAAAGGCTTTTGAGGCGTGCGAAAAGCAATCGCATCCCGATGTGATAGACTTCCTTGCGCTTAAAGTCACCTCGGATTTCGAACCCAAGATAAAGAACGGGCTTATCGCCGTGGAGGATATTCAGGACAGCGTGGAAACCGTCCTTGTCCAGGCAGGGTATGCCGATGTCGCAAAGGCGTACATCCTTTACCGCCGTCAGCGCGAAAAGCTCCGCAATATGCGCTCCACCATGCTTGACTACAAGGCTATCGTTGACAAATATGTCAAGAACACCGACTGGCGCGTGAAGGAAAACAGCACCGTCACCTATTCCGTCGGCGGCCTTATACTCAGCAACTCCGGTGCTATCACGGCGAACTACTGGCTTTCCGAAATTTACGATGATGAAATCGCAAATGCACACCGCAATTCGGATATCCATATCCACGATCTTTCCATGCTCACCGGCTACTGCGCCGGCTGGTCGCTCAAACAGCTCATTCAGGAAGGCCTCGGCGGCGTTCCCGGAAAGATAACCTCCTCCCCCGCAAGCCACCTTGCCACGCTCTGCAACCAGATGGTCAACTTCCTCGGCATAATGCAGAACGAATGGGCGGGCGCACAGGCGTTTTCCTCCTTTGATACCTACCTTGCACCCTTTATCCGCGCGGATGATCTTTCCTACGAGCAGGTCAAGAAGTGCATCGAATCCTTTATCTACGGCGTGAACACTCCTTCGCGCTGGGGCACACAGGCACCGTTCTCCAATGTCACGCTCGACTGGGTTGTTCCGAACGACCTTGCGGAAATGAACTGCATTGTCGGCGGCAAGGAAATGCCCTATAAGTATAAGGACTGCCAGAAGGAAATGGATATGGTGAACAAGGCGTTCATCGAGATCATGATCGAGGGCGATGCCAACGGCAGAGGCTTCCAGTACCCGATCCCCACCTATTCCATCACCCGCGATTTCGATTGGTCGGATACCGAAAACAACCGTCTGCTCTTCGAGCTTACGAGTAAATACGGCACCCCCTACTTCTCCAATTACATCAACAGCGATATGGAACCGAGCGATGTTCGCTCAATGTGCTGCCGCCTGCGCCTCGACCTGCGTGAACTGCGCAAGAAATCCGGCGGCTTCTTCGGCAGCGGCGAAAGCACCGGCAGTGTCGGTGTTGTTACCATCAATATGCCGCGCCTTGCTTACCTTTCCGTCGATGAGGGCGATTTCATGAAGCGGCTCGACCACATGATGGATATCTCGGCGCGTTCTCTCAAAATCAAGCGCACCATCATCACCAACCTGCTCAATGAAGGACTTTACCCCTACACAAAGCGCTACCTCGGCACCTTTGACAATCACTTCTCCACGATAGGGCTTGTCGGCATGAATGAAGCGGGTCTGAACGCGAAATGGATCGGCAAAGACATGACACACACCGAAACCCAAGAATTCACCAAACGCGTGCTCAACCATATGCGCGGCAGACTTTCGGATTACCAGGAAATGTACGGCGACCTTTACAACCTCGAAGCGACACCCGCCGAATCCACATCATACCGCCTTGCAAAGCACGATGTCGAGCGTTACCCCGGCATCATCACCGCAAACGAAAACGGCACTCCCTATTACACGAATTCCTCCAACCTTCCCGTTGGTTACACCGACGATATCTTCGAAGCACTTGCCGTTCAGGACGATATACAAACGCTTTATACCTCCGGTACGGTGTTCCACGCCTTCCTCGGCGAAAAGCTCCCGGATTGGAAGGCTGCCGCAACGCTTGTCCGCAAGATCGCCGAAAACCACAAGCTGCCCTACTACACGATATCCCCGACCTATTCCGTGTGCAAAAACCACGGCTATATCGCGGGTGAACACTTTGTCTGCCCCGAATGCGGCGGCAAGGCGGAGGTTTACAGCCGCATAACCGGCTATTACCGCCCCGTTCAGAATTGGAACGACGGTAAAACTCAGGAATACAAAGACAGAAAGACCTACGACGTTATCAACAAGACCCGCGTTTACAGCGATATTTCCAAGCTGCGTGCGCAGGCGGAAGCCGCACCCGAAAGCAACGGAGAGGGCTTTGATGTTCCCGTGCTTTTCGCGACAAAGACCTGCCCCAACTGCCGCATTGCCGCATCCCTGCTCGATAAAGCGGGCATAGGCTACCGCAAGGTGTATGTCGAGGATGAGCGCGAGTTTGCCGAAAGCCTCGGGCTCAAGCAGGCACCGACGCTTGTCGTCAAAGGCGAAAACGGTGTTGAAAAGATCGTCAACGTTTCCAATATCAAAAAGTATATCGGTCAGTAAAAATGAAGGATATTATAATCATCGGTGCGGGCCCTGCGGGGCTCGCCGCCGCCGTGTACGCCCGCCGTGCGGACAAAACCGTGCTTCTGCTTGAAAAGAACGGATTTGGCGGGCAGATGACATTTTCACCCAAGATCGAAAACTTCCCCGGTGAAGTTTCGATCTCCGGGACAGAGCTTGCCGACAAAATGGTGGAACAGGCGCTCTCTCAGGGCGCCGAAACCGAGCTGGAGGAGGCTTTGTCCGTGACCGTGAATCCGGACGGAACAAAGACAGTCAAGACCGATTGCGGCGAATACGATGCGCGTGCCGTCATTATCGCCACCGGCGCAAAGCACAGGCTGCTTTCCGTCCCCGGCGAAAAGGAGCTTGTCGGTAACGGCATATCCTTCTGCGCGGTGTGCGACGGCGCATTTTACTCCGGAAAGAGCGTTGTGGTTGTCGGCGGCGGGAATTCCGCCTTGCAGGAAGCTTTGCTGCTTTCCGAAATATGCGAAAGCGTCACCGTCGTTCAAAATCTCGAAGCCTTCACGGGCGAAGCGCGCCTTGTGCAGGCGCTTACCGCAAAATCCAATGTGCACTGCATATTCGGCGCTGCCGTGACCGGCTTTATACCTCCGGAAGAGGAGGGACACCCCGTCGGCACCGAGATACGCCTTTCCGACGGGAACAGCGAAACGCTTTTCACCGATGGCGTTTTTGTTGCCATCGGACTTGCACCGGATACAAAAGTCGCACAGGGTGTTGCCGAAACCGATAAATACGGATACATCATTTCGGATGAAAGATGCCTTACCGGCGGGAACGGTGTCTTTGTTGCAGGCGACTGCCGCACAAAGAGAATCCGTCAGATCGTGACCGCCGCCTCCGACGGCGCGACCGCCGCACTCGCGGCGATAGCTTATATCGAGGGAAGATGAAAATGGAAAAGACAAAAAGCAAGAAAGCATTAAAGATCGTTATCATCATCGTTGCCGTTATATGCCTGCTCCTTCTCGGCATACGCGCCTATTTCAGGCTTCCGGTGGCGGGATATTACCGCAATTCGGAAAAATCCTTCCTTATCCCCGGAACATCGGACGGATCTGTCCTTCAGGGGCTGGAATATACGGACGGAAAATTCCTTGTCTGCGGATATATGACGGACGGCACCGCTTCAAAGCTGTTCGTTGTGGATGAGAAAAAGAACGAAACCGAAAAAAAGCTCCTTCTGCAAAAGGAGGACGGCAGCGATTACACCGGGCACGCAGGCGGTGTTGCCGTGAACGGCAAATATGTATATGTTGCCGACGGCAGCGATAAATGCCTGTATGTTTACCTGCTTTCGGATATAAATTCCGCCTCCGACGGCGGCAGCGTAAAGAGCATCGGAAGCTTTTCCACGCTCGTTTCCGAAAACGATTATATCTCTCCAGCGTTTGTCACCGTTGCGGACGGCAAGGTGTTTGTCGGCGAGTTCTACCGCGAGCAGAATTACAAAACGCTCGACAGTCACAAAATAAAGACCGCCTCCGGTGACGAAAATCCCGCGCTCATCGTGGCTTTTGAAGCAGACGAAAGCGCTCCCTACGGCGTTTCTCAGAAGATAAGCGAGGTCTATTCCGTGCGCGGACTGGTGCAGGGCATGGCCGTGACGGAGGACAGGATATACCTTTCCACCTCCTATGCCGTCGCATTTTCGCACATCTGTACATACGATAAAAAAAGCCCTGCCGACGGCGGAACACTTTCGGTTCTCGGCCAGACGGCAAAGCTTTATGTTTTGGATACACCTGTCGGCGATACAAAGATCGCCCCGATGTCGGAGGAGATTGTTGTCGTGAACGGCAGACTGTATGTTATGTGCGAATCGGCAACAAACAAATATATCTTCGGCAAGCTCACCGGTGCGCGTTATTGCTACGCGACGGATATAAAAGCGCTTGAAGACGGGGAATAATCATTTCTTCGCAAAGCGTGTGAGGTAGGGGTTAGTCTGCCTTTCATCCGAAAGAGTCGTCGGGCTTCCGTGCCCGGGGTATACGGTATAATCACCGGGAAGATCGTAAAGCGCTCGCAGAGATTTTGTGAGCGCTTCTTCATCTCCGCCGAAATCCGTCGTTCCGATGCTGCCCTTGAACAGGGTATCGCCGGTAAACATCATTCCGTCGAAGATATAGCACACGCTTCCCGGAGTGTGCCCGGGCGTGGGAATAACATAAAATTCCATTCCCGCGGCGGTGTAGGCACCTTCCTTTTTGAAGGTGAATTCCGCGGGCTCGAAGGGGCGCGGATCGTATTTGATCATGGAGCTGAAAATATCCCGTTCGGTAAGCATACCTGCATCCCGCTCGTGTATCGCGACGGGAACCTTGCTTCCGCGCAGGTCGCCCACGGCGAGTATATGGTCGAAATGCCCGTGCGTGAGCAGTATCAGGCGGCATACCGCATCCATGCGGTGGAGCGCATCCTGGATCACCGTCAGCTCGTCGCCCGGGTCGATAACGATGGCATCGCGGCTTTCACCCGGCTTGATTATATAGCAGTTTGTCGGCATTATTCCGACTTCAACTCTTCTTATCTGAACATCTTTCATTATACAAGACCTCTTTTGAAAGGATATGCGTATTTTAGCATATCCTTTTGCTTTTGTAAAGCCGTTTTCGGCGCGGATTACCGTGAATGGCGGTGAAGAACGGGCGATATGCTCTTATATACCGCCATTGCGACAAGCAGCGTGATCAGCAGCCGCACGAATGTGAAGGGCAGATTGAATATAAGAAGCGCCTGCACAAGTGTCAGATCCCGCCCTGCGATTGCGCCGTATGCCGAAAGTATGGCTTCTATCGGCAGAAAACGCTCGTAAAACGGATAGGCGATAAAGAGATTGACCGGAAATCCAACGGCTGCCGCGACCGCGCTCCCCGTTATGCCGCCGATAAATGCTCCGCGGCGGGAGTGCAGTTTGCGGTATATCACCCCTGCGGGAACGGTGAAGGCTATGCCGATAAGAAGATTTGCAAGCTCACCGACGCCGCCGGTGGAGCCGAAGGGCAGGTGGATAAGGTTTTTTACAAGGCACACCGCTGCGCCCCACAGCGGTCCGAGCCCGTATGAGGCAATAAGCGCGGGCAGATCGGAAATATCGAACTTGACAAATTCCGGTATAAGGAACGCAACCGGAAATTCGATAAGCTGTAAAAGCACGGATATCCCCGCGAGAACGGCGCAAAGCGCGATGGAATAAAGGGTTTTGCGCATTTTGATATGCTTTTTCATATACTGCCTCCCGAAAAAACAAAATAACGCCCCGCAACAGGCGGGGCGTTCCTATTGTTTATTGCAAATTGTTGCAAAACGCTTCTTGCATCCCGACTTTAACGGTCGGTTCCGGAATCACACCGGATCGGGAGCCGTGCGCTTGATGCGCGGCTCTTCGCGGACTTTACCGCCGGTGGGGATTTACGCCCCGCCCCGAAGCTCATGCTTGATGATACACCCGTTGGGGTATGTTTGTCAAGCCTTTTTCATACGCGGGTTTTTTCGTTCCTTCCGTAACCGTGACAGAAAAAACAAGGCAGGGGCAAATGCTCCTGCCTTGCGGCTTTTAAGCGGTTCCGATCAGTTTTCGCCGTGTACTTCGAACTTGTAGCCGACGCCCCAGATCGTTCTGAGAAGCCATGCGGTGGAAGCGCCTTTGAGCTTTTCGCGCAGACGCTTGATGTGAACATCGACCGTGCGGCTGTTGCCGAGATAATCAAAGCCCCAGACCTTGTCAAGAAGCTGATCTCTGGTGAAGACATGGTTGTAGTTGGAAGCGAGGAAATAGATGAGCTCGAGTTCCTTGGGAGGAATATCGATTATCTCGCCATTGACGCGAAGCTCATATTTCTGAAGCGAAATTTCGAGATTGTCAAACTTGATAATCTCGCCGTCGGAGGTTTCGTGATTCGCATAGCGGCGGAGAACCGCCTTGATGCGGGCAGATACTTCCTTCATGTCGAGCGGCTTGACAATGTAATCGTCTGCGCCGAGCTCAAGACCGAGGACCTTGTCGAAGGTTTCGCCCTTTGCGGAGATAAGAATGATCGGCTTTGAGGAGTGATCGCGTATCTCGCGGCAGACCTGCAGACCGTCCTTCTTGGGCAGCATTACGTCGAGCAGGACAAGATCCGGCTCGTACATTTTGAAGGTGGTAAGACTCTCGTGCCCGTCGGCTGCGGTTTTCACTTCGTAACCTTCTTTTTCAAGATACATTTTCAGAAGATCGGTGATGTTGGGATCGTCATCGACAACAAGAATTTTAGTCGGCATTTTTCAGTTCCTTTCGTTTGGGGCGGAAAAAACGATGCGTTTTTTGTCTTCACAATCTGATTTCAATTTCAGTATACAACTTTACCTTAAAAATACCATAAAAATTCGTCACTGTCAACGATTTTTTTACCGTGATGAAATTTTTGTTAAAATAACCGCCACACAAATGTTACGGGAAATTATATATTGCATAAGCGCCCGCCGCATGGTATAATTACATGATATATTATAAAAAAGGAAGTCGGGCGTTTTTGCCCGGCAGGGATAATTTTATGAAATTAGGTATCGTAGGTTTGCCCAACGTGGGCAAAAGCACGCTTTTCAACGCGCTTACGAAGGCGGGTGCGGAAAGCGCGAATTATGCCTTCTGCACCATCGACCCGAATGTCGGTGTCGTTCCCGTTCCGGATGAACGGCTCGACCGCCTTGCGGAGCTTTACCACCCGAAGAAGGTCACCCATGCAACTGTCGAATTTGTGGATATCGCGGGGCTGGTAAAGGGCGCATCGCATGGTGAAGGGCTCGGAAACAAGTTCCTTTCGCACATCCGCGAGGTCGATGCCATTGTCCATGTTGTTCGGTGCTTCGGCGGAAGCAAAATAATCCATGTGGAGGATTCCGTCGATCCGGCGCGCGATGTCGATACGATCAACACCGAACTGATACTTTCGGATATGGAAATGCTCGAAAGGCAGATCGACAGGCTGACAAAGCAGGGCAAGGGCGATAAATCGGCACTTGCCGATGCCGAAACACTGAAAAAGGTCTATGCCGAGCTTTCACGCGGGGTGCCCGCAAGGAATATCCCGCTTGAAAAGGATGAAGCGGCCGCTCTTGCGGCGGTGCCGTTGCTTTCCGGCAAGCCGGTCATATACTGCGCCAACATTGCGGAGGAAGAGCTTGCACGCCCGCTTGAAGAAAACCCGTATTATGTCGCATTGAGCAAGGCGATTGAGGGTGAAAACGCCGAAATTATCGCCGTTTGTGCCGAAACCGAAGCCGAGCTCGGCGAGCTTGACGAGGAGGAACAGAAAGCATACCTTGCCGATATCGGCGTTTCCGAAACCGGTCTTGCAAAGCTCATAAAGGCATCCTATTCGCTGCTCGGGCTTATTTCCTTCCTTACGGCGGGCGAGCCGGAGGTCCGCGCATGGACGATAAAGCGCGGCACGAAAGCCCCCGGCGCGGCGGGAAAGATACATACCGATTTCGAGCGCGGCTTCATCCGCGCGGAAGTCGTGCCCTATGAGGCGCTTATCGAAAAGGGTTCGCTTGCCGCCTGCAAGGAGGCAGGGCTTGTCCGCAGTGAAGGCAAGGATTATGTCATGAACGACGGCGATGTCGTCCTCTTCCGCTTTAATGTCTGATCATACATAACTCCCGCTTGTAAAAAAAAACAAAGGAGCAAAAAACATGAAAAGGTGTCTTTCGTCAGTTCTCGCATTTCTGATGCTTCTGCCGCTCGCAATCATCGGCGTTTCCGCCGCCGCCGGCGTCGAAAGCACGACCGTAACCGGGTTCAACACGACCCGCACGGCAGACAGTGTGATCGTCTATACCGCCTCGGGCGAAAAGACGGGAACCAACCAATGGGGTATCGAAGCGATCGTCGGCAGCGACGGGCGCATAATATCCGTCGGCGGAAACGACAATACCGTCCCGGAGGGCGGATTTGTCATCTCCGGTCACGGCGACGGCGCGGACTGGGTTCGTGCGCATTGCCGCGCGGGCCGTTATGCACGCGCGCTGGAAGGTGTCGAGATGCTCTTTGTGAGCGATGAACCCGTTTCGCCCTTTTATTCCTTTACTTTGAATGCGGACGGTGTCAACCGTACCCCGCTCGACGGAGAAATAACCGTTTTCAACGGCCGCTACGCCAGACCCTCCGCCGGCACCGTATACGGTATGCAGGAGGCGGCAGTTTCGGGTGACGGCATAATTGTGAATATTTCCGATTACTGCAATGCAATACCCTCGAATGGCTTTATCATCAGCGGAAAAGGCGCCGGCGCGGAAGCGGTGCTCACGAAGCTCCGTGTCGGCATGAAGGCGAAATTCAATGCCGATGACAAAACCGTCAGCATCGTATACGATGCCGAAAGTATGCTTTACGCCGACAGCGATATCGCGGACAAAGCATATAAGTTAGCCGAAGCTTCCGAAACGGACTCGCGCGATATCGATTTTGCCGCCTGCACCGAGTTATACAACAAGATCACAACCGCTATTGATTCTGCCGAGGAGCTTATCAAGACCGGTACGGAAGCCGAATTTCTTTCCGTGCGTGAAAAGATCGTGGAGGATATCTCCCGTCTGCGCACGCTTGGCTGCGGCAGCGAGAGCAGCGAATACCGTGCCGTGTGGGTTCGCCCCTCACAGAAGACACGCGCCGCCGTTGCCGAATATGTGGAAAAGCTCTACAAGCTCGGCGCGAATGCCATAATGCTCGAAACACATTACGATACGGGCTATATCTTTGACCTGCCGGAGGGCAGCGTGTTCACTAAGAACGAGGAATTCGGCGGCTTTGATGTGCTTGCCGCATATATCGAGGAATGTCACAAGCGCGGCATGGAGCTTCACGCCTGGATGACGGTATTCCACGACGGTTATTCCACCAACGAGAACGGGCTTTATAAGACCCGCCCGGAGCTGTTCCTGAAAAATCAGAACGGCAATGTGGTGCCGGATGCCCCCGGAGACTACAATGTTTTCCTTGATCCCTCCAACCCCGAAACGACAAGGCTCCTGCTCGAGCTTTTCGAATACTTTATCAAGAAATACGATGTCGATGCGCTTCAGCTCGACTACATACGCTATCCGGATTACGGGTACTATGACGATTGGGGCTATTTCAGCGCCGCCTACGATAAATTCACCGCAAAGCATGGCTTTGCACCGGAATTCGATCCGGATGCTGAATGGTGGGAGGATTGGTGCAATATCCGCGCCGGGTATGTGACCGATTTTGTCGGGCAGGTGCGCGAACTTGTCGACCGTGTGCGCCCCTCTCTGCTGCTTTCCGCAGATGCCGCGATGGACAGCTCCACCGCGCCCTACTGTATGTATCAGGATGTACTTACCTGGATCCGCAACGGATGGCTGGATATCGTTCACCCGATGACATACGGGCTCGGCGCTCCGGAAGCATATTGCGCACCGTACATCGAGGCTGCCGCCGGCAAATGCGCGGTGGTTCCCGGGATCGGCGCCTTTGAGGGCGAACTCGATTCCTACGAATGTTATTCGCAGCTCTGGGCCGTGAATCATTTCGGCTGTTACGGCGCGGCGGTATTCGAGGGCAACGCCTTCACCGCCAAATTCCGCGAGGATTATATCCAAAACGGCACTTATAAAAAAGTCGCCCCCGCGCCCATGCTGTCGCGCACATCCGTGGCGAACGCCGCGACCGAGCTTGCGCGTGTTGCGGAAAAGGACGGCGGCGAAAGCGGCAAGGCACTTGCGGATGCCGCGCGGGAATATGCGCTCGGCTATATTCTCGGCAGGGATGAATATTCCGCCGTTTCGGCGGCAATGAACGGTATTTCCGCCAATGCCGCAAATATCCGCAGAGCCGCGGAACGGCTGGACAACGCACGCCGTCTCTGCCGCGCCGAAAGCACCGTTTCGGACGGGATACTCCGCGTGGATATCGGTACGGACGAGGCAGGCATTGCCGCGATGTTTGCCGGTGCGGACGTTACCATTGAAGGCAAAATCAAGACCGGCGCAAAGTTCGGCATTTCCTGCGGTGATGTGAGCACCGTGCTCACGCTTGCCGTTGTCGGCGATCTGAATTGCGACGGCGATATAAACGCAACAGACTATCTTTACCTCAAACGCTATGTGCTCGGCACGGCAAGCCTTTCGCCCGCTGCGGCGGAGGCCGCGCGGATATCCGGTGCCGCGACTGCCGGCGCAACCGATTACCTTTACCTCAAACGCCATGTGCTCGGCACGTTTGATATTACCACGCTGAACCGATAACGAAAAGAAAGGCAGACATTCATGAAAAAAACTGCATTTGCGCTATGTTTTGTTATGCTGCTAAGCTGCATTGTGCCCGCATGTGTTCTCACCGCGGGCGCAAAGGTCGTTTCCATACAGGCGGATAAGAAGGATGCCGGCCGCGGAAGCGGCGAGCTTATCGTATATACTCCGGCGCACGGAAAGACGACCGGCACCAACGAATGGGGCTATGAGGTCGCAGTTTCCGACGGGGTATGTACCGCTGTAGGAAATGGAAACATGGCTATTCCCGAAAACGGATTTGTGCTTTCCGGCCACAACGAGGAGGAAGGCGGCAAACAGCCCGGCAAGTGGCTGGAAGAAAATATCAAGGTCGGAGATTATGTGGAAGTTGGTGAGGGACTTATGATAACCGTTTCGGACGAACCGATCAAAAAAAGCGAATTTTACACTCTGTCGCTTGATTTCCACGGCAAAAATACCACGCGTTATACCGACAATGTGATAATTTTCGACAAAGCCGGAACCAACACGGCAACAAACAACTGGGGCTACGAAGTGACCGTCACGGGCGGTATCGTCACCGCGATGGGCGGGAACAACAGCCTTGTTCCCACCGCGGCGGGCAGCTTTGTCGTCAGCGGCCACGGCAAGAATGCCGATTGGCTCAAAGCTTATATAAAGCTGGGTATGAAGGTCACCGTTTCGGATGCGGATGGCAAGGTGACATTCACATACGATGCGGAAGCAGCGCAGTATGAATACGAAACGCTCATTTCCGAGCTCGACGCACGCCTGACAAATGCAAAGGAACAGTTTCTGAATATTGATGTACAGGCGGTCGAAAAAGCGGTGAATGACATCGAATCGCGCTTTGCGGCGCTCAAAGCCGAGCTTGCCCGCGGCGGAGACGGCGAAAAATTTGCCTCCGAATGTGCAAAGTTCCGCGAAGATATCGCGATATGCGAACTTTCGCTTTCCGAAAGCCGCACGGTGGAATACCGTGGCGTGTGGATACGCCCCACGCAGAAGACGGCTGCCGAAGTCGACGAATATGTCGAAACGCTTTACAATAACGGCATAAACATGCTCTGTATCGAAACGATATACGACTGCACCTTTATCATGCCGATGCCGAAGGGCAGCCTGTTTGTACAGAACCCGAAGTTCAACGGGTTTGATGTGCTTGCGGCTTACCTTGAATCCTGCCACAAGCGCGGGATGGAGCTTCATCTCTGGCTGCCGATATTCTATTGCGGCAACGAAAACAGCTCGAACGCTTATCTCAGCGTCGGCAGAAGGAAGCCGGAATGGCTTTCGATTTCTAGTGACGGCTCCAAGGAAGCGACACAGGGCTTCATGATGCTCGACCCCTCCAACGAAGAGGTCTGCGAATTCCTGCTTTCCAATTATCGCTATATCCTCGAAAAGTATGATATTGACGGCTTCCAGCTCGATTATATCCGCTATTTCGAAAGCGGCGGAACCTATGACCTCGGCTACAACAAGGGCGCGCTCGATGCCTTTGAGGAAAAGTACGGCGTGCGCCCGAAATATGATAAGACCGCGTCTTATTGGAATGATTGGGTGCAGTTCCGCTGCGACAAGGTTACCGAATTTGTAATGCGCGTGCGCAAGCTTGTGGATGAGGTCCGCCCTGATGTGCTTCTCTCCGCCGATGTCGGGCCGGATCCGACCGTCGCGAAGAACGGCCTTTATCAGGATTATATCACCTGGCTCGAAAACGGCTGGCTCGATATGCTCTTCCCGATGGCGTACGGCTACGGCTATACCGATGCCGTTGCAAAGCAGCTCGAAAAAGCCGACGGAAAGGCTTATGTTGTTGTCGGTATGGGCATATTCACAGAGGAGCTTGCCCCCGAGGATATGCAGTGTCAGACCGAGGATTACCGTGCGCTTGCTTCTTCCGGGGATGACGGCGAATGTTATTTCGAATCGAGCGCGTTTCTTTCCAAAAATACCGGCGAATATCTCGCAAACGGTGTTTTCTTCCGCAAGGCGATAACGCCGACATCGAATACGGTTGCCGCCGCAAAGGCGATACTCGATTACGGCAGAGAACGTATCGAAAATGTCATTCTGCCCGCGGGCGCGGTCGGCAGCGACAGCGCATCGGCAATCATCGGCGCAATATCCGCGCTTGCCGAAACCGTGACGGAAAAGAGCTTTGATTCGACATCCTATGCCACGCTTTTGAAGCTTGTTACGGATTCGGATATGACCGATCTTGCGCGTGCCGCGGTAATGAAGGATATCGACCGCTTCACCAAGATATATACCGTCATGAATAAGGATATCGAGCTTCCCGAGCTTCCGGACACGCCCGATGTTCCTTCCGTGCCGGAGGAATCCTCGGAGCCGGTTGCGGCTTCGGAGCAGCCCGATGCGGATGCTTCCGCGGATGATGCTTCATCTTCGGGAAGCGGAACTCTGATAAAGGCGATATGCGCGATTGCTGCAGCAGCGGCAGTCTGCGCCGCCGCCGTTGTTCTTCTGCGCCGCAGAAAAAAGGACGGCAAAAATGAAAAATAAGCGTCCTGTTTCGCTTGCTCTTGTACTTATCATGTTGATATCCGCGCTTTGCCTTCCGGCGGGCGCGGAAATAACCCCCGCGGTGTATAAGACCGAGTACAACGCGATCAACGAATACCGCGGCGAAAACAAGCTGATAATCTATACCTCCGAAAAGGGCGCGACGACCGGAACAAACGAATGGGGCTGTGAAGCCGTTGTGGAGGACGGAATCGTCATTTCCGTCGGCGGCAACGACAATGCCATACCGAGCGGAGGCTTTGTCGCAAGCGGCCACGGAAAAAAGAAGGACTGGATAAAAAACAATATCGTTGTCGGGATGCGTGCCTCGTATGATACCGCCGCAAAAACGGTGACATTCATTTGTGATGGCGGCACCTACAAGATTGCACTCGAACACGCACGCAACAACGCTTTGGCGGCGAAAACCGCGGCGGAGGAGTCGCTAGCCGTCGTTTCCGCGCAGGCAGCTCCCGCTCTGTCCGCCGCGGAGGCAAAATATTCTGCTCTTGCCCCCGCTTCGGATAAAAATGTTTCCGAATACGAAGCGCTCACCGCGGAATACAAGCGCATAGCAACACTTTTCCGCGAGCAGAAAGCATCCGAATACCGCGGAGTGTGGATTCGCCCCACGCAAAAGAGTGTGCGCGAGGTGGAGGAATATGTAAAGCAGTGCTTCGACAGCGGCATAAATATGATATCCGTCGAAACCTTTTACGATTGCACCGTGATATATAATCCGCCCGCATGGAGCGAACTTTCCCAAAACCCGATCTTCGGCGGCTTTGATGTGCTGAAAGCCTATGTCGATGCCTGCCATAAATACGGCATGGAACTTCATGTGTGGATGCCGGTGTTCTATTCCGGCAGCTCCAACTCCAAAAACTTCAAAAAGAGTCTTGCCGGGCTCCATCCGGAATGGATGACGGTTTCCAACAAAGGTCTGAACCTTTACGAGGGCGAAACGACCGGGATGACATACCTCAACCCCGCTTTGCCGGAGGTTTGTGATGCGCTTGCGAAAAACTATCGGTATATTCTCGAAAATTACGATATAGATGGCTTCCAGCTCGATTATATCCGCTATCGTGAAAGCTCCGGCGGGAACGATTTCGGTTACGATGCGGCAACGATAAGCGGCTTCAAAAAGGCATATCCTCAATATGCAAATTTCAAAATAACCTATAACACAAATGCTTCGTATTGGAAGGATTTTGTCGTGTACCGCAGGTCGCTCATCACCTCGTTTGTGGCGCGTATGCGCGCTTTGGTCGATACCGTCGCTCCCGGGGTGCTTTTGACGGCGGATGTCGCGCCGGAGATAGATTTCGCGATGAACACGGTATATCTCGATGCCTTTGAATGGCTCAAAAGGGGTTATCTCGACTTGATTCACCCAATGGCATACGGCGATGGATATACCGCTTTGATGAAGCAATATGTCGAAGCCGCGGGCGACGGATGTGCCGTTGTACCGGGGCTTGGGATATTCTCCTCCGACCCGCAGACGATCATGCGCCAGACATACGAGATGGCGCAGGCAGGGTGTATGGGTGTCGTTCACTTCCAGGCGCAGCAGTATTTTTCCAAGGGCTGTCCGGAACTGTTCACCGATTCGATTTATGCCACGCAATCGCTTCCGCCGATGCTCGATACCCGCGAAACTGCCGGTGCAAACTTAGTGCGGTTCGGGTTGCGGCTCGATAATGCACTTGCCGCGGGGAAGATCGAAAGCGAAGAAAAGAACACGCTCGAAGCGCTTGCACGCAGCGCGGAGGAAAGCCTTGATACGGCAGCCGCAGCAGAGGTGTGCAAAAAGTTTTATGCGCTTGCAAACGGTGTTTCCGCCGTTGAGGACAGTACCGTAAGGGATGTCCTTGCGGGCGATGTGAAATCCGCGCTCACGGTAATGCTGCACGACCGCCGCACGGCGGATACGCTTGCCTCCGTTGCGAAGGTTGTTGTTGCCGGCGGCGAAAGCTGCGCCGTCGTTGCGCCGATCACGGCTGCCGAACTGGAAAAGCATTTGTATGGCTCATCCGTTACGGTGTCCGGTACGGAGATTGAAGGAATCGTACCCACGGGTGCAGTTCTTTCAAACGGCAGTGCAAAATATACGGTCGTGCTGCTCGGCGATATCGACGGCAGCGGGAAGGTCGATTCTGTCGATTATCTTCTTCTGAAACGATATGTGCTCGGCACCGTAAGTCTTTCGCCCATGCAGCGGCTCGCAGCCGCCGTCACGGGAAGGGAAAAGATCGATTCCATCGACTATCTGCTTATGAAACGCCATGTTCTGGGCACATATAATATATACGCATAAACCCGAAAGGAATTAAAAATGCTTGAAATAAAGGATCTTTGCTTCACTGCCGAGGATGGCGGTGAGCGGAACGAGATACTTAAAAGTATTTCTCTGAATGTCGAAAACGGGAGCTTTCTGGTGCTTACCGGCCCCAACGGCGGCGGCAAGACAACGCTGGCAAAAGCAATAACCGGTATCGTTACGCCGACATCCGGCAGCATCTGCTGGAACGGTACGGATATAACCGCCATGTCCGTGACCGAGCGTGCCCGCGTCGGCGTAAGCTACGGCTTTCAGCAGCCGCCGCGCTTCACCGGAATGCGCATCGGCAAGCTGCTCTCCATTGCCGCGGGGCGTGAACTTTCGCGTATGGATTGCTGCTCCTATCTGAACAAGGTCGGGCTTTGCGCCGCCGACTATGTCGATCGCGATGCGGACAGCTCGCTTTCAGGCGGCGAAATGAAGCGTATCGAGATAGCGACCGTGCTTGCGCGGGATTCAAAATTGATGATATTCGACGAACCCGAGGCGGGCATCGACCTTTGGTCGTTTGCAAAGCTGACGGAAACCTTTTCCGCACTTCATAGGGACACCGATGCGACGATAATCATCATTTCGCACCAGGAACGCATTATGGCACTTGCGGATGAGATAGCCGTTCTCCGCGGCGGCGAGATCGTTTCCCGCGGGGCGCGGGACGAAATACTTCCGGGCCTTTTGGGCGGCGGATGCGAATATATGAGAAACGGCAGGTAAAGCGGCATGGAAGTATTGCAGAAAAGCGATTTCGGGCTTTTGAAGGAAATCGCACTTATAGACAAGCTCCCTACGGGGGCATTCAATATCCGCAAGGACGGCACCGCGGCGGGAAGATTCTCCACCGAAAACATAGTGATAACCTCCAAAACCGACAAATCCGGCATAGACATAAACATCCGCAGCGGAACCAAAGGCGAGAAGGTCTATATACCCGTTATTCTTACCAAAACAGGTTACAGCGAGGTCGTTTACAACGATTTTTACATCGGCGACGATTGCGATGTGGATATTATCGCCGGCTGCGGGATACATAACTGCGGCGGTGAGGAGGCGCGGCACGACGGTGTCCACACCTTCTATATCGGCAAAAATTCCGTTGTGCGCTATGTCGAGCGGCATTACGGAGAGGGCGACGGCAACGGCGCCCGTATCATGAATCCTGACACCGTTGCATATATCGGCGAAGGCTCGGTCATGCAGCTCGATACGACACAGATCCGCGGCGTGGATTCGACAGTTCGCCGTACAAGCGTCGATGTGGGCAAAAACGCCTCCGTTATTATCAATGAAAAGCTGATGACACACGGTTCACAGCACGCCGAATCGGATATGACCGTCACCCTTTCGGGCGAAAACTCTACCGGCAAGGTCACTTCTCGTTCTGTTGCAAGAGATTCTTCCGCTCAGGAATTCCGACCCATCGTCATCGGCGCGAACAAATGCTTCGGCTATGTTCGCTGCGATTCCATATTGATGGACAGCGCACGGATAACCTCCTCGCCCGCCATTGAGGCAAAGCATACCTTTGCAAGCCTCACGCATGAGGCGGCTATCGGCCGTATCGCCGGCGAACAGCTTATCAAGCTGATGACACTCGGTCTGACGGAAGAGGAAGCCGAAGAGCAGATACTTGAAGGCTTTCTCGATATGTAAACCCGAATTCGTAAGAAAAACGCAAAAGAAAAAAGGAACCCCGTGCGGGTTCCTTTTTTGCCATATAAAGGCTTATCTGAAATCGGTTTCCTGCATTTTCGAAAGCCTGTCTTTTATCTCTGAGGTATTGTCGACAAGCTCACCGTATGCATATAAAAGTGCGCAGATGATCCACATTGCGATTGGTCCTCCGATCAGACATTCTATACCGATTATCGCAAATTCCTTCGAAAACGGGCGGTATTGGGGCAGGACTGCAAGCACGAAATGCACTATCGCGGCGATGGCTGAAATAGCGACACCCACCCAAAATACGGTCTTTACAAGCAGCTTGATCTTTTTGCCGATGTTGCTAAAAAACATGATAAAATCCCCCTTCGACTTGCGGCAAAAGCCGCTGTTCTTTTGGGGGATTATACCATAAAAACGGATTTTGTCAATAATTTCGCGCCGTGCCGTGTTCAGCAGCCGAGAAATGCGCCCTGCGCTTTGAGAGTTTCGCGCAGATGCCCGGTGTTTATCTCCGCAACGGGAAGCCCACTTGCAACGGATATTGCCGCCGCGGTGCCCGCCGCCTCGCCCAGCGTACATACAATGGGCATTATGCGTACGGATGCCTGTGCTTCGTGCGTGGCGGAAATGCATCTGCCCGCGACAAGAAGGTTTTTTGCGCCCTTCGGGATAAGCGCACGGTAGGGAATTGTGTAATATTCGCCCTTGGGAAAGAAATAATGGCTCGTGCCGGTGCCTTCCGGGTTATGTATGTCGATATCGTAATTGCCCGCGGCAATGGCATCCGGGAACCTTGTGCAGGCGACAAGCTCTTCCGATGTGATCGTGTATTCGCCGTCGATCATGCGGCTTTCGCGTACACCCGTCTGCACCGCGCTCGAAAGGATATCCGCCTTTGCACACGAGGGCAGCCTTTTGCGCAGAAATTCAAGCAGCTCGAACATCTGCTCGCGCGCCTCGATATCCGCGTCCGTCACATCGAAACAATCCACGGGATCGTGCTTTACGATGCGTGTCGCGTTCAGTTGAATTATATTCGGGAAGCAGGTGTGGAACAGCATTATGCCGTCCATCGGGTTCTTGATATTTCCGGATTTCTTTTCCTCCAGCCAGAGTTTGACAACATTCGGGAGCTCGCTGTCGAAGGTCGCCGCATCGACATTGCCTATAAGGAAGCACAATGTCATCGGCTGGCAAAGCCCGTCGCCCGGGCGGCCGTGCCTTGTGGGAAATCCCGCCGCAAAGGCGACATCGGCATCGCCGGTGCAGTCGATAAATACCTTTGCGCCCACACGGACAAGCCCGGATTTGTTCGCAACGGTTATTTCGGTAATGCTGTCGCCCGTGCGTGATGCCGAAACAAAATAGCTGTTGAACAGCAAGTCAACGCCCGCTTCGCGCATTTTGCGGTTGAGTATGAGCTTGAGGTATTCCTGGTTGAAGCTGTTTCGGAACATCGCTCCGTGGGCGCGAAGCTCGCCGACAAGTTCTTTGAATATCCCCTGTGAAAGCTGTGTGATCTCGGTATCGTCGCCGAGAACCGTTTCATTGGGCATGAAGGGGTTTACAAACATTGTCGCAGGTGCGCCGCCAAGCGCGTTTATTCGCTCGATAAGTATTACGCTTGCACCGTTCCTTGCCGCGGCAAGTGCCGCCGCAGAGCCCGAAAATCCGCCGCCGATGACGGCAACATCATAGTTTTTCATTGTTTTGTACGCTTAAAAGCATTTCTTCCTTGTATTTTTGCAATCCTCTGTTCTGCCGCAGCGGTAGCAAAGCTCGTTGGCGCAATATCCGTCGCGGAAGAAGGCTACCATATCCTCGCAGGAGGTGGCGGCAATGTTCGAAAGTGCCTCGGAGGTGAGGAACGCCTGATGGGAGGTGACAATCACGTTCGGCATTGAAATGAGCCGCGCAAGCGTGTCATCGTTGATAATATGCCCGGAGCGATCCTCGAAGAATATGTCGGCTTCCTCCTCGTAAACATCCAGGCAAGCGGCGCCGACCTTGCGCGCCTTTATGCCTTCAAGCAGGGCTTCCGCATCAATAAGCGCTCCTCGGGAGGTATTGATGATGACAACACCCTTCTTCATGCGGGATATCGCATCCGCGCCGATCATGTGTTTTGTTTCGTCCGTGAGCGGGCAGTGAAGCGAAATGATATCGCTTTTGGCAAAAAGCTCGTCAAGCGTGACATATTCGATGCCGCTGTCCTTTGCGGGGAATTTGTCGTATGCGATTATATTCATGCCGAAGCCGCGGCAGATATCGGCAAATACGCGCCCGATTCTGCCAGTGCCGATTATACCGACGGTTTTGCCGTGCAGTTCGAATCCCGTGAGCCCGACAAGGCTGAAATTGTAATCCCTCGTGCGGATGAATGCCTTGTGTATGCGGCGTATGGAGGTGAGCAGCAGTGCCATGGCGTGTTCGGCAACGGCATAAGGTGAATATGCCGGGACATGAATCACATGGACTTTGCCGAAGGCGTGGCGCACATCGACATTGTTGTAGCCCGCGCAGCGCAGCGCGATAAGCCGCACACCCATGGAATGAAGAATATCGATGACCTTTGCATCCGCGGTGTCATTCACGAATATGCAGACACCGTCGCACCCCTCGGCAAGCGAAGCCGTATCGGCGTTCAGCTTTGCTTCAAGGAACTTAAATTCTATTCCGTTGCGCTTTCCTTCCGCTTCAAAGGCGGGTATATCATAGGGTTTTGTGTCAAAAAAAGCGAATTTCATGTATTATTCCTCACTGCTTTCTTCCGTGCGGAGGTGTTCGGTGATATCCTCATCCTTTGCTTCCGCCGCTTCCTTCCCGCCGAACAGATTGATTATCTTTTCAACAAGGGAGGGAGTTTTGTCGATGATGCCGTTGATGCCGTCCAGCGTGCGGTTAACAAGATCGCGCGGGGGATCGTAGGTGAGAATGTTCCCCAGCTCTATAACACGCACTTTGCCCTGCTCCACTGCGATAAAGCCGAGCGGCGTCATCGAAACGCCGGCGCCGTTTCCGCCCGCAAAATAGGCGTTTCCGTCGGTGCGCGGGGATTTCCCCGCAAAATCGCTGCCGCCGGATACGATACCGACGGTGACCTTGGAAATGGGTATGAGCGTGACATCACCGGGCAGCTCGATCGGCTCGCCGATAACGGTGTTCATGTCGACTGTGTCGCCGATCTTCGAAAGCGCGGCGTCTATAAGCTGTTTAAGCGGAGTTTCGTTGTTCATTATTCTGCTCCTTTTTCGGTATTTTCATTCGTTTCCTCGCCGTGTTCGAGGGATAACTGTTCGTTTGCAACGGCAAGTTCGGCTTTCGGAAGCTCCGAAATGCTTTCCAGCCCGAAGCAGCGCAGGAATGCGTCTGTCGTGCCGAATATCGTCGGTCTGCCGGGTGCATCCAGCGTTCCGCGCTCGGCTATAAGCCCCTTTTCGCAAAGCGAAGCGACAATGGCAGAGCTGTCCACACCGCGGACCATTTCGATAAAAGACCTTGTCACGGGCTGATTGTATGCGACAATGGCAAGCACCTCCAAAGCCGCTTTTGAAAGCGGCGGCGTCTTGCGCATTTCAAGAGCCTTTTTTACATAATCGGCAACATACGCCTTTGTGCAGAGCTGGTAGGAATTTTCGATGGTTATAAGCGTTATGCCGCTTTTGCGGTCATCGGAATATTTGTCCGAAAGCACTGCCGCGGCGGTGCGCAGTCCGTCCGCATCGATACAGAGTATCTCGCACAGGCGTTCGAAAGGCACGGGACTGCCGCAGGCGAAAAGTATCGCTTCGAGCGCGGCGGGAGTTTCGTTGTTAATACTCATCGTGTTCTGTCCTTTCGTATGAATCGGCGTTCACCCCGAGCGAAAGCTCGATATCATCGCCGTTTCGCTCGACATCTATAACGCCGTCGCGTACAAGCTCCAGCAGTGCAAGAAATACGGCGACAGCCTCCCCGCGGGAGGTGACACGCTCAAAAAGCGTGTCGAACCGGCAAATGTGTATCTGCTCGAGTTTTGAAATAAGCGCAACCGTCTTTTCCTCCACGGAATAGTAGCGTTCCTCAATCTTTTTGAAAAGCTCCGGATCCGCCGCAGGCTCGCGCAGGGTTATCCTCGCGGCAATGCGCGAAAACGCTTCCGCAAGCAGCTCTACCGCGTGGTTGCGGGAATAATCGCTCTTTTCCGGTTCGGAGGGCGGTTTTGTGAAGGTGTCGAAATGCCCGGCGCTCTGCAGCCGCAGAAATTCCGCGGCTATCTGTGCCCGGCGGTGTTCGAGCAGTGCATCCACGAGCGGCGCACGCGGATCCTCCGCGTTTTCCTGACGCGGCAGCAGCATACGGCTTTTGATCAGCATAAGCTCCGCCGCCATCACGAGAAATTCGCCCGCAATTTCCATATCAAGGCTGCGCATAGCATCGAGATAGGCGGTGTATTGCTCGCATATTTCGGCAATCGGAATATCGAAAATATCGATTTTGTGTTTTGATATAAGAGCAAGCAGAAGGTCGAGCGGGCCTTCGTACTGCTCGATTTTCAGGTTCAGTTCCATGGCTTAAAACACGAGCGAAAGCAGCCCGTACGCCGCTTTTGCGAATATCTGCATAAACCAATTCCTTGCAATATCGAGCGGATAGAATATCAGTTCGGGTATTACGGAGAACGGGTAGGGAAGCCAGGAGAGGATACCTATCGCAAGAATGATATACTGCGAATAGTAGCGCAGGCGCGCATATTTCGCCGCCGCTCTGTTGGGAAGCAGGCATATAAGAATGTTGGAGCCGTCAAGCGGCGGTATCGGGATAAGGTTGAAAAGCCCCAGTCCGATGCTCATGAGAGCGGTGTATTCGAAAAACATCGAAATGCACAGGAACACGGCGGAGGATAAAGACCACCCTGCCGCTATGGCAATAAAGGTCCAGAGCTCATAGAAAAACATCGCCGCCATGCCGTAAATGAAGTTTGCAACGGGCCCCGCAAGAGCCGTCAGCGCGAAATCGCGGCGCGGGTTTTGAAAATTGCGGGTATTTATCGGCACCGGCTTTGCCCACCCGAAGCCGATAATCAGCAGAGATATCGTGCCGAGCAGGTCGAAATGCGCAAACGGATTGAGCGAAAGCCGCCCGTCCACCTTTGCGGTGCTGTCACCGAGCTTGTATGCGATAAAGCCGTGCGCCCATTCATGAAAGGTGAGCGGCGGTACTATCGCAAGCACCGTCAGAAGCAACTCAAGCAGGATGATTTTGATATCCGCGCCGGAATTCAGTATGGAAGTGAGCATTGTTCTGCTCCTTTCGCTGCGTTATTTCAGCTTGATCATGGGTTTTTCCCAGACCTTCGGGGGTTCAAGTCCCAACATGGTAACTACCGTCGCCGCGATATCGGCAAGCCCGAAGGAGCCTTCCTCGAAATCGTAGTTTTCGGAATAGTAATTATCGTAAATGAAGCAGGGAACGGGGTTGAGCGTGTGGCTTGTCTTTGCCTTGGGCTTTCCGTCCGCGCCGACCTTGACCTTGCCGGTCTTTTTGTCGATCTCGTACATTTCATCGCAGTTGCCGTGGTCGGCTGTGATTATGGCGACACCCTTCACCTCATCCACAACCCTGAGTATCCGCGCAAGGCAGAGGTCGAGTGCTTCCATGGATATCTTTGCGGCGATAAAGGAGCCGGTGTGGCCGACCATGTCGCCGTTCGGGAAGTTGACGCGCAGGAAGCCGAATTCGCCGCTTCTGAGCTTTTCGATAAGCACATCGGCAATCTCCGCACACTTCATCCAGGGACGCTGCTCAAAGGGGACAATATCTGAGGGTATTTCGTCGTATTCCTCGAGCGTTTCGCTGAACTTGCCGCTCCTGTTGCCGTTCCAGAAATATGTCACATGGCCGTACTTCTGAGTTTCGCTTATCGCATACTGACGAACGCCGTTCTTGACAAGGAATTCGCCCATGGTGTTGCTGATTTCGGGCGGAGAGACAAGGTATTTCGAGGGGATGTGAGCATCTCCGTCGTATTCGAGCATTCCGGCATAGAACACTTTCGGAACGCGTACACGGTCGAACTTGTCGAAATCCGCGCCGCCCTCGAAGGCCTTGCTGATTTCGATGGCTCTGTCGCCGCGGAAGTTGAAGAATATAACGCTGTCGCCGTCCTCGACCGTGCCGACGGGCTTGCTGCCTTCCGCAATGACAAATGCGGGAAGATCCTGGTCGATGGCACCGGTTTCGGCACGGAGCGTTTCGATTGCTTCCTTTGCACTGCCGAACTGCCTGCCTGTGCCGAGAACGTGCGTTTCCCAACCCTTGCGGACCATATCCCAGTTGGCTTCGTAACGGTCCATGGTGATGACCATTCTTCCGCCGCCGCTTGCGATCTTCACATCGAAATCGCCGCCGCGCAGTGTGCCGAGGAAATCTTCGAACGGGAGCACATATTCAAGTGCGCTTGTTTCGCCGACATCTCTGCCGTCCAAAAGTATGTGGACGCGGACCTTTTTCACGCCGTCATCTTTGGCGTGGGCGATCATCGCTTTGAGGTGGTCGATATGGGAGTGGACATTGCCGTCCGAGAAAAGACCGATGAAGTGCAGGGTGTGATCCTTTGCGTTCGATACAGCCTGCTTCCAGGTGTCGCTTTCGAATATCTTGCCGGATTCTATCGCGTTGGATACCAGTTTTGCACCCTGCGCGAAAACCTGGCCGGAGCCGAGCGCGTTGTGGCCGACCTCGGAATTGCCCATATCGTCGTCGGAGGGAAGTCCGACAGCCGTCCCGTGGGCTTTAAGGCGGAAGCAATGATACTTCTGCATGAGCATATCGAGCGTGGGAGTGTCTGCCGCCTTTACGGCATTGCCCTCGACGCGGTCGCAAAGCCCGACGCCATCCATGACGATCGTAAGAACAGGGCGTTTTTCTCCCCCGAAAATTCCTTTTGACATAGTTTTTATACCTTCCTTTTCGCATACGCTGAGCTTTGTGCGGCAACAGCGCGGATAAACATTTTTACATTATGGATTATAACCCATTTCGCACCGCTTTTCAAGTGTATTATTCGGTTTTTTTGCCGCCGCCGCACGGCTTATTGCGGCTTGACACCGCGCCCGCACGGTGGTATAATACAATGAATTGTTATGCAAAGCGCATGAGAGGAGATATTTATGACAAGAAGGGAATCCCGCGAGGCGGCAATGGGACTTATCTTCGAACAGGATTTTGATATAACGCGTGACCCGGAGGAAATACTCCGCCTGGCATCGGAGGAACGTGAGGAGCGGTTCAGCACCTTCGCACGCGAGCTGTTTATCCGCACGAGCGAAAACCGCGGAGATATCGATGTGAAGATCGCCGAAGGTTCGCACAACTGGAATTTCGACCGTATCGGCAGAGTTCCGCTCGCGATACTGCGCATGGCTGCCTGTGAACTTTTCTACTTTCCGGAAATCCCGATCGAAACGACCGTCAACGAAGCGCTCGAAATAGCCAAAAAGTTTGATGACGAATCCTCCGTTGCGTATATAAACGGCGTTCTCGGCAGGCTTGCCGACGGTATGGAAAAGCCGCTTGCCTCCCCGAAGCCGGAGCACGAAGCGGAAGAAGCGGAAGAAACCGTTGCGGACGGTACGGCGGATGCCGGTGAAACGGTATGAACGAAACGCGAAATGCGCTTACCGTTGAGCAGCTCAATACATATATCCGCGATTATATCGGCAATTCGCCGTTTTTGCGCGGCGTTTCGGTCAAGGGCGAAATATCCAATCTGAAAACCTATTCAAGCGGGCATATATATTTTACGCTCAAGGATGAACACTCCGCGATTCCCGCGATAATGTTCGGCGGCATGGAAAAGCTGACCTTCACGCCCGAAAACGGAATGAAGGTCATCTGCACCGGCAGGGTTGCCGTTTTCGTGCGGGACGGGCAATACCGTCTTTATGCCGATGCGATGGAGCCGTTCGGCGCGGGTTCGCTCTTTATCGCCTTCGAACAGCTCAAGGCAAAGCTTGCCGCGGAGGGGCTGTTCGACCCGGCGCACAAAAAGTCTTTGCCGAAAATGCCCTTTTCGCTCGGAATAATCACCGCTCCCGGCGGCGCGGCGGTGCGGGATATGATAAATGTTTCCCGCAGGCGTTTCCCCGGCGTGCGGATATACCTTTATCCCTCCCTCGTTCAGGGGCCTTCCGCGCCGGAGCAGCTTATAAGCGCGCTTTCCGCGCTGGACGGCAGCGGACTTTGCGATGTGATAATTATCGGCCGCGGCGGCGGCAGTACGGAGGACCTCTGGTGCTTCAACGACGAAGCACTTGCACGGGCGGTATACGCCTGCAAAACGCCGATCATTTCCGCTGTCGGGCACGAGACCGATTTCACGATATGCGATTTTGCCGCCGATCTGCGTGCTCCCACGCCGAGCGCGGCTGCGGAGCTGGCAATACCCGATATAGCCGAAAAGAAGCGGCAGTTTGCCAATCTTCAGCGCCGTATGAACGGTAAGCTGGAGGCAAAAACGAGCGTGCTTCGCCAAAGGCTCGCCGTGCTTTCGCAGCGCCCGGTGATGAACAGCCCGCGCGCCTATTTTGACGAACGCCGCATGAACGTTGCGCACAACGAGGAAAAGCTCTGCCTTGCGGCGGAAAAGGCACTCACACGCAGGCGCAGCGCACTTTCGGCGCGCGGCGAAAAGCTTGCCGGGCTTGATCCGCTTTCGGTATTGCGGCGCGGGTTTTCCGTTGCGTTCGATTCAAACGGGAAAGCCGTGCGCAGCGTTTCGGAACTGCCGGAGGGAACCTGCTTCCGACTGATGCTTTCGGACGGTACCGTTGCGGCAGAGGCAAAGAAAACAGAAACAGAAATATAAAGAAGGCATTTTTATGGCAAGGATAGTCAGAGCTATCACGCGGGACGGCGAGGCAAGGGCAATCGTCATCGATTCGACCGATATCTGCGAGCGTGCGCGTGCAATACATAATACCGCTCCCACGGCAACGGCGGTGCTTGGCAGAACACTCACGGCGGCATCGCTCATGGGTTCGCTGCTCGGGGAGGAAACGGACATACTCACATTGCGCTTCAAGGGCAACGGCCCCGGCGGGACGCTTGTCGCAACAAGCGATTGGAAGGGCAACGTCCGCGGGTTTATACAGAATCCCGCGTGCGATCTTCCTCTGCGCGAGGACGGAAAGCTGAATGTCGGCGGGTGTGTCGGCAAGGGCGAATTTTATGTCCTGCGCGATTGCGGGGGAAGCGAACCTTATGTCGGCGTTGCGGAAATACAGAGCGGCGAAATAGGCGAGGATATTGCGTATTATTATGCGACAAGCGAGCAGGTCCCCACCGTATGTGCGCTCGGCGTGCTTGTGGATACCGACCTCAGCGTGAAATGCGCGGGCGGTGCGCTTGTGCAGCTTTTGCCCTTCGCATCGGAGGAAACAGCGGCAAAGCTCGAAGAAAATGCCGCGAAAATGCGCCATGTGACGGAAATACTCACCGGCGGCAGTGCGGAGGATATAATTGCCGAAATGCTTTCGGGGTTCGAATACGATATTTTCGATTCCTTTGAATGCTCATATAAATGCGCGTGCAGCCGCGAAAAGACGGACAGCGCACTCGTTTCGCTCGGCGCGGCGGAGCTTTCGGATATGATCGCCGAGGGCAAGGAAACCGTTCTTAACTGCGGCTTTTGCGATGCGGTATACAAATACTCCGTCACGGATCTGAAAAACCTATTGAAAAAAGCGCAAAAGAAGGAAGAAAACCGATGAGCAGAAAAAAGGTGCTTATCACGGGCGGTGCCCGCGGGATCGGCGAAGCGCTCACACGCGCGTTCGCGCAGGCGGATTATGCCGTTTATATCCATTGCGGCAAAAGCGTTGCGGAAGCAGAGGCGCTTTGCGCCGAGCTGCCGGAGGCATATTTTCTTTCCGCCGACCTTGCATTGCCCGAATCGGTCGATGCGGTGGCACGGTTCTGTCCCGATCCGGATGTTCTTATAAACAACGCGGGCGTTTCGCTCACCGGGCTTTTCGATAAGATAACACCCCTTGCCGCGCGTGAAATGTACGAAATCAACCTTTTCGCCCCGGTAATGCTCACACGGGCGCTGCTCCCTGCGATGCTTTCCCGTTCCGGCGGGTGCATTATAAACATTTCGTCGGTATTCGGCGAAACGGGCGGGAGCTGCGAGGTGGATTATTCCGCGGCAAAAGCCGGCATTATCGGCTTCACAAAGGCACTGGCAAAGGAGGTCGGTCCCGCGGGGGTGCGTGTGAACTGCATCTGCCCGGGCGTGATAGATACCGACATGAACTCCGAGCTTTCATTTGATGATGTCGCAGCGCTTTCGGATGATATCCCGCTCATGCGGTTCGGCAGCGCGGAGGAGGTCGCGGGGGCTGCGGTGTTCCTTGCTTCGGAAACGGCTTCCTATATTACCGGCGCGGTGATCGATATAAACGGAGGTTGGATGGGATGAAGAGAATAGCAAAGTTTTACCGCGTGTCGGAGCACATATACGGCAGAGAGGGATACGAAAGCATACGCCTTCCCGAAAGGGCTACGGCGGGTTCCGCCGGATACGATTTTTTTGCGCCGTATGATTTCACGCTCGAAGCAGGCGGGGAAATCGTCATAAGCACCGGGGTGCGTGTCAGAATGGACGACGATTGGGTGCTTGTGCTGCTTCCGCGCTCCGGACAGGGGTTCAAATACGGCGTTCGCCTTGCGAATACCGCCGGGGTGATCGATTCGGATTACTTCAATGCGGAAAACGAAGGGCATATAATGATAAAGCTCATCGGCGGAAGCGCGGATCTGACCGTAAAGCAGGGAAGCGCCTTTGCTCAGGGGATATTTCTGCCCTACGGAATAACCGAGGATGACAGTGCCGACGGCGAACGCACGGGCGGGTTCGGAAGCACCGATAAGGAGGAAAAGCAATGATAACCACAAAGCAACGCGCATTTCTGCGCTCTGCGGCAAACAGTATAGAGCCGACGGTCCAGATCGGCAAGGCGGGTGTGACGGATACCGTGCTCACCACCGTTTCAAACGCGCTCGATGCACATGAGATTATAAAGCTAACCGTGCTCGAAGCCTGCCCCGAAAGCGCAAAGGATGTTATGCAGGCGCTCTGCAATGCGCTCGGGTGCGAACCGGTACAGGTCATCGGCAGGCGCGTGGTGATATACCGCCGCGCTCCCAAGCCCGAAAACCGCCGTATCGTACTTCCGCGGTAAATGCTTCAAAGCGAAAAAAGAAGCCGGAAGCCCGTTTGGGCTCCCGGCTTTGCTTTTGCAAAAATGCCGTGATTATTCGGCGCTTGTGTCCTCGGTAACGGAGGCTTCGACTGCGGCAGAGGATTCGCTCGTGCCGGTGCCGATGCCGTTGGAATGAACGATGTAAAGAGCAAGAACGAGAACGACGAAGACGATGGAAAGGATAAGAGTCCACTTCTGATGCTTCTTTTCGTTCGTGGCGATCTTGTTTTTGGTAAGGTAGGATTCGGATGCGCCGGTACCCGCAATGGAATTGCCGAGGCCGCGGCGTTTGCTCTGTTGAATACTGATAAGAACTATGATGGCGACTGCGAGTACGAGAAGAATTGCGCCGAGGATGTATTCGAGAACGGTAGGTGTCATGATAAATAATTCCTTTCAATTACTGATGCCCGAAATTCAGGCACCGACAGCTAAATATAATAATAACACAAACAAGGTGCAAATGCAATACTAAACGCAAATTTTAACATTTGTTCACATTTGCCGACGGCGTCAGAATTCCTTCGTGTCGCCGTTCGGGTCCTTTTTGGGTGCGGGCTTGAGCTTTTTCCGCTCGTTTTCCTTTTTCTTTTTCGTGCCGGTACCCTTCTTTCCGCTCAGACGGCGGTAGGCGCGCAGTACTGCCGTGACCACAAGGAACAGGAAATAAGCGACGATTATTGCGATAAGAACCTTGATTATGACCGACATTGTGCTGGAAAACAGTATTTCACGCATGGTATCGAGCGCGTTTTTCGCCGTGTCGGATTCGACGGCGGATTTCGTGACAAGCGCAACTTCCGCGATCACATTTCCGCCATGGGAATATATCGCCTTTCCGACAGGCGCGCCCTTTTCCACCGGGGCTTTGAGCGAATAGGTGACATTTCCGTCGGTTTCCGTGCGAATAACCTTTGATTCGTCAAAGATCACCTCGACGGACTTTTCGATATTGCCGTCCGGGAGCAGCCTTTCGATATTTTCGCTCGGAACGACAAGCACATGATCCTCCTTGCCGCTTGTGACCTTGAGTTCGGCAACGGCATCGTTAACCGTTGCCACGGTGCAAAGCGTGAGCGAATTGCGGGTCCAGTCCATAAGCTCGTTTATATCGGTATAGGCATTGCCGTCGCCGAACGAATAGCTGAACTTGCCCTCGTTTTCGGTGACGATCATCCCGCTTGCACACATCACGACGAATATATATGTTCTGCCGTCCTTCTGAGAGGCGGTCAGAAGACAGTAATTGCCGCTTTTATCGAGCTGACCTGCGATAAGCCCTATCGCATTGCGGTTGAGGAACCCCGGAACATAGTAATTGCATTTGAGATAGTTTTTGTTGCGGACGGTCGTATTGCCGTTCATCAGAAAGGCTTCCGTATCCGAAAGCGCAACGAGATAATCGTATTTGTAAAACGCCGCGGCTATCAATGCGACCTCACGCGGGGTGGAATACTGCATGGGCGAATCAAGCCCCGTGGGGTTGACGAACTTCGTTGCGGTAAGCCCGAGCGCGGCGGCTTTTTCATTCATCCTGCCGACAAATGCGCTTATCCCGCCGCCGGAAAGGCATTTGTCGCCGAGTTCGGATGCGAGCGCGCATACGGCATCGTTCGCGCAGCCGACAAGCGCGGCGGAGAACATATCCCTTGCATTGTATACCGCACCCGCCTTGAAGCCCATGACGGGAACGCGAATATCGAAGATATTGCCGGCGTTGTCTATCGCCGCGGATGTGACGGTTATGTCCGTTGTCGCAGGGTCCAGGCCGTGTTCGGCAAGCATATCGTATGCGACCATGCATGCCATGAGCTTCGCGGCGACGGTCGGCGCGACCTTTTCATCGGCGCGGGCGGTGTAAATGAATTGCCCGTCATCAATGCAATAGGCGATGACGGCATTGCCCGAAACGATATTCGGGGCGAGCTTTACCGGCGCGGAGAATTCGTCCGCCGGATCGGCAGATGCAGCCGGGACGCAGAATGAAAATAATATGATCAGAGCCGCAAGAAATACGGCGCTTTTTTTTGCCTTCAAACAGTGGAGCCTCCCTCCGAAAGAAATGATTTCGCGCAGATTTTATCCGCTTCGATCTGATTCACAAGTGAGCGGGTATCCTCGAAAAGCCGCTCCTCACGGATAAATCCGCAAAGCGATATTTCCGCGGAACAGTCGTAAACATCCTCCGAAAAGTCGAAAATGAAGGTTTCGCTCACGGGGGCGGAATCGCGGTCGAATGTCGGGCGGATGCCGATATTTGTCACGCTGTCGTAAAGCCTTCCGTTTATTTCCGTGACGGACACATATACCCCGTAGCGCGGAACCGTGAGGCCTTCGGGGAAGGGTATGTTTATTGTCGGAAAACCGAGCCTGTGCCCCATGCCCTTTCCGTGGATGACAGTCCCGGAGAAGGAATAGCGGCGCCCGAGCATAGCGTTCGCGGTGCGGATATCACCCGAATGTATGCGTTCGCGGATTTCGGAGGAACTGACGGGTATCCCGCAATAGGTATATGCCGGCGTCACAAAACATTCCGCTCCGCCCTCTGCAAGAACCTCGGAAAGAAGTGCGTTGTCGCCGCTGCCGCGGTATCCGAACCGGAAGTTGTAGCCGCCGATCGCAAGCCGCACATTGAATATGCCGAGAAGTATATCCCGCACAAAATCACGTGCGGGCATATTTCTTACCGCGCCGAAGGGTATCTCCGCCAGGCGGTTTATCCCGCATGCGGCAAGCAGCCGGCGGTTCAGGCTGTGCGATGCAAGCAGCTTTGCGCTTTGCTTGGGGCGGTCATCGGGGGAAAAAGTGAATATGACGGCGGGAAGTTTTTTCTCGCCCGCGCGGACACAAAGCTCGCCTATCAGCGCACGGTGACCGAGGTGGACACCGTCGAAGCAGCCGACAGCAGCCGCACACCCGCGGGAATAATCCGCCTTTTCGCCTATATCCGTTATATTGAATTGTCCGATGATATCTTTTATTTCCATAACAAGGATATAATACCCGTAAAAACCCGTTTTGTCAATCGCAAGAGCGCATATTTCGCAAATTACATATCCGGCAGGCGCGTCCGAAAGAGCATCCTCCGCATCCGTGCGTGTGCCGAGATTTACAAGGCGGAGCATATTGCCGTAACGTTCCGGCACGGATCCTGCTCTTTCCGGCGCGGTATTTTTACTCGATTTCCTCACTCACTTTCACCTATAAAACGCAAAAGCACCGCGATCGGCCAATTCCGAAAAAACAAAAAATGCCGAAAGCATTGCGCTTTCGGCATTTATGCTTTTATTCACCCAATGTGACGGTTATAACGGGGCGCACTCCGAGATTGTCGGTATCCACGGCGAAGCCGTCGCAGATCCTGCCGTCAAAGCCGACGTACTTTGCAAATGATGTTCTGCTTCCCGTGTCGCTCAGCCAGTACCAGCACTTATCGTTCTGAACGCGTGCCCCGGAGGATACGGCGTGTTCGGTCGCGTCGGCGGCGCGCCATGCATCGTATTCGAAATACTTCTGCGCACCCGCTTCATCAAGAACAGTAACAATCGCGCCGCTTTCGGATGAGGTGATCAGCTTTTTGTCCTCCTGCGAGAAGGCGCTTTCCGCAAATTCGCCGTTCAGCCAGGCGTAAAGCGTGCTTTCCTCCCAGGAAATATCGGTGCGTGTATCGTTATATGCGCGGCACTCTATGCAATTTGTCGTGATGAGAGTGAGGCTGCCGCCGTTCTTTTCAAGCACGGTCCACTGTATCTTTTCGCCGCCGTAGGTCCCGAACCGGATATAATCGCCGACGGCGATATCCTCGTAGATGTTCTTTTCGGCGCCGGATACTTTGTCCGGCGCGGCGGAACTTTCATCCTCAAAACGGCTTGTGTCAAGGCTTTTTTCGCCATCTTCGTCTGCCTGCCGCGGCGAGAAGAGAAACAGCGCAAACGCGGCTATGACAACTGCGGTGATGATTATTATCGCCGCCGCAGCTGCGGGCGTGATCCTCTTTTCGGCTTTCTTTTTTACATCCTGCATTTTATTTTTCCGCCTCCGTTATCGGTTTTCCGGCATCGCCTCTCTGCACATTGCGGCCCCAACCCATATTGCGGCGTATCTCCTTTGAAAGTTCCTCCGCAACGCGGATGCTTGCACGCACGCCGGGGTGACCGTTCGCACCGGTTTCGCCCTTGCGGGTGCTTATGCTTTCGGTGATCAGGCAGTGAACCCTGCTGTCGGTTTCGCGGCGGATGCGTATGATTTCGCGCAGCGTATCGGTATAATAGGTGTTCATCATTCCGTAAAGCCAGAATATTTCGGCTTCCGGGTATCTTCTGCGTATACCGTCGAGCAGTGCGTTTGCGGCTTCGGTAAATTCTGCCGTGTCGGCGGGGCCTCCGCAATCGTTCGTGCCCGCATTGATCACGACAACATCGGGGATCCAGCCGTCGTTGCAGATGCCGCCCTTCCGCGTGAGGTATTCGTAAAATTGAGTGACCTTGACATCGGATCTGTCACCCAGACAGTTGCACACGATACCCTTGCCGGAAACCGCGATAAGCCGCGATTCCGCATCGAGAAGCTTTGCCGTAAGCGAGGCGTATGACAAGGAGCTGTCCTGCTGCCAGGTGAGATATCCGGGATCGCTTTCCGAACCGAGAACTCCGTAGCCGCAGGTGATGGAATCGCCGATAAATTCGAGTTTCCGCTTTCTGCCGCCCACGAGCCGCCGCAGCGAGGGATCTTTGCCGTAAAGCGTGAGCGTATCGAACAGAAGCGGCGATTCGCTTTCGGTAATCTTGAATACCGAAACGCGGTGGCGCCCGTCGCACATATTCTCTGTAATGACGCGTTCCCTGCCGTTTGCAACGGCAAAACGCCGTTCGTCTTTTCCGTCAATGACGACTTTTATATAGGCGGGAGCATCGGCGTTGAAGCTGCCGAAGGAAATATTGAATCCCGTACCGTTGAAAATAAACGAAAATCCGCTGCCGCACCAATCAAGCGCAAGCATTCCGTCCTCCGTGACGGTGTGCCGTCCGATGATCCGGATAAGGTCGGAGCCGGCGATTTTTACGGCAAGAGCCGAACTCGGCGTATAGCGCATTTTTAACATCCTCCGTTTTGATGAATAACCATGATTATGATAATATTTTTTTGCCGCAAAGTCAAGCGGTTTGATGCCTTAAAGCCTTGTGAATTTCGCATACCGCCGCCGGTGCTGCGGAAAGTCCCGGGCGGATTTCCCACAGCACCCGCGATGCTCCCCGCACCGACGGTGCCGGTGTCGGTGTTCCCCGTATTATGTTGCGGATAAATAAAATAATGCCGATCGCGCTTCGAAATGTACTTGATATTGCCGCGAAACGGTGGTATCATATACAAGTAAAAATGTATAAAGGTATGGGCAGTACTATGAAAACAGTTATAATAACGGGTGCTTCCTCCGGGCTCGGGCGTGAATTTTTCCGCGCGGCGGTGAAAAGGTTTCCGGATGCGGAATTCTGGCTGATCGCACGGCGTGAAGACAAGCTGCGCGAAACTGCGGCTATCGCACCCGATGTGAGGACACGCATAATATCCGCCGATATCGCTTCGGATGAAGGGCTCGGCACCATATCTGCGCTGCTCGTATCCGAAAAGCCGGATATAAAGCTGCTTGTGAACAACGCGGGCTTCGGGAGGCTCGGCAATGTCGGCGATATCGACCCGATCGTTCAGCGCGATATGGCAACTCTCAACTGCGGCGCGCTTGCGGCGATTTCCGCAATGGCTGTCGGCTGTATGAGTGCGGGTTCCTGCATTGTCAATGTCGCTTCCATTGCCGCATTTGTGCCGACACCGCGCATGACGGATTATTGCTCCACCAAGGCGTTCGTGCTTTCCTTTTCAAAAGCCATGCGTGAGGAATACCGTGCAAAGGGCATAAATGTACTTGCCGTGTGCCCCGGCCCGATGACAACCGAATTTTTGGGCGTCGCGGGGATAACCACCGAAAACTCAAAGACCTTTGCCACGCTGCCTTACTGCAATGCCGCCTTCGTGGCGGAAAAGGCGGTTGCCGCCGCACTGCGCGGGCGTGCCGTATACACAAACAGATTCATATATAAATTTTACCGTGTGCTTTCACGCATCGTACCGCACGGATTATTTATGAAATTCACCAAATGCTGAGTATTTGACGAACGGAAGAGAGGTGCCTGTAATTGGCTGAAACGTATTTCAAAAAGACCATGCGGGGCTACGATACAAAACAGGTCGATGCCTTTATCGTGGAGATGAGCGACCGTTACGGCGAATCGAAAAAGGAACTTGAAGCCGAGCTTCTGCACGCGCACAAGGAATGTGAGCGCAGGGATGCCGAGCTGAACGCAATGCGCGCCGAAGCCGAAAAAACCGAATCTGAACACGCATCCGAGCTCGAATCGCTCCGAAGCGAATACGATGCGCTCTGCGCTTCCGTCGGCGAAAAAATGGTGCTTGCGGACAGGCGTGCCGCTGACATTGTCAAGAACGCCGAAAAGGAAGCCGAATGTATTATCCGCAATGCCAAAGCGGAGGGCGAAAGCCTTGCGCGGGCAGAGCTGGAGCGTGCGCGGCAGGAGGCGGAAAAGCTCATATCCGAAACCGAAAAGCGCGTTGCCGGGATATCCGCCGCGGCGGATGAATTCCGCGCGAAACAGAACGAAATGGACAGATCAATGAACGAAACCGCAAGAAGCCTGAACGAAGCAATGCGCAGACTGAAAAGCGGAATAGATAAAGGAAAATAAAACAATGAACGAAAAAATCGCAAAGCTTGCAGACGAATATTTCTCCCGTGCGGACATACGCGCCCAGGCAGCAGAGGATCTGCGCAGTATAGTACGGGTGCCTTCCGTAGCCGCCGAAAGCGACGGGAAATATCCCTACGGCGCAGAATGTGCGCTTGCACTCGATACGGCGGCGGCCCTTGCCGAAAAATACGGGTTTCGTGTGGAAAATCACGATTATCACTGCCTTTCCGTGCTTTACGGCGATTCGGAGCGCGAGATCGGCATCGTAGCGCATCTTGATGTTGTCCCTGCGGGCGACGGCTGGAGTTGCGAGCCTTATGATGTGACCGAACGCGACGGGCTTTTTATCGGAAGAGGTACAAACGATGATAAGGGCCCGTTTATAGAGAGCCTTTACACCCTGCGCTTCTTCCGCGAAAACGGGATAAAGCTTCCGTTTACGCTCCGTCTTATTCTCGGCAGCGATGAAGAAGTCGGCAGCACCGATCTTGAATACTTCGTTACCGTGCGCAAGCCGCCGATGTTCTCCTTCACGCCGGATTCGGAATTTCCGGTATGTATCGGCGAAAAGGGCATACTCGGGCTTGAGATCGATTACGGCAAAGCACCGGAGGGCTTCACCGTCTCCGGCGGTACGGTGTCCAATGCCGTTGCCGGTTCCGCACAGGCAATCGTCAAAACCGAAAAGACTTTGCCCGAAGCCGAAAATATCCTGCTCGAAAAGGTCTGCGGCGGAGTGAAGATCACCGCAACGGGCAAGACGGCCCACGCCGCAATGCCGGAAGCCGGCGTGAACGCGATAAACCTGCTTGTTTCCTACCTTATCGAAAACGGGCTTGTTTCCGGCGAAGCCTTTGACCTTATCCGCAGATCCACCGGCGAATATCTCGGCAAAACACTGGGTATCGCCGCGACGGATGACGATTTCGGATATCTTACCTGTGTCGGCGGGGTTATCTCCGTGCGTGAAGGGCATATTATACAGAGCTACAATATACGCTATATCCCCACGACTCCGTATGAGGATATCATCGCCGCCGTCGAGCGCACCGTTGCCCTCTGCGGCGGAAGCGTGCGCGTCGTTTCGCAGTCCGACGGATACCATGTCTCCGCAGATGATGAAAAGATCAAAGCGCTTACCGATGCCTGCGAAAGCGTCCTCGGCATCAAGTGCGAGCCTTATACGATGGGCGGCGGGACATATGCCCGCTGGCTTCCCAACACCGTGGCTTTCGGTTCGGGTATAGATGCCCACAGGCACTGCCTCGGCGCGGAGAGGGGCAACGCCCACCAGCGCGATGAATATATCGCGGCAGAGGAATTTTTCTCGGGGATGAATATTTATTCCCGTGCGATCGGCAATCTTTCGGATATACTCTGATCCGGGGTTGGCTCGTATTCCGCTTCAACTGCCATATCCTATTTCAAAACGGCGTTTGCTTTCGTAATGCAGACGCCGTTTTCTTTATCTGTCGTTGTTTTCGGTTGACAAATGCCGCATTTCGGGGTATTATATGTGTGAAAGGCGGTGGCAGAATGAAAAACGAGAGCGCTTTGCAGGATATGGAAAACATTTGCGCGAATTGCGAAAACGCGGTCATCATCAATGAATCGAATATCTGTATATGCAGCATAAGGGGTGCCGTCGCGGCGAGTTCAAGCTGCCGCAGGTTCAGCCCGGATATGCTCAAAATGGCACCGCTCACCCGCATTACCCCCGAAAACGGCGAAACGACTTTGCTCGAAATTTAGCTTGATGTGCGGGAATATTCGTTTTTTTGCTTTTTTGCAAAAAAAGGGTTGACAAATCCGAATATCCGTGTATAATAACTCTTGCGCGCTCCGCTTGCGGGGCGCAAAAACCGAATGATGCAGCTGTGGCGGAACTGGCAGACGCGCACGTTTGAGGGGCGTGTGGGTAACCGTATGGGTTCAAGTCCCATCAGCTGCACCAGGAAAAAGAAACACCTGCTTATGCAGGTGTTTCTTTTTGTCTGTCGTGTCGGCAGCGGATTTCACGGAATTATTTTATGATCGAGCAGTCGCCGAGTATTTCGGGCTTGTTTGCAAGCGAATCGCTTTCGGTAAGCGTGCGTATGACTCTGCACGGGTTTCCGACTGCAAGGCTGTTATCGGGTATGGATTTTGTCACAATGCTTCCCGCGCCGATAACGCAGTTTTTGCCGATTGTCACGCCCGGAAGTATTGTTACATCGGCACAGATCCAGCAATTATCGCCGATGGTGACCGGTTCGCCCCAGCACAGGTGCTTTTCGCTCCCGTCCGGGCATTTCAGGCGTTTTCTTTCGCTTGCAAGCATCGGGTGGAGCGGCGTGACGATAGTGACGTTCGGACCGAAATCGCAGTTTTCGCCGATAGTCACCTCCGCATCGTCCTGACAGGTGAAATTGAAATTGAAAAAGCAGTTTTTTCCGATCTTTGTGTGCACTCCGTAATGGAAGCGTATAGGCGCATTGAAGGAAACGCCCTCGTTCAGCTCGCCGAGAAGCTCCCGAAGAACCTCACGGCGTTCTTCGGTGCGGCTTTCCGGCAGTGCATTGTATTTATCGTTCAGCATATGCGCTTTTTGCTTGATCTTTACCCGCCATTCCTCCGCAGGTGAAAAAAGCTTTCCCTTGTTGTTGTCAAGCATGATTATACCTCCGTTGATAAATATATCCGCTGCCGCAAGCATAACACAAAAGCCGCCGATTTGCAACGCTTTTTTCATGAATACGGAAAAGCCCCCCGCTTTTTGACGGGGAGCTTTGGCTTTTATGCCGCTTTGCTCCGGCTCATGCCTTGCAGAGCTGCTTGATATAGCGCTGCTCGCGCAGGGACACCTTGTTGTCAACGCTTACCACGCACAGGCACAGCGTGACGATATCCTCCCGCAGGCTTTCATCTGCATCCGAAAGCAGCGAGAGCATATCACGGGTGTATTTTTTGACCTCGTTTTTTCCGTCGCGGTCCTTGCCGAAGGACTTTTTTATGCTTTCGAAATCGAAATCGTTTCCGAAAACATACACGAGTCCGGGGTACATCAGCAGGTATTCCTGCTCGTTTATCTGCCCGTCCGCGACAACGGAGCCGAGAATGAAGCCCGCCAGTGTGGAAATCGGGTTGACGCCCTGTACCCCGAGCAGGGCAAGCTTTGCGAGTATTCCGACGGACTTTTCCGCCAGGAGAGCGCTGCGTTCCGCAACGGAGAGAGCTTCAAACTCCCTGCACAGTTTTGAAAATTCAAACATTTTTGTACTCCTTTCTGTTTTTTGCCTGCTTTACAGCGGCAGATCCTTTTTTGTGAATCTCACGGAGCCGACGATGTATCCGACTACCCCCATAACGGCAAGAATTACGAATTTCAATATGAAGGCGTTTGTGCCGTCCATGATGGATATGACATCAAAGAAGGAGATTATCGTTGCATAATTGAAGTAGTTCAGGCTGTCCAGACGGACGACGGAGGGAATGACCGGGCTGCCGAAAAGGCCGAGCATTGCAGCGACAAGCGCGAATATGCTCAGGCCGCCGCCGATCGCCATGGAGCGCTTGCTTCTGTCGAAAAGGCAGGATGTGAAGAAGCAAAGCCCTGAAAGCGCAAACAGCACAAGGAATGCACCGACATTAAGCATGATAAGGTTGCCGTATGTCAGCTTGATATCCTCAGAAACGAGCGAGAGGCAAACGCAGCCTGTCGCGGTTGTCAGACCGAACATCGCGAGCAGCGAGCCGATGAGGTATACCGCCTGCGTGAACACGACGGTGCTGCGCTTGGTGGAGGTGGAGAGCACATACGCCATCGAACCGCTGTCCACCTGCCCGGAAATGAGGTTGTTGGAAGCCATGATCATGTAAATGATCGGAAGCAGCAGGCCAGCGAGCTTGTAGAATATGGAGCCGACGATGAGCGTGTACAGATCCGCCTGCCCGATTTCTTCAAGCGCATCCGAAACCTCCTGCGGAAGCGCGGAAAGCAGACTGCCGGAAACATCCGCGGCAAGCTCCGCCGTCTTTTCTTCCACTGCCTTTTCATATTCCGCGGTGTCGGTAAACTCACCGTTTGCGCGGCGGGTTTCAAGCAGTTCCAGCTCGTAGGAAAGTCTGTTGCCGTAGGTTATTGCGGTGGTGTTTGCAAGGTGCTTTATGGATTCGTAGGTATAGCCGAAGCCGTTGTACTTATCCATTGTCACGCCGAATGAGGAAAGCTGTTCCACTATCTTTTCGACATTTTCGGCTTCCGTCATGTTGCCGGCAAGGAACATGGAGGTGCAATCCTCCGCACGGGCGGAGCGGTAGTTTGCGCGTTCGCTGCCCGAAATGTATTCGTCGATATCGCCGGATTTGATATGCTCGATCAGCGACATATAGTCGTAATCCGCCGGGGCTTCCTTTTCGTGTTTCAAATAAAAGGAATCGTTGAACATTCCGTTCGGGTTGAGCGTATACATCACAACGCCCAGCATTTCCTTTGCCTCGTCCGAATCGCGGGTATAACCGGGGTTCAGTTCAATGGCCTTGTCGTATACATATTCCTGTATATCCTCGGCCGCGGCGGCGTATGCGAGTTTGACTGCGTTTTCGGCGCTTGCCGGGGTCTGAGCGGCCCATTCCTTCATTGCGCCTGCGTATTCCTCCGCAGAGCCGAAGGATGCCATATCCGGCTTTTTCGCCTGCCATTCGTTCACCGCCGCTTCAAGATCTTTGCCGGGGGCGGTTTTCATTTCGGGCTTTGCCTCCTGCCATTGCTTCATCGCGGCGGCATAAAGCTGCTCGTCGGTTATATCGGCGGAATCGGGCATGGAGGAAAGCCATGTCAGATATGAAAGCGTGTCTTTTGCGTTTTCGGCAAAAAGCGTGTCGAAGCGGCTCAACCCGTCCGCCGCGTTCACATAGTAGTTGATCGAGCGCGCTTCAAGGCTTGCATCGATCTCTTTTGTTATGATGGTATCCTGAATTGAATTTTTGACCTCGCCGATGCTCCCGCTGCCGGAAATCAGCATGACGCAGGCAAGCATAAAGCATACGGCAAAGGTGATTATTGCCCACATTGTCCCGTTTGCCTTGCAGGACTGCTTGAATAGTGCTTTACTGAACATTGCTCTCTTTCTCCTTTTTATCGAACAGTATCTTTTTGAAGTGCATTTCCAGCGTATAGGGCAGCTCCGAAATGAACTTCACGTTATAGCCTTTAAGTGAACCGAGCAGCTCCGCCGTTTCGTCCGCACGGATGCGGATCGTCGCCTGACTGTATTGCGACTGACGGCGGATGACCTCATACCGCTCGTTCAGGAAACGAAGATAATCCTCCTGCGTGTGGAATTCGATCTTGAATTCCTTCACCGGACGTTCGGTGATGTCGCTCATCCGGCAGATATCCACGATGCGGCCGTCGCTTATAAGCGCGACACGGTCGCAGGTTGTTTCCAGCTCCTCAAAGCTGTGGCTGCTCATGAAGACCGTCTTTCCCTTGCTGTGTTCGTTTTTTATTATATCAAGGAATGTCATCCGCATGAGCGGGTCGAGCCCGGTGGTCGGCTCGTCAAGAAGTATTACGGGTGCATCGTTCATCAACGCCGCAACAAGAGCCGTTTTCTGCTTCATGCCCTTGCTCATCCGCTTCAGATTGGCACGCGGGTCGAGCTGCAGCCGTTTGATAAGCTCGTTGGCATAGGACATGTCTTTAAGCCCCAGAAAATCCGCTTGGCATTTAAGAAAATCCGTGCCGGTTTTAAGATCGGGAAAGGCTATCTCGCCGGGGACATAACCGATGCTCCGTGCGATCTCGCTCGCGTGCTCCCAGGATGATAAGCCGTTCACTCCGACATAACCGGAGGTCGGTTTCAAGAACCCGAGTATGTTGCGCATTGTCGTCGTTTTGCCGCTTCCGTTCGTGCCGACAAAGCCGACCATCTCGCCCTGTTCGATATCAAGGTCGATATCGAAAATGCCGCATCCGCCGCCGAAATCCTTTGTGAGCTTTCTGCATTCGATAACACTCATTTCAAAGCACCTCCGAAATCCTTTTCTTCCTTGTAGAATTTAAGGAAATAATCCTCCAGCGATTCGCGCCGGTTGCTGAACGAAACGGTGTTTGCCGCCGCAAGCAGCGCGATGAGCGCGTTCAGATCACTGTCCTCGACCGAAAGATATACCTCCACGCCGCTTTCGTTCAGCAGACGGAAGGATTCGAGGCCTGCCGCTTTTTGCGTAAATTCGCTTTTTGATATCTCATCCGCAAAGGCAACGGTGTAGTACTTCCGTGAGGCGTGCTTCAAATCATTCGCCACAAACTGCGAAACGATTCTCCCGTCCTTTATAATGGCGATACGGTCGCAGGTGGAATCGATCTCCGAAAAGATGTGGCTTGAAAGCAATATTGTCTTTCCGCGTTCCTTTTCCTTGTGAATGAGCTGAATGAAGTTTTCCTGCATGACCGGGTCAAGCCCGCTTGTGGGCTCGTCCAGTATCAGTACGTCCGGGTCGGACATGAACGCCGTCACAACGGCAAGTTTGCGCTTCACGCCGAGGCTCATGCGCTTTGTATCGCCGGAAAGAACATCGTCCTCCAGCTCGAACAGATCGAGCATGGCTTTCAGGCGTTCCTCGTTGCGGATCTTTTGCAGGCTCTGCATCATGCGGATGAATTCCCACCCGGTAAGCCCCGCGGGCAATGCGATCTCGCCGGGGATGTATCCGACATGGTTCAGAACCTCCGAATAGTGGGCAAAGGTTTCCATTCCTTCGATCTTCGTGCTCCCGCTCTGCGGTTTTGAAAAGCCCATCAGATGGCGGATCGTTGTCGATTTTCCGGCGCCGTTCGGCCCGAGAAAGCCGAACACCTCGCCGCGGTCGACGGCTATGCTCACATCGAACACGCCGCGTCCGGAGCCGTAATCCTTTGTCAGATGCTCCGCTTCTATCGTGTGCATATATTTCCTCCTGTTCCGGAATTGTTTTTTAGACACTGTTGACATCTCAACACTGTCGTATTATAATCGGAGTGCAACAGGAAGGAAAGCACGATTTTGTGTGCAATGTTCAAATATGGACATTGTGTATAAAACTGTAAGGTAAAAAGTATGAAAGTGAAAAATCTGAACCGATCATCGGCAAAAACAAAGAGGGCAATCAAAAGCACTTTCGCCGAAATGCTTTCGGAATACAAGGAAATTTCGCGCATATCCGTGAGCGAGCTTTGCGAACGCGCGGATATCAGCCGCAGCACGTTTTACACTCATTACGACGATACATACAGTATCGCCCAGGATTACGAAAACGAGCTTATAGACCGATTTTTCGATAACGCCAAACTGGTTTCGGCATCGAGCGCGGAAAAGTTCGCCGAGATATTTTTCGAATATATCCGCGAAAATGACGAAAATTATAAGCTTCTCTGCCGCTCCAATGATTTTCTTTTTGCCGCGAAAAAGCTCACGCCCATTGCGACAAACAAACTACTGGAACTGTGCAACCGCGACAAGCGTATAAAAAACAGGGAATACCTTGCGCTCGATATCGCCGTTTTCGTAAACGGGCTGCTGTGCGAGTATGTCAAATACTGCCGCGGGCTTTCGGATGTAACGCTGAATGACCTTCACTCCTATACGCAGCTTTGGATAAAGCAGTTCATCGCACGGCGTGTCGGGTAAACCGGCAAAAAAGCAAAAAAAAGAAAAGCACGCACTGCGTGCTTTTTTTGTATTGAAAATTCGAAGTGCCGATAATTACGGTTTTTTGTGGCCGAAGATGCGCCTGAACATTTCAAGTGTTGTTTTTCTCTGAAAATTATATCCGAAAACTGTAATTTTGACGCTTGCGAATCACTCATTTGCAAGCGTGTTCGACCCGTTTCTTACGGCGCAGCTACCCCATTTCGGGGTAAGCTTTATTTCCGTGCCTGCGGCGGCGTTCACGGTAAAAGTAAACATCGCTGTGCCGTCTGCGCTTATGTTGATCTGGTCTGTGTAATAAAGTGTTTCGCTGTTTCCGATTTGCACGCTGCAATATCCTGTTGCGCCTGCCGTGCCGGTGGCGTACAGCGTGATTTTGCAGCTGCCGCCGTCGGGTACGATTACGGTTTTCGCTTCGGCGAGTTCGGTTGTGTCGGTGCTGTCGTTTACCTGGTATGTCAATTTATATTCCGGGGTTATTATAGCCGTTGTTCCCGCGGAAGTGTTTGCGGTAAACCACGCCCAGCTTGTGCCGCAAAGGCAGACGGCACAAAGGCAGATGGCAAGCATTGAGGGGGCGATGATGCGGTAAATGCCGGGGTCTTTTGCCGTATTCTCTCTATGCTTCAGCTTATGGAACACCCGCTGAAACAAGCGCATGACAGTGCGGCTCCTTTTCGTGTATTTGCTTTTGAGCAATCAAAAGGCACAAGACCTTTTTTGCTTATACCCTTTGATTGCCCCTCCGCCCGAAGGCGGAGAGGACTTTAGCCTTGATCAACTGTCTGATTTTTTGAAAATCAATTCTGTGTTACGCTGTAATTTCCGGGAATT
>CAVLDN010000003.1:0-125019 GCA_963661975.1 bacterium
GCTCGAACCTGTGACCCTCTGCTTGTAAGGCAGATGCTCTCCCAGCTGAGCTAAACCTCCGTATTGTGCCGCCGCGTGGCAGCAAAGCAAATTATAACATAACGCGGGCACCGTGTCAATACCCAAAATCAAAAAATATACATTTTCCCTTCCGCGGCGGTGCGCATTACAAAGCTTCATTGACACGGGCGTACAAATGTGATATACTGATACCGTACATACAATACTGATCCGCGCGGGTCATCCGCATACCCGCGCCCACAATAAACAAGATCGGAGCATTAGAAGTATCACATGAAAAACGAATGCTATTATGACGATTTCAGCAGAAAGGATGATCTCGCCTTCGAATCGCGCGCGGTGCACGGCGCGCTGGGTGTCGATCCGATGACGGGCGCCGTCAGCTTCCCTATTTTCCAAACGGCGACATTCCGCCACAGAGATTTCGGAATATCCACCGGATACAATTATTCGCGGCTTCAGAACCCGACACGTCAGGAGCTTGAACGCACCATGGCGATACTTGAGGGCGGACTGGAAGGCTTTGCATTCTCGAGCGGGCAGGCGGCAAATATGTGCCTTTTTTCCATGCTCGAAAACGGCGACCATGTCATTCTTTCGGATGATATCTACGGCGGCACATTCCGAATATGCGAAACCATATTCAAAAAGTTCGGCGCGGATTTCACCTATGTCGATATGAGCGACACGGCGAACCTTCTTGCCGCTTTGCGCCCCGAAACGAAGATGATATTCATCGAAACGCCGACAAACCCGATGATGAAGGTCACGGACATACGCGCCGTTGCGGATATCGCGCACGCACGCGGGATCACGCTCGTTGTCGACAACACCTTCCTCACGCCGTATCTCCAGCGCCCGCTTGAGCTGGGCGCGGACATTGTCGTCCACTCCGCCACAAAATACATAGGCGGGCATAACGACACGATATCCGGCATTGTTGTTGTGAAATCGCAGGAGCACGCCGATTTCTTCCGCGAACAGATGAAATCCCACGGCAACGGGCTTGCCCCGCTGGATTCGTGGCTGCTGATACGCGGTCTGAAAACGCTTCCGCTGCGAATGGAACGCCATTGCGAAAACGCATACAAAGTCGCCCACTGGCTGCGTGAGCATCCTCGTGTGAAGAAGGTATACTATGTCGGCTTTGAGGATCACAAGGATTACGCCGTAACGAAAAAACAGACAAGCGGGTTCGGCGGCATGATCTCCTTCGAACTTGACAGCGAGGAAACCGCACAGCGGCTGCTATCGAATGTGGAAATGATTCTGTTTGCCGAAAGTCTGGGCGGCACCGAAACACTTGTCACCTACCCGATGACACAGACGCACGAATCCATTCCGAAGGAGCAGCGTGAGGCGCTCGGAATAAACGAACGCTTTATCCGCATTTCCATCGGTATCGAAAATGTCAACGATATCATCAACGATCTTGCGCAGGCACTGAAATGAGCATCAAATTCACCAAAATGCAGGCATACGGCAACGATTATGTCTATATAAACGCCATCACGCAGAGCATTGCGGACCCGAACACCCTTGCAATAAGGGTATCGGAGCGCAGGTTCGGCGTCGGCGCAGACGGAATGGTCATGATCTGCCCTTCCGACAAAGCCGATTTCCGTATGCGGATATTCGACCCGGACGGCACGGAAGCCGAAATGTGCGGCAACGCGATACGCAGTGTGGCCAAATATGTTTTCGATTACGGGCTGACAAACAAAACCGAAATTACCATAGAAACGCTCGGCGGGATAAAAACGCTCGGGCTTACCGTTGAAAACGGAAAAGCCGTCAATATCGAAGCGGATATCGGGCTGCCGGTTTACACCGCCGCGGAAGTACCCGTAAACACCGCAAAGCCGGAGTTTTTCGGCGAGCGGGTACATATTATCGACCGCGAGTTTATACTTTCGAGCCTTTCGTGGGGCAACCCGCATACCGTTGTCTTTATCGAATGCCCGCTTGCGGAATTCGATGTCGAAAAATACGGCAAAGCAATCGAAAACAAACTTGAACTCTTCCCGAAGCGCACGAATGTGACATTCGCAAAAGTCATATCGCGCACGCATATTGCGATACGCGAATGGGAACGCGGCACGGGCGAAACCATCGGCTGCGGAACCGGCTGCTGCACCGCCTTTTGCGCGGCGCGGCGGAACGGGCTTGTCGACAGCTGCGTTACCGTAACGCAGATCGGCGGCGATCTTTTTGTCCGCGAGGATGAATCCGACGGCCACATTATCATGAAGGGGCCCTCTCATGTCGTTTACGACGGAGTCTTGAAGGATTGAACCGCATAATAAATACAAAAACGGCAGAGGTTTTTAAACCTCTGCCGCGTTCTTTTGTACTGAGCTTATTCCGTGCGGAAGGTCCATTCGGAACGGGTGCCGTCGTTATGGCCTGCGGAAACCTTGTTATATTTGCCCTGGGTGAACTTGTTGAAGTAAAGCTTATCCTGCCAGGAGCACATATCCCAAAGCATTGTCGCCTGAACGTTATCTTCAAAGTTGTTTACCGAATCGTAGGGAGTCTTTACCTCCACATCGAACACCCAGTTGCCGTACTGTTCGCTGCGGAAGCCGACCTTGAGCGCCTTATTGCCGCCGATGTTCGCACCGGTAAATTCGGTTTTATACTTCGAAATCCAATCGGATGCAGGCACGGTGGTGCCGGATTTTTCGCTGCCGTCGGTATTATAGAAGGTGTGGTTGAGCCCGTGCGGCTTATATATCGGGAACATACAGGTGTAGGCGCGTGTCATCCAGACATCTTTCACATAGTGGAAATCGGTATCAAGCGTAATCTTGTTGCCCGCAAGGTGATATGTACGGGTGACCTCGCAATAATAATTATCCTCGTTGCCGAGATGCAGACGGGATTTTTCCACGATCTTGATCGCCTTGGAGGTGAAGCTGTCGCCGACCTTCATATCGTGAAGGTTGCCCTCTTTGTCATACACGGCAAGGCTGAGGTGTGTTTCACAGCCGTGGTTGCCGCCCGACCATACCGTCGTGCCGCCGTTGCTGCCCGCTGCCAAAAAGACATATTCCCAATCGGTTCCGCCGCCGGCGATACGAACGCCGTCATAGGTAAAGGTTCCGATATTCCACATATTCCAAGTGTTTTTCGGATCTTCGGAGCCGGTAGTGAGCGCGGTCTTGCGGTCGAAGGTCAGATCGATCTTCTTGCCCTTGTAGGTCGTTGTCATGCGGAAGAGCGAATCGCTTTCCTTCTTGAAGGTCATATCGGTATCATATACGGGATCTGCGGGAGCGTAGATTTTTGAAATATCGTAGGTGTCGAGCGCGGTTCTTTTTACATACATATAGTCGATTGCGGTGACCGTTTTGCCGTTTGAAGCGGTGGCTGCGATCAGCGCGTTTCCTTTGAGTGTATAGGTGGAAAGATAATGCCGTTTGATAAGCAGGTAGTCCGAAGAATTTACAAGGCCGTCGGAATTGACATCGCCGGTAACGATAAGCGTGACACGGTCGGTTTCCGTTCCGCGGACGGTTCTTGTGAGTATATCGCCGGTGGAAACATAGCCGTTTGTGCGTTCCTTGCCGGCAGAGGTGAGAATCTTATATTCACCGCCGCAGCCTTCGGGGAGATAGTGTCCGAACGCCTCTGTTGTGAGTGCGCGGCGAACGCCGAGTACGAGCCCGTCCTCCGTGCGCTCGAAGGGTGCGGTGCCGACAAAGCGGATGGAGGTGTCCTCCTCCGGAATGTCCGCATCCTTCTCGACTTCCTTGCAGACCATAAATTCGCTCGCAAGGCAAAGCGTGCCTCCGGAGGTTATTTCCACGCGGAAGTATCTGCCGGAGAATTCTTTATCCGATACCCAAAGTGCGTTGTAATTGCCGTTTTCCTTTTCGGCAACGGTCCCGGTGCCGAGAGAGGTGTAATCGGTGCCGTTTTCGGAAATGAAATATTCGACCTTCTTCGGAAAAACCACGCCTTCGCCGCCATAACGCAGATCAAGGTCGCACGCCTTCAAGCCGGTCTTGACTGTGCCGAGGTCGATATTTATCCAGTGCTTTTGCGCCTTGGAGGAATGGAAGCAGATCCATTCGGTCCCGTACGGGCTTTCACCCAAAACACCATCCGTGGGCTCTTTTCCGCTTACATCGCAGAAGCCCTGCGATCCGGCGGTATAATAAGTATCGGATACTTCGCAATCCGCACCGACGGAAACGCTTTCATAAGCCTTTACCTTGACGGTTTTTGCCTCGCCGAAAACGCAAAGCCCGGCGAAAAGCATCATCACGACAAGAAGCAATGATAAAAATCGTTTCATCTGTTGATATCCCCTCTTAATGCTTTATTTACACGTGCAAAACAACCATATACATTCGGTATGCATCTGCGTACCGGCGGCAACATTCGTCGCCTTGTCCTGGAAGTACTTGGAAAAATACAGCTTGTTTTGAGTCTGGTTCATATCCCAAAACGCCGTCTTGTAATCGTTGTCGAGATTGTTGAGCGAATCGGCGAATGTCGTCACACGGACATCGAAGCTGTAATCCGTCTGCTCGTATCCGTATATCACCGCGCGCACGGCGGCGTTTCCGTTATGGGCGCTGCCCGAATAATCCGCTTTGCCGACCTTTTCGGTTTCGATCGTCGTCAGCTTGTTGCCCTGTGCATCATACATATCGCACCAAAGCCCGTAGCGCTTGTCCACCGGGAACATTCCGGTATACGAAAGATAGAAGCAGCAATCCTGTGTATAATCGTAATCGACATTCAGCCTGACCTGCGGCCCGCAGAAGGTATAGATACGCGTCACATTGCAGTAGCTGTCGTTTTCATCGCCCCAATGCAACTTTGTACGCTCCACAACGGTGAAGGAATCCGCGGATACCGAGCCGGATTCGGCATCCAGCTTTTTACCGGTTGTTCCGTCATAAAATGTAAGGTCAATAAGCTTTTCGTTGCCGTGGTTTCCGCCCGACCATACCCAATCGCCGGGCTTTTTCGACGTGCGGTAGACATATTCGAGGTCGGTCGAGCCTGCAACAAATACCGTTGTGCCTTCCTTACCTACAAGCCGCCAGGCGCCGAGGTTCCATGTGCCCCACGCCGTCTGCGCAAAGGTGATTTCCATAATTCCGCCGTCGGTCTCGCAGGAATACTTATAAAGCCCTTCGCGGCGCAACTCGAAAATACCCGGGTAGGATGTTATCTCCTCAGGTGCGCCCTTGATCTCTTCGGTTTTGTAAACCGAACGGTCGAGCGTAAAGCTTTCCGCCGGGACGATATCCTCCCACGGAGTCGACACCTCAGGTTCGGACGATTCCGTATCGGGCGCGGAGCTTGCCGCCACCGCCGCGGAGCTTTCCGCCGCAGGTACGGAGCTTTCTGCGGGCGTATCGGCAGTGCAGGCGCCGAGAGCCGCAAGCAGTGTCAGGGCGATAAAGGCGCAAAGAAATTTTTTCATGATCAGTCATCCCACCATCCGCTTGTATTAACGGACATATCGTAGTCTATATCTATATTGAAATTGCGTTTTTTGTAGCCCTCCGGGACGGAAAGATATATATCACCGGGGATATCCGCGGAATAATCGCGGATAAGCAATACCATGCTCACACCGCCGGAAACCGAAACGGCGGCAAGACGGTCGCCCTCAAAATAATACTTATCCACGCCGCTTTCGCCGTTTTCGCCGGAGGTGATAAAGGATTCGCAGTAGTATTCCTTTCCGGAAAGGACCGCGCTGCCGCTTGTCACCGGGCTTTCAAAAACGTCCGGATCACCGGAAAACAGAAAACCCTGCCCGCGGCATGTGATCGTCGTATCGTAAACGCCGAGCGACGGTTCGAGATAGTCCACACGGCTGCCGTCGAAGATCATATAAATATCATCCTTGACATCCTCGTGCTTTTCGATGGTGGTAACGATTCCTTCCCTTACCGCCTGTGTAAAGACATATTCGGTGTCGTTGTCGGTGCGGTCCGCCTCGTACCAGAAGCTGCCGCCGTTCGCGAGCGCATAGAATCGCGCGGTGCGTGTTGCATATTCAGCCGCCGCGCTGCTTTCGGGCGCGGGGCTTTCCTCCGTATCCCTGCCGCATCCCGCGGCGGAAAACGCGAGCAATATCAGCAAAAGGATCGGCAAAATGTGTTTTTTCATTCGCGGCTGTCCTTTCCGGGCAAATGCACTTCTTTTTTGTCTATTATACAGCACGCAAAATGCTTTTGCAACATCAATTCATGTATTTTTACCGAAAATCGGGCTTGCAAGACGTGCTTGTTTATGTTATTATGTGCTTGAAAAACAAAAAGGAGAATTGCTTATATGATACTTCGCACACCGCCGATGGGATGGAATTCCTGGAACACCTACGGTCCCAACATCAACGAACAGCTTATCCGCGAGACCGCCGATGCAATGGTCGAAAACGGGCTTTTGGACGCAGGCTACAACTACCTCGTCATCGACGACTGCTGGGCGCTCAGTCAGCGCGATGAAAACGGCAGAATGGTCGCCGATCCCGAAAAGTTCCCGAGCGGCATGAAGGCGCTTGCCGATTATGTTCATTCCAAGGGTCTGAAATTCGGTATGTATTCCTGCAGCGGCACCCGCACCTGCGCCGATTATCCCGGATCTTTCGAATACGAATTTATCGATGCGCAGACCTTTGCCGAATGGGGCGTGGATTATCTTAAATACGACTACTGCTTCAAGCCGATGGACCAGCAGGGCCACCTTCTTTACAAGAGAATGGGGCTTGCATTGGCAAACTGCGGCAGGGATATCTGTTTTTCCGCCTGCAGCTGGGGCAAAGACGATACCGCAGAATGGATAAAAGAGACCGGCGCGCACCTCTGGCGTTCCACCGGCGATATACACGACAACTGGGAATCCATACGCAATCTTGCGACGGCGCAGATAAAATATCAGCCGTACAACGGTCAGGGCTGCTTCAACGATATGGATATGCTCGTTGTCGGTATGCACGGCAGCGGCAATGTCGCCCTTGGCGGCTGCACGGATGAAGAGTACAGAACCCACTTCTCGCTTTGGGCAATGCTCAATTCCCCGCTTATGATCGGCTGCAATGTCCGCGAAATGAGCAACGAAACCAAGGAAATCCTTCTCAACAAGGAAGTTATCCGCATAAATCAGGACCCTGCCTGCCGCCAGCCGTTCCTTTGCGGCAAGTATTGGGATTGGGATAACGAAGGCGTTCAGATGTGGGCGAAATTCCTGGACGGCGGCGATATCGCCATCGGCTTCTTCAATATGCGCGACAGCGAGATCTGGCCCTGGCTCTGTCTTGATTCCGTCGGCATCAACCGCACGACCGGGCGCGCGCTCGAATTCACGGATGTTTGGACAGGCGAAAACGCCGGTACCTTTGCCCAGACCTTCCGCCCCGGCGCCATACCCGCGCACGGCTGCAGACTTTACCGCTGCAAGGTCGTAGATGCAAAATAACTGCACCCTTTGCGGGCGAACGCTATGCGCGGATGATATCGGCGCTTCCAAAAAGCTGATCAACCGCGGGCTTACGGAATTCATGTGCATTCCCTGCCTTGCCGCCAAGTTCGGCGTGAGCGAGCAGTTCCTGCACGAAAAAATAGAGTTCTGGCGGCAGTCCGGCTGTCTGCTCTTTCCGCCGAAAACCGAATAAGCGCAATAAAACGGCACCCCGAGAGGCGCACTCCGCAAGGTTGTGCGCCTCTGTTATATTCGTCCGGCGGCGAATATAATATCACGAAAGCCGGCAGGCTTTCATATCACTTTCCGAAAGGAAAATATCACTCCGGGCAAAGCCCTGAATATCACTTTTGCCCGTAGGTACGGCGGGCATCGGATTTTGTTGCCGAAACCCCTTACGGATCGTTTTTCGAACAGTACAAAAAGGAGGCAGCACAAAATTCGCACTGCCTTCTTCTTTATGAAGTCACCCTGCAGGGTGCCGTTTTCATGCCCTCAAGCGCGTTTACTCCGGCTTGCTCGGCTTGTGCATTTCAATATCGAAATCAATCATCAACATAAAAATCGTCCAATACATATGTGGTAATAGGCGTGATGAAAAGCCTGAACTTATGAAAAAAGAGGCGCACGGAGCGCCTCTTTTTTGCGCATATTTACTTATTTTTCAAGCATTTCGGAAAGTGCGGTGAGTATGCCGATCTTGCCGCTTTCGTATGTGAGCCCGCCCTGGAGGTAGACTATATACGGCTCGCGCAGGGGGCCGTCCGCCGAAAGCTCGATCGAGCTGCCCTGTGTGAAGGCGCCCGCCGCCATAACGACGGCATCCGAATACCCGGGCATTTCCCAGCCCTCCGGAACGACAAAGCTGTCCACCGGCGAGCCCTTTTGGATACCGCGGCAGAAGCGGAGCATATTTTCCGCATTGTGCAGTCTGACCGTCTGGATGATATCGCTGCGGGGAGTGTCCCACGAGGGTTCGCACTCAAAGCCGCTTGCCGAAAGCACGGCGGATGCGAAAAGCATTGTCTTTATTGCCTGAGCGGTGGTATGCGGTGCGAAGAAAAGCCCTTTAATCATCGGCTTTGTCGCGCCCATGGAGGCGCCCGCCTCCAGACCGATGCCCGGCACGGTAAGGCGGTAGGAGGCAAGTTCCACCGCACGCTTTGTGCCGACGATATAGCCGCCGGTTTCCGCAATACCGCCGCCGGCGTTTTTTATCATGGAGCCACAGAGCAGATCGCCCTTCGGCTCGGCACGCTCGGTAAATTCGCCGTAGCAGTTATCCACGATAAGATACACGCCCTCGAATCGGTGCACAAGCGCGGCAAGCTCGTCTATTTCCGCAACGGTGAGTGTGCGCCTGTCCCCATAGCCCTTGGAGCGCTGCACGAAAACGGCTTTTATGCTTTTATCCTCTGAAAGCACCCTTTCCGCCGCGGCAAGGTCAAGCGTTTTGCCGCCGCAGAGCGGAATATCGCGGTACTTCACGCCGAGGTCGGCAAGTGAGCCGTCCCCGCTGCTTTCGCCGGAAAAGCCGATGACGGAATCGAGTGTATCGTACGGCTTGCCGGTGACGGAAAAGAGCGTATCACCGGGGCGGAGAACGCCGTACAGAGCAACGGCGAGTGCGTGCGTTCCGGAAATGAGCTGGGCGCGTGCGAAGCCCGCCTCGCACCCGAAGGCTTCGGCATAAAGCGTGTCGCAAAGGTCGCGGCCGTCGTCATTATAGCCGTAACCGCAGCTCGGGTTGAAGTGGCGTTCGGAAAGGCGGTGTTCGCGGAACACATCAAGCACCTTGCCGGTATTGTAAAAGGCGGTTTCATCCACGGCGCGGAACATCGGCGCGAGGCGCGCTTCGCATTCCGCGGCGAGTTTTGTTATTTCGGGGCTGAACATATAATTACATCCCCTGCTCTATAAACGCGATAAGGAGATCGGCACACGCCTTCATATCGCCGGTATCGACGGTTTCGACCGGGGTATGCACATAGCGGGTGGGAAGCGAAATGCAGCAGGCCGCGCTGCCCGCGCCGGCTATCTGCATCTGCGAGGTATCCGTCCCGCCGGCAAGCAGGACTTCATACTGATAAGGGATATCGTTTTTCTTTGCAAGCTCGGTGAGACGATCGACAACGGCGCTGCTGCAAATGACGGAACTGTCCTTTATCTTTATCGCCGCGCCGCCGCCGAGCGTGACGGTGAGGTGATTCGGGTTGCCGACAGCGGGCGCAGGGGTAACATCGAGCGCAATCGCGTAATCCGGCATTACGGTGAACGAACCCGGCTTCGCGCCGCGGCAGCCGACCTCCTCCTGCACGGTAAATACGAAATAGGTATCATATTTGGGCGTTCCGCAGTGCATCGCCGCGTATGCGTTTATCGCGCAGCAAACGCGGTCGTCATGCGCCTTTGCGGCAATGCGCGAACCGCCGAGCTTGCGCACAAGCGGAGTGACTGCGCAAAGATCGCCCACGGCAACACGCCTTTTTGCCTTTGCCTCGCTTGAAGCGCCGATATCGACAAAGAGCTTGCCGTTGCTGACATCGGCGAGTTTTGTGCCGTCCTCGATAACAAGAACGCCGTTGACACCGTTTGCAAAGCGCACGGTGTGATAGCAGGAAGCAAGCGGGTTTATGCCGCCCACCGGCGCAACACGGAGCATACCGTTATCCTCGATCGCCACTACCATGAAGCCGATCTCATCCATATGTGATGCGGTCATGAGCTTTTTGCTGCCGTCGGCACCCTTTTTGAAAACGATCAGGTTTCCCATTGCATCCACGGTCATGCCGTCCGCATAGGGGGCGAGGTCCTTCATTATGATATCGCGCAGCTCGGATTCCCTGCCGGAAACCGAAAAGGCGGAAAGATATTTTCTCATCAGATCAAACATTGTCAAGACTCCTTTCGTTTATCGCCGCGGCAAGATCGCGCACGGCATATATATCGTCCATCCCGAGAACATCGGACGCGGAATGTATGTATCTTGCGGGGGCGCTCAACGCAAGCACCTTTGCACCGCTTGCGGCACGCTGATAGGCACCCGCCTCGTTACCGCCCGCGACGACATTTTTATACTGCCACTTAATGCCATTTTCATCTGCCGCCGAAACACATTCCGCGATAAGATCGCGGTCATATATCGTGCTGCGGTCCATGAGCGAAATGACGGCGCCGCCGCCGACGCTGCACGCGCATTTGTTCTTCGGGACGTCGACTATATCGCCCGCGGTCGTCGCTTCGAGTATGATGCATATATCCGGGCGGAGGTCGAACGCCGACTCCTTTGCTCCGTCGCAGCCGATCTCCTCGCAGGTGTTGAAGTGGAAATAGGTATCGTATTCAAGCTCGCTGTTTATCATGCCGACAAGCGCCGCGCAGCCGAACCGATCGTCCAGCGCCTTGGAGCAGACAAGCCCTTCGCCGAAATCCGAAAAATCCGGTTCAAAGGTGCAGCAATCGCCCACTCGGACATATTTTTCCGCCTCTGCACGGTCGGACGCGCCGATATCTATTCGCATTTTATCCAGCGGTTCGCACTTGCCGCGTTCGTCCGGCGTCTGCATATGAATCGCCTTGGAGGCGACAACGCCGTAAACTCCGCTCCCGCAGAACACAACGCGCCTGCCGCTGACAACGCGCCTGTCCACGCCGCCGATCGCATCGAAATATATGTAGCCGTCATCATCGATATATTTGACCATGAACCCGACTTCATCCATGTGCGCGGCGAAAACGACCTTGTTTTTTCTGCGTTTTCTGCCCTTTTTGAAAACCGAAAGGTTCCCGCACGGGCTGATCTTATATTCCGCGCCGGAGGCGGCGATATCACAGAGTATCGCCTCGCGTACGGCATCCTCCATTCCGGAAGGACCGAGTATGTTGCAATATTTTTCGAGAAGCTGTTTCATCGTATATCACCTCCGCGGATATCGCCCGCAACGGCCGCAACGAGCCTTGCCGCGGCATAGGCATCGCGCATATCGACAATCTCGCTCATCGTATGCATATTTTTGAGCGGAATCGAAACGAGCAGCGTGGGTATACCGGCGCGTGTCGTCTGAACCGCATTGGAGTTTGTTCCCGTGCGGCCGGGCGCGGCGGAAAGCTGATAAGTTATCCCGTTTTCCTGTGCGAGCCGGAGTGCGCGTTCGGTAAAGGCGCGGTTTGTCTGCGGTGAGAAGCATATATCGCAGCCGCCGCCCGCGGCAACGCCCTTGCGCCATTCGGGCGCATCCGGCACGTATGCGTGTGTGACATCCATGACTATCGCCATGTCCGGATCGAGCCTGTGCGCCGTTGTCGTTGCGCCCTTGTAACCGGTTTCCTCGCCGCCGCTGAACTGGAATGCGATATCGCAGTTCAGAGCCGCTTTATCGAGCATCATGAGCCCGCGCAGTATCGCGGCGCCGCAGAGACGGTCGTCAAACGAAGCGCCGACAAGCTTTTCGCCCAGCAGTCGGTGAAGCCTCACCGGAAACCCGCAGGGAGTGCCCACGCGGACAAGCTCCGAAAGAGTTTCCTTATCGAGCCCGGTATCTATGCAGAGGTCGGTGACCTCCGCCTTTTTTTCGCTTTCGCCCGGTTCCTGCAGATGCGGCGGCTTGGATCCGAACACACCGCGGATGAGCTTTTTGCCGTAGATGTTCACATCGGAGGCAAAAAGTATCTTTGCGGCGATACCGCCCACCGGCGCGACCTTCAAAAATCCGCCGTCGCAGATCTCCGTCACGACAAAGCCGACGGTATCCATGTGCGCATCGCAAAGCAGAAGGGGTGCATTTTCCCTGCCGCAGCGCATTATTCCGTATACGCTTCCGACCTCCGTCCCGCCGATCTCATCGAACAGTCCGGTTTCCGAAAGTTCTTTTGTTATTCCGTCGAAGGCTGTCGACTCAAAGCCCGAAATACCGGGATAAGCCGTAAGCTTTTCGACAAGCGAATAAAGCCTTTCCATATAATTTCCTCCGCTTTCAGAGTTGATTTACGATGTTTTTGAAGACATTTCCGCGCTCGGCAAAGTTTTTGAACATATCAAAGCTTGCCGAAGCGGGAGTCAGAACGACATTGTCGCCCGGGGCTGCGTGTTCACGCGCAGCAAGCACCGCCGTGCGGAAATCATCGACAACCGTGTAATCCTTAAACCCGACATTATCGAGCGCCGCGGCGATTTTGCCCGCCGTCGCGCCGCAGAGCACGGCAAATTTCACCTTGCGGGTGAACAGCTCGCCGAGCGGTTCGTAGGGGATATGCTTGTCATACCCGCCGGATATTGCGATAACATTCCTCCCCGGGAAGCTTTCAAGGCAGGCGCGGGTGCGCGAGGGGCTGGAATCTATGGATGAATTGTAATACTTCACGCCGTCCGATTCGCGGACAAATTCAATTCTGTGCTCCACGCCGCCGAATTCGCGTGCGACCTTGCGCAGCGCCTCCTCCGAAACGGTATCCTCCGTTGCGGCAAAGGCTTCACAGTAATTATAGCGGTTGTGCCGCCCGACAATGCGTATATCCTCATCCGGAACGATCAGCCGTCCGGAACGGTAAATACCTTTTTCGTCAAAGTACACATCCGCTTTCCCGGTGCCGGAAATAAAGTGTGCTTCGCATTTTGCTTCCGATGCGAAGGTGCGGCAATATTCGTCATCCTTATTCAGCACAAGCAGCCCGCCCGGCTTTTGAAACCGGAAAATGTTCTTTTTCGAATCGACATATTCACCCATATCGCGGTGCCAGTCGAGATGGTTCGGTGCGATATTCGTGACAACGGCGACATCCGGGCTTCTGTCCAGCTTCATAAGCTGAAAACTCGAAAGCTCGACAACGGCACAATCCTCCGGCGAGATGTTATCCAGTTCGGCAAAAAGGTTCGTGCCTATGTTGCCGCCGAGAAACACCCTTTTGCCCGCGGCGCGAAGCAGAAGGGAGATAAGCGTTGTCGTGGTGGTCTTGCCGTCGCTGCCCGTAACGGCGTATATTTTGCAGGGGCAGAGGCGGAAAAATTCCTCCATTTCGCTCGTAACAAGCGTGCCGTTTGCGGCGGCGCCGGAGATTTCCGGAATATCGGGCCGCACGGCTGGAGAAAGAAACAGCAGTTCCTCCGTGATATTTTCAAGATACCCTTCCCCGCAGACAAAGCGCACGCCCTTTTCCGACAAAGTGTTATAAAACGGTGCAGATGAAAGATCCTTCTTGTCGCGCACGATGCATTCCGCACCCGCACCGGAAAAAAGTTCCACCACAGGCAGATTGCTCACGCCCACGCCGACAAAGCCGACCCGCCTTCCGCGGTAGCGGGAAGTATATTCCAACAGCAAGTATACCACATTCCTTTCGATGCATTTTATGCACTGCACTTCATTGTATAATACGGTGCCGTGAAAATCAAGTATTTGACAAAATAAAAAAAGCGTGATATAATCACCTCCGACCGTTCCGAGCGATCGCGCGGCGCCATGGCGAAAGCCCGCGCCGTGAGGAAAGTCCGAGCCCCACAGAGCAGGATAACAGATAACATCTGCCGAAGGCGACTTCAGGGCCAGTGCAACAGAAATAAACCGCCGGGCATTTTTGCCCGGTAAGGATGGAAAGGCGAGGTAAGAGCTCACCGGCGTACCGGAGACGGTACGGCCATGTAAACCCTATCCGGAGCAACACCGCGGCGGGGGCTTATGCTTGCTCGGCAGCCCCCATGGAGGTGGCATGGAGATCTGCGGCGACGCAGATCCAAGATAGATGATCGTTCATGACAGAACTCGGCTTACAGGAACGTGTCGCCGAAAAACTCTCCTTCGTTTTTTGCGGGGAGGTTTTTCTTTTTTAAGAACCTTATAAGGTGCACGGTATATCCTGCTTTGCGGTGGGAAAAAGTATATACCCTTGACAAAAAAACAAAAATAGTATATACTGACAATGCAGTGAAATATAAGGGGTAAATACATTGATACTACAGCTTGAAAATGCCCGCCAGTCGCTCGGCGACCTGCGCGAGGGCATCAAGGATCTCGGCGAATCGATCGGCGTTGAAACGCTCGGGAAAGAAGTCGAAGCGCTTGAAACCAAAACAATGGAGCCGGGATTTTGGGACAAGCCCGCAGAATCGCAGACCGTCCTGAAACAGTTGAAGCACAAAAAAAGCACGCTCGAACATTATATCGCTCTGAAAAAGAGTTTTGATGATATCGAAACGCTCATTGACATTGCCATTGAGGAGGATGACGAAAGCCTTGTGGACGAAGTCATGGGCGATCTGAACGCGGTTCGTTCCGAATACGAAAAGCAGAAGATCGAAATACTCCTTTCCGGCGAATACGACGGCAACAATGCCATCGTGTCCATCCACCCGGGCGCGGGCGGAACGGAAGCGCAGGATTGGGCACAGATGCTGTTCAGAATGTATCAGCACTACGCCGAAAAGCACGATTACAAATTCAAGGTTCTCGATTATCTGGACGGCGACGAAGCCGGCATAAAGAGCGTTTCCTTCCTCGTTGAGGGCGAAAACGCCTACGGCCACCTCAAAAGCGAATCCGGCGTTCACCGTCTTGTGCGTGTCTCGCCCTTCGACGCGAGCGGGCGGCGGCACACATCGTTTGCATCCGTGGAGGTGCTCCCCGAATTCAACGACGAAATGACGATCGAAATAAACGATGCCGACCTTAAGATCGACGCACACCGCGCAAGCGGCGCGGGCGGTCAGCACATAAACAAGACCGATTCGGCGATACGCATTACGCACATCCCCACGGGGATCGTTGTCGGCTGCCAGACAGAACGCAGCCAGGTACAGAACCGCGAAACGGCAATGCGTATGCTCAAAAGCAAGCTGCTCGAAATCAAGGAACGCGAGCATCTCGAAAAGATTGAGGATATCACCGGCACCAAGATGAACATCGAATGGGGCAGCCAGATACGCTCCTATGTATTCATGCCATATACGCTTGTCAAGGACAACCGCACCGGCTGCGAGACCGGCAACATACAGGCCGTGATGGACGGCGACCTTGATGAATTCATAAACGAATATCTTAAACTCAACTGCAAATAACATTCAAACGGAGGTATTACACCATGAAAAAACTCAGACCTATCCTGGCGGTATCGCTGCTTGTGCAGTCGCTTACCTTCTTTGTTCTTTCTCTTCTCAATATCGAAAAGAAAAAGAACCTTGCCAAAGCATTTGCCGCTATAGGCGCCGTCGGCGGTGCCGCAGGCGCATATCTTCTTGTAACGGAGTTCAAGGCCCGCAAGTGCTGCGACTGCTGCTCCGACGATTGCGATGAACTTGACGAATTCGATGATTTCGACGATCTCGATGTCTGCGAGGATGATATCCTCTGCTCCTTCGAAGATGAAAACGGCGAAAAGGCAGAAGAAAAGTCCGAAAACGCTTAAAAATGCCATCAACAGGATCGGGGTGCGACACCGCACCCCGATATTTTGATATATCATAAATCGAAAACCGAAAGGACGTGTTACTATGTCTAAAGGTGCTCTCTCGGTCGATACCGAGCATCTGTTCCCCATTATCAAGAAATGGCTCTATTCCGAAAAGGATATTTTCATCCGCGAGGTCATATCCAACGCGACCGATGCGATAACCAAGCACAAGCATCTCGTTTCGCTGGGCAACGCGGAGGAAAGCGCGGATAAGTACCGCATTACCGTCCGCACCGACAAGGACGAACGCACCATAGCGGTGACGGACAACGGCATCGGCATGGATGCCGACGAGGTGGAGCGTTATATAAACAATATCGCTCTTTCCGGCGCCGTCGAATTCATTTCCAAATACGAAAACAGCGGCGGCAACGGTATAATCGGGCATTTCGGGCTCGGCTTCTATTCCATGTTCATTGTCGCGGATGAGGTCGAAATGTACACCCGCTCCTACCGCGGCGGCAAAGCCGTTCACTGGAAGTGCGACAGTGAAGGCAATTTCGAAAGTGAGGAATGTGAGCGCACCGAACGCGGCACCGAGATAATCATGCATATTGCCGAGGATGAAGTCGCATATCTCGATGACGAAAAACTGAAAAGCATTATCACGCACTACTGTGCCTTCATGCCCTATGATATCGTTCTGATATCCGGCGACGAAAAGGAAGAAGTTCTGAACGACACCGATCCGCTCTGGCAACGCAGCCCCGCGGATATTACAGACGAGCAGTACAACGAGTTTTACAAAAAGGTCTTCAACGATTACGAGGATCCGCTGTTTCATGTCCACATAGTCGCCGATTATCCGCTGAATTTCAAGGGTGTTTTCTTCATTCCGAAGCACAAAAGCGGCTATGAATCGACCGAAAGCGTGATAAAACTGTTCTACAATTCGGTATTCGTGGCGGACAATATAAAGGAAGCCTGCCCCGATTATCTTGTGAACCTGCATGGTGTGCTCGATTGCCCCGAGCTTCCGCTGAATGTTTCACGCTCCTATCTGCAAAACGATGCGTATGTACGCAAGGTCGCATCCCATATCGCAAAAAAGGTCGCGGACAGAATCAATTACCTTTTCAATAACGAACGCGAAACGCTCGAAAAGAGCTGGCGCGACATGAAGCCCTATTTTGAATACGCCTGCATGCGCGACAAAAAGTTTGCCGAACGCGTTAACCCCTGCATACTGATCGAAAAGGCAAACGGCGGGTTCTGCACCGTTTCGGAATATCTCGACGGCAAGGATGAAGGTACACTTTACTACACCACCGATCCCCGTGCGCAGAGCTACTACCTTGACATGTTCAAGGCACAGGGCAAAGATGTGCTCATATTCGATAATCTTATCGACAACAGCTACGCGCAATATCTCGAAAGCGAAAACGGCAAGCTGAAATTCCGCCGCGTGGACAGCGGCAATGAAGCCGCGGGTGATGCCGATGAAAAGCTCACCGCGCTCTTCCGCAAGGCTTCCGGCAAGGAGGATCTCGATACCGCATTTTCCGCAGGTGATGAAAACGGTGCCGCCGCGCTTATCTCATTGCCGGAGGAAAGCCGCAGAATGGCGGATATGATGCAGATGTACAACATATCCTCCGGGAACAATTCCTTCAAAATGCCGACACACGAGCGGCTTGATATCAACACCGCAAACCCGGTGATAAAGCAGCTCGAAGCGCTTGACGAAAACGATGCGCACGCACTCGATACTGCAAAGCACATCTATCTTTCCGCACTTCTGCTTTCGCGCACGCTCACGGCCGAGGAAGCGAAGGAATTCATTCGCCTGAACAACACGCTTGTGAAATAGCCGAAAAGGGCTGCCTTTAACGGGCAGCCCTTATTGCATGGCAGGTTTTGAATATAATCGAAAAGCCCCCGTTCAAACGAACAGGGGCTTTTTTGGAGCTGGTGGTGAGGATTGAACTCACGACCTGTTGATTACGAATCAACTGCTCTACCACTGAGCCACACCAGCATTCCGCGCTCGCCTTACCGGCGCGGAAATGATTATAGCATTATTTTTTTCGCTTGTCAACAATTACTTTTGCGTCATGCAGCAAAACTTCCCGTTTGTTTGCGATATCGCCTGCGGCGGCGGCAAAAAGCAGTTCGTTCAGCACCGCACCGATATCCGCACCCCTTGCGCCGAGCGCGCAGACATCCGCGCCGTTAACCGCAAGCTCATTCAGGGAAAGGCACGCCCCGCTTTCGATAAGCGCATTTATCCTCGCTGCGGAATGCTCGCCGTAAAGCGGATCGCGGTAAGCGGCAATGTCTTTTGCATTTTCAACCCCGAGCCGTGCGATCTCGGCACGGAACCCGCGCTCATCCGCGGGGAACGGATGCGAAAGCGAAAAACGCTCCGCGCGCGTGCGTGTTTCCTTGTCGGCTTTAAGCGCGTAAAGTACGGCACCCGCCTCCGCACCGCATACGGCGGCAAAGCGCATGGCTGCATCCTCCGGAAGCCTGCCGATATCCGGTATATCCGCCGCAAGCGGACACCGAACGGCGATTATTTCGCGATACCTGCATATTACATCGTATGCCGCCGCGCCGCAAAGCAGCTTTTTCAGTTCCGAAAATACCCGCTCTGCCGAGATCGCGGAAAGCGTGTCGCGCAGCTTATATGCGGCACTCGCCGTTTCGGGTTCGACTTCAAAGCCGAGTACCGATGCAAACCTAAAAGCACGGAGTATGCGGAGCGCATCTTCCGAAAAGCGCCCGGCCGGATCTCCGACAGCGCGTATTATCCCTTTTTTTATATCATCCGCACCGCAGAACGGATCGACAATCCCGCGCGCGGGCGAATAGGCAATGGCATTCACTGTGAAATCACGCCGCGCAAGATCGGTTTCGATATCCCCGACAAAGCGGACGCTCTGCGGATGGCGGGAATCGGCATATTCTCCGTCGGTGCGGAAGGTCGTCACCTCATACGGAACGCCGCCCATGACAACGGTGACGGTTCCGTGCTTCAACCCCGTACCGATAACGGAGCAGCTTCCGAACAGGCGCATCACCGTTTCCGGCTTTGCGCTTGCGGCTATGTCGATATCGTTCGATACACGGCCGAGCAGCCTGTCGCGCACACATCCGCCGACGGCATATGCGCTTTCGCCGCTGTTTTCAAGCGTTTTTATTATCCTGCAGGCGTTCTCATCGCGCAAAAAGTCCGTAAGCGCCGCCTCCCTCCGACTGTATTTGCATCTGCATTTTAACATATTGCCCGGCACATTTCAAGCATTCATATTCCGCCGCGGGAGGGAAAAAAGCGGAGCCCCGAAACGGAGCTCCGCAAGTTTTTTGAAGTGTTTTAACGATCAGACGCCCCAAAGATTTTCGGGGTATTCTCCGGCATCGATCTTTGCATTGAGAAATTCGACAAAAGCGGGTTTGTCGGAACGGTATGTCACGCCCATCCACTTTGCACCGGTATGTATCACTTTGCAGTCGAATGCACCGGCACGAACACCCTCATCAACGACATTCGGGATGTAGTATTCATCCTTCAAAATGTCGGTATCGGGGTTGCGGAGGAAGCCCGAAAAGCCCTTTTCGATATGCGCGAATATCGCGGGCGTGAAGCCCCAGAAATTCATGGAGACAGGGGAATTTTCATCAATGGGCTTCCATACGCCGTTTTCCTCGTATTCGGTTTTGCCGTCGATACGCATGATCTTTTTGATCTCGCGTATTTGCTTTATGCAGCCGTTTTCGGTAACGGCGACACCGCGTGCGACATGTCCGTTTTCCGAAAGCGTGTTTGCCAAAATGTAGCCCGGCATTGAAAACATGGTATCGTTCACTTCCGAAAGGCTTTCATACATATTGCGGAAGGTTTCGTAGCCGTAAAAATCATCGGCATTGAAGATGACGAATTTTTCATCCACGATATTGCGGCAGGCACGAAGCGCGTGCGCTGTGCCCCACGGCTTTGTGCGGTCCGCCGGAGCGGCAAATCCGTCGGGAAGGTCCTCGGAATTTTGGAACGCATATTCGACCTTTATACTGCCGCTCACGCGGGAGCCGATGGTTTCCTCAAACTCCTCGAGGTTTTCTTCCTTGATGATAAAGATGACCTTATCGAATCCGGCACGAACACAATCGTAAACCGAATAGTCGATAATAAACTCGCCGTGATGGCCGACAGGGTCTATCTGTTTAAGACCGCCGTAACGGCTGCCGAGTCCGGCAGCGAGAATGATAGCTGTCATTATAACTCCTTATGCGACCGGTTCACCCGATCATTTCTTTTGTTATTACAAGCTTATTTGTTTCCGGGTGCGAGGGAATATCGAACATATATCCGTTCATTATCTTTTCCGTCACGGAGCGAAGGCCGCGTGCGCCATTTTGCAGTGACGCCGCCTTTTCCGCAATGGCATCGAGTGCTTCCGGTGTAAATTCAAGTTCCACGCCGTCGTATTCAAAAAGCTTTTTGTATTGCTTTGTAAGCGCGTTTTTGGGTTCCGTAAGTATACGGACAAGCGCTTCCTTATCCAGCGGGTCGAGCACGGTTATAACGGGAAGTCTGCCGACAAGCTCAGGTATAAGACCGTATTTGATGATATCCTGCTGGGTGACTTTGTGAAGGTCTGCGCCCTTTTTGCGTTCCGCTGCGGAAAGTGTGGGTGCGTTGTAACCGACTGTCGCCCTGCCGAGACGATTTTCGACTATTTCGCGCATACCGTCGAAAGCACCGCCGCAGATAAAGAGTATGTTTGCGGTGTTAATTTGGATAAATTCCTGATTCGGGTGCTTTCTGCCGCCCTGCGGAGGAACATTGGAAACGGTACCCTCCACGATTTTAAGCAGCGCCTGCTGAACACCCTCGCCCGAAACATCGCGGGTGATGGAGCGGTTTTCGCTCTTGCGGGAAATTTTGTCGATCTCATCGATGAAAATTATGCCGCGTTCCGCCTTGCTCACATCAAAATCCGCTGCCTGAATAAGGCGAAGAAGAATATTTTCGACATCCTCGCCGACATAGCCGGCTTCGGTAAGCGTTGTCGCATCGGCTATGGCAAACGGCACATCAAGCATCCGCGCAAGTGTCTGCGCAAGCAGAGTCTTGCCGACACCCGTCGGACCAAGCAGCAGTATATTGCTTTTCCCGATCTCAACATCGTCGTCCGCGAGCTTTCCGCCCTTTGCGGAAAGCGCGTTTATGCGCTTGTAATGGTTATACACGGCAACGGAAAGTGTCCTTTTTGCTTCGTCCTGCCCGATAACATATTTGTCCAGTTCGGCTTTGAGCTCCGCCGGCTTGGGCAGTTTTATAACATCCGGGCTTTTTGCGTGCTCCGCGGTATGCTCGGATGATGCCCCTTCGGCTGTAAGCATGGCATCGTATTCCTCGGCGATCTCGCAGCAGAGCGAAAGACATTCGTCGCAGAAATCGATCCTGTTGCCTTCGATACCGAGCGTGGTGACGTGATCGGCGGGTCTGCCGCAAAAGCCGCATATTCTATTGCTTTTTGCCATGGCAGATTATTCTCTCTTTCCGATAACGTTATCCACAAGCCCGTATTCCTTTGCGGTGAGGGCATCCATATAATTGTTTCTGTCCGTATCGGCATCGATCTGTTCACGGCTCTTGCCGGTTACCGATGCAAGGATATCGTTCAGCATATCGCGGGTGCGCTGCATTTCGGCTGCTTCAATTTCGAGATTGGTAGCCTGATCGCGGTAATTCCCGCCGATAAGCGGCTGGTGTATCATGATCTTGGAATGAGGCAGAGCGATCCTGCGCCCCTTCTCGCCGCAGGCAAGAAGGAAAGCCGCCATGCTCGCGCACATACCGATGCAGATGGTACTGACGGGACACTTGATATAGTTCATCGTATCGTATATCGCCATGCCGGCGCTTATGCTGCCGCCCGGCGAATTGATATAAAGCGATATTTCCTTTTCGGGATCCTGGCTTTCGAGAAACAGAAGCTGTGCCACAACAAGCGAAGCAACGGTATCGTTTATCTCCTCGCCTATGAATACTATCCTGTCGTTAAGCAGGCGCGAAAAAATATCGTAGGAGCGTTCCCCGCGCGCCGTCTGTTCGACGACCATCGGCACCAATGACATATTGACCAAACCTTTCGATTATTTCTGGTTGATAATGGCGTTTTCTTTGATAAAGTCGACCGCCTTGCGAAGAACAATATCCTCGCTTATGCTTTCTGCCGGGATGCTTGTCTTGACAGTCTCGACATCAACATTATAGCCCGAAGCGATCTTCTTGTATTCCGCATCGAGATCCTTTTTGAGCGCTTTGATCTTTTCCGCCTTTGCGACCTTGCCGAGAGCAAGACGTGTCTTGACCTGCTTTTCGGCATCCGCCTTGAAGTTTTCGCGGAGTTGTTCCATTGTCATGCCGGTATACTTGAAGTACATATCAAGATTACCGCCCTGAGAACGGAGTCTGTATTCGTAATCGCGGACATAGCCGTCGATCTCGCTATCGATCATGCACTGAGGAATATCAACGGCGGTGTTTTCAAGAAGAGCCTTGATAAGCGCATTTTCGACCTTGTTGTCCTCCTGCGCTTCGCGGCGTTCGGTAAGATGCTTCTTGACATCCTCTTTGTATTCGTCCACGGTGTTGAACTCGGAAACATCTTTGACAAATTCATCGTCAAGTTCGGGAAGCTCCTTGACCTTGATCTCATGAAGCTTTATCTTGAACACGGCTGCCTTGCCGGCGAGGTTTTCGGCACCGTATTCCTCCGGGAATGTAACATTGATATCGAATTCTTCTCCGGGCTTATGGCCGATAACCTGATCCTCGAAACCCGGGATAAAGCTGCCGCTGCCGAGACGGAGGGAATAATTTTCGCCTTTGCCGCCTTCAAATGCGACGCCGTCCGCAAAGCCTTCGAAATCTATCACGGCCGTGTCGCCGTCCGCTGCCGCGCGGTCCTCAACGGTGAGCATACGTGCATTGCGTTCGCGGGTGAGGTCGATTTCTTTGAGTATATCTTCCTCGGTAACGTTTACGGCTTCCCTGTCAACGGAAAGGCCCTTGTATTCGGAGATTTCGACCTCCGGCTTTACCCAAACGGCCGCTTTAAGGCAAACGCCGTTGTCATCGATGGAAACGATGTCAAGTTCGGGGCGGCTGACCGCATCGAGCTTGGTTTCGCCGAGAGCCTTTTCGTAGGCTTCGGGAAGAAGATTATCGAGCGCTTCATCGTAGAATACGGCGGAGCCGTACATCTTTTCGATAATGTGCCTGGGAGCCTTGCCCCTGCGGAAACCGGGTATGTTCATCTTGGGCGCGTTCTTGCGATAGACCTTTTCGATCTCCGCATCGAACACCGGCTTTTCGATTGTGAAGCTGAATTCATATTTGTTCTTTTCGAGCTGTTTTGCTTTGATTGCCATTTTCTTTCGTTCCTCCGGAAAGTAATCATAAAACACTATTTTACATTTTATACGAATCGCGCGAAAAGTCAACCGTTTTTCCCGAAATTTTCGGGTGCGGAATCGTTTTGTAACGATTTTTGAAATAAAACGCCGCCCGACTTGCTTTTTAGTGCAACATTGCGTATAATATAGCCCGAAAGGAGGCGTTTGTTTTGAAAGACAACGCTCGCGGCTCTTTTGCGGATTCGTTCGCGGGGTTCACCTCTGCTGATGTCGGCGGAGATGCCGCCGTGGACAAAAAGGAACTTTTATCCTCGCTTCTGTTCCGCTGTCTTATGATCGCACTCTGCCTTGCGGTATTTTCCTACTCGCTTTATATGCTTGTTTCAAGCTATATCGAAACGCGCGAAACAAACGAAAAATACGATTCCATCCGTGCAGATGTAAACACCTCCGTTGTGAAGCGCTCTTCGCCGCTGCTCGAGCCGGCATCCATGTTCACCCTGAGCGAAATGCTCGATTCCGGCGGGAATTATAAAAATTACATCGGCGATGTGGATTCCGTCGAGGAACGCGACAGGCAGAGCAAATATTATTACAACTTTCTCTCCATGAAGTCGAAATACCCCTCCACATATGCGTGGATATATGTGAACCACACCCGGATCGATTACCCCGTGATGAAGGGCGACGACAACGATTATTACCTCAATCACGATTACCAGGGCAACTACACCGCTTCCGGCAGCGTGTTTGCCGATTTCCGCCTTTCGGACAACTACGCCGAAAACCGCAACAGCGTCTTTTACGGCCACTGCATGAAGAACGGAACCATGTTCCGCACATTGAAAACCTTCATGGAAAGTGCCAACCGCAACACCGAAGCGAAAACGCTCAGCATAGAGGTCTACCGCGAGGAAGGCATTTATGTATACAAGCTGCTTAGTGCTTACCGCAGCAATCAGGGATTCTTCATCACCGTTGATTTTGCGGGTTCGGAGGATTATCTCGCCTTCCTGCAAAAGATAACCTCGCTCAACACCTTCTCCGTGACAAACCCGTACAGCGCCGATTCACGCATATGCACGCTTGTGACCTGCGCGAATGTTTCCTCCGACAGGAGCGAACGCTATGTCATGCACGGTGTTCTGACAGCCTTTATCCCCGCTTCTGATATATAACTGATATATAATCAAAAAGCAATATAACGCAAATACAGCGTTTCCGCCGCAAAGCATTGGCGGGAACGCTGTATTTTTTACCCGTATTCCGCAGTCAGATTAAAGCCAAACTCGCGATATTGTGCGCCGAGGCTTCTATAAGAGCGGCTGCGTTTTTTATGCAGTATTCAAGGCTTGCGGGGCGGTCGCATATCGAAAACATCGCCGTCACACCCCGGCCGTAAAGCAGCTCGCACCCGGCGGAAAGCCCGCCGGAAATGACAACGCAGGGAACGCCCGCCTTCTTTGCGGCGTTCGCCACGGCACACACGAGCTTGCCGGAGGCGGTCTGCCCGTCGGTATTGCCCTCTCCGGTGACAACGAGCGAAGCACCCGAAAGCGCCGTGCGGAAGCGTTCCGCACCGGTAAGCAGCGATGCACCCGATACAAACCGTGCGCCGAGCACGGATATCAGTGCGCCGCCCGCGCCGCCCGCGGCGCCTGCACCGGCGGCAAGCGAATCTATACCCACGGTGTGAGCAAATGAAGCGGCATATTCATCCAAAAGCGCCGTTTCGCGTTCCGAAGCGCCCTTCTGCCGTGCAAACACCCTTGCCGCGCCGTTTTCGCCGCAAAGCGGGTTTGTTACATCGCAGGCGGCGGTAAATGAAATACCTTCATACTCTTTCAAAGCGGATTTGTCCGCCCGCACAACAAGCGGCAGTGAACGCGCACACGGCGCAAGGCTGTTGCCGTCCGCGCCGTAAAACCGCACGCCGAGCGCGTGTAAAAGCCCCATACCGCAATCGTTTGTGGCGCTGCCGCCCAAGCCGATCACAATGCTTTTTGCGCCCGCAAAAGCGGCGGCATTTATCAGTTCGCCCGTGCCTGCCGTGCTTGCCGACATTATATCGCGCTTATCCTCCGGGACAAGTGTCAGCCCGCTTGCGGATGCCAGCTCGACATACGCCGTTCTGCTTTCGCGGTCATAAATGTATTCGGCATCGACATGCCCGCCGCAGGGTGCGGTGACGGTTTCGCGCAGTACATCTCCGCCGAAAAGCGAGTGCATACAGACACAAAAGCCCTCGCCCCCGTCGGAAGACGGGAGCGAGGTTATGTCCGTGATGCCCGCACGTTCAAACCCGCGTGCGGCGGCAAGGCAGGCATCCGAAGAGGAAACGCTGCCCTTATATGAGTCTATCGCGATAAGTACCTTCACGCCCAGAACATTTCCTTGGGAGAAGGCTCGCGGATCATGGCAAGTTTAAGGAATTCAACCGCCTTTTCAAGCCCTTCGCGGCTTGTCATGAGGCTGTCCTCATGCTCGATGGAGAGTATGTCGTCATAGCCGACAAGGCGAAGGTTGCTGATCATGTCGCGCCAGTACTGAAGATCGTTGCCGTAGCCGACGGAACGGAATATCCAGCTTCTGTGGATTTCGTCGCCGTAGTGCTTGGTATCAAGCACGCCGTTGACTGCGGTGTTGAGCTTATCGATCTTGGTATCCTTTGCGTGGACATGGTATATCGCACTGCCGAGCTTGCGTATGGCGGCAACGGGATCAACACCCTGCCAGATAAGGTGAGAGGGATCGAAGTTCGCACCGATCATATCGCCGACCGCATCGCGCAGTTTAAGCAGCGATTCGGCATTGTAAACGCAGAACCCGGGGTGCATTTCGAGGGCGATCTTTTCAAGCCCATGCTCCTTGCAGAACTTAACTTCTTCCTTCCAGTAAGGGATGAGGACCTCCTCCCACTGCCATTTGAGGACATTGAAGAAATCCTCCGGCCAGGGGCAGGTGACCCAGTTCGGGTTTTTGGATTCGGGGCAATCGCCGGGGCATCCGGAAAAGCCGATAAGCTTCTTTATGCCGAGTCTTTCCGCAAGCAGAACGGCATTGTGCCAATCATCGCGGTATTTCTTTGCGATCTCCGCATTCGGGTGAACGGGGTTGCCGTGGCAGCCGAACGCATTGATCTTCATGCCGTATTTTTCAACGGTATCGGCAAACTCTTTAAGCTTTTTATCGTCTGCAAGCAGAACGGCAGGGTCGCAATGAGCCTTGCCGGGATAGCCGCCCGCGCCGACTTCAAGCTCCTCAATGCCGAGTGTTTTGAGATAGGCGAGCGCTTCGTCAAAGGGACGGTCGCCGAAAAGAACGGTTATAACGCCTAATTTCATTTAATTTGCCTCCTTGTCGGGATCAGTCGAAATAGTAGGGCTTGCCGGTGGAAGCCGAGGTGTAGATACCTTCGAGTATGCGGCTGACGGTGTATGCCTGTTCGGGAGTGACAAACGGTTCGGTATCCTCGCGCACCGCCTTGATCCAGAGCTTTGCTTCGCGCACGGCGGGTTCTTCGTTGCCCGCGCCGTCATAGAACGCAACGCCGCCGGCGTTAAGATCGGGTTTGAGAACATACTGTCTGCCGTTGCGGATGCCGTTTATACGGACACCGTCCAGCATATCCGCGCCGCCTGCGGTGCCGCAAAGCGTGGTGATGGCTTCACGCGGGTCGAGAATGTTGAGTGCCCAGCTCGATTCGAGAATGATGGTAGCTCCGTTTTCCATAACGATAAAGCCGAATGCGGAATCTTCAACGGTAAGATCGCCGGATTTCCAATCGCCCCAAGCGTTGCCTGTCGGGAATACTTCGCCGAGCTTGTGGTAGGTCGTGCCGACGCAGTATTTCGGCTTGTAGTTGTCCATGCACCAAAGGGTGAGGTCAAGCGCATGCGTGCCGATATCTATAAGCGGACCGCCGCCCTGTTCGTATTCGTTCATGAAAACGCCCCAGGTGGGAACCGCTCTGCGGCGGATAGCCGTTGCCTTTGCGAAATAGATTTCGCCGAAGGTGCCGTTTTCGGCTTCCTGCTTCACATAAAGGGAATCCGGGCGCTGACGGTTCTGGTAACCGATGGTGAGCTTCTTGCCGGTGCGCTTTGCCGCATCGACCATTTTCTTTGCTTCCTCGGAGTTGATAGCCATGGGCTTTTCGCACATTACGTGCTTGCCCGCTTCGAGCGCATCAACCGTGATAAAACTGTGCGAGCGGTTCGGTGTGAGAACATGAACAACATCGATGCTCTTGTCCGCAAGCAGTTCCTTGTAGTCGGTGCAGACCTTTGCATCGGGTGTGCCGTATGCCTTTGCGGCCTGCTCCGCACGTTCCTTGATGATATCGCAGAAATAAACCATTTCCACGCCTTCCACCTTTTTAAGTGCGGGAAGGTGTTTTCCGTTTGCGATACCGCCGCAGCCGATAATGCCGATTCTGATGGTTTCCATAAGTATTCTGACGCGCCTCCAACGGCGCTCCTCCGTTTATTTTCGGTAATATGTGTAATATGCAAGTACGGTTCTTTCCCTGCCGGTTATTTTGTCCGGCCCGGTAAGTGTCGCTCCGTCGAGCGACATAAATTCCCATGCGTGAAGCTCGCTCCCGTCGCAGCGGAACAGTTCCCTGCCGCCGCAGACAACGGAAAATTCGCCGCGGTAAAAGCTCAAAACTCCGTTTTTGCCGATAACGTAATCGCCCTTTTCCGGATCGCGTTCCAGCACGTATTTGAGCGAAAGCCCATCCAGCTTTTCGCACATATACAGGCGGAATTCCGGGCTGTTTTCATCCTTCGGCGGACGATCCTTTCGCCGGAATATCATTCGGTGATAAAGGGCATTTTACGGAAGAAGTCGATGGTGTAAAGAACGCCGTTCCTGCCGAGCTCGCCCTGCCAGGTTTCGGAGTGCGGTTCAATGGAAAGCATTCCGTTATACCCGTGCTTTGCAAACACCGAAAGAAGCATTCCCCAATTGATCATGTCCAGCCCTGCGGGCGGATCGTCGATCCTGCCGTCGCCGATATTCATCGTGCCCTTAAGGTGGATATGGTATGCCATGCCGCCGTACTCGACTGCTTCGCGCATATAATCGCGGCCGCCGTTGATGGAATGCGAAGGATCGTATTTGATCCCGATGCCGAGATGCTTGTTGACGATTTCCCATTCCTCGGGCTTGTCGATAAAGTTGTTCCAGTGGCAGTTGTAGGTGCAGAGCTTCACATCGCTGCCGCAGTAATCACGCAGACGGCGGAGATATTCCACCGCGGAGCAGAGGTTTTCGAACCTCGTGCGGGATTCCACATAGTTGATGCCGGTCATATACACCGGACAGCCGACGCGGCGGCAGAAATCCACAAGGAAGCATTCCTTTTTGAATTCTTCCTCATTCACCTCACCGCTTGCGAGTATGCGTTCGGTTCCCCATCTGCCGACAGCGCCCATCTTTACGCCGAATTCATCGAGTGCGGAAGCAACCTCATCGAAATCGACATAGCTGTAATCGGGTGCGTTGATGTCGAACTCGGCGTATTTCAGACCGAGGTCGGCGACGAATTTCACGCCGTTCCTGTCGTGGGAGGGCGCGATTATTCCAAGCTTCATTTGTTTTTATCCTCCATTTTTTCGGTTTCGGAAATTATATATAACGGTCTGTGCTTCGATTCCAGATAGGTTTTCGAAAGATACTGACCGAGTATACCGATGCAAAGCAGCTGTATGCCGCAGGCAAAAAGTATTATGCAGGCAAGCGATGCCCAGCCGGAAACGGCGGAGCGGGTATCGATTATTTTGCGGATGATTATGACGAGCGCACCGGCGATCGAGACGAGGAACATCAAAAAACCGGCAAACGAGCTTATTGCAAGAGGCACCGTGGAAAAGGCGAGAATACATTCCGCGGAATACTTAAACAGCCCCCAGAAGGACCATTTTGTTTTTCCGGCGACGCGTTCCACATTTTCGAAAGGAAGCCATTCGGTCTTGAACCCGACCCATTCGAAAATGCCCTTGGAAAAGCGGTTGTATTCGCAAAGCGAAAGCACGGCATCCGCCATGAGCCTTGTCATCAGGCGGAAATCCCTTGCGCCCGGAACGAGCTTTACCTTTGAAATGCGGTTGATTATGCGGTAAAAGCACTTTGCGAAAAAGCTGCGTACGGGCGGTTCGCCCTTGCGGGTAACACGGCGTGTCGCAACCGAATCCACACCCTTTTCATTTATAATGCGCAGCATTTCCGGCAGCATGGAGGGCGGATCCTGAAGATCGGCATCGAGTATCGCAACATAATCGCCCGTCGCGGTGCGGAGACCGGCGAGCATTGCGGATTCCTTGCCGAAATTCCGCGAAAAAGAAACATACCGCGCGGAAGGATCCGATGCCGCTCTTTTGCGCAGCAGTTCAAGCGTTCCGTCAGAGGAGCCGTCGTCGACATAGATCTCCTCGAAGACATAATCCGGCATTCCGGACATGACACGATCTATCTCCGCAAAGAAAAACGGAAGCGCTTCGGATTCGTTATAGCACGGTACGATAAGGCTTATCTTCTTTTTATCCATGGCATTACCCGCAAACAATGATTATACATCCGTATAATACCACATTTTGTTCTTTAAGTCAATATTCGATGTGATGTTTTCTCTCCTGTTTTGTTGACATTTTCGCCCGTATGTGGTATGATTTCCCCAAAGGAGCAGAGAGGTGTTTTTATGGCAGATTACTCACGTCTCACAACAGAAAGCATAAACGAAAAAACAAAGAATATCGACAAAATGTCCGCCATTGAAATTGCAAGAGTTATCAATGACGAGGACAAAACCGTCGCCTTTGCGGTGGAAAGGGCTCTTCCGCAGATCGCGGCGGGCATAGATATGCTTGCCGATTCGCTCAAATGCGGCGGTCACATCTATTACTGCGGTGCGGGAACATCCGGCAGGCTCGGCGTGCTCGATGCGGCGGAATGCCCGCCCACATACGGCGTCGGGTACGATACCGTCGTCGGGCTCATGGCGGGCGGCACGGAAGCGATATTCGCCCCGCGTGAATCCGCGGAGGACGATCCCCTTGCCATCGTGAATATGCTGCGTGCCCGCAAATTCGGTATGCGCGACGTGCTTGTCGCCGTCAGCGCAAGCGGAAGCGCAAACTGTGTCATCGGCGCTCTGAAATACGCATCCGAATGCGGCGCGAGGACGTTGTGCATAACCTGCAATCCGAACAGTGATCTCATACCGCTTTCCGAACAGCCCATTGTCGTTCCCGTCGGGCCGGAGGTCATCACCGGCAGCACCCGCATGAAGGCCGGCACCGCGCAGAAGATGGTGCTGAATATGCTTTCGACCGGCGCGATGGTTCGCTTCGGCAGAGTTCGCGGCAACTTCATGGCATACATGGTCCCGAACAACAAAAAGCTTGTCGACCGTGCGATAAGAATGATCATGACAAAAACCGGCTGCGATTCCGACCGTGCGGCGATCGAGCTTGCAAAGGCGGACAATATCATTGCCGACGCCATCGACGCAATAGAGCAGAACAGCTGAATATTTACAATATCACAAACGAAAAGGAGCGCGAAATGTATTTCGCGCTCCTTGCTTTTTATTCGCTTTTTTCTTCCGGATCATCGTCCTTATCGCCGTCTTCCGGAGTGCTTTCTTCGGGCTCGCCGGCGCTTTCGCCGCCGGTTTCGCCGTCGCCGCCGGATTCATCGCCGTTCCCGCCCTGCGCGGCACTCTTCGCGATCCGCTTGCGGCGGGCATTGAGAATGAAGTATACCGGCAGTCCGAAAACGCCTGTAGCCATGATGACCGTACCGACCACCTGCATTGCGCGTTCAAAGCCGTTCGGCTCATACTTTTCGTTACCGTTATCGGCATCGCTTTCATCGGATGTGCTTTCCGCGGAAGCATCCGCCGTGCTTTCGTCCTCCGCCGCGCGCTTTGCGGCAAGAGCTTCCGCAAACGCTGTTTTTGCATCGTCCGCGGCGTTGTCGCATATCTTCCGCAGCACCGGGATGCGGCTTTCAAGATATTCGCCGATTACGGCAAAGTATGTCCCGCCGGAATCGCGGCATTCGGAAGCCGTCTCACCGCACTCATCGATGATCTTCGCAAAGGCTTCTTTTTCGGCTTCCGCGCCGTTCGCCTCTATCGCGGATATCACGGCGGGGATGTTTTCGTTTATAAGCGTTTCCACCCGCAGCTTATGCCCGTCATACGCCCCGGTATCATCCGAAAGCTCATTGCGGGACATATAAATCTTTATCCCGCTTGCGATATGGTTCAGCTCCGCGACCGCCGCCGCCTTTGCGTTATATGTGGGCGAGAGCGCCTTGTGAGCAAATATTCCGTTTTCTACAACGCCGACATAATCCCCCTCGATATATTGCCCATAGGAAAAGAAGGCGACGCCGTCCGCACCGAGAGCGCGTGCGGCAAGCACCTGCTGCGTGAATACCTCCGCGCCGTTATCGCGCAGACCGATCACCGAATACTGATTTTCGCCGAGCGCATCGTTTGTCATGCCCGTCCATTTCCGAACGGCATCCGTGGTTCCGTATGCCATCGGGTAAACGGCATCGACATAATCTTTCGAAATCCATTCGAGCGTATCCTGGCACATCTTGACCCTGCTTGACGGATATTCCGGCGCAGCATCGACGGAAAACACGATATCCGGGCGAATTTCCCGCACGAGCGCGGAAACGGAGGCAACGATATCCGTCACCTTGGAGGCGCGGAAATCGCACCATTCGCTCCACCCCGGCTGGCCTGAGGATTTCGGCGCTTCGGAAGCGCCCGTCGTGCGCTTGAATTCCGAAACGGTGTATTCGTCATAGCCGTAGTTTTCGGAGGAATTTTCCGGGTATCTGATATAATCGAGCTGGATGCCGTCTATATCGTAATTTTCGAGTATATAACGGTAGCTGGAAAGCAGAAATTCCTTTACCTCCGGCAGAGCGGGGTTCAGAAAGTAAGCATCGCCGTATTCGTTGCTGACAACATCCTTGCCGGATTGCGACACGGCGCGCCATTCCGGCTTTTTCGCGGCGACACCGCGTGCGGTATTGCCGCTTCCCTCATAACCCGCGCGCAGGCAGGACATCCACAAAACAACCTCGATCCCGCGGGAATGAAATTCGTCAATATAAAGCCGGAGCATATCCGTCCCGCCGAAAACGGGATTTTGCTCATAAAGGCTGTCTTCCGGCATGGGCATGATCGTTGTCGAATCGAAAAGCCCCTCAATGCAGACCTGATTGAAGCCCGCCGCTTCCACCGCATCGGCAACTTTTTTCACCGTGGACGGGGTGCGCACCGTCGGGATACGCAGCCAGAGTGCGCGTGTTTCGACGGCGACATTTTCAATGCAGGCGATATCCATTTCGGTGCAAACGTCTTCGAACTCCGAAGCAAGCGAAAGAAAGCGCACAAGCGTTTTGTCTTTGAGCGAATCGCTTATTTCCGTGCACAGTGCACCGAGCCTTTCGGCGCACGCGGCTGCGGTATCGGTATCGAAATCGGCGCATGAGGCAAGCATCGCGTTATATGCGGCAAGCGATTTTTCCGTACGGACATCGTAGGATTCTGCGGCGTTGGCTTTATCAAAGGAAATCGTTGCCTTCTTTTCATGCTCGTCGAGCGTGACCTTCATCCCCACGGCGGCGGCGTCGGTAAGCGGCTGCTTTTTCGTGCCGACGGCGCTCAGTACATAGCCGCCCTCCGGGATATCGTTGTTGTTTCCGCCGACGGAAACGACATTACCCTCGGCATCGACACAAACCTCATATCCCCAGACATTTGTGCCCGTTGCGGCGGTCCCGCGGTAGATTATAAGCGTGTTTTCCGCGCGGGCGGCGTTCACCGCATCGTATGCAAGCTCGGTGCTGCCGAAGGGCGTATAGCCCTCCGTGGCAAAGGTGACGCTTCCGGCAGAAGCGTTGTAATACGCCAGATCGCCCGCCTCTGCAAAGGAAAGCAGGGATTTTTTGTTCTTCCCGGCGCAGACGGCAAAGCCGCCCGAGGGGATATCCGCGCCGTCCGTTACTTCTCCGGCGGAAACCACAATGCCGTTTTTATCCGCCACGACCGCATAAGCGGCGTTTTTCGTATATTCCGCACTTTCGGCAACGATAACAGTACCGTCAAGCACATCTGTATTGAAGCCGTCTGCGGCGACTGAACTGCAATAATCCGCACGATCCGCCGAAACCCATGCGGGCATCGCGGAAAGCACAAGCAGAATTGCCGTAACAACGGCTGAAATTCTTTTCTTCATAAAGAAATACCCCCGTATAGTATACAGGGGTATTATATCACGGTGAAAATTATGTGTCAAGCAAGTGCGGTTTCCGGAGCAGATCGGAAAGATTCACGCCCGAAAAATAGCGTTCCGTCAGCTCGTAATAGCCCTTCCACAGCGGGAGCGTGCGACATTCGCAGGCGCGTTCGCAGCCGTTCGCGCCGTCGGAAAGGCAGGCGACGGGCGCCATATCGCCCTCGGATGCGCGAAGTATCTCGAAAACGGTGTATTCCTCCGGCGGGCGGGTGAGGTAATAGCCTCCGCCCTTCCCGCGGGAACCCTCGATAAGTCCGTTCGCGACAAGCTCGGGAAGTATCCGTTCGGCATATTTGAGCGATATGCCCTGCCGTGCGGCGACGTTCTTCATTGCAAGCGGCGGCTTGCCGTAATTATCGGCAAGCTCGATCATTATGCGTATGGCATAGCGCCCTCGGGTAGATATCATTCCGCTTCCTCCGCATTATGAGCGCAGCAGGCGCAGCCGCCGAATGCGGCGCAGTCGTAAGCAATGCCGCTGCGGTCGTAATAATCCTTTATCGCGGCGCGAATAGCCTCCTCCGCAAGAACGGAGCAGTGCATTTTGTGCGCGGGAAGCCCGTCAAGCGCCTCTGCGACAGCCTTGTTGGAAAGCGTGAGTGCCTCCTCGACCGGCTTGCCTTTTATCATCTCCGTCGCCATGGAGCTGGAGGCGATAGCCGAACCGCAGCCGAAGGTTTCGAACCTGACATCGGCAATGATGCCGCGTTCGATTTTCAGGTATATTTTCATTATATCGCCGCATTTGGCGTTGCCGACCTCGCCTACCCCGTCCGCATTTTCGATAATGCCGACATTGCGCGGGTTGCGGAAGTGATCCATTACCTTTTCGCTGTACAGTGCCATTTTTATACCCTCTTTCTCTTTCATTTCAGTATGAACGGTTTTTCGCCGGCGACCTTCTCGCGCCAGAGCGGGGACATTCCGCGCAGATATTCCACCGCCTCGGGAATAACGCGGAGCATATATTCAACCTCTTCCTCCGTATTGTGTTCCGAAAGCGAAATGCGGAGCGAGCCGTGCGCGATCTCGTGCACCCTGCCGATCGCAAGCAGGACATGGCTCGGATCGAGTGAACCGGATGTGCAGGCGGAGCCGGAGGAGGCGCAGACGCCCTTCATATCGAGCGTGAGCAGAAGGCTTTCGCCCTCGATACCCTCAAAGCAGAAGCTTACGATGCCGGGCAGATGCTCACCGGCCGCGCCGTTAAGCGAGGAATGAGGTATCTTACTCAGCCCTTCGATAAGCCTGTCACGCAGGGCGGAAACCTTTTTTGCACTTTCGGCCATATGCGCGGCGGATTCGCAAAGTGCCTCGGCGGCCGCGGCAACGGAAGGAATATCCTCCGTGCCGGGGCGGAAGCCGCGCTCCTGTGCGCCGCCGAACATGATACGCGCCGGACGTATTCCCTTCTTGCAATACAGGACGCCGGTGCCCTTCGGCCCGCCGAACTTGTGCGCCGAAAGCGAAAGCATATCGATATTCATCGCGCCGACATCGACGGGTATATGACCGACAGCCTGCACGGCATCCGTGTGGAACAGAACGCCCGCGGCACGGCAGACGGCGCCGATTTCGGATATCGGCATAACGGTGCCGATCTCGTTATTGGCAAACATGATGCTTACAAGGCAGGTGTCCGGCGTTATTGCCGAGGCGACCTGCCGTGCGGTGACTCTCCCGCCCTCGCCGACATCAAGGCATTCCACCGAAAAGCCTTCCTTTTCAAGGTCTTGCAGGGTGTGCAGCACGGCGTGGTGCTCGAAGGCGGTGCTGATTATATGCCTTTTGCCCTTCTTCGCGCCGAGATAAGCCCCGGTGCGCAGGGCGATGTTATCGGATTCCGTCCCGCCGGAGGTAAAATATATCCCCGCGGGTTCCGCCCCGAGAACGGCGGCGATACGCTCCCTCTCGCGCCGGAGCCTTTCGGCGGCATGCTGGCCTTCCGTATGGAGGCTCGAAGGATTGGCGTAGGTCTTTTCGGCACATTCGGCGTAAGCCGCAAGCGCGCTCTTTGACATCTTCATCGTGGCGGCATTGTCCGCATATACGGTCATTTTTATCTCTCCCTTGCTATTTACCTACCTTTGTAGGGGGTATTATATGATATTTTTCCGACTTTGTCAATAGGTAATTCCCCCGAAATTCGATATTTTATTCGCGCACGGCAAAATCGGCGTATTGCTTCTTGACTTTTTGCGGTTATTTGGTATACTGTGATATAATAAAGAAACCAACGGAGCGGTAAGCAAAATGGGAACAGCCAAAACGATATGCTTTGCCAACCAGAAGGGCGGCGTGGGAAAGACGACCTGTGCCGTCAATGTCGCCGCCTGTCTTGCGCGCAGCGGCAGGAGGGTGCTTTTCATCGACCTCGACCCGCAGGGCAACGCTACAAGCGGTGTCGGCATACACAAAAAAAGCGTTTCCGGCAGTGTTTACGATCTGCTTATCGGAAGGAAGCCGTGCCGCGAGCTTGTGCTGAGGTCCTCCGTAAAAGGGCTGGATATCATTCCTTCGAGCATAGATCTTGTCGGCGCCGAAATCGAGCTTGTCGATGCAGCCGGGCGCGAAAGCCGCCTGAAAAACGCAATATCCGATGTCATCGGCGATTACGATTACATCATCATAGATTGTCCGCCCTCGTTGGGGCTGCTCACGATAAATGCCTTCACCGCCACGAAATACGTCGTTATCCCGGTGCTGTGCGAATATTATTCGCTTGAAGGGCTTTCGCAGCTCACCGTGACGATAAAGCAGATAAAGCGGCTTTACAACCCGGATATCGAGCTTTTGGGCGTGCTTATAAACATGTACGACGGCAGGCTGAACCTTACCGTTGCCGTATTGGAGGAGATCAAGCGTTTCTTTGCGGGAAAGCTATTCCGCACGCCGATCCCGCGCAGCGTAAAGATCAGCGAAGCGCCGAGTCACGGGCTCGCGATAACCGATTACGACCGCAACGGCAAAGGCGCGGCGGCGTTTGCCGCGGTCACAAAAGAACTCATCGACCGATGTGAGGTATAAACAATGGCGAAAAAAGGTTTGGGGCGCGGGCTTGAAGCCCTGCTCGCCGACAATGCAATAGAAGAAAAGGAACACGGCGGAATCACCGTATTGAAGCTTTCGGATATAGAGCCGAACCGCGCACAGGCGCGCAAAAGTTTTGATGAGGAGGCTCTGATCGAGCTTGCCGATTCCATAAAACGGCACGGAATATTGCAGCCGATTGCCGTGCGCAGAAAGGAAAACGGGTATTACGAGATAATCGCCGGCGAGCGGCGTTGGAGAGCCTCCAAAATTGCGGGGCTGAACGAGATACCCGCCATTATCAAGGATATCGGCGACGAAAGCGCGACCGAGCTTTCGCTGATCGAAAACCTCCAGCGCGAAAATCTGAACCCCGCCGAAGAAGCACGCGGATACCGCGATCTGATGGAGCGCTTTAGGCTCACACAAGAGGAAGCGGCGGAAAGAGTCGGCAAATCCCGTGCGGCGGTCGCAAACATACTCCGTTTACTCAAATTGCCGGATGCCGTACTGAAAGAGGTCGAAACGGGAGTGCTTTCCTACGGCCACGCAAGGGCGCTCATACCGCTTGCTTCGGCATACGGCGCCGAATATACGGCTGCGACGGCGGAAAAGGTCATCCGCAGCGGAATGACGGTGCGCCAGACGGAATCACTTGTCAAAAATCTGCTTTCCGGCGCGGAAAACCGCGAAAAGCGCGACGTTGTCGGGGATCAGTATTACGGCAGGATAGAGCGTGAAATGAGCGATATACTCGGCAGAAAGGCGACACTCGCCCGCAAAAGCGGCGGGAGCGGCGTTTTGAAGCTCGCATATTCCTCGCCGGAGGATCTCGAAATACTTATCAAAAAGCTTTGCGGAAGCGATTTTTTCAATAACGAAATTTAATTTACGGAGAGAATAAAATGATTGATATCAAGTTTTTACGCGAAAATCCCGATGCGGTAAAAGAAAACATCAAAAAGAAATTTCAGGATGAAAAGCTCCCGCTTGTCGATGAAGTCATCGCTCTCGACAAACGCAACCGCGAAATAAAGGTCGAGGTCGAAACCCTGCGCGCCGAAAGAAACAAGGCATCCAAGCAGATCGGCGGGCTTATGGCAAGCGGCAAACGCGACGAGGCAGAGGAAATAAAGCGCCGCATTGCAGAGGACGGCGGCAGGATCGACGCACTTTCCTCGGAAGAAAAGGAAGTCGGCGAAAAGATCAACGCGATAATGATGCGCATCCCGAACATTATCGATCCTTCCGTTCCCATCGGAAAGGATGATTCCTTCAATGTGGAGGTAGAACGCTTCGGTGAACCGAAAGTCCCGGATTTCGAGATTCCCTACCACACCGAAATAATGGCCAAGTTCAACGGGATAGACATGGATGCCGCCGGGCGCGTTTCGGGCAACGGTTTTTATTATCTGCTCGGCGATGTTGCAAGACTCCATTCCGCAGTGCTTGCATATGCGCGCGATTTCATGATCAACAAAGGCTTCACCTACTGCATCCCGCCCTTCATGATACACGGAAATGTGGTTGAGGGTGTCATGAGCCAGAACGACATGGATTCCATGATGTACAAGATCGAAGGCGAGGATCTTTACCTTATCGGCACATCCGAACATTCCATGATCGGCAGATTCATAGATCAGATCATCCCGGAAGATAAGCTTCCGCAGACACTCACGAGCTATTCTCCCTGCTTCCGCAAGGAAAAGGGTGCGCACGGCATTGAGGAGCGCGGCGTTTACCGCATACATCAGTTCGAAAAACAGGAAATGATCGTGGTGTGCCGTCCGGAGGATTCCGCGGAATGGTACGAAAAAATGTGGAAAATGTCGGTGGAACTCTTCCGTAGCATGGATATACCCGTGCGCCAGCTTGAATGCTGCTCCGGCGATCTTGCCGATCTTAAAGTCAAATCCTGCGATATCGAGGCATGGTCCCCCAGGCAGCAGAAGTATTTCGAGGTCTGCTCCTGCTCCAATCTCGGAGATGCGCAGGCACGCAGACTCAAAATGCGCATAAAGGGCGCGGACGGGCGCACATATCTGCCCCACACGCTCAACAACACCGTTGTTGCACCGCCCAGAATGCTTATCGCATATCTCGAAAACCATCTCCACGCCGACGGAAGCGTGGATATTGCAGAGGTTCTTCGCCCCTACATGGGCGGGAAGGAATATCTCGGCAAATAACCCGGGGCTGCGCTGCTTTGCCCCGCGCAACATAACGGAGCTGACATGAACACCAATATACAGACAATACTTTGGCTTCTGATGATCGGCTTTGCCGCCGCCGCCATTGCCGTTTATTGCAGCAACCGCTTTCTCGGCGGCTTTGTCAGGACGCTGCTTGCGGTGGATGCGACATCGCCGGAAAGTGCGCTCACGATGAAGGAGCTCGGCGTGAAGAGCAATCTCCTGCTCCGCGCGGCGCTCGGGCGGAAGGGCGAATTTTCACGCATGGTAGCCGATGCGGGCGGAGAAAGATATTATATCACGCCGGAACGGATTGAACTTGCAAAGGTCAAATACCGTGAAAAAGGCGCGGGGATTCTTTCCGTGCTGCTGCTGATTGCGGTGGCCGCGCTCTGCACGCTCGCTTTCACCTATATTTTCCCCGAAATACTTGACGCCGTATCGAACGTGCTTTCGCAGCTGTTCGGAGAGGATAAAAGACAGTGAACAAGAAAAGAAGAATCAACCCGATACTTATCATACTCTGCGCCGCAGTGGCTCTTGCCGCGGTGACATTTGCCGTCATCCTGATGCGCGGATACCGCTACAACACACTGGCAAACGGTGCGAAATTCATCGGCGAATCGAAGAACGGTCAACCAATGAGCGGCACGATAAGATATCAGAACGGCGCCGAAGCCGAGCTTGATTTTTACAACCGCACGATAAAATATCAAAACGGCGATGTTTATGTCGGCGATATAGTCGGCGGCTGCCGCGAAGGCCGCGGAACGATGACATTTTCCGCAACGGGTGATGTTTACGAAGGCGACTTCAAAAACGACGCCATTACCGGCAGCGGCAAATATACCTATTCTAACGGGGATGTCTATTCCGGCTCGCTGCTCGATTCCATGAAGAACGGCTACGGCGTTTTTACCTACTCAAACGGAAATTCCTATGAGGGCTATTACGAAAACGACGTACGCTCCGGCAGAGGCAAATACACCTGGGCTTCCGGCGCGGTTTACGAGGGCGATTTCAAGGACGACCTCAAAAACGGCTACGGAACGATGGTATACGACAACGGCGGGCGCTACGAGGGCTACTTCAAAAACGATATGCGCGACGGCGAAAAGGGTATTTACATATTCCCCAACGGCGAACGCTATAACGGCACCTTCCGCAACAACCTTATGGACACACGCATGACGGATGCCAACGGAAACTTTATCACCGATGAACGCGGGCTTTGGGTCCACGGCGATGAGGCAATATACACCTTCGCCACCGGCAGGACATATCGCGGCTATTTCATTGAAGGAAGACCTGTCGGCGTTGAATAATCAGACAAGGGAGATATTATGGCTGATTTTGTATTTTCGGCTTTTGCCGATGAGATAAGCCCGAATTTTGACGAACAGCTTGCCGGGCTCAAAAAGCTCGGAATCGGCATGATCGAACTGCGCGGGGTGGACGGAAAGAGTTTCACCGCGCTCACGGACGGCGAAGTCGCCGTCGTAAAGAGCAAGCTTGAAAACGCGGGCATAGGCATTTCGGCGCTCGGTACACCGATCGGCAAGATCAAGCTGGACGGCGATACGGAAGCCCACGAACAGCTTCTGGACCGCATAATGGATATAGGCGATATGCTCGGCTGCAAGCGGCTGCGTATGTTCAGCTTTTACCCCGCGGACGGAATGAGCGATGAAGAATTCCGCACCGCAGCATTTGAAGCGGTGGGCAGAATGCTTGCGCGCGCAAGCGCACGCGGCTTCACGCTTTGCCACGAAAACGAAAAGGATATATACGGCGAAACTCCCGAGCGCGAACTTGATCTGCTTTCGCACTTCGGCGGCGAGCTCAAAGCCGTACTCGACCCGGGCAATTTCGCTTTTTGCCGGCTCGATGCATCCAAAGGCTATCCGATGCTCAAAGATTATATTGAATACTTTCACATAAAGGATGCCGACGAGGAGGGCACCATTGTCCCGCCGGGGTGCGGTGTCGCCCGCCTTGCCGAAACGCTCGCCGCCGTCAATGCGGACAGAAGCGGCAAAGTCATACTTACCATTGAACCGCACCTGATGGATTTCACCGGGCTTGCATCGCTTGCGGCGGAAACACTCAAGCATAAATACACCTTTGAAACGCCGTTTGATGCCTTCCGCACCGCGGCGGAATCGGTCATGCGGATGACCGAAAGCCTTGAATAGCACTTTCAAAAAACTCGCCTCGCACCCCGCGCTTATCTGCGCGGCTGCGGGGCTTATTGGCGTTTTTCCGTATTTTGCGGAGCAGGCGTGGATATGCACCCCCGTTTCGCTTTTCCTGCTGTTTTATGCATCGGAAAAGAAACGCGGCGCGGGGCATATCTGGCTGTGCGGCTTCGTTTATCATCTTTCGCTGTATTTTCCGCTTTATTCCTTCCTTTCGGAGCTGTATCCTTATGCGCGGTTCGGATTCACTCATGCGCAGGCGGTATTCGTACTGATATGCTCCTGCCTGCTGATACCGCTGTTCCATGCGACATTGCAGGCAACGGCGCTGCTTTCCTACCTTCCGTTCCGCGGCAGAAGACTGCGCTTTCTCGGCTTCGGCGCGGCGGCCGTTATCGCCGAATGGGTGACCTCCGTCGGAACGCTTGCCTTCCCCTGGGGCGGCACTGCCGTTTCGATGACGGGCTTCCTGCCGTATATTGCAACCGCTTCCCTGTTCGGAAGGTATTTCATAACCTTTGTTACCGCCTCCGCGGCTGGCGGGCTTGCGCTTGCGGCAGCAACAAAAAAGGCGGCACCCGCTGCCGTCGGTGCGGCGATACTTGCCTTTAACCTTATATGCGGAACGGTCCTGTACTTTCTGCCGACCGGCACATCGGGCGATGAAACACGCATCGCCGCTTTGCAGGGCAATGTCCTTTCCAACGAGAAATGGGCATCGGGAGAGCGCGAAAAAATATTCGACAGATACATTTCCCAAGCCGTTTCGGCGGCAGAAAACGGCGCTTCCGTGATTTTCATACCCGAAACGGCGATCCCCGTTGAATTCAAAGAGGGCGGTCGGCTTCACGAGGCGTTTGCCGAAGTATGCCGTGAATACGGGGTGACGATCGTCGCCGGTGTGATCCGCTACGATTCGAGCAGCGAATACAATTCCGTCGTTGCCGTTACGCCGGGCGGAGAGGTGAGCGGTTATTACGACAAGCACCACCTTGTCCCGTTCGGGGAATTCATCCCATATACCGATATTCTCGGCAGTCTGTTCCCCTTTGTCGCCGAATTCAACAACAGCCGCTACGAGCTTTGCGAGGGTGCGGGGGCACAGAACATAAATACTCCGCTGTGCGATATCGCACCCGCGGTGTGCTTTGATTCGATATTTCCGCAGTTCACACGTGCGGGTGTCAACGCCGGTGCGGAGCTTATCGCCGTTGTCACTAACGACAGTTGGTTCAACGACAGCGTCGGTATTTACACCCACCTCCGCCATTCCCGGCTGCGCGCCGTCGAAAGCGGAAAATACGTTGTCCGTGCGGCAAACACCGGAATTTCGGCGGTTATCGACCCGCACGGAAAAATCACCGCCGAAACAGAGCCCCTTACCGAATGTACGCTTTATGCCGATATCTCCCCGATACAGGGCAAAACGCTTTACTGCACACTCGGCGATACGGTATTTTACATTTCCGCGCTTGCCGTTATCACGGCGGCGATAAAAAGCTTTACGGAGAAAAGAAAAAATGCAAAAAATACAGCTTCATGAAAAAGAGATATACGAAGGAGCGCTCGAAGTAACTCTGAATCCGATGCTCCACGCCCGATCACCGGAAATAACAAAAGCATCGCGCCCCGCGATGATCGTGTTCCCCGGCGGCGGATATTGGTTCACCTCCGACCGCGAGGCGGAACCGATAGCGAGCGCCTATTTCGCACAGGGGTACAACTGCTTTGTGCTACGCTACACCGTCGGTGAACACGCAAAGATCGACCGTCCGCTTTACGATGCCGCAGCTGCCGTGGCGCATGTGCGCACCCATGCGGCAGAGTATAATATCGACCCGAACCGCATTGCCGTTATCGGATTTTCAGCAGGCGGGCATCTTGCGGGATATATAGCGACCTGCTGGCACAGGAGCGATATCAGCGAAATTCTCGGCACGGAAAGCGAGCTTTTCCGCCCGAACGCGGCGATACTCGGCTACCCAGTTGTCACCAACAACGTCCCGACGCATGGCGGCTCCTTCAACGCGCTTCTCGGTGACGACCGCACCCCGGAGCTGAACGCCCGCGCAAACCTCGATATGCATGTCGACGAGCGCACCTGCCCCTGCTTTATCTGGCACACGGCGGCGGATACATCCGTTCCCGTCGCGAATTCGCTTGCCTTTGCGCGCGCGCTCACCGATAAGGGCATAAGCTGCGAGCTGCACATATTCCCGATGGGCGAACACGGGCTTTCCCGCGCGAATGCGGAAACCGCACCCGCTTGGGCAAACCGTCCGGAGGGGAACCCCTACAACATTCCCTATGTCGCACGGTGGACTGAATGGTCCTTCAAATGGCTGGAACAGGTCTTTTACAACGGTAATTATTCACTGAACATATAACGGAGGAAACGACAATGGAAAGCATCCGGCTTTACGAAAAAGAGATATACGACGGGGCGCTTGAAGTAACGCTCCAAACCATGCTTCACACTCCTTCACCGGAGATCACAAAGGGCGCACGCCCCGCGATGATCGTATTCCCCGGCGGCGGATATGCCTACACCTCCGACCGCGAGGCGGAGCCGATAGCAAGCGCCTATTTCGCACAGGGGTACAACTGCTTCATTCTCCGCTACATCTGCGGCGAACGGGCCAAAATCGACCGTCCGCTTTACGATGCCGCGGCAGCCGTAGCGCATGTACGCACCCACGCGGCGGAGTATAATATCGACACAAACCGCATTGCCGTTATCGGCTTTTCCGCAGGCGGGCATCTTGCCGGATACCTTGCCACCTGCTGGCACAGAAGCGATATAAGCGAGCTTTTGGGCATGGACAGCGAGCTTTTCCGTCCGAACGCGGCGATACTCGGTTATGCGGTGGTGACAAACAATGTCCCCACAAACAAATTCACATTCGATAACCTCCTCGGTGCCGACCGCACCCCGGAGCTGAACGCCCGCGCAAACCTCGATATGCATGTCGACGAACGCACCTGCCCCTGCTTTATCTGGCACACCGCGCAGGACACCTGCGTCCCCGTTGCGAATTCGCTTGCCTTCGCACGTGCTCTCACGGACAAGGGCATCGGCTGCGAGCTGCACATATTTCCGATGGGTGGGCACGGCCTTTCCCGTGCGAACGCCGAAACGACACCCGACGGAGCGACTCTCCCCTACAATATCCCCTATGTCGCACGGTGGGCGGAATGGTCGTTCAAATGGCTCGAGCAGGTCTTTTACAACGGCAGCTACTCGATAAATATCTGAACAATGAAGCGGGTCTTCAAAATAAGGCCCGCTTTTTTCGTCATTTTTCACCGACCCCTTGCCTTTTATGTAAATTGCACCATTTGAGCACACGCGGACTTCCGAAATTCGGCGTACTATTCCATTGCCGAAACCGCATAAATATGTTATATTTATAGGTAACCATTTGCGGCGGAACCACCGGGAAATCAAGGAGATTGAACTCAATGAGAAAAACAAAAATCGTATGCACTATCGGGCCTGCAAGCAGCAGCAGAGAGGTTCTGACGGAAATGTGCCGTGCGGGCATGAATGTCGCGCGGCTGAACTTTTCACACGGGACTCACGCCGAACATCTCGAAAAACTCGAAATGATCAAAAGTGTACGTGAAGAGCTCGATCTGCCGATCGCAATAATGCTGGACACAAAGGGCCCCGAATACCGTATAAAAACCTTTGCGGGCGGAAAGGTGCATATCGACGACGGCGCCGAATTCACCTTCACCACTGCCGATACGGAGGGCGACGAAACCCGCGTGGGCGTGAATTACAAGGGGCTTGCGAACGACCTTGATATCGGCGACAGGATACTCGTAAACAACGGGCTTGTCAGCTTTGAGGTTGTCGGCAAGACCGAAACGGATATCAAATGCCGCTGCATTATCGGCGGCGAGCTTTCCGACAGAAAAAGCATGAGCTTCCCCGGAAAGGTTCTCAAATCGGTTTATCTGAGTGAGCAGGACAAGAGCGATCTTCTTTTCGGCATACAGAACGATGTGGATTTTGTCGCCGCTTCGTTTGTTTCGTGCAAGCAGGATATTCTTGATATAAAGGCTTTCCTGCGCGAAAACGGCGGCGAGGACATAAGCATTATTGCCAAAATAGAAAACCGCACCGGCATAGATAATATCGAGGAAATTTGCTCCGAATGCGACGGGATCATGATCGGCAGGGGCGATCTCGGCGTTGAAGTCCCCTTTACCGAGCTTCCCGCCCTGCAAAAATACCTTATCACCAAATGCCGCCTGCTGGGCAAGCGCGTTATAACCGCAACCGAAATGCTCGAATCCATGATCAAGAACCCCCGCCCCACCCGCGCGGAGATATCCGATGTTGCCAACGCGGTGTACGACGGCTCGAGCGCCGTCATGCTTTCGGGCGAATCCGCCGCGGGCAAATACCCGGTGGAGACCGTTGCCGTTATGTCCGAAATAATATGCGAAACCGAAAAGCATATCAACTATGCCAAGCGCTTCCGCACAAGCGAATTCAAGATAAAGAACCTTGTGGATGCGATATCCCACGCGACCGCCGGCATGGCGATCGACATAAACGCAAAGGCGATCGTCGTCACCTCCATTTCCGGCATGACGGTACGCATGGTATCGCGGTTCCGCGCACCGACGGATATCATAGGAATGGCGACAAGCAAGCGCACCTGGTATAAACTCGCACTTTCCTGGGGCGTGACACCCGTGCTGAGCGAGCGGTTCGATTCCACCGATGTGCTTTTCTTCCACGCGCTCCGCGCCGCGAAAAAAGCGCTCGGCCTGCACCCCGGCGATAATGTCATAATCACCGGCGGTATGATCAACGGCAAATCCGGCAACACGAACCTTATCAAGGTCGAAACCGTGGAATGATCCAAAAAAGGAATGTAATCATATAAAAAAGGAGCCTTTCGGCTCCTTTTTGTATGAGAATTATCGGTCCACGCGTTCGAGTATCCAAAGCATACTGCGGTATTCAAGCGTTATCGGCGCATGAAGTCCGAAGTTCATAAGCTGATCGCCGCGGTAAAGCGTGCCGGAGAAGCGTTCGCGGTATGTCGCATCCGGGTCGAGCCCGCGCAGCGCGATACGCTCGTTATTGCCGTACATACGCACATGAGTGAGCACGTATCCGGCAATACAGGTGCGTTTGTCCGCGGAAACGGTGCACCAGGCAGAGCAGCTGCCGGCGTGCGGGTCGCGCAGGCGGTGGTAGCGCCCGTTCAGGAGCACATCGCCGTATTCCTTATAAAGCTGTGCCGTTTCGCGTACCTTTTGCTTATCCTCATCCGAAAGCGCAGTCGGATCCAGCTCGTAGCCGAAGGAGCCCGTCATGGCGACGGTAAAGCGGGTTTCGAACGGGGTGACATGCTCGGTCTGGTGGTTGGGCGAAGCCGAAACATGGGCACTCATCGCAGACATCGGGTAAACAAGCGATGTACCGTACTGTATCCGCAGCCGCTCTATCGCATCGGAATTATCGCTTGTCCAGACCTGCGGCATATAGTAGAGCATACCGGCATCGAACCTGCCGCCGCCGCCCGAGCAGGATTCGAACAGAACATCCGGGAAATCCGTCACAAGCCTTTCGAGCACCGAATACAGCCCGAGGTAATACCTGTGCCCTACCTCACGCATACGCTCCGGCGGGAGCATCGGGCTGCCCGCTTCGGTCATATTGCGGTTGAAATCCCACTTCACATAGGATATACTGCCCTCGCGCAGGACACTTGCCACCGATTCGTAAATATAATCGCAGACATCCGCACGGGTAAGGTCAAGTATGAGCTGAAAGCGCCCTTCGGAGCGCGGGCGGTTTACATAATGCAGGCACCAATCGGGATGAGCGCGGTAAAGCTCGCTGTCCGGTGATATCATCTCCGGTTCGAACCATATACCGAGCTTCACGCCGCGCGCCGCAAGGTGGTCCGAAACCCTTTTCAGTCCGCCGGGGAGCTTCTTTTCGTTTACGAACCAGTCGCCGAGCGAGCTGCGGTCGTTATCCCTCTTGCCGAACCAGCCGTCATCGATGACCATAAGCTCGATCCCGAGGTCGGCACAGGCATCGCCGATACTTATCAGGCGATCCGAATCGAAGCCGAAGTAGCACGCCTCCCAGCTGTTGAGCAGGACGGGGCGGCGGATATCGCGGTATTTCCCGCGGCAGAGGCATTTGCGCATGAGCGTGGAAAAATTGTACGAAAGCGTGTCCAGCCCCTCCGCCGAATAGGACATAATGCATTCCGGAGTGTAAAATTCCTCGCCTGCGGAAAGGAGCCAGCTGAAATCCTCGCGGTTCAAACCGATAACGGCGCGTGCCGTGTCAAACTGATTGGCGGCGATTTCCGCCTCAAACGAGCCGGAATAGACGAGCGCCATGCCGTAGGCATCGCCCGACGTTTCGCCGCAATCGTGCGAAGCGATTATCATAAACGGATTGTGCACATGTGAGGAGGCACCGCGGCGGGATGACATAATGTACCTCCCGTGGGCAAGCGGAGCGCGTTCGATATTGCGCTCGCGGCAATGTGTGCCGAAGTTGGATATAACATCGTAATTCACATTATCGAAATCGACGGAGGCGGAAGCCGCCGCCTCGATACGCACCTGTGTGCTGCCGTTATTGATTATGCGCGCATAACGGGTGATAACATCAAGCGAGGCAAAAACACAGTAATAAAGCTCCACGGTGATGTTGCTTATATCATCCGCAAGGGTTACGACAAGTGTTTCGCAGCCGTGCTCCGCCGTTGCATACGCGGCGGGAAGCCCGGGAATAGAGGGCTTGCCCTCGATAACATCGTATTTCTTCACGCGAAGGTCGATGATATCCGAACCGTCGGCGTTGATGACCTCGAGTGCGGGGGTGCGCATATCGCCTCTGCCCCAGCAAGGATATTCAAGCGGGATATCGTCAAGTATAAAGCCCTCGCAATGCTCCATGCAGGGCGAAAAAGCCGCGCGCCCCTGTGTGCGGAACATATAGGAGCAATCGCCGAGCGTTTTCCCGCCCCAGTAAAGGTGGACCAAAAATCCGTCCCTCACCTGCATGATATAGCTCGTATTTGCCGTATGGAGCGCAAGCTGGCCGGCGGTACGGTCGATCTCGATGTTATGCATGTTTTTTCTCCGTTTTTATGTTTGGTTTATTTCAAAGCGGGGATGAACGCCGTCGCCACGCCAAAGTAAACGACAAGCGCTATCGCATCGACAATGGTGGTGATGAACGGGCTCGCAACGACGGCCGGATCGAACCCGATACGCTTTATGAACAGCGGCATGATACAGCCGACAAGCTTTGCGATAACAACGGTTATCGCAAGTGTGAGGCATACGGTGAGCGCAACGGCAGGCTCGACATTGTCCGTAAGGATTATCTTTCCGTAGCCGACAGCCGCAAGCGAAAGCGAGCAGAGCAGCGAAACGCGAAACTCCTTCCAGAGCACGCGAAAGATATCGCGCGGGGCGATCTCACCGAGCGAAAGCGCACGGATAACGGTGACGGAGGTCTGACTGCCGGCGTTTCCGGAGGTATCCATAAGCATCGGTATAAATGCGGTGAGCGCTATAACCTTGCCGAGTGCTTCCTCATAATGCGAAATTATCGCGCCTGTGAGCGCCGCGGAGATCATCAGCAGCAGAAGCCAGGGTATGCGCGCAAACCAGGTCTGAATAACACCGGTGCGGAGGTAGGCTTTATCCGAAGGCGTGATAGCCGCCATTTTTTCGATATCCTCGGTCGCCGCGTCCTGAACGATATCCATTGCATCGTCGAAGGTGACAATGCCCACAAGCCGCATGTCGCCGTCAACGACGGGCATCGCAAGGAAGTCGTAATGGCTCATTTTCATGGCAACGGATTCCTTGTCCTCATCGGTGGTGACATATATGACATCGGTGTCCATCAGCTCCGAAACAAGCGTGTCCGGGTCGCTGAGCATAAGCTTTTTTGCCGTGACTACCCCGACAAGCTTTTTATAATGGTCGGTCACATAGCAGGTATAGATCGTTTCCGTGTCCGTACCGACACGGCGTATCCGCGCGAACGCATCCGAAACCGTCATGTTTCGGTCGAGCCGGATATATTCGACGGTCATTATACTGCCCGCCGAATCCTTCGGGTAATTCAGTATGCGGTTGATCTGCTCGCGGGATTCGCGGTCGCTGTTGGCGAGTATCCGCTTCACCACATTTGCGGGCATTTCCTCGATAACATCGACGGTATCGTCGATATAAAGCTCGTCAAGGACCGCCTTGAGTTCGCTGTCCGAAAGGCAGCGTATGACCGATTCTTGGGTGTCGGTCTCCATTTCCGTAAATGTTTCGGCAGCGACGGTCTTGGGCATCAGCCGAAAAAACCTTATAAGCGTTTCGCCGTCAAGTTCCTCACAGATAATGGCAAGGTCCTGCGGCTCCGTCGCGTTGATCACGGCGCGTATCGCCGGATAGTTTCTGATCGCGAAAAGCTCTTTTATGTTTTCCGCGAGCGAGATGATGTCTTTTTCCATAAAAAAACCGTTCTCCTTTCCTTTTTGTGCAAAAGGCGCGGAGGAGCAGAACACCTCCGCAAAAAGAAGCACGGCAAAAACCCTTATTGTTGTCGGCGCACGGAATTACGGTGCTTTCCGGTAGGACACGCCGAAAGATCCGTCCGCGCGGGACCGTTTAGAGTCTGTGCCGCTACTTCGTCCGGAATCCATTACAGTGTCCACCTCTTTCTTCGATAAATCGACCGCAAAGGGTCAACGGAATTTTACCGCACCAAAAACGATTTGTCAACCGAAAACTTGATTTTCGGGCGTAAAATATGATAAAATACCCTCGAAAGAGGTGATATTATGCTCCATATCGGCAACAGATGGGATGAATGGCTTGTTCCCGAAACCGAAAAGGATTATTATAAAAAGCTCCGTGCGTTTCTCGCGGACGAATATCTTCGCTCCGGGAGCAGGATATTCCCGGATAAAAACGACATATTCAATGCCTTCGTCTATACCGATTATGACAATGTACGCGCCGTCATACTCGGGCAGGACCCGTACCACGGCTTCGGGCAGGCACACGGACTTTGCTTTTCCGTTAAAAAGGGCGTGAAAAAGCCGCCCTCGCTCGAAAACATATTCAAGGAGTTGCAGGATGACCTCGGCATCGCCCCGCCGAACCACGGCGAACTGACCGATTGGGCAAAAAGCGGCGTAATGCTGCTGAACAGCGTACTTACCGTGCGCGAGGGCATTGCCGGAAGCCACCGCGGCAAAGGGTGGGAGACCTTCACCGACCGCGCCGTTTTGCTGCTGAACGAGCGCAGCACCCCCACCGTTTTCCTGCTTTGGGGCGGATATGCCCGCGCAAAAAAGGCTCTCATCACCAACCCGCGCCATCTTGTTCTGGAAGCGGCGCACCCGAGTCCGCTTTCGGCATACAACGGATTTTTCGGCTGCCGGCATTTTTCGAAATGCAACGAATTTCTGCAAAATAACGGGCTTGCCCCCATCAACTGGCAAATAAAGGATTAGTATATGCTTCAAAACATAAAAGCTCTGTTTTTTGATATCGACAACACGCTTATCGACTTTCGCAAAAGCGCATATTCCGCGATGTGTGATGCAATGGCGGAGCTTTCTCTTGACACCGAAAGCGAAACGCTTTTTGCACACTTCCTCGCGGTGAATGACGTTCTGTGGAAGGATGTGGAGTGCGGAACGCTCACCGTGGATCGGCTCCACGAAATACGCTGGAACACGATATTTTCCCGCGCCGGCGTGGATTTCGATGGTGTTGAATTCGAGCGCGTATTCCGAAAATATCTCTTTTGCTCCGCCGCGGAGGTGGAGGGTGCGGCGCACCTGCTGAAAGCCGTGCGCGGAAAATACCGGCTGTTTGCGGCAAGCAACGCTTCCGAAGCGCAGCAGCGCACCCGACTTGCCCGCTGCGGAATGCTCGACTGCTTCGAGGATATATTCTGCTCCGAGCAGATGGGAGTACACAAGCCGTCGCGCGCGTTTTTCGATGCCTGCTTTGCACGCGCGGGTGGGCTTTCACCCGCGGAGGTGCTGCTTATCGGCGATTCTCCGAGCGCCGATATCGCCGGGGCGAAAAGCTGCGGTATGCCCGCCTGCCTTTATGACCCGTCGGGTACGAATTCCGGCTGCGGAGAGGATTTTTCCGTCCGCGCCCTTGCAGAACTGGAAGCGATACTCTTATAAACCGGCGGTAGCTTAACGGCTGAAAAAATGTATTATATAAGGGGGTACGGCCTGTCGGCAAGCGGGAACGCGGCTTATCGCTGCCGGATATCGTCTTTATCGGCGAGCCCGCCTTTGTGCTCGGGATCACCATCGACGGGCTTCTCACCGGAAGGGCCGAAGAAATTATCGCATAATCGAAAATCCGCGGCCGTAAGAGCTTTTGCCCCCTCTGCCGCGGGATTTTTATAACCGGAACATATAACGCAGGCATAAAAAAGCAGAGCGCCCGTGCGCTCTGCTTATCTTTATTCCCGGATTTAATGAGCAAGAAGATCCTTCCAGGTGAACTTCTTTCCGCGCATGGCGGCGCAGATGAAGGCACATTCGGAGGGCTTATCGTCGCGGCACCATGCCTCGGTATAGCGTTCGCACCAATCCTCGGAAACGCCGTCCTCGGGGTCGGGTTCGCCGTCGATCACGCGGGCAAGCTGCAGGCACATGATCCCGTAGCCTTCCGCCATAATGCGAAGGTCGGAGGTGATATCGCTCTGCACCGGCAGGCGGCGGAAGCTTTCGGCAAGCTCAAAGCCCTGCTTTGCAAGCTCGCGGTGGAATTTGCTGTCCGTGGGCAGCGGAGTCTTATCCCACGCAAACAGCGTTCCGTTGAACACATAGCTGATAAAGGAGCCCCAGTTGAACTGATCCTCCAGCTTGCCGAAGGCACGGATAAGCTTCACGGTTTCGCCCGTCGGGTCGCCGTAAACGTGTTCGGACACGGCTTTGTCGAACTTGTCGCACATTGCCTTTGTCTTGCCGTTCCAGGACATACAAGCCCCCAGCACAGCACCGTAAAGCGTGCAGGTCATCGGGCAGACGGCGCCGTAATCGCCCCAGGATGTGTTGAGCATACCGAAGCATTTGTATTTTGCGCCCGCACCGACAAGCTTTGTGATGTTCTTTTCGGCATAGCCGACATTTTCGCAAAGCTGATTCCAGCAGGATGTACCCGGGCAGACGATCTGACCGAACCTCTGGTGTGCGAACTGCTCCACAGTTTCAACGGGCGGATTGTCGTCGTAATGCCAGTTGAGCATAATCATATCGTCCGGGAAGCAATCCATAACCTCCGGATGGCGGAGGACTATATCGCCCCACATCATTACCGTCTTGCCGAGCGATTTGAGGTGGTTGATTATTTTGAGCGTGAATTCGACATAAAGCTTTGCCTTGTCCTTGCCTGCGTTCTTGCCGTTGCAGAGGTCAAAGGTCTCATCGCAGCAGATATTGAAATACTTGCTGCGGCAGAGCGGCACAAACTGATCGATTATCGAGCAGATGACCTTTATGCTTTCCTCATCCGTTGCATTGATGGTGTGGTGGCACATGGTGGGGTACCACGGAATCTTCACGGAATCATCAAAGGATTCAAGCTCGCGCAGATGGCCGTATCTGTTGCTTTCGAGCAGGCGGAAAAGATGTCCGAATGTGGAAACGGAGGGAACGAAGTCGATAAAGTTTTCGTAGCAGTAATCGTCTATCTCCATTATTTCTTCCGGGGTAAGGTATCCGAACTCCTTGTATATGCCCTTGTATTCCTCAAAAGCAAAGGTATGCTCGATATAAAGCTGGTAGGAATTCTGCTTATAATAAGCAAGGAAGTCTATCATTTTGAAAACGCCGTCCAAATTCGGAACGCGCCCGCGGGATGCATCGTGGTAAAAGCCGCGGTACTGCATATCGGGCTTATCCGCGATTTCGCAGCAGGGGATATCCTCGCCCTCGCTTTCGAGCATCTGACGCAGTGTCTGAATGCCGTAAAACGCGCCGGCGAGCGAGTTGCCGGTTATGCGTATACCGCCTTCATTCACGGTGAGGGTATAGCCCTCCGAGCCTTCCTTGCCAAGCGATTCGATAACTATCTTGCCCTTTTCGGAAGGTGTGCCGAGCACCTTGGTGATCTTCGGTTCTATGCCGGTTTCATCGTAAATTTCCCCCGCAAGCTTTTGCGCAGCATGGAAAATACGGCTGTCGCAGCTTTGTGTGAGAACGATCCCGAGTCTCGCAAGCGAAAGTGTGCCGCCCGTGAGCTTCAATTTTTTAGGTTGCGGAAGTATCGTCATTGCAAATCTCCTTTGATTCGGTTCATTAGTTTATTTTTAACATAATCGCCCGCGAAAGTCAATTGCGTTTACGCCGATTTTTGCCGATTCCGACAAAAAAATGCCGCGAGCCGATTTTGTGCTTGACAGTATTGACAAATTATTGTATAATCGGTATCGTGCGGAGTATGGGCATTATAAGCGCTCCGTGCACAATGAACTAATTTCATATCAATATGGGGAGGTTACCATGCTAAGTACAGCGAACTGGCTCATTGTTGTCCTCGCGGTGATCGTACTTGCGATCGCCTACATCTTCTTTAACTTCTTCCGCATCCGCAGGATGAAGGAAGGAACCCCGGAAATGGCCGAAATGGCCGGTATCATCCGTTCCGGCGCCAACACCTTTATGAAGACCGAATATAAGACGATAGCCATCGTCGTCGTTATAGTCGCTCTTATATTGAGTCTTGTTGTCGAAAAATGGAGCGGTCTTACCTTCTTTGTCGGCGCACTGATGAGCAGTTGCGTATGCATACTCGGCATGCGTTCCGCTACTTATGCAAACGTGCGCACCGCAAACAAGGCGCGTGAATCCCGCAGCATCGGCGAAACCGTCAAGGTCGCTCTTTGCGGCGGTTCGATCTCCGGACTTGCCGTTCAGGCATTCGGTATGCTCGGCTGCGTTGTCGTTCTTCTGATATTCAGCAGAAACGGCTTCAATTTCGAAGAAAACGCAGAAGTTGCAAACGGCCTTCTCTGCAAGCTCGGCGGCAATGCCGAAGTGATCAGAGTCACTTCCTACTCCCTCGGCTGCTCGCTCGTCGCGATGTTCAACCGTGTTGCCGGCGGTAACTACACCAAAGCTGCCGACATCTCCTCCGACATTCTCGCAAAGATCCGTCACGATATGCCCGAAGACGACAGCCGCGTTCCCAACGTTGTTGCCGACTTCATAGGCGATAATGTCAACGACATCGCCGGCAACTGCTCCGACCTTCTCGAAAGCTTCGTCGCCACCATTGCGGCAAGCATCATGATCGCGGTATTTGCATTCACAAACCCCTCCGACGCACTTATTCAGTCCACCACCGTATTCCCCGTTGTTCTCGCAGGCGGCGGCCTTCTCGGCTGCGTTATCGGCCTTGCTCTTGCTTCCATCCGTAAAATGGGCGACAATCCTTCCCGCGAGCTCAACCTTGCGACATGGGTTTCCGCCGGTCTTACGGTAATCATCGGCCTCGGCGCCGCATGGTTCATCTTCGGTAAGGAAAACATCGTTTACGAAGCAGAATGGGTATGCGGCTGGCTTTCTCCGTGGATATCCGCCGTTCTCGGCATAATCTCCGGTATTGCCATCGGCTCCATCACCGAATACTACACCAGCACCGATTTCAACCCGACCAAGAAGCTTGCCGACATGGCTACCGAGGGCGAAGCCTTCGTTGTCACCAAGGGTGATGCCATCGGCTCTCGTTCCTGCCTTGCTCCGGTCCTCGTTATCGGCGTTGCTCTTATCGTTTCCGGCGCTCTCTGCGGCATCTACGGTGTTGCTATTTCCGCGCTCGGTATGCTCGCATTCGTCGGCGCTACCGTTTCCATCGACGCTTTCGGTCCGATTGCCGACAATGCCGGCGGCCTTGCCGAATCCTGCCACCTCGAACCCGAAGTTCGTGTTATCACCGATAAGCTCGACGCTGTCGGCAACACCACTGCCGCCATCGGCAAGGGCTTCGCAATCGGTTCCGCGGCATTTGCGACCGTTTCGCTTATCGTTTCCTTTATCGCCGGTTCGGGCGAAAGCGTACTCGACTTTTCCAACTTCCTTGTCGTTGCCGGCGGTATCATCGGCGGCGCGCTGATCGAATACTTCTGCGCGATCCTCACCGACAACACCATCGAATCCGCGCGTATCATGGCGGATGACGGCGACAAGCTCCTTTCCATCCCCGGCGTGCTTGAAGGCACCGTGAAGCCTGACTACAACAAGATGATCATGACCGCGACAAAGCAGGCTATCCGCAAGATGTTTGCTCCGTCCGTACTCGCACTTCTCATCCCGATCATCGGCGGCTTCGTATTCGGCCTGCAGTTCGTGGGCGGCGTGCTTGTCGGTGCAACGATCGTCGCCATCACAAGAGCTATCTTCATGGGCAACTCCGGCGGCGCGTTCGACAACGCGAAGAAATACATCGAAAGCGGTGCCATCGAAGGCCACGGCAAAGGCTCTGCGGCTCACAAGGCAGCGGTTACCGGCGATACCGTGGGCGACACCCGTAAGGACGTTGTCGGCGTTGCGCTCGATATATTCATCAAGATGATGTCGACCGTTTCCAACACCTTCATCAGCGTGTTCAAGTCCGTTACCCCGCTTATCAAGACAATCATCAAATAACAAATGCTCATAGACACACATACTCATGCATTTCCGGATGCGATCGCCCGAAAGGCGATCGCATCTTTGCAAAACACCGCCGGCACCGTTGCCGCGTTCGACGGAACCGTTGCCGGACTCAAAGCACTTCTTCTGCGCGACGGTGTCGACCGTGCTTTTCTTCTGAACACGGCGACAAACGCGCGCCAGGTCGACAATGTAAACAAATTCGCCCTCTCGCTTCTCGGCGATCCTATGCTCATACCCTTCTGCAGCTTCCATCCGCTTGCGGATTCCCCGTATGAAAAGCTGAAAAGCCTTAAAGATGCGGGCATAAAGGGCATAAAGCTTCACCCGGATTATATCGGCATTGCCCTTGATGACGAAGCCATGTCACCCCTGCTTTCGGCAATAACCGAACTGGGACTGCCGCTTGTCATCCACGCCGGGTTTGACCCTTATTCCCCGAACGCCATCCACGCAAGCCCGGATATGATACTCCGCGTGCTCGACCGTTACCCTGGCATAATCCTTATCGCCGCCCATCTCGGCGGAATACGGGTTTGGGATGAGGTCTGCGAAAAGCTGTGCGGAAAGAATCTTTATCTCGACACGGCATTCTGTTGCGAAAGAAACGGGATCACCCGCTTGCAGGCGAAGCGCATTTTCGATTCGCATCCGAGAGAAAAGATACTCTTCGGCTCGGATGCTCCGTGGGCAACGCCTTCGGAGGTACTGCACTTTGTGAAAAGCATTGTGACCGATGAAGAAACGCTTGAAATGATCACCCACGGCAACGCCGAAAGGCTGCTCGGGCTGTAAAAAAGAGCCCTCCGTTTTTTGAATCCGGAGGGCTTTTCATTTTTTCACCGAATGTTTTCAACAAAAGCGAAGTTTATTTGTAAAATACACAATACCGCACCCCCCGATTTGTGATAATATACAAATAGTGAAAACCCGCTTGATTATTTCCCGTTAAGGTGTTATAATATCAAGAGCAACACAATGGAAGATTATGTCCGGAGGTCACTATGAAAAAGTTCCTTTCACTTGCACTCTGTTTTATGTTCTGTTTTCTCGCATTGGCGGGCTGCAGTTCGCTCAAAGACGATGAAAAGGGCGCAAGCATTCGTATGTATTTCGCCGAGTACCCGCAGACGCTCGACCCTGCTCTCGTACAGCTCAACAGCGATACCGAGCAGATCCTTTCCATGATATTCGAGCCGCTCACCACGCTCGATGAAGACGGTAAGGTCAAGCCCGCTCTTGCGACCGAATGGTACTATAAGTACGACGAAATTTATCAGCAGCACAAGATGTATTTCCAGCTCAAGACCACATCCTGGAGCGACAAGCGCGTTGTCCGCGCCGATGATGTGATCTACGCATGGAGACGTATCCTCATGCCCGAAACCGACAGCCCTTATGCTGCGCTTCTCTACCCGATCAAGGGCGCGCGCGATGTCAAATCCGGCATCGGCACGATCGACGACCTCGGTCTTGCCGCCGCAAGCGACACACTCCTCGAAGTGACTTTCGAAAACTATTACGATGTCGACCTCTTTGCCGAGATCGTTTCCAATATCCACCTTGCCCCCTGCCGTGAGGATATCGTCACACGCTGCGAAAACGAAGGCTCCGACTGGGCCGCTTCCGCGACGGATATCGTCTGCAACGGCAAATTCACCGTTCAGACAATGGATATGCCCAGAACGCTGAGCGAAGCCGAAAAGGACTTCGACAACTTCTCCTGTCGCCTCATTCTCGAACGCAACAGTTATTATATGCGTGACGACGAAGAAGATGCGCTCGACAAATACGTTCTTCCCTACCGCATAACCTGCTGCTTTGCAGAGGGCCAAGTCGCATATTATCCCGATGAAAAGGGCACCACGCAGGAAGCCTTCCAGGCGAAGCGCTTCATTGCCGGCGAACAGTACCTCATCACCGGTTTCAATGCCGAAACCTACAAGTATTTCGCCGACAGCAAGAAGTACGATCTCGAAACCATGCGCACTCTCAACGGCTACGCCTTCTACTTCAATAACGATAACGAGATACTTTCGGATGCCAACGCAAGAAAGGCTCTCTCCGCGGCGCTCGACCGCAAGGGCATTACCGATTCCATCGGCGTGGGCAACACCCCCGCTACCGGATGGGTTCCCACCGGAGTTTTCAACACCGGCAGAAAGACCGATTTCCGCAAGGCCGGCGGCGATAAATACAGCACCGGCTCCGATATGGACAATGCACGCTCGCTTCTGAATTCCGCCGCAAAGAAATCCGGCACGCTCACCGTGACCTACCTCATCCCTCAGAATGTTGAAACGATTGCCAAGTATCAGAGATCCATCACCTATTCCAATGTCTATGAGGATATCGCCAAGAAGGCGGGCGAATACTGGGAATCCCTCGGCTTCACCATCAAATACCGCGGACTCAACCCCGCAGACTTCCTTGACGCGCTTTATACCCGTGATTACGATATAATCGGCGTGAATATCATAAGCGGCTCTGCGGATGCGCTCACCTACCTTGCACCGTTTGCAAAGGAATTCAGCGGCACCTCCGTCAGCATAGACTACACCGCTTCCGACTTCTCCGAAACCTTCAACGCGCATTACACGAATTTTGATAACGCCGAATACGGCGATATCATCAAGACCGCCGTTTACGAGAGCGACCGCGCAAAGCGCGCCGAAGCGCTCCACAAGGCAGAGGATATGCTCACCGATCTTTGCCCTGCAACGATGGTATTCTGGTACAACAGAAGCTATGTTGCAAGCGGCGAGATCCGCGGCTATGACGACGATGCAAGCTGGTTCGGGTATATCGATTACACCGACCTCAAGCTTTCCGACTGGCGTGATGTCAACAGCAAGGAACAGTCCATAGAGAACGAACGCGCCGACTAGAAATAATCATTCCGGTCTGCCTGCCGCGCCGAGCATAAGCAAGGTCGGCATGGAGCATTACACCGGCGTTGCCGTCGGGCACGAAGCAAACCGCCGCGGCAAACGCAAAAAGCAAAACAAATACCGACGACACCGCAGAGCAGATACGTTCTGCGGTGTCTTTTTCTTTGCCTGCCGCATAAAACCGAAAACCCCCTCCGCTTTTCAACCCCATACGTGTAAGCCCGCTTGCGGACGGCGGAGATCTGCTCACCAAACAGTTTTCGGCGCTGCCGGTGATAGCCGGAGCGAACCGCGGCGGGAGATGACACAGAATGAGGCCGCAGATATGCCGTATTTAGCAAAGCCGTATTGCGCAACTCGGAAAGAAGATAATCGCACGGATGAATGAATATCCGATAAAGCAAAACTATTGACTTTGCGGCGGTGAAGGTTTATAATCGGCAGTGTAAAATAACGCGAAAGGAGGTATTGTTATAGGGTTTTTCAAAAAGGAACCGGCAAAAGAAGAAAGCCATTCCTGCCACCTGCCGAAGGCTGCCGCGTTTGTTGATTACGAGCATTGGTATATATCGCTCAAAAACAATTACGGCCTGCAGCCGAATATCGGCGCATGGTTTGCGGATCTGAACTCGCAGTTCAACCTTGTCGAGGTCAATTTCTTTGCCGATTTCTCACACAAAAGCCTTGCTGACGAGATAGGCAGGATACGCCTTTATTCCAACAAGATAATCGATACAAGAAGCCCGAACGGCGTCCAAAAGGATTTTACCGACTTCATCATACTCGATAACATTTATCAAAAGGCTTTATCGTCCGACGATATCGATGTTTTCATTTTGCTTTCCGGCGACGGGCATTTCAGTTCCGTTACCGCATTCCTGAAAAATTTTTATCGCAAAGAGGTCGTAATATACGGAGTCAACGGTTCTTTTTCCAAGCAGCTCCGCGAAACGGCGAGCCGTTTTTACGTGCTCCCCACCGAAAGTGATATAAACGAAAGCTTTTACCGCTGCATCTTCGATTATCTTAAAAAGAGTCCGAACCCGAGCTACAACGAAGCAATAGCCGAGACACAGAAGAAGTGCCACGGCGGTGCCACAAAGCAGGCGATCGCAAATGCGATGAAGACGCTCACTGAAAACGACATTATTTCGGAACGCACCGTCGGTTTCGGAAGGCCGGGGCAAAAAGGAAAGAAAGAAAAGCTTTTATTTGTCGATTGGGAAAAGGCAGAAGCGTTCATGAAGGAAAAAAACGGTTGATTTCACCCCGTTTTTTCGAAAAAAACTATCAAATGCTATTGTAAAACACTTTGCCGTGTGTTATAATAGCACCATAAAGAACAGTAAGGTATCAAAGAGAGGGTTAATCGCCCTCTCTTGATTTCATAATGGGAGGATATTCATGGCGGAAAAAAAGTCCGGGATCGCCGCGCGTGTGCGCGAGTCTGTCGAGGAGCTGATCACAAACGCGGGCTACAATCTTTGGAATGTGGATTATTACAAAGAAGGCCCGGAAATGATACTCGAGATTTCCATAGATAAAGAAGGCGGCATTTCCATAAACGACTGCGCCGTTGTCACAAGGCTGATCGAGCCGGTCATCGACGAACTCGATCCTATCGAGGAAAGCTATTGCCTGCAGGTATCTTCTGCCGGAACGGTGCGCCCGCTCACACGCGAAGAACACATCCGTTTTGCTTCGGAATCGGGCTTGCAGGTCGCCGTCGGGCTGTTTACCGCCATCGACGGCAGCAAGGAACTCACCGGTGTTATCGAGGAATTTACCGGCGATGAAATACTTCTCAACTGCGGCGGTAAGCGCCACAGCATACCCAAAAAACAAATCACAAAAATAAATGCAGAATTCGGATCCGCAGAGGGCAGCGCCCCGGAAGCGGAGCGGGACAAGGAGTGAAAAAATGAACAAGGAACTGTTTGAAGCGCTCGACGCGCTCGAAAAAGACAAAGGCATTTCCAAGGATTACATGATCGAACGGATCGAGGCGGCTTTGCTTTCGGCATACCGCAAGGAAAGCGCCGGCTGCGAAAACGCGCGGGTGAAGCTCGATCCCGTCAAGCAGGATGTAAAGATCTACAAACAACTCACTGTTGTGGATGAGGTCATAGACGACCGCACGGAGATCAGTCTTGCCGATGCGATGATGAAATCCAAAAAATACAAGCTCGGCGATGTTTACGAAATCGAACTCAAGCCCAAGAATTTCGGGCGTATCGCCGCACAGGCCGCAAAGCAGGTCATTATCCAGGGCATCCGCGAAGCGGAACGCGGAAACATGATCCGCGAATACGAAGAAAAGAAGGAAGAAATCGTTTCCGCCGTTGTTGTCCGTGTCGATCCGACCACCGGCAGTGCAACGCTTGAAATCGGCAAAAACGAAATGGTCCTCTTCCGCAACGAGCAGATCCCCGGTGAAACTCTTTCCGTGGGCGACAGAATCAAGGTTTTCATCACCGAAATCAAGAAGGAAACACGCGGTCCGAGCATCGTGCTTTCACGCGCTCATCCCGGGCTTGTCGGCCGTTTGTTCGAACTTGAGGTTCCCGAAATACGCGACGGCGTAGTGGAAATAAAGCGCATCGCGCGTGAAGCGGGCAGCCGCACTAAGATCGCCGTGCTTTCCAATGACGAACACGTCGATGCCGTCGGCTCCTGCATCGGGCCCAAAGGCATACGCAAAAACAATGTCACCGCAGAGCTTTGCGGCGAAAAGATAGATATTATCCAGTACAACGACAATGTCGAGGAGTTTATCAGTGCCGCGCTCGCACCCGCAACCGTGGAATCGGTCGCAAAGCTTCCCGAATCCGACAGAGCATACCGCGTTATCGTCGCCGACGATCAGCTTTCGCTTGCCATCGGAAAGGAAGGGCAGAACGCGCGCCTTGCCGCAAAGCTTACCGGCTGCAAGATAGATATTAAAAGCAGCAAGAGCGCTTCGGAGCAGGAATAACGCAGGAGGTGAGCTTCATTGACCGAAAGGAAGGAACCGCTTCGCAAATGCATCGGCTGCAACGAAATGCACCCGAAGCGCGAGCTTATACGGATAGTCCGCGATAAAGACGGGGCAATGAATGTCGATATGACGGGCAAGCTCGCCGGCAGAGGCGCATATATCTGCAAGAGCAGAGAGTGCCTGAAAGCCGCGGCAAAGTCAAAGCGACTCGAAAAGGCATTCAAATGCAGCATTCCGCAGGATATTTATACCGGGCTTGAAGAGCAAATACCCGAGGATCGGTAAAAAGGGGGCAATACACCTTGAAAAAGAATACAGCAGGCGTTATCGGGCTTGCAAAACGCGCCGGTGCGGTCACCGTAGGTGCGGAAAGCACGCTTGAAGCGATCCGCGGCGGCAAAGCAAAGCTTGTGCTTGTCGCACAGGATGCATCCGATAACACGAAAAAGTCGATCGGAGATAAATGTGCTTATTATTCGGTCTGCTCTGAGGAGATCGATGCGACGGTTACGGAGCTGGGCAGTGCCGTGGGCAAGCGACCGGCGGCAACGGTGGCATTCACCGATCCCAACTTCGTGAAGGCATACCGCAAAAGCCTTCAAAACAGCCAAGCCGATTAGACGGAAAGAGGGGTTACAATATGGCAACAACGAGTGAAAAAATCAGAATAAATACCCTTGCCAAGGATTTCGATATAAAGAGCAAGGATCTTCTGAACATACTTGAAAACGCGGGGTATACCGGCAAAACACACATGGCGGTACTCGAAGAGGATGAGCTCAATCTGCTTTTCGAGACCATCACGCAGAACAATCAGGTGGATCTTACCGCTTATCTTAAAACCTACGAGGATAAGAAAAACGCCCGCAAGGAGGAAGAGCGCAAGAAGCTGGAAGCAGCCCGCGCCGCCGCCGAGGAGGAAAAGCGCAAAAAAAGAGAAGCCGCAGGCATAAAAGCGCAGCCGCAGAAAAAGCGCTCGCGCGATGAAGTCCGTGTTGTGGATACACGCGGCAACGCCGGTGTCGATCTTTCCAAGTATGATGAAAAGATACTGAAATACGATACCGCGCCCGAAACGCAGACAAGCGTTCAGAAGATCAAAAAGAAGAATAAATTTGCGGACAATCAGCCCAAGGGCAAAAAACAGTTTGACAAGAAGGGCATGAAGCAGCCGCAGAAGCCGGTCCAGAAGCCCAAGCCCGTTCAGCTCAAAATAACCGTCCCCGAAACCATCACGGTAACGGAGCTTGCATCCCGCATGAAGACAGCGGCGGCAGAGGTTATCAAAAAGCTCATGGCAATGGGCACGATGGTCACCGTAAACGAATCTATCGATTACGACACCGCATACCTTATCGCCGACGAATTCGGCATAAAGGTGGAACGCGAAGTCGTTGTCACGCTTGAGGATAAGCTTTTCGACGAAACCGCGGACAGCGAAGAAAGCCTCGTTCCGCGTGCACCGGTCATTGTTGTTATGGGCCATGTCGACCACGGCAAGACATCATTGCTTGATGCGATACGCAACACAAACGTTACCGCAGGCGAAGCGGGCGGTATAACACAGCATATCGGCGCATACAGGGTATCTATCGGCGGAAGAGATATCACATTCCTCGACACCCCCGGTCACGCCGCATTCACCGCAATGCGTGCGAGAGGTGCGAACCTCACGGATATCGCGGTGCTTGTTGTCGCCGCGGACGACGGCATCATGCCGCAGACGATCGAAGCGATCAACCACGCAAAGGCAGCGGGCGTTTCGATAATCGTCGCGATAAACAAGATTGACCGTCCGGGTGCAGATCCGGAGCGTGTCAAGACCGAACTCACGAAATACGACCTTGTTCCCGAGGAATGGGGCGGCGATACGATATGCGTTCCCGTTTCGGCACTCAAACACACCGGCATAAGCGAGCTTCTCGACATGATCGTGCTTTCCGCAGATATGCTCGAACTCAAAGCAAATCCGAACCGTCCGGCAAAAGGCGTTGTTATCGAAGCAAAACTGGATAAGGGCAGGGGCGCGGTTGCGACACTGCTTGTCCAGAACGGCACGCTTAAAAACGGCGATATAATCATAGCCGGCTCCGCAGTGGGCAGAGTCCGTGTTATGACGGACGACAAGGGCAGGAAGATCAATTCCGCAGGTCCCTCCGTTCCGGTGGAAATAATGGGCCTTGCGGAAGTTCCCGAAGCGGGCGATATGTTCAACGCGGTAAGCGACGAACGCATGGCGCGTGAGCTTGCGGAACAGCGCAGGGCAAAGAAGAATGAAGAAGAACGCGGCGCGGGCAAGGTCAACCTCGACGACCTGTTCGCCCAGATCGAAAGCGGCGTAAAGAGCCTGAACATCATCGTGAAAGCGGATGTGCAGGGTTCTGCGGAAGCGGTCAAATCCAGCCTCGAGAAGCTTTCCGGCGACGAAGTCAAGGTCAACGTGCTTCACGCGGCGGCAGGCGGTATCACCGAAAGCGATATCATGCTTGCAAACGCCTCCAATGCGATAATCGTGGGCTTCAATGTCCGCCCGGACAAGAACGCAAGTGATCTTGCCGCACGCGATAAGGTCGATATCCGCACCTACCGTGTCATTTACGATTGCATAGACGAAATCCAGGCAGCCCTTAAAGGTATGCTTGCCCCGCAGTACAAAGAAAACATTATCGGCCACGCAGAAGTCCGCAACGCGATCCATGTACCCTCTGTCGGCACCATTGCCGGTTCCTATGTCACGGACGGCAAGGTCGCCCGCAATGCACTTGTCCGCGTAGTGCGCGACAGTGTCGTTATCGCAGAGGACAAGATATCCTCACTCAAACGCTTCAAGGATGACGCAAAAGAAGTCCTGCAATCCTTCGAATGCGGCATAGGGCTTGAAAAGTTCAACGATATCAAGGTCGGCGATGTGCTTGAATGCTACATGATGGAGGAGATCGAGCGCTGATGAGTAATCACAGACAGGATCGGCTCAACACCGCGGTGTGCGCAGAGCTTGCCGCGATAATGCGCGATGTCAAGGATCCGCGCGTTTCGGGTGCATTCATCAGCATCGCGGGCGCAAATGTCTCCCCGGATCTGAGCGAAGCGAAGATTTATTACAGTGTTCTTGGCGACGATACCGGGGTTGACAAGGGCATTGCCTCCGCCGCGGGATTTATCCGCAGCGAGCTTGCAAAGCGGCTTGACCTGCGTGTTACGCCCAAACTGCACTTTGTGCGCGACAACAATACCGAACGTGCGATGAATATTTCGCGCATATTGAAGGATATTGAGGACGGTACCCGATGAACCTTTTGAACATCACCGAAGCCGCCGCGTTTCTTTCCGCCTGCGGCGATTGCATCGTATATACGCACACCACGCCTGACGGCGACACTATCGGCAGCGGCACGGCGCTCGTTCTGGCGCTCCGCGCTGCCGGGAAGAATGCCTTTGCCGTCAATGCGGACGGAATACCGAAAAAACTTGATTTTCTTCCGACAAACGGCATTTTCGCCGAAGAGCCGGATAATATCGGAGAATACACGCTCATAAGTGTTGATATTGCGGGCGAAAGAATGCTCGGTTCCATACGCGCAAGGCGATTCGACCTTTCCATCGATCACCACAAGGTGAACACGGTGGAATGCGACAACCTTCTGCTCATGGCGGATAAGATCGCCGCAGGTGAGATAATCTACCACCTTATCAAGGCGCTCGGCACCGAAATGACAAAGGACATAGCCGCCTGCCTATACACGGCGATATGCTCTGACAGCGGCGGGTTCAAATATGACCTTGTCACGGCGGAAACCTACCGCATTGCCGCGGAAACGGTGGAAACCGGGATAGATTTCCCCGAAATCAACCGTCGGCTTTTCGAATGTAAGACAAAAACGCAGATCGCACTTGAAAGGCTCGCTTACGAAAGTCTTACATTTGTGTGCGACGGCAGATTTGCGCTTTGTGCCATTCCGCCCGAAAAAGCGGAGGAACTCTCCCCCGCCGATACCGATTACGACAGCCTGAACAATATCCCGCGTGAGATCGAGGGCGTGCTTGCAAGCGCCGTCATCCGCAGGAAAAACGGGGCATTCAAGGTCTCCATGCGTTCCAATGCCGCCATAGATGTTTCCGCCATTGCGGCTGCAAACGGCGGCGGCGGGCATTTCCACGCAGCGGGCTTTACCCTTACGGGGAGCTTCGGCAACGCCGTGGAAACCGTAAAAAGGATATTCACGGAGCTTGAAGTATGAAATCGGGTATACTCGTTGTCTTCAAGCCCGAAGGCATCACATCGCACTGCGTTATTTCAAAGCTGCGTTATCTTTTGCGGGAACGGCAGATCGGTCATTGCGGCACGCTCGACCCGATGGCAAGCGGCGTTTTGCCGATAATGATCGGCAGCGCGGTCAAGGCAAGCGATTACCTTGTGGATCACGATAAGTGCTACACGGCGGGCATAACGCTCGGCGTGACGACCGACACACAGGACACAACCGGAAAGGTCATCTCCCGATTCGAAGGCGAACTGCCCGGGTTCGAGGAATTCCGCAATGCGGCGGAATCCTTCCGAGGCGAAATAATGCAGACTCCGCCGATGTATTCGGCGCTGAAGGTCGGCGGTGTAAAGCTTTTGGATTATGCGCGGGAGGGTATCACCGTCGAACGGAATTCGAGAACGATCACAATACATTCGATACGCGCGTTCGAACGGGACGGCGGCTATTACCTTGATGTCCATTGCTCCCGCGGGACATACATCCGCACGCTTTGCGATGACATCGGCCGTGTGCTCGGCTGCGGCGGCTGTATGAATTCGCTTGTACGCACAAGAGTCGGTCGTTTTTGCGCAGAGGATTCGGTATTCTTCGACGATCTCAACGGAATGACCGTATCGGAAATAGAGGAGAAAATCATCCCGGTGGAGGAGTTGTTCACGCACCTCCCCGCAGGCAGGTTAGAACCGTTTTACGAGCATCTTTACCGCAACGGCGAAAAGATCAAAACCAAAAAGCTGCGCGGCATAAACGGCGAGCCCGGCACGGAATACCGCATTTATAATGAAAACGGCTTTTATTCCGTGGGCATTATCACCGAAAAGGACGGAATAACCTATTTCGGGAAGAAAAAGCTGTTCTGAACGCCGAATACAGCAAAAAAAGACATACGGATCATGGTATTTCAGTACCGTGATCCGTATTTTTGTATTATGGAACAGGAGCAAAATGGAGGTTTCGAGAATACTGCCACGCAAAAAGGACAAAACCATTCTTTTTCCGATGACGGATATTGCACCGAATCCGCTTCAACCGCGAAAAAAATTCGGTGAATCCGAGTTACGCTGCTTGCCGAAAGCCTGCGGTGCTGCGGAACATTGCAGCCTATAGATTATTCTTCAATACAATCGGCAAGGCCGTGCGCCTGCTTTCGGATTCGGGCTTTGCGGCCGATCGGCGACAAATATGAAGCCACGATAAAGGTACATAAATAAGCGGCGGAGCTTACTGCCCCGCCGCCTTTTGAAATGCGCTTTACTTCTTTTTCCTGACTATAATAATGACAACAATGACAACAATGACCAGTGCCGTGCCGGAAAGAACCCAGAGCCAGGGGAATCCGCCGCCGATGGGGGCTTCCGTGGTCTTTATCCCGGGGATACTTTCGGCAGCGGAGCTTTCCGCCGCAGGCTGCGATACAACGGATTCATCAGAAGAACTTTCCGCTTCATCGGAGGATTCCGCGGCGGCATCGGAGGATTCGGCGACCTCCGCAGAGGACTCTCCCACACCGGTTTCGTCGGCGGAAGCGGCAGAGTCCTTATCCGCATAAACGGTGAGCGTGCCGTTATTGACCGTTTCGGCATCAAGATCCACACCTTTAAGCACAAGGTAATTGCCGTCCTTTACGGCAATGGCGGTGATTCTGTCCTCCCAGTTCGGGTATTCGGCAGCATTATCCGGGTTGCTTGTCGCCGAATGGAAGAAGAACGCGACCTGACCTTCGGAAAGCTTTGCATCGTGCGGATTGCCGGTGAGCGAAACCGCATCACCTACAACGGTATAAACATTGCCCTGAACCTTCTGCGCGATAAAATATACCGCCCATACCGAGCCCGCGTTTTTGAGAGCCTCATCGGTGGTGAAAACACATGAATCCTCGCCCGTGATGCTCTTATTGACCTTGTCGATACGGAAGGTATATCCGATAGCGGTATCGGCTTTTGCATCGCCGTTTTCACCAATGGTATATTCCGCCGAAGCACCGAGAATAAACGAAAAACAAAGCAGAATTGAAAACACCGAAGCAATAATTTTTCTCATGTTGATTTCCCCTTTTCTGTATTTGTTGATCAATTATATCACACCTTTTTTTCACGATGTCAATATGTAAATATTTGAGAAATTACGCCATTCTCGCAAGCATTTCGCGTGTGACTTCCGTGACCATCGGCTTGCCCGCAAGGAATGCCTCCAGTTCTTCGCAAACGTGCTGCCCGATCTTTTTCAGACCGTTGTTGGCAAGTCCGGCAAGGTGCGGGGTCATGATGCAGTTGGGAAGCGTGCGGAGCGGGCTATCAACTGCGGGCGGTTCGGGATCGTAGACATCCAGGCAGGCGTATTTGAGGTTGCCGGCCTTCATATGCTCATAAAGAGCGGCCTCGTCGATAATGGTTCCGCGGGCGGTATTGATAAGCACCGCATCCTTCTTCATCAAAGGAAGTGTCTCGGAATTGAACATATGATAGGTTTCGGGGATCTGAGGTGCGTGGATGGAGATAATGTCGCTTATTTCAAGCAGTTCCTTGAAGCCGACACTGCGCACGCCCAAAGCGTTTGCCTTTTCTTCGGTCATAAACGGATCGTAAACGACTATATCGACATCAAATGCGTGCATGAGCTGAATATAATGTCTGCCCGCCCAGCCTGCGCCGACAACGCCTATTGTAAGGTCGTAAAGCTCGCGGATATTCTCCTTGCCTTCCGCCCAAAGCCCGTTGTGAAGATTTGCGTTGAGGTTGTAGAAGTTTTTGGAAGCGGATATCGTAAAGCCGAGAGCCGTTTCGGAAACACCCTCCGAAAGCACATTGGCGCTTGCCGTCACGCGAACGTTTTTATCCCATAGCGCATCCGAAACAACCGGCTTCACACTGCCGGCGGCGTGGATAAGTATTTTCAGGTTCGGGCAAAGCGCAAGGTATTTTTCGTCTATCGGCTGATTTCCCCACGATGTGACAATCGCATCCGCGTCCTTCACGAGCGGAGCAACGGAATCGAAATCAATGCCGCCTTCGTTTATAACGACCTCGCCCGAATTCGCAAGTCTTTTCAGACATTTTTCGTTGAACACCATTTTGCGTGTTCCCGAATCCATAATAAGAGCAATTTTCATAATAGTAGCCTTTCTGTTTATTTGAACATTTCTTTATAACCGTTTTTGCGGAATAATTTTCCGGAATCGGAATAGAAGCTATTCGGCGTATCTATGCATCCGCCGGCATTCGGATTGAATTGCAGCCCTTCGGGAAGCAGTGCGCCCATTTCCGCCCAATTCCTGTAATTCTGATCGCCGTTTATCTCGATCACGCCGCACTTCATCCCGTGCAGCGGCGAAATACGCGCGGCAAACTGCTTGTTCCATTCGGCAAGCAGGGGGACAACCGTGAGATCCGCACAAAGCGCTTCGCCGCCTGCTTCATTCACGGCGGCAGCCATTTCAAACGAAACCGACATTGTTTTTGCGATAGGTTTGAGTGCGACCGCGCGGTACCCGAGCGCGATACGCGCTTTCACATCGGAAAGCGAGTGTGCCGATTCATCGGCGTTAATAACAACCGGAAGCCGCGAAACGTCAATTTCGTTTTCCGCGGCGAACGGTTCCTCGATAAGCTCTATCCTTTCGAGCGCGCCGATCTTATCCGCATGGTCGATAAGCGCTTCAAGACGTTCGAAACTGTCGTACCTTCCGTTTGCATCAAGATAATAGCGCACACAGCCGTCCTTTGTGAGCGGAGTTGTATATTCCTTTGCTATGGAATGGATCTCCGAAAGCCTTGCCTTATCCCATTCCAGCATGGTTTTCATATCCTCTGCGCGTGTAAACCCCTTCCCTGCGGAATGGCCGATCTTTATCTTCATCAGCGCCGTGCCGGAATCGAGCAGTGAACGGACGGAATCTCCGCTCACGGCGTAGCTCACAAGCGGTATCCGCGCAAGCCTTTCGCTGCGGTGCGAAAGTGCTTTTTTCGCATATTCGGGTATAATTCCGTCGAAATCCTTTATCCCGTTTTCGAGCGCGCAGACCGACCAAAGTGCATAATCCACACCCACGAGCGAATTGAGAACGAATGTATCGGCAGGTGCAAACCCGCATATCCGCTCCGCCTCTGCCCTGACCTGCGGGAAATATTCGTGCAGGAACAGATCGGGGCGTTCAAAGCTTTCGCCTGCAATGATTTTTAACGCATATTCGGTTATCCGCTTCATCATTTCGGCGGAAGGATCCGGCCCGAAGGCGGAAAAAACTCTTTCATCCGACCAAAGCGTGCTTATCGTACAGGGGCAGGCGGCGGAAAAGCCGTTTTCGGTGGAAACGAATGCCGCTGTCTGCCAAAGATCGGTAAGATAGCTTCCCTTGAAGCCGAACGGCGCGGCAAGCGCCTCCTTATAAAACCGTATGTCCGTATCTTTTATAACTATCCGTTTCATTCTTTGCCTTCCGAATATGCATATAATACATCGGCCGCGGCATCGGGTACGGCATCGCGTGCATCCCTACCGTAACGGAAAAGCTCACGCGCGTAGGTGGAGCTCAGATGGGCAAGCTCCGGCTTTGCCGGCAAAACGACGGTTTCGCCCGCGCCGAGCGAATTATTCGCCCAAGCAATGCTCCACTCGTAATCGAAATCCGCACCGCTGCGTGCGCCGCGCACGATAACCGGGTTCTCGTATTCTGCGCACAGATCGGCAAGAAGCCCTTCGCATATACGCACCGACACATTTTCCATACCGCCGACAGCCGCGGCAACGGCCCGAGCGCGCACCTCCGGCGGGAACATTCCCTTTTTTTCGGTATTGGCGGCAACGGCGACAACCACCCTGCCGAACACCTTTGCGGCACGGGCGATAATATCCGTATGTCCTTTAGTGATAGGGTCGAACGAGCCCGAAACTATTGCCGTAGTCATTCCGCCGCCTCCTCTGATACTTTCTCCGGCAGGCGCATTATCATCACAAAAGTCTTGCCGTAGCGGTATATCTTTGCCGACCAGGAATCATCCGGCGCGGGAACGCCCGTCTGCGCCGATTCGGCAACGATTATCGCGCCCGGCGCAAGAAGATCAAGTGCCTTCAGCTTTTTCAAAACGCCTTCCAAAACGCCGTCGTTATAAGGCGGATCGAGAAAAACAAGGTCGAACCGTTCCTTGCCGGAGGCGGTCTTTACAAAATCCTTCCAATCCGAGCAGACGACACGGCACTGCTCCATCAGTTTTGTCTTCACGGCGTTTGCGCGTATTATTTCACACGCAGCGCGGGAATTATCCACCACGGTTGCCCTTTCCGCCCCGCGTGAAAGTGCTTCCAGCGCCATTTGCCCGCTTCCGCCGAAAAGATCGAGCACGTTTCTGCCGTGCAGCTCGAACTGTATCGCGGAAAAAACGCCCTCCTTGCAGATCTCGGTCGTGGGCCTTGTATCGGTTCCGGGCAGCGTTTTCAGTGTTGTACCGCGCGCCTTACCTGTTATTATCCTCATTTTGTTCCTTTCCGAAGTATTCCGTTATCGCGTCCGCTATCGGCTCGGTTATACCCTTCACCTTCATAAGCTCCTCCTTCGGCGCCTCGCGCAGGGCTTTGAGTGTTCCGAAGTGAAGCATAAGGTCGTTCGCACGCTTTTCGCCGACACCCTTGATCTGTGTCAGGCTGCTCTTGCGCACCGCGTTCCTGCGCCTTGTATCCATCGCCGAAAGCGAATAACGGTGTACCTCCTCCTGTATTTTATACATAAACACAAACGCATCCTGGCGTGTCGTGAGCGATATTTCGCCTGTGCCGTCGGTGAGTGTCCTTGTTTTGTGATGTTCATCCTTTATCATACCGAAGACCGGTATGGAAAGCCCGTACCCGTTCAACACCTTCTGCACCGTGCGCACCTGATTTTCGGCACCGTCGATAAGCATAAGGTCAGGGTATTCCCAACCCGGTTCGTCCGCCGAATGTGCGAATCTGCGCGTGAGCGCTTCCTCCATGGCGGCAAGATCGTCGCCGTCCGATACCGAACGGATGTTGAAGCTTCTGTATTTTTTGCGGGCAAACACGCCGTGCTCGAGCACGATCATGCCGCAGCTTGTGTATTCCCCGCCGGAATGTGAAATATCGTAGGATTCTATGCGCTCCGGAACGACCTCCAACCCCAAAAGCTTGGCAATGGAAACAAGAAAATCCATGCGTTTATCGTCGCTCGCGCGCTTGTGCAGCAAAAGATTTTTTGCATTGTCCGCAGCGCGTACGGCAAGCGCATGCATATCGCCGCGTTCGGGGATTATCACGGTGACCTTGTAGCCCGCCGTTTCGGAAAGTGCATCACCGAGAAGCGCACATTCGGCGGCGTCCAGCGAAGCGGAAATATAAATCCTGTGCGGAACATAGCCGCGCAGCGTATAATACCTTTGCAAAAACGAAACGAGCGATGCACCGGAAACAATCTCATCCGCGCCGAAAAAGAAATTTTCGCGGTCCACTATCGCGCCGCCGCGAACGAAAAGGAGCGAAAGCGCACCGCCTAAATCATCCGAATAAACGCCGATAAAATCGGTTTCGATATTCGGATTGCAGACAATCTGCTGCTTTTCGGATATCTTTTTCACCGCACGGATACAGTCGCGCAGCTTGGCGGCAAGCTCAAAGTTGAGCCCCTCGGAGGCGATATTCATGTTCTGTTCGAGCGCGGAAACGAGATTTTTTCCATCGCCCTTCAAAAGTTGTGCGGCGCGGTTGCAGATATCCGTATATTCCTGCGCCGAAACGTGCCCCTTCACGCACGGTGCGCAGCAGCGCCCGATATGATAATTCAGGCAGGGCCTGCCCTTGCCGATATCCTTCGGGAAGCTCTTTCCGCAGGATGGCAGCTGAAACGCCTTTTTAATCGTTTCCAAAATATCCTTTGCCACGCGGTGGGAGGAATACGGTCCGAAATACTTGCCTGTTTCCGTCCGGCGGTAAACTATGGTAAATTCGGGGTATGCCGCGCCGGACATACGGATATACGGGTAGCCCCCTCCGTCCTTTAATTTTATATTATAACGCGGCTGGAACTGCTTTATAAACTGGTTTTCCTGCAAAAGCGCTTCAAGCTCCGTCGCGGTGAAGTAAACCTCGAAATCGTCGACCGACTCGACCATTCTCCGTGTCTTCCCGTGGTGGTCGGCATAGGGTGCAAAATAGCTCGAAACGCGGTTACGCAGTGCCTTTGACTTGCCGACATATATCACCTTGCCGCTCTTTGAGTGCATTATATATACGCCCGGCGTAAGCGGAAGCAGGCGTGCTTTTTCGTAAAGCTCCTCGCGCGTCATAACAAACACCTACAAAAAATGCCCTGAACGGTTAATTCAAGGCGAAAAAAGATTATCGGATATAATTATTCGTTAAAGCCGCCCATAACAAGGCTGACAAGACCGTCCACCGCGGCTTCCTCATCCGGGCCGTCGGCAAGAACGGTTATGATATCGCCCTTGGATATACCGAGCGAAAGAACGCCCAAAAGGCTTTTTGCATTTGCTCTGCGGTCGCTGTTTTCTACCCAAATAGAGCTGCGGTAGGAATTGGCTTTTTGAATGAAATATGTTGCGGGCCTTGCGTGAAGACCGACAGTGTTCTGTATCTCAATGTTCTTAGTTGTCATATTGCTATACCCCCGTACATTACACATTATATCAAATAAAGCGATATGAATCAATAGTCTTTTATTGATTATAACTACGAAATGCCCGCCGACATCGGGCGTTTTTTTGTTTGAAATAGCTATTATGAGCCCGAATCCGGGTATTTATCGCGAGTGTATATATCGCGGACGGCAAATTCGATCCCGCCGCCCGAAACAACGGATGATGTCGAGATTCGCTCCCCGTTTGTGTCGTAATATCTTCCGATGCGCTTATATCCGAAAAACGAGCACCGTATTTCGAGGCAGACAAGCCCTTCTTCATTCGGGCGCGAAATAAGCGCTTCTTCGATGCGCAGCGTTGTTCCGTCAGGAAGCGAGGCTTCCGAAATGCGCGCACGGAACGCAGCCGCTTCGGAAGCGGAAATATACTCCGATTCGGCAACAAGCTCCACGCCTATCTCCTCCGGAGAGCCGAAGGCTTCGGCAATGTCATTGCGGAATATCACCGCGGCCACCGCGCAGATCACCGCCGCAACGATGGCAAGATCGAGAATATTGAACCGTGCCTTGCGCTTTTGCATTTAATGGATCTCCCCTTTTGTATATTGCGGTTTTGAATATATACCGTAAACGCCGCCCTGTAAACCGAACACGAACATCGCCGGCGCGAGTGCGCGTATATCGCACATCGGACGCAGCACAAAGCAGCCGATCGTAAGCACAACGGCAGCCGCCGCAGCCGCTCCGCAAACGGAAATGACATGTTCCGAGCTGTTCATTGCCATACAGCCGAAAATACGCTGAAACATAAGCAAAAGCATCGCGGCAAACAGAATTACAAAGATGACGCCGCCGCATTCCGCAAGTGACGACCAAAATGAAACGCCCGCTGTGCGAAGATAAAACGGCGGGGAAAAGTTGCGGCAAACCACAAAGGCAACTGTCGGCAATGCCGCGGCCGCGCCGACAAGCGCCCCGACGGGTGCCTTATAAGCGGCGGCGATATAAACGAATATCGATACGGCAAGCATAAAGTAAAATGCCGAGAACCCCGAAACCGCCGCGGTCACAACCGCAAGCAGAATAAACGCAAGCCTTCTGCGGCGATTTTCGCCGCCGAAGCCGCACAGGGCGAACGGCAGCACCGCCGGGACAATAAATGCAAGTATTTCGTCATTAGGGCGGGCCGAAGCAAGCGCAGAAGCTGCCGCACGAAGACCTTCAAGCGGAATCAGATCCGAAAATTCCCCGAGCAGATATGCCGCACATCCGAGCGATACCGAAAGCCGCATTGCGCCGAAGGACTGCGTTGCAAGCTTTTCGGAGCAGATAAGATTTTTTGCAAGGAAGTACACGCCCGCCATGCAAAGCGCGCGCGCCTCTGCGGAGGATATGCCCCCGCCCGCCGCGCAGCCTGCCGCCGCCGCGATAAACGCCGCAAGCGCAGCTATATCCGCAAGCCCGAAATGAAGGTTGCGCTTCAGACGCAGGCATTTGAAAAGGTAAGAAGCAAACGAAGCGAGTATAATCGCCGCGGTGTAACCCGCAGGCAGTACAAGCGAAACGGCAATGCCGGCAAGCATGCCGAATTCGGGTATGTTGAATGTGACAATAACAACGGCGGCAAGCAAAAGCACCGCCAGAACGCGCCCCGTGCCGAAGAACAGCGTTCCCACGCCGCACACCGAGCCGAGCAGAAATGCCCCTCCGATATCCGTTTCGGTGTTCGTGCGGCGTTCGAGCGACGAATCGTTGACACCCAAGCAGCCGTAAAGCAAAGGCCCGATAAGCCTGCCGCCCGCCAATGCGGAAAGAAGGCTGCGTTCGCCGAACAGCACACACAGCAGCCCGGAAACAAAGCAGATAGCGGAGACTGCAAGCTCGCCCGTGCCGGATTGCGGAAGCGGCAGCACGACATAGCGTTTAAGCATAAACAGTGCGGCCGCATAGATACCGAAGGTTATAAAGAATATGCCGGCAGATCGCATGGAGGCGCACAGGAAGCGATCCTTCAAAAAAGTAAACACGGAAAAGAAGTGATTGCCCGAAAACGACCTTGCCACCGCATTGCGGACGGGCATCACAACATTTCTGCGCAGCGAAAAACGCTCCGATACTCCGGAAACGACCTTGTCCGAAAACAGTTTATCGGTTTCCGCAGCCGAAGAGAGCACAACGCCAGCCTTGCCGCGTTCAAAGAAATCGTTTACCTTTGCGCTTGCGCGCGCAGTGGTCGAAAGGATAATGCTTTCATGCGCCGCGCGGCGCAGTGATCTTCTCTTATTCGCTTTTCTGAATCTCTTTCTTTTTCTTATCATCAGACAGCTCCATAAGGTCGGGCCGCTTTTCGGCGGTACGAAGCAATGACTGCTCCTGCTTCCATTTCTGTTGAAGTGCGTGATTGCCGTTGATGAGTACCTCCGGCACCTCAAGCCCTTCGAAAACGCGCGGACGTGTATACTGTGCGTGTTCGAGCAGCCCGTTTTGGAGACTTTCCTCCGTGAAGCATTCCGGCGCAGGCAGCACGCCCGGCACCATTCGCGAAATGCAGTCGACAACTATCGCCGCCGGCAGCTCGCCGCCGGTAAGAACATAGTTGCCGACGGAAAGTTCCTCATCGATCTCGAGCTCTATAATGCGCTCGTCTATGCCCTCATAATGGCCGCAAAGCAGAATCAGACTGTCGTATTGAAGCAGCTCGCGCGCCTTTTCCTGATCGAACAGCGCACCCTGCGGGGACATATAAACCGTCCTCACCCTGCCGCCGCAACGCGCTTTTGCGGCGCGTATGCAATCCACGGCGGGCTGGCACATCATCACCATGCCGTAGCCGCCGCCGTAAGGCGTATCGTCCACCTTGCGGTGTTTATCCAAAGTATAATCGCGTATATCAGTACAATTTACGGATATCAAGCCCTTTTCGCGGGCTCTCCCGATGATGCTTGATGAAAATATCGGTTCGAGAGTATTCGGAAAAAGCGTAAGCACTTCAAAATTCATAAATCCGCACCTACGCTTCAAGCCCGTCGATAAGACGAACCGTTATCTCTTTTTCGGGATCCGTGCCGACGATAAATTCATCGACGGCGGGAATAATATAGCTTTTTTCGCCGCTGACATAATACAGGAAGGAGGCGGCGCCCTCCTCCACGCGGGTGACTTTTCCGACAATTTCGCCCGTTTCGGCATTGCGAACGGGAAGCCCGATAAGGTCGTCATTATAAAACACGCCTTCGGGGAGCGGAATATCGTTCCTGTCGAAATAAACGGTCCTTCCCGTAAGGGCAGAGGCGCTTGAACGATCCTCGTATCCCTCGAAAACAATCGTGGAAAGCGAAGGGCGCAGCTCTTTCACCGTAAGAAAGCGCTTGCCCTCTGCATCCAGATAAAGCTTTTCGACACCGGAAAGAAATTCAACACTGTCGCACCAGCAATCAAAGCGCAGCTCGCCCTTCAACCCGCGCGGGGAATTCAGCCTTCCCGCTTCAAGAAAGCGCTTCATCAGATAATATCGACAATAACGCGCTTGTTTTCCTTTGAAGCGGCAGCGCGCATGACGGTGCGGATGCTCTTGGCAATCCGGCCTTCCTTGCCTATGACTCTGCCCATGTCGTGCTTGGCGACCGAAAGTTCAAGAACGACGGTATCGCCGCTGACCTTCTCGGTTACGCTGACCGAATCGGGATCCTCGACGATAGCTCTTGTAATGTCGAGAAGTGTTTGTTTCATCAGTCAATTACTCCGCTTTTTTTAAGAAGATCTCTTACGGTCTCGGTGGGCTGTGCGCCGTTGACGATCCACTGTTTTGCCTTTTCGGCATCAACCTTAACCTCTGCGGGGTTGGTCATGGGGTTGTAGAAACCGATTTCTTCGATGAATCTGCCGTCGCGCGGGTAACGGGAATCCGCCACAACGATTCTGTAAGAGGGAGCCTTCTTTGCGCCCATTCTTCTGAGTCTGATCTTAACTGCCATTTTTGTTTTCCTCCGGAAAATATAATTGTTTTTTATTAAAAGGGAAATCTCATCTTTCCTCTTTTGCCTTTTTTTCCCATGAACTGCTTCATGAGCTGCTTTGTCTGATCGTATTGTTTGAGCAGACGGTTGACATCCTCGACGCTTGTCCCGCTGCCGGCGGCAATACGCCGCTTGCGTGAGGAATTGAGTACATCGGGGTGATCGCGTTCATACGGTGTCATGGAAAGTATGATCGCTTCGGTGCGGGAGAATGCCTTTTCATCAACCTTTGCATCCTTCAAAGCACCGGGCTTTACCCCCGGCATCATGCCGAGAAGCTGATCCATGGAGCCCATATTCTTTACGGTGTTGAGCTGATCCAGAAAGTCGGCAAGCGTGAAGCTCTGTTCGCGCAGGCGCTTTTCAAGTTCCGCCGCCTTTTTTTCATCGATACTCTGTTCGGCTTTTTCGATCAGAGTGAGCACATCGCCCATGCCGAGTATGCGGGATGCCATGCGGTCGGGGTAGAACGGTTCGAGGCATTCCGGCTTTTCGCCCGTGCCGATAAGCTTTATCGGCTTGCCGGTGATATAACGGACGGAAAGCGCGGCGCCGCCACGGGTATCGCCGTCCATTTTTGTGAGTATAACGCCGGTGATATCGAGCAGATCGTTGAAGCTCTGCGCGACATTGACTGCATCCTGCCCCGTCATCGCATCGACGACAAGGAGCGTTTCGGTAGGCTCCGCGGCGGTTTTAACGCGTTTGAGTTCCGCCATGAGCGCTTCATCCACATGAAGTCTGCCGGCGGTATCTATAATAACCGGGTCGAAGCCGTATTTGACGGCATGACGTATTGCTTCGCGGGTGGTATCCTCCGGATCGTTCGTGCCGCGTTCAAAGACGGTCGCGCCGACCTTTTCGCCCACTACCTGAAGCTGCGTTATAGCCGCGGGGCGGTGAATATCGCAGGCAACGAGCAGCGGATTTTTGCCCTGTTTTTTATACATGAGCGCAAGCTTGCCGCAGTGAGTCGTTTTGCCGGAGCCCTGCAATCCGCACATCAGAATAACCGTCGGCGGCTTCGGTGCGGATTCCAGTTTGCGGCAGGTGCCGCCCATGACGGCGATAAGCTCTTCGTTGACGATCTTTACGATCTGCTGTTCCGGACGCAGGCTTTCAAGCACTTCGCCGCCGACAGCGCGTTCGCTCACGCGGGCGATAAATTCCTTTACGACTTTGAAGTTGACATCCGCTTCGAGCAGTGCAAGCTTTATTTCGCGCATGCCCGCCTTGACATCGGCTTCGGTAAGCTTTCCCTTTCCGCCGAGTTTGGAAAACACGCGTGACATCTTTTCGGCAAGACTTTGAAATAACATTAAAGCTCTCCTGTGATCTGTTCGGCAAGACGGTGCGCCTTTGCGATATCGCCGCAGGCGATTATTTCGGCCGCAAGCGCCATAACACGTTCCGACTTTGCATAAACGCCGAGCGAGGCTTCGAGCGCATAAAGCTCGGCAACGGTGCGGCGGATGGAATCGCTGACGCCCTGGCGGGTCAGCCCACAGTTTTCGCCGATCTCCGCAAGTGAAAGATCCTCGTTATAATAAAGATCGACCATATCGCGCCGCCTTTCGGAAAGTGCGCCGCCGTATATATCGATAAGCCGGCAGATATATGCCCTGTCGCCTTCCACGGAAAACGCCTCCTCCGAAAAAAAGAAATCGCAGTGTGTAAAGCGATTCGCTTTACACACTGCATTATACTATACCGCAGTGCTCTTGTCAATAGTTTTTTTCGGTGATTTTCAGCCGATATTCGCCGTCCGCAAAGCAAGGCAGGGCTTTATCGCCCGATGTGCAAATCCCCTTTCCCAAACAGATTATGCAAAAAAACGGATAATGTTATTCAACCCCCTTTATTTTTTTTTCGCAGTGTGATAAAATAAAAAAAAGGATGGTGAACGCATTGAACGAAACCGCACCCGCCGCAAAGCTGCCGGCAAAAAAAGCAAGGCCCGCCGGGAAAAAGCGTGCCGTGCTCGGCAACGCGCTTGCCGTGCTGATTGTTTTCATTGCTTTTTACCTTATCATCCTTCTTTTCGTCGCGGGAACGATATATTATTCCTTCAAGGGGACAGCGAAGAATACCGAAATATATTCCGTGCGCCTTGTTTATGACGAAAAGGTTCTTCACAAGCTCACCGCGGAAGCCGCAAACAACGAATACGGGCTTTATATCCCGTTTTCGTATCTGACCGAAATCGGCTCCTTCGGGCTTGCCGCAGACGGCGACGACGTCACCCTCTTTATCATAGGGACAGACAACCGCATTCGCTGCACGAAAAATTCCTCGCTTATTATCATAAACGACAATCCCATCAGAATTTCCGCCCCGATACTTTACGGCGATGATGATTATCTCATCCCGATGGTGCTGATCGAAAACTACATAACGGGTATAAATGTCGAATACGATGAAAAACTCATGACCTGCTCGGTCAGCGCGGCAATCGGCAAAACAAATGTCGCATTGAAGCTGCTGCTGCCGGAGGAAATGGAACCCGCGACATTTCCGGATTCGTACAAGTATTACACGACCGACGATAACCGCTGACAGCCTCTTTAATTCAACGTAAAAAAGCACTTGCCGTAAGGCAAGTGCTTTTCTTCTGTTTGCCGGTCCGCGTTCCCGGCGGCGGGACAATTTCAATCGTTGGGTTCTATAAGGCCGTAATCGTCCTCTGCTCTGCGGTAAACGACATTGTATTGCCCGGATTCGGAGTTCATAAACATATAGAACGTGTGTTGAAGAAGATTCATCTGCAAAATCGCTTCCTCAACCGTCATCGGGTGCATTTCAAAATGCTTTACCTTGCTGACGACAATTTCCTCCTCCGGCTCGGCAAGCTCACTTTCCGCAAAAAGTTCCTTCTTGACATGAATCTTCTTTTCGAGTCTCGTGCGGTTTTTGCGGATCTGACGTTCGATGTTTGCCATTGCCGTGTCAAGCGCGCATTTATAATCCTTGTCTGCCACCTCTGCACGGAATATCGAGCCGTTGCAGCTGATGGTGATTTCTATCCGTTCCTGAACGCGATTCCCCGTGAGAAAGACAATCGCCTCGGTGCCTTCCGGAAAGAACTTGTCCAGCTTGGAAAGCTTCTTGTCGATCCATTCCCGAACATCGTCGGTAAGCGTGAACTTTTTCGTGATGATCCTTGTTTTCATAGCGCGCTCCTTTTATTTTATTCGGCGGAACGATTCCGCCGTAATGATGATCGGTTTTTCTCCCGCCGCCTTTATACTAAACCGTGATTCTTAAAACCGGCTTAAAAAAGCGAACCGGAAGGGCATATTGCCCCTTGTCCGGTTCGTTCACCTGCGTTTGCGGCCGCCTTTTCGCTTTTCGCCGTATACAGAGCGTTTGAGCCGTTCCTTGCTCGAAGCGCGGAGCTTGTCGAGCATCGGGCCGAGATCCCTTTTCAGTTCGGGTTCTTTTTTGCCGCCTATAAGCGAAAGCGCTGTTTTGTTGTTTTCGTCGGAGATGACCGCGCTTTGACGGTATCCCCGGTTTTGATGACCGCGTGGATATCGGTAACGAACCGGCGCGAAAGCCCGGAAATATGTATCATCCCGGTTGAACCGTCCGGAAGTGTGACGAAAGCCCCATAGGATGCAACGCCGCTGACGATTCCGACAATTTCGGTGCCGACCGGATATGACAAATCGGTTATCCCCTTATTTGTTTCCTATATCCGTGTAAAAGATTATTTCATCAGGATCGCGCAGGCCGAGCCTGTCGCGTGCGATGCGCTCGATAAACTCTTCATCCACGGGAGTGTTTATGCGGAGTTCAAGTTCATCGATATTATCCTGAAGCGCGGTGACCTTTTCGGCGCGCGCGTCGCGCTCATCGCGCAGGGATTTCATTTCGTTCTGCAAATTGATCACCGATACGAAAAGAAAGATAAAGATGAGCGAAAATGCGATTCTGATTATTAGATTTGTCCTTGCGGGCTTCTTTTTACCCATGTTTAACTTCCCTTCCGTTAAATATGCACGGTTTATCGCCAAGCGCGCTTTTGAAGCAAGCACATACAACGCCCCGACAACAGCCGAAAGCGCAAGCATCAATACCCTGCCGACGGTGAACCGCCAAAGCAGAAAGCCGCCGCGGCCTTGACCGTGGGGTAAACGGTATGCTTGCCTTCCGTGATAACCCTCCGTTGCCGTATATTTGATTATACGGTACCGCAGGGTGAATTATTCCAGCACCTCGTACATTTCGGCGGCGTTTGCCTTTTTTGCGCTTTCATTCACGGCAAGAACGCGGAAGCGCGTTGTCCTGCTGCCGTAATGAACTTCGATAATATCGCCGACCTTGACATCATACGAGGGCTTTGCCGCCTTGCCGTTGACACATACCAGCTCGCCTCCGCAGGCTTCCTTGGCAACGGTACGGCGCTTGATTATTCTTGAAACTTTAAGATATTTATCCAGACGCATGATCCACCGAAAAAACCGCGGGTGGGGAAATTATATGCCCCCACCCGGTATAAAACAATGCTTATTTATTGACAGCTTCTTTAAGATCCTTGCCGGGAACAAAAGCGGGGGACTTGGAAGCCGGGATGGTGATGGCGGCTTTGGTCTTGGGGTTTCTGCCGATTCTTTCGGCTCTTTCCTTAACCTTGAAGGAACCGAAACCGGCGATCTGAACCTTTCCGCCGGTAGCAAGCTCGTTGGCAATGGCGTTGAACATTGCGTTGACGGCGGCCTCCGCATCTTTCTTTTTAATATTTGCATTGGTAGCAACGGATTCGATAAGTGTAGATTTGTTCATGTGTAACTTCCTTTCAAAAACCTTTTTTGTGAAAACATTATACCATTATTTTCCCCCATTATCAAGGGGATTTTTGCATTTTTTCACTAAAACGGCGTTAAAAACGGCGTTTTTTCGGTGAATATTCCGTCAATTTTCGTCCTCATGCCGTTTTTCCCGCGATTTTGCCTGCGCCCATAGCGAAAGCTTTTCCCCACGGCCGCACCCGGAAATATCCTTTCCTTCCGCCGAAGCGCACTCCTCCATCGCCGAAAACCGCGTAATGAATTTTTCATTCGCATCGTAAAGCGCCTTTTCGGAATCGACTCCCGCAAGCCTTGCGGCGCAGGTCACGGAAAGCAGCAGATCGCCGAATTCCTCCGCGATATCCTCCGCAGAGCCGCTCCGAACGGCGGCTTCCGCCTCCGAAAGCTCCTCCCGCACCTTTACGAATGCCTCTGCGGGCGCATCGAAATCAAAGCCCAGCTTGCGTGCCTTGGAACCGATCTTATCCGCGCGGACAAGCGCGGGGAGCGATTTTGATATCGATTCGAGCGCCTCCGTGCCGCTTTTTTGACCTTTAAGCCGCTTTTTCGCGGCGTCCCACGCGGCAAGCGCACCTGCGGCATCCTCCGCACGGACATCGCCGAAAACATGTTCATGCCGTTGAATGAGCTTTTTGCAGATATCATTCACGACATCACCGATATCAAAATCTCCGCTTTCGGCGGACATATCGGCGTGAAGCACGACCTGCAGCAGCACATCACCGAGCTCCTCGCGCATTATCGCCCGGTCATTTTTATCTATGCCCTCGACAAGCTCATAAGTTTCCTCGATAAGATTCGCACGGATGCTTGAATGTGTCTGCACTCTGTCCCACGGACAGCCGCCCGGGGCGCGCAGTATTCGGATGATCTTTACAAGGTCGGCAAACCCGTATTCGCTTTTTTGAAGTATTTCTTCCTTTTCCGTCATGCCCGGTTCGACCTTTCCGGCTTGAGCCAGCCGCGCTTTATAAGCTTATCGGCAATAAAATTACCCTTCGGCAGCAGGCGCACCTCGCTTTCGCGTATCCCGCGGAAAAGCAAAATCGTGCCGCAGTAGCTGATAACGAGCGTAATCCCGGTGACCAGCAAAACAAAGAACGAAGCAACACGCCCCTCCGCATTGCCGGATATCGCCGCGGCGATGCGATAGACGATAAATGTCGCGATTGCACTCACACCGCCGCAGACAAGCGGGCGTCTGAACATTTTCAAAAAGTGCAGCTTCACACCGCAGCACCTGCGCAGGAAGTAAATATCGAGCGCCATGCAGACGGCATAGCAGGCAACCGAGCTTATCGGCGCGGCATATATGCCGACCGGCGTATGAAGCAGCGAAGCCTCGGTTATGACAAGTGCGGCGACACCGGCAAGCACCGCGATAAACGGAAGATGCGCCTTTTTGCGTGCATTGAGCAGCGAATTGCAGGTGGAAACTATGGAAATGAAGAACACCGCGAATCCGAGCAGCGAAAGCGATACCGATGCCGCATCCAGCGGGATGGTTTCGCCGCCGTTTTTCATTGCCACGGGTTCAAGCCAGCGGCTTGCGCCGTAAAGCAAGGTGATGCATTTGCGCCCGGCGACAAGCAGCAGCACTCCGCAGGGGATGGCGATTATCCCGCTCAGCCTTATTGCCTGCACTGTCAGGCGCTTTGCACGGCCGCGGTCATGTGCGGCAAGCGCCCCCGAAACGGCGGGCAATATGCTTGTGGCAATGGGGAACACCAGCGTAGAGGGCAAAAGATCGTATATCGGCACCGAAAGCCCGGTATATGCCGAATACAGCCTTTGCGCCGTTTCGGCACTTTCGCCGTATCCGGTGAGTGAATTGACGATTATAAGCGTATCCAAAAACTGTGAAAAATACAGCGCTGCAGCGGTAAGCGTAACGGGCAGAGCGACAAGAAGCATTGTGCGGACAAGCTTTTTATCGCTTGCGCAGTGCTCGTCCGTCATGTTCGGGACCGTCTTTTTGGAAACACGGCGGAAAACAAGTATGAAGACCATGCCGAAAAACGTGCCGACGGAAACGCCGCTTATCGCACACGCCGCCTGGACCGCGGCGCTTGCTCCCTGCTTTGCCGCATACATACAGGCGCCCAGACCGACGGTCAGTTTGAAAAACGCCTCGATAAACTGGGATATCGCCGTCGGATACATATTGCGCAGCCCCTGGAAGTAGCCGCGCACCGAGGCGCATACGCACACGAAGAACAGCGAAGGCGCGATAGCCCGCATAGCCGCGGCACTTTCCGCGTGCCCCGTGCCGGTGGCAATGGAGGGCGCGAATATGATCAGCAACAGAGCAAACACAAACCCGACAACGCCGAATATCGCCGTTGCAAGGAAAGAAAGGCGCTTTACCTCACGTCCGCATCCGAGCTCGTTGCTTGAAGCGACCATGCGCGAAACGGCAACAGGCAATCCGCTTGTGGAAAGCATGAAAAGCATCGCATATATCGAATACGCGGCATTGAAGATGCCTATGCTGTTTCCCAAAATATTCGTAAGGGGTATCTTGTAAAGCACCCCGATGATTTTGATTGCGAAATTCGCAACCGTAAGTACGGCGGCTTCCCGCAGGAAGCTGCGGCTTCTTTGAACGTCCGCGCTCATTTTTACATAAACTCCCGAAGCAGTGAATTTTCAGGGACGAAGCCCGCATCGATCGGTTCCGTGCCCGAAAGAAGCTCTATGCTCTTCCTTGCGGCCGAATAAAAACCGTTGTTTCGCGGAATCTCCTCCAAAAGCTTTACGGCATCGCCGTTGAGGATATTGCGTTCGTAGCCGAAGAAGGTATTGACCGTCATATCCGCCGTCGCACGGAAGGGTTCTATGGATTCGCGCTCGTTTGCGCGGACATTTTCCCACACGGCGTAGGTCATGGCGGCATCGTGCCCACGGTGGCGCGCATCTCGCACGAGCCTGCGTATAAAGCGGCTGTCGCTCCCGTCACCCGGTTCGGAATACAGATATATACGGTAAATATTCTTCTCGTGCAGCGTTTGAGGAAGCAGCACGGGATTGAGCGCGTGCAGCCCCTCCACGATGACAAGATCGTTCTTTCCGGGCGAAATAGCGCGTGCGTTGTCCGTCCTGATGATCGACCGAAAATCAAACGAGGGTATCTCGGCGGACAGCCCGGCGGCAAGCCTTTCGAGAGAAACGGTTATCATATCGGCTCGCAGGCTGTGAAGCGTTTCGATATCCCGCGTACCGTCAGGCATATATACGCAATCCCGCAGGTCGCGGTAAAAATCATCCAGCGAAACGGTATGCGCCGTTCTGCCCAGCCCGCCGATAAGCGCGGAAAGCTTCAATGTCGTTGTCGTTTTTCCGGCGCAGGAGCCGCCGGCGATAAAGAGAAAGCGAATATCGCCGTCCCGTGTAACTCTTTCGGCAATGCGTCCGAGCGCGCTTTCGTATGAAAGCTCGTCGGCGCGTATCATTTCCCTGATTTCGGAAGCAGTCATAAGATCATCCTTTCGTGAAGAAACTGATCGCTTCCTCACTGCCGATCCCTTTATCCTCGCGCAGATATTCATACGGATATTTAGGGAAGGCATGGCGATAAATTTCATTGCGCGCGGGGTTGACGAATTTGCTTATCGCGCCCGCACCGCAGGCAAAAACGGTGGAATACTCCTCCATCATCAGAACATTGTAAAGATTCTCGCTGCCCTTTACCGAAAATCCCGTATTTTCGGCATTGCCGACAGTGTTCTTCTGGCGGTAGAGGTAATAGGGATAACGCCCCGCCGCAGCAAGCCGTTCGCGTGCATACCGAACGCTTTTACGCGCAAGCTCACCGGCGGGATCGTAAAAGCCGTCGCCGATAAAGCGTATCGGCGCGGCGTTTTTTATGGAAAGCGTGTGTACGGTGATATTGGAGAAGCCGCAGTCTATCATATCCTCCACACTTTTTGCAAAGCTTTCGGAGTTATCGCCCGGAAGTCCGGCGATAAGATCGGCATTCAGGCAGGAAAATCCAAAGCCTTGCGCAAGCTCGACAGCCTCAAAAAACTGCCGTACCGTATGCTTCCGCCCGATCCTTTCAAGCACGGTATCGGATGTGCTCTGCGGGTTCACGCTGATCCGCCGCACACCGTGCTTTGCGACAACGGAAAGCTTATCGCGCGTTATCGTATCCGGTCTGCCCGCCTCGAATGTGAACTCGATATCGCCCGAAAGGCAGATGTTGCTCACGATACAGTCGAGCAGCATATCGGTTTGCCGCGGATCGAGTATCGAAGGTGTTCCCCCGCCGATATATACGGCGCGGACACGCATTCCCAGCTCTCTTATAAGTTCGCTCGTGCGGCGGACATCCTGCATAAGCCGCACGAGATAATCCGGAATCAGGCCGAAAAGCCGGTCGTTGCTGTATGAAACAAAGGAGCAGTAATCGCACCTTGTGGGACAGAACGGTATGGAAACATAAACGGCGCAATCCTTGCCGTCGACATCGGCAAGCATTGCCTCCTCCGTCACGGCCGTCTCCACCGCAAGCGAGGCCTTTTCGGCGGAAACGAGATAATCGCCGGTAAACAGCCTCGTGACGGTTTCGGCGCTTTCGCCGCGGTCGAGATAATACTTGGCGCGCTTTACGGGGCGCAGCCCCGTAAGGTACCCCCACGGGAGCGAAAAGCCGAAAAGCCTTTCCCCCGCAAGCAGAAACGCTTTGCCCAATGCCCGCGTGGCATAAAACTCATCATTCATTCCGCCCACTGCCGGAGCCGTGCGCAGGTCGGTATATTCCGCCGCGGATTCCGCATTTCCGGCACAAAGCCGCACGCTCGCATAAAAACCGCCGTTTTCCGGTTTCAAAAGGAAATATGCCCGATTTATGCCCTCGTCGCCGGCGCCGAATTTTTCGCCGGGGAAATACAGAAGGCAGAGTGTCTGGAAGTAATAATCGTTAAGAAATTCGGTTTGGTTATCGATAAACAGCTTCATTTTCCGCGTGATTCCCGTGTGTCTATTATTACGTTTATGGGTCCGTCGTTATGCACGCATATCTCCATGTGCGCGCCGAAAACGCCGTGAACGGCGGGAAGCGATTCCGAAACGCGGGCAATAACAAGCTCGTAAAGCCGTTTTCCTTCATCATACCCCGCGGCGTGAGTGCAATCCGGGCGATACCCGCGTGAAGTTCGCCCCGCAAGCACGAAATTGGATATCACCATAACGCTCCCGCCGACGGTGATGCAATCGTTTGCAAGCCTGCCGCTCTCATCGCAGAACACGCGCAGCCGCGCTATCTTTTTCGCAAGCTTTTCGGCATCCTCATCGGTATCGTCGTCATAGACACCGACATACGCCACAAGCCCCGTCCCGATTTCCGCGACGGTCTTTCCCTCCACGACACAGCTTGCCCCGTGGACTCTTTGTATAACAGCTCTCATACGCCGCCTCTTATAACATCGCGGACACCCTTTATCTTATGCAGTCCGCTGATAATGTTTTTGAGATGATCTATCCCGCTGCATCTTATGCCGAGCGTGATAAGTATCTCTCCTTCGTTTTCACGCGTGGAGACCGACACGACAGCCACCTTCATATCGTTCAGGGCAAGCGTCACATCGGCGATAATATGCGGCGAATAGTCGGCGAACACCGAAACGATCGCCTCGAAGGAGCCGTATTCCTGCCTTGCTACCCTTTCCGACCACGAAGCGACGACCCACCTGTCCTTATCCTCCGGGCGTGAAAGCCCCGCCTGTGCATTGGGGCAATCGTATTTGTGAATTGAAACACCGTATCCGCGCGTGATATAGCCGATGATATTATCACCGGGAAGCGGGTTGCAACACCGCGCGAATTTGACGGTGCAGCCCTCCACGCTGTCCACGATAACGCTGCCCGCATTGGAGCGCGCGCTGATATCATAGCGCTTTGCGCCCGTGGGCGGAAGCGGCGTCACCGGTGCGGTAGGCTCGGCCTGCGGGGCGACAACGCGCATAAATTCCTCGCGCAGCTTCACGGCTATCTTGGAAACCGAAAGCCCGCCGTAGCCGATATTGTTGTAAAGATCCTCGACATCCGGAAGCGAAAGCCGCTCCGCGAGGTTCTTCATTATCTCGTTCTTCTGAGTTTCCGTATAATGCCTGCCGTAACGCTTTATTTCGCGTTCCAGCTCGGTTTTGCCGACAACGATATTTTCCGCGCGTCTTTCTTTTTTGAAAAACTGCTTTATCTTGTTGCGCGCCTCTGCGGAGCGGACGATCTTCAGCCAATCGCGGCTCGGACCTTTGGAGGAGGCACTTGTAAGGACTTCGACTATCTGCCCTGTTTCAAGTATCGTATCTATGGGAACGATATTGCCGTTCACCTTCGCGCCGACCATCTTGTTGCCGACAGCCGAATGTATCGCATACGCGAAATCAATCGGAGTGCTGTTGTTCGGAAGGTTCACGACATCGCCGCGCGGCGTGAACACGAATATCTCATCCTCGAAAAGGTCGATCTTCAACGGACGGAAGAATTCGTCCGGATCGTCGGTATCCTTTTCGGTTTCGAGCAGCGTGCGTATCCACTGGAGCTTCGCATCGATATCCGCCTTTGCCTGTTCGCCGGATTTATACTTCCAGTGCGCGGCAAGACCGTATTCGGCGACACGGTGCATTTCCCATGTTCTGATCTGCACCTCAAAAGGTATACCCTCCTTGCCGATGACCGTCGTATGGAGCGAAGAGTACATATTCGGCTTCGGCGTGGAGATGTAATCCTTGAATCTGCCGGGAATGGAGTTGAAGGACTCGTGTATGATGCCGAGCGCGGTATAGCAGTCAAGCTCGGTATCCACAATGATCCTCACGGCATAGAAGTCGTATATCTCATCGAACTTCTTGCTCTGATTATACATCTTTTTATATATGCTGTATATCGTTTTTACGCGTCCGGAAAGCGTGAATTTCATGTTATAGGCTTTCAGGCTCTCCGCGACCTTTTCCGTCGCGTGCTCCAAAAAGTCCTTATTTTCGCCGTAGCGTTTCTCGATATCGTCGCTTACCTCTTTATACCCTATCGGGTCGAGATAATAAAGTGCGAGCGTTTCAAGCTCCTGCTTGATCTTCTGCATACCGAGCCTGTGGGCGAGCGGCGCATAGACATGCATCGTTTCCAGCGCAATGGAGCGCTGCTTTTCGGGCGTGCGGACACTCAGTGTGCGCATATTATGAAGCCTGTCGGCAAGCTTGACGAATATAACGCGCAGATCCTTGCTCATGGCAAGGAACATCTTGCGCAGATTCTCTATGCTTTCGTCCTGCTTTGTTTCAAACGGGATATGCACCAGCTTTGTGACACCGTCGACAATCTCCGCGACATCCGCGCCGAATTCCTTGCGGATCTTTGCGAGGTCGATCTTATCCGAGCAGTCCTCCACCGTATCGTGAAGCATGGCCGCGCAGATGGAATCGGTATCGAGCTGCAGATCGAAAATTATCTCCGCAACGGAAAGCGGGTGCACAATATAACTTTCGCCCGAAATGCGCTTCTGCCCGCTGTGGAGCTGCTCCGCATATTCGTATGCTTTAAGTATTTTATCGTAATCGTAATTGCCGGATTCTTTTATTTTTTCCAGCAAGACAGCAGCCTGTTCTAACATCTGACGGCATCCTTGGTTTCTTTGAAATTTTCATGTATCGAGCGCATTATCGGGGAATCATCGATATTCGTCTTTCCCGGCGCGGGTATCAAGCCGAGCGTCATCCCGTTTTCGCCGAAAAATTCAAGCGTTATAAGCCTGCGTTCGGCAAGCACGGCAAGTATCAGCTTCAGCTTGCAGAGCGGTATTTCAACCCCGTATTCGTTTGCAAAAGCCCTTGCGGCTGCTGTAAGCGAGGTTTTGCGGCTTTCATGCGCGGCAAATCTCCGCACCGCCTTGAACACCGAACGAAAATCGGCAAGCGTGGGTATCTCGGCGATATCGCCGTCGAACCGCCTGCCCGAAATAAACGCGGAGTATTTCTCGCCGCACTCCTTCAATAAATCGGTTTCGGTGCGCGAATATGCCGCATCGCGGACAAATATCTGCGGTGTGCGAAGCCCCATGTATTCGTTTATTTCGGCGGTAAAGGCAATGTCGAGCTTTTCACCCTCACGGAAGGGCATTTCCGTCGGCGGCATTCCGAACCACACCGCGTTTACTCCGGCGCCGCTCCCCTCTCGGAAGACACGCATCTTGATATGTTTTCCCTGCGAAAGCGGGGTGATATCCTTTATAAATACATCGCGCAGAACCAGCACCGGCTGCGGGTTGGAAAGCCCGAACGGTTCAAGCCGCAGCATTTCGGTTATTCCCTTTTCGGTTATGTCCGAAAGGTCCGCCTCGCTTTCTATTTCAAGCGGGAAGGCGTTTTCGTTATCCGTCAAAAGCGGGGTTGCGTATTCGTTGACACGGCGGCGGAAGGCATCAATCATGTCGCACCTTATCGAAAGGCCGGCGGCAAGCTCATGCCCGCCGTATTCGATAAACATATCTCCGCATTCGCTCAGCGCATTCATCAGCGAAAAGCCGCGTATGCTTCTGCCGCTGCCCTTTGCGGTATCGCCGTCTATGGAAAAGAGCACGCACGGACGGGAATACTTTTCGGATACCTTCGAGGCGACAACCCCGATAACACCCTGGTGCCACCCTTCCGCGGCAAGGACAAGGAATTTGTCATCCCTGTATTTGCTTTCGATCATTTCGACGGCGGCTTCAAATATCTCCTGCTCGGTTATCTGGCGTTTTTTGTTGATCTCGCAAAGCTCGACGGCTATCCTGTCGGCGGTTTCATCATCCTTCGCAAGCAGAAGATCAACGGCGAGCGAAGCGCAGGCGATACGCCCTGCGGCGTTTATGCGCGGCGCAAGGACAAACCCCACCGTTGAGGAGGTTATCTTTTTTGAAAACCTTCCGGGCTTTATCACACCCGAGCTGCGCATAAGCGCTTTCAGACCGTGATTTTCGGTTTTTGCAAGCTTTTCGAGCCCGGCCGCAGTTATCCTGCGGTTTTCGTCGACAATCGGCATTACATCGGCAATCGTTCCCAATGCAATTATATCCGAATACATATCAAGTATTCGCTCTACGCTCCCGTCGAGAGCGCAAAGCAGCTTGAACACCACGCCGACTCCGGCAAGCTGCAAAAACGGGTATTTGCTGTCATTGCGGTGCGGATTCACGACCGCCACGGCGGGCGGGAGCGTTTCGCGGCAGGAATGGTGGTCGGTGATAACCATATCTATCCCGACGGACTTTGCATATTCCGCCTCGGCAACGGCTGTAACGCCGGTATCAACGGTGATTATAAGATCGGTCTTGTCCTTCAGGCGTTCGATAACGGGAAGGCTCAGGCCGTAGCCCTCACTGAGCCTTTCGGGGATAAAGCATTCGCACTCTATACCGCGTGTGCGAAGGTAAAGGTAAAGCAAAACGGTGCTCGTAACCCCGTCCACATCGTAATCGCCGTATATGCACACTCTTTCGTGCCCGTTTATCGCACGGTTTATGCGTTCAACGGCGGCATCCATATCCGTAAGCAGAAAAGGATCGTGAAATTCGATCTTGCCTGTATCAAAAAAGCATTCCGCCTCATGCGCGGTCGTTATCCCGCGGTTCACAAGCAGCCGTGCGGTAAGCGGCAAAAGACCCGCCTCCGATGCCAATCGCCTGCACGCCTGCTCATCGCCCTCGCGGACAACCCAGCTTCCGAATTTCATGTGTGTACCACCCTTTTACATTTCTGTTTTTAAGGCTTTCAGCCGTTTTCTTCACCGTTTTCCGCCACCGTGAAAACGGCGGTGTATTCGATCCCGAGCGGGTAAATCACTCCGCTTTCATCTCCCGTGACAACGCGCAGACGTGCGGTATAGCTCCCGTCGGCATTAACGGTAATATTATTGTAATCGGCAATGACCGACACGCCGCCGAAATCAAAGCCGGAGAATGCATCACGCGGGCCGACAAGACTCACGGTTGTACCGTCTTTGAACTCCGCCGTCGCCCCTTCGGGAAGATTTTCAATCTTTATATCCTTTGCGGATATCTTTATTCTCCGCAGCGAAAGCTCCGGAAGCCTGACATCGACGGTTATCTTGGAAAATCCGCTCTCGTTCACAACACCGTCGGGAAGGAGAGCGCTGATGATATATTCGCGGCTTGATTCGCCGATAAAGACAGTCTCATCGAATTCAAGCGCAAATTCGTCCAGCGAATCGACAAGCTCCGGCGCGCCGGAAACGGTTATCGTCGTTGCGGAAAGGCGCACGGTGACATCCTCCTGCGAGAATTTCCCGCCCGTGAGCTTTACCTTCACGGGGATGGTTTTCTGCTTGGAAAGAGTAACGGTCACATATGCTTCCGTTTCGGAGCAGGCTATGTATCTGCTTTCGATATCGTTGCCCTTTTCATCGCGCAGAACAATGCTTCCCTTGCCGCTCACGCTTTGCGTCAGCTCGTAATCGCTCAGGTCAAAATCGACATACGCGCCCGAGATGCGTTCCAACTCGGTCTTCGGGCCGGAAATATTTATAAACTGCGGGTTTGCCATGCCGGAAGCGAATGTTATACCTTCGCCCATGCGGTAATTGCCGAGATCGACCTCGACGGGTACATAAGTCATCTGTATAAATTCATCCACGAATATCTCCACGGTGGTGGAGGATTGTGAAACGACCTCGATCCCGTTCGGTGAATAAACCACGATACCGGCGGTTTGAAGCCCCGGCTGTTCAAGCAGCGAAACATCGACAACGGCGCGGAAATCCGATTCGTCAAGCGCGTTCAGTTCGGAGCGCTTGCCCTTTGCCACAACGGTTATTGATGAAAACGTCTGCCCTTCCGCAAGCGTGTAGCCGTACTTGGAAACAAGCTCGCTTTCGCCTTCAAGCACAACGGTTATCCCGTTGAATGTGCGCTCGAAAAGCGTATTGTCGAAGCCCATTGCGTATATCCACACAAGCAGTGCGCCGAGCACCGCCGCGATAAGCACAATTGTCTTCGCCGCGCGGGACATCTTCCCCACTTCAAGTGTTTTTTTGGCGGAATCCCTGCTTTTCATTTCTTTTTGTTCCCGCCCTTTCCTTTAAATCTGAACTTAACGCGGGCAGTTATCGTCTTCTTTTCCTCGCCGATCAACAGCGAAACGAGATAATCCTCCAGACTCCTGCGCGAAAATCCGCGTTTCAGTTCGCCGTCCAGCGCAACGGATATCACGCCCGTCTCCTCCGAAACCACAAGCACCACCGCATCGCTGTTTTCGCTCATGCCGATGGCGGCGCGGTGACGGGTGCCGAGCTCCTTGACTATCTCATTGTTTATCGAAAGCGGAAGGAAGCAGCCCGCCGCGTGTACGCGCCCGTCGCGGATAATGACGGCGCCGTCGTGAAGCGGAGCTTTATTGAAGAATATGTTTCCGAGCAGGAAGGAGGATGTGACGGCATCCACCACCGTGCCGGTGCGGATATAATCGCCGAGCTTTGTTCCGCGTTCGAAAACGATCAGTGCGCCCGTCTTGCTTTCCGAAAAGGATTCGGCCGCAACGCAGGTTTCGCTTATCGCGTTGCGCACGGCGTATTCGGTGTCTGCATCCATCATTCCCTTGAAATTGCGCAGCGATTCGCCGCCCACCTTTTCAAGTGCGCTGCGAAGCTCCGGCTGGAAAACGATAACTATCGCAATCAAGCCGACGGAGAACAGGTTAGTGAGCAGGAAGTTCAACGCCCTCATATGGAGCAGCGAGCTCAGCAGCAGCATACCGATAAGTATGATTATACCGACAAGCAGCTTGCCCGCACGCCTTTCCCGCACGAAACGGAAGGTATAGTAAAACAGCAGCGCAACGATAAGTATATCGATAACATCGATCACGCCGATCCCGGCAAGCTGATTTTTGACATATTCGAAATATTCGAGAATTACATCCATTGTGCTTATACTCCGTCATTTTTGTTTTATTTGAAAAAATCCCCGTGCAGAATAAGCTGCTTTATCGCGCTGCCGCGGTGGGAAACGGCGTTTTTCTCCGCCTGTGTCATTTCCGCAAAGGTCTTTCCGCTTTCGTGCAGGAATATCGGATCATAGCCGAAGCCGTCCGCTCCGCGCGGGGTATCGATTATACTTCCGCGGCTTTCCCCGCGGACGAATATTCTTTCGCCGTTCGGCTTGCAGGCGCATACCACGCACACGAACCGCGCCGTGCGCTCCGCGGCGGGGACATTTTCCAGCAGCCCGAGCAGTTTTTTATTGTTTTCGGCATCGGTTGCGTTTTCGCCCGCGAATCGCGCGGAATAAACGCCGGGTGCGCCGCAAAGCGCGTCTGTTTCAAGCCCGCTGTCATCCGCGACGGCAATACTCCCCGTAAAATCGCAAAGCGCCTTTGCCTTAATAAAAGCGTTGCCCTCGAAGCTGTCCGCCGTTTCGGCGATATCGCCGGAAAAGCCGACATCGCGCGGGGTGAGTATCTCGATATCATAACCGTTTTCGGCAAACGCGGCGCGGAACTCCGCGACCTTATGCGCGTTTCCGGTTGCAAGAATTATCTTCATTGCCCTATTCCTCAAAGAAGGCATTGATAAAATCTCTGCCGTCGAACGGGCGAAGATCGTCGATCCCCTCCCCCACGCCGATAAACTTCACCGGAATACCCAGTGTACGCTTGATGGCAAGGATTATGCCGCCCTTGGCGGTGCCGTCCAGCTTTGTGAGGACAAGCCCGGTTATATGCGCAGCCTTGCCGAATTCGGATGCCTGTATCAGCGCGTTCTGACCGGTGGAGGCATCCAGCACAAGCAGCGTTTCGCGGCTGCACCCGGGGGCTTCACGGTCGATAACGCGGTTGATCTTCGCAAGCTCGTCAATAAGGTTTTTCTTGTTGTGAAGCCTGCCCGCCGTATCCACGATCAGCACATCCGCGCCCGCCCTTTTCGCGGCAGCAACGGCATCGAACACCACGGCTGCCGGGTCGGCTCCCTCGTTCTGCCTGATTACAGGCACATCGTTGCGGTCCGCCCATATACAAAGCTGCTCGGCTGCCGCGGCGCGGAAGGTATCCGCCGCCGCAAGCATGACGCTTTTGCCGCTTTCGCGCAGATAATGCGTTATCTTGCCGATGGAGGTCGTCTTGCCGACACCGTTCACCCCGATAACGAGTATGACGTTAAGCCCCGGCTTTATGTCGAGCGTTCCGCCCTCGCCGACACTTTCGGCAAGTATCTCGCGGAATTCCTGCCTTGCAAACGTTGCATCGCGGATCTTTTTTTCCTTCAAACGCTGCCGCAGATCGTTCACGAGCGCATCGGAGGTTTCCGCCCCGACATCCGCCATTATCAGCAGATCGCACAGTTCCTCGTAAAAATCGTCATCGACCTTATCGTAGGAGGAAAACAGATCGTTTACCGGCTTCAAAAGAACATCTCGCGTTTTTTTCAGCCCGTCTTTAAGTTTATCGAAAAAGCTCATTTTTCAGTATACTCCCTGATATTTTCATCCAACTTCGCCATGTTAAGACGGATATATTCCGAAATGCCCTTCTGACGCATGGTTATGCCGTATATCGTATCCGCGCGTTCCATTGTTCCGCGGCGGTGCGTGATAAGAATATATTGCGTTTTGTCACTGTTGCGCCGCACATAGGATGCCAGTTTCACAACGTTCACCTCATCGAGTGCGCTTTCAATCTCGTCGAAAACGCAGAACGGCGCGGGGTTGACACGCTGCAAAGCAAGGTAAAGCGAAACGGCCGCAAAGGATTGCTCGCCGCCGGAGAGCAGTGAAATGCTCCTCACGCTCTTGCCCGGCACTTTCAGCACGATATCGATCCCGCATTCGAGCGGGAGCAGCGGGTCGGTCAGTTCGGCACGGGCACTGCCGCCGCCGAAAAGTTCGCAGAATACGGCGTTGAATTCGGTATTGATTCTGTCGAAGCATTCCAGGAAGGATTCCTTCATGCCCGCCTCGAGCTTTGAAATGGTCTTATCCAGCCCGGCGCGTGTCTTATTCAGATCGCCGACCTGCGCGGAAAGGAAGTCGAAGCGTTCCTTTGTCGTGCGGTATTCCTCAACCGCGTTTACGTTTATAACGCCCATCGAGCGTATCTTTGCTTTGAGTGAGGCAAGCCTTGTCGCCGCCTTATCCATCTTTTCCTTCGGCAAACGAAGCGGGAGCGCATCCGAATAGGTAAGCTCGTATTCATCCCAAAGCTTGCCGGTGACGGTATCGAATTCGTTGCTCGCGGCGGTCTGCTTCATATCCGCCTCCGTCACGCGGCGGAAGGCATCCTCCTTCGCGGCAAGCGCGGTCTTCTGACGCGCCCGCATTTCAGCAAGTTCGGATTCCTTTTCCTGCCTGCCGGAAACAAGTGCGGCCGACTTTTTGTCGCATTCCGCGGTGGCTGTATCACATTCGGCACATTCGGCTTCGATAGCGGCTATCTCCCCGCTGCGCTGCTCGATCGTCGCGGAAGCGCGTTGGAGCGTTTCGTTGCCGGACGCAATCCTTGCTTCAAGCTCGGCGGCGCGGGCTTCGGCGTTATGCTGCCTTTCACAGGCAACGGAAAGCTCGTTTTTGCAGGAATAAAGCACCATTCGTGCCTCGTTCACGCGGACAAATTCAAGCTCCTCCGCATTTTTCGCACTCTCCGCGGCCGCGGAAAGAGATGCCTTGTTTTCCTCTGCCGATGCGACTGCCGCAAGCAGCTTTTCCTTGTCGGCTTCAAGCGCTTCGAGTTCGGCGCGGAGGCTTGTGAGCGCTTCCTCGCCGCCGTGGATTCCGAGTGCGGCGGAGCGTTCGTCGCCGAGCCGTGCGGAGAGCAGTTCCTTTCTTTCGGAAAGCGATGCGATATCCGCATTGCATTGCGAAAGCGCGATTCGCAGCGCGGCAAGCTCGCCTTCCGCGTTGTCGGCATCGTCCGCGCAGGTTTCCTTTTCCTTTTCGAGCGATTTTATCTTTTCGTTATGTGTGCGTATTTCCTCCGTGATGCGTTCGATATCCATCGCACGGGTGAACACGCCGACCTTGCCTGCGCTCGAGCCGCCGGTATAGCTGCCGCCGGCATTGATTATCTGACCGTCCAGCGTGACTATCTTCACACGGAATCCCGTCTTGCGCGCTATGGCGGAGGCGGATTCGATGTTGTCGGCAATTACGGTTCTGCCGAGAATGTCATTCACGACGCCCTCGAACTTTTTGTCGAACTTGGCAAGCGATGAAGCAATGCCCACATATCCGGGCATATTTTCGATCTGCGAAACATCCGCCTTCCTGCCCGAAACGCTTTCGAGCGGAAGGAATGTCGCCCTGCCGAGTTTGTGCTCTTTAAGATACTTTATACACGCCTTTGCATCCGATTCCTTATCCACCACGATAAACTGCACGGATGCCGCAAGCGCCGTTTCCAAAGCGATGACATATTCGCTGTCGGAGGAAATTATATTGGAAACGGTGCCGTACAGACCGACCTTTTTGCCGCCGGAGAGCACCTTCCCGGAATTTACGTCATTTACTATCCGCTTTACGCTTTCGGAATAGCCTTCGAGCAGCGATTCAAGCCGCGAAAGCTGATCGCGTTTCTGAAAAAGTCCCGTCACGGCAATGCGTTCGGCGGTTATGGCTTCCACCGTGCGGTCGAGCCGAGAAGCGAACAATGCTCTGTCCGCGTCGACGGTGATAAGCTTTGTCTGTGTTTCTCCGCGGCGGGCTACGGCTTCGTCATACGCCTTTTCCGCGCGGGAAAGCTCGCCTTCAAGTGCGTGTATGCGTTCGTTCGCGGCGGCAAGCCTGCCTGCGTTTTCGGTCGCGGCGCGGGTTTCCGCCTCCAGGGAAGCGTTCACCGCGGCAAGCTTTGTTTCGTTGCGGCTCTTTTCGGAATTGAGCACCGCGAGAGCGCCGTCCGCCCGTTCCAGCTCCTTTTCCGCGGAAGCGCATGCGTTTCTTGCGGATTCATAGGATTTTTCGAGCTGTTCACAGCTTTCGCTTGCGGCGGAAAGCTTTGCTTCCGCCTCGGTACGCGCCGCCGCACTCGCCGCAAGGCTTGCATCGTTTGCGGCCTTTTCGGTTTTTGCCGCTTCCGCGGCGGCGACAGCATCCTCCATGGCCGCACGGGCGTGCGTTATATCGTTTTCGCAGACGGCCTTTCGCCCTTCGGCGACCGTCTTTCTCTGTATGGCTTCGCCCTTTTCGCGTTCGCATTCGGCAACCGCGCGTGATATTTCATAGCTTTCGTTCAGAAGCCGGTCTGTCGCCGTATCGTACTGCGCCGCCTGCATTTCGGCGGCTTCGAGCTCGGTTTTTGCCTCGGCAAGAGCGGTTTCGCTTTCGGCGCGCCTTTCGCGCAGAAGGTCTATCCTGTCCAGCCAGAGGGTTATTTCTATGCCCTTCTTTTCCTCGCTCAAAACAAGGTACTGCTTCGCGTTTTCGGCTTCCTTTTCGAGCGGGCCGACACGCGCGGATATTTCGGAAAGAATATCCTCCACGCGCACGAGATTCGCCTCGGTATCGCGCAGTTTGCGCTCCGCTTCCAGCTTTTTGTAGCGTATCTTGGAAATGCCCGCCGCTTCCTCGAAAATGCTGCGGCGTTCGTCGTCCTTCTGCGAAAGCACCTCCGCGATCCTGCCCTGACCGATGACCGAATAGCCCTCTCTGCCGATGCCGGTATCGTAAAACAGCTCGTAGATATCTTTCAGACGAACCTGCTTTTTGTTTATGTAATACTCGCTTTCGCCGCTGCGATAAAGCTTGCGCGTTACCGTCACCTCCGGCAGGGAGGAAAGCGAAAACTCCTTTTTTTCGTTTCCGTCGCTTGTTTCCTCCTGCTCTTCCGGAGCAACGAGCGTCATATTATTGGCGCGGTTGTATTCCTCCTCCGTATCGATCACGAGAGAAACGGAGGCGCAGTTCGCGGCGGCGCGGCTCGCCGTGCCGTTGAAGATAACATCTTCCATACGGCTTCCGCGCAGGGATTTTGCGCTCATTTCGCCGAGAACCCAGCGAATCGCATCCGAAATATTCGATTTTCCGCTCCCGTTGGGACCGATTATCGCGGTCACACCGCTGTCAAAGTTTATGCGGGTCTTGTCCGGAAAGGACTTGAAGCCCTGCATTTCAATGGCTTTCAAGCGCATATTATTTTACACTCCCGAAATTTATAAGTGGGTCGAAGCGTTTTCTGTCGCCGCCGATCACCTTCACGGAGGCGGCATTTGTCGCAGATTCGATTGCCTTTATCGCCCTGCCGCCGTGGCCGCAGAGCATGGATATATCGCTTTTTTTCACTGTTATTTCAAGCACCCTTCCGCCTGCATCGCCGACGCGTTCGGAAATAATATCGGCATATACCTGCCCCTGAACAAGCTCGCCGATGGAGGGGTGTGTCGCACCGAAGGGCGCGGAAACCGTTTCCTCGCTCGCGTGGAGACCGACGCGAAGCACCTTGACTCCGGAATCGGAGAACACGCGGAAGCAGGAAGCGCTTCTCACCACGGCTTTCTCATCCGATATGGGCGTATACTCGCCCGATATTGCCATACGGTAAAGTTCCGTTCCGGCAAAGACGACCGTCGGATATATCCGCGATTCGCGGGCACCCATGGCGACAATGTCGCGTGCGGTCGCAAGCTCGCTTTCCGGCGTTGCGCCCGGAAGCCCGACCATCATCTGCCCGCCGAGCGTGAACCCGCGCCCGGTTATCAGTTCCGCGGCGCGGAAGGAGCATTTCGCATCATGCCCACGCCCCGAAGCGGCAAGGACCTTATCATCCGTGCTCTGTATGCCGAGCTCGATATCGCAAACCCCGTACTCCGCAAGCAGTGAAAGTATTTCTTCGTTTATGCAATCCGGTCGGGTGGATATCCTGATGCCCGAAGCAATGCCCTTTTTTATGTATTCATACGCCTTGGCAAGCAGGCGTTCCATCCGTTCCCGCGGGATGGCGGTGAAGCTCCCGCCAAAGAAGGCGATGCGGCTTTCGCGTCCGTCGTGCGGGGTGTTTTCCAGCAGCGCCTCCAGGGCTTTCAGCTCGCAGGTGTTATCCTCCTCGATGCTCTGCCCGGTGATTTTTTCCTGTGCGCAGAAAACGCAGCGGTTCGGACAGCCGGCAAACGGGACGAAAAACGGTATATTGCGATGATCACCCATCAAGTTCACCCAGAGTTACAAGCGCCTCACGCGCGGCCGCCTGTTCCGCCTCGCGCTTGGAATGCCCCTTGCCGGAGCCCAGCAGATTGGAATTCAGATAAACCTCATAGCCGAAGGTTCGGTCGTGGGGCGGCCCCTCCTCGCTTGCCTGCTTATATGTAAGTGTTTCCTCCGGTGTCTGCTGAACGATCCTTTGCAGGCGGGATTTGAAATCCTCCGTTCCGTTCTTCACAACCGAATCGAGCATACCGGATATAAACGGAAGCACGAATTTTTTCGCTTCATCCATGCCGCCGTCCAAATATATTGCGGCAATAAGCGCCTCGAACGCATCCGCGATAATGCTTTTGCGGTGTCTGCCGCCGACGGATGTCGCCTCTCCGTGCCCGAAGAACATATAATCGCCGAGCGAAAGGCTTGAAGAAAATGTCGCAAGCGCATCCTCGCACACAAGCGCGGCGCGGGTTCTGGTAAGGAAGCCCTCATCCGCTTCCGGAAACTTGCAAAACAGAAATTCCGCGGTTATCACCGAAAGCACCGAATCGCCCAGAAACTCGCTGCGCTCGTTACATTCCGTGCAGCCCTTGCGGCGATTTTCGTTGCAATAAGAGGAATGTGTCAGCGCAACCGTCAGCAGCCTCCGATCACGGAAGGTGTATTCGATCTTTTCTTCAAGCAGCGCCATATCCTTTTCCGCCATATTATTCCTCACCGACCTTTCTCATTTCGGCACCTATCGTTTCGATCGCACCGCAGGATGCATATCCGTATGCCTGCAATACAGCGGAACGGAAGGCGTGCGCATCCGAACTGCCGTGCGCCTTTATTACCGGCTTCGCCAGACCGAGGAACGGCGCTCCGCCGTATTCGGAAGGATCGAGCCGCTTTTTGAGCGCGTCCGTTTGCTTCTTTGTCGCAAGCCCGCAAAGCTTTGTGAGCGCGTTTGCGTAAAAAATACCTTTTATGGTGGAGGACATGAATTTGCCCATGCCCTCGATGGTTTTGAGCGCGATATTACCGGTGAACCCGTCGCAGACTATAACATCCGCCGCGCCGAACGGCAGTGATTTTCCCTCGCAATTGCCGATAAAATTTATGCTTTTGTCCGCTGAAAGAAGCTCATAAGCACCGTAATAAAGCGGAGTTCCCTTGTGCGGCTCCGTCCCGTTGTTGAGCAAAGCTACCCGCGGCGAAGCGGTTTTGAGTACATTTTCGGCATAGACCGAGCCCATTTTTGCATAAAGGCGGAGTATTTCCGGCGTTGCATCGAGGTTCGCCCCGCAATCAAGCAGCAAAAACGGCTTTTCAAGCGGAACGACCGAGCAAAGCGCCGCACGGCGCACGCCTTTTATACGGCGGATTATCAGCGAGGATGCCGTAAACAGCGCACCGGTGTTGCCCGCGCTCACGACGGCATCGGCTTCACCGTCGCGGCAGAGCCGCGCGGCGACACACATGGATGAATTCTTCTTTTCCTTCATCACGCAGCCGGGATCATCCGTCATCACGACATAATCCTCGGCATTGACATATTCCGCGCCGGACGGCAGCGTGCCGATCTCGCCGCGTGCCTGCTCCGTGCCGACAAGTATCGTTTTTATATCCGCCTCCGCGGCAGCCTGTGCCGCTCCGCGGGCAAGTTCGATCGGCGGACGGTCGCAGCCCATTATATCGACGGCTATTGTGATCCTGCTCATTTACCCTCGCTCCATCCGCAATTATTCTTGCAATAGTATACTTCGCGGTTTTTCTTTTTCAGCACCGGTGCGCCGCACTGAGGGCAACGGCGGTCGGTGGGAATATCCCACGAGGAAAACGAGCATTCTGGATAATCCTCGCAGCAATAATATGTTTTGCGGCTCTTTGTCTGCTTTATCATTATCCGTTTGCCGCATTCGGGGCAGGCTATGCCGCTGTCGCGGCGGTAGGGGATTGCCGTCTTGCATTCCGGATAGTTGCGGCAGGCAAAGAAATTGCCGTGCGGCCCCTTGCGCAGCACCATATCGCTGCCGCATTTCGGGCATTTTTCATCGGCGATGATCTCCTGTGCGGGCTTCTTTTCCTCGCCCTTTGAGGTGCTTTCCGGCTCCAACCGTTTTGTATTGCGGCAGCGCGGGTAATTCGGGCAGGCGGCGAATTTACCGTAACGCCCTGTCTTTTCGATCATCATTGCGCCGCATTTTTCGCATATTATGCCGGTTTCCACCTTCGGCAGCTCGACCTTTTCGCTTCCCAATGTCTTTTCGGCGGCATCGAGCTCCTCGCTGAACTGAGCGTAAAACTCACGCAGAGTATCGAGATAATTCTTTTCGCCGGATTCGATCTCATCGAGATCCTCTTCCATATCGGCGGTAAAGTTGTAATCCACAATGCGCGAAAACGCTTTTTTCATCATGTCCGTGGTGATGTAGCCGAGCTCCGTCGGGGCAAGGAATTTGCCCTCGCGGCGGATATACCCGCGGGAAATGATGGTGGTTATCGTAGGTGTGTAGGTGGAAGGTCTGCCGATACCCTTATCCTTCATCGTCTTGATGAGCGAACCTTCGGTAAACCTTGCGGGCGCCTGTGTGAAATGCTGCTGCGGATCAACATCCGTGCAGGAAAGATTTTCGCCTTCCGCAACGGGCGGAAGTTCGGAATTTTCTTCGTTTCCTTCGTCGTTTTCATCGGCATATACGGCGGAATAGCCGCGGAAGCGCACCGTATGTCCGGATGCGCGGAACTGCCACGGGCCGGATTCGATTTCGGCGGAAACGGTATCCATCACGCAGTTTGCCATCTGCGAAGCGATGAAGCGTTCCCAGATGAGCCTGTAAAGACGGTACTGATCGCTGCTGACCTTGCCGCGGATGGATTCCGGAGTTATGGACGGATCGGAGGGGCGTATCGCCTCGTGCGCATCCTGCGCATTCTTTTCCGCCTTGTAGATATTCGGTGTTTCGGGGTAATAATCCGCGCCGTACATGGAAACGATGACATCCTTCGCCGCGGCGCGTGCTTCATCGGAAATACGGAGCGAGTCGGTACGCATATATGTGATAAGACCGTGGGTGCTCTTTTCGCCGATATTGACACCCTCGTAAAGCTCCTGCGCGATCATCATGGTGCGCTGTGTCTGGAACGAAAGCCTGCGGTTTGCCTCCTGCAAAAGCGTGCTTGTGATAAACGGCGGTGCGGGACGGCGGTTTTTGAGTGCGCGCTTCACGCCGGTAACACGGTAATCCGTTTCGAGCGCGGAAAGAACCTCATCCACATCATCGCGGCAGGTAAGTTCCTTCTTCTTGCCGCCGGCGCCGAAGAAACGTGCCTTGAAGCTGCCGCCCGAAACGGCGTTCAGCGTTGCGGTTATATCCCAGTATTCCTCGGGCTTGAAGGCGTTTATCTCCTCCTCGCGCTCGACGATAAGTCGCGTTGTAACGGACTGCACACGTCCGGCGGAAAGTCCGTTTTTGATATGATGCCACAGAAAAGGGCTTATCTTATAACCGACAAGCCGGTCGAGTATACGCCTTGTCTGCTGGCTGTTGACAAGGTTCATGTCGATATCGCGCGGGTGCTTGATCGCATCCTTCACCGTGTTCTTCGTGACCTCGTTGAAGGTAATTCTCTTTATCTTTGCGGGATCGACATTCAATACCGCCGCAAGGTGCCAGCTTATGGCTTCGCCCTCGCGGTCCGGGTCGGCTGCAAGAAATATGCGGTCAGCTGCCTTGGCATCCTTGCGGAGCTCGTTTATCAGCTCGCCCTTGCCGCGTATGTTGATATATTGCGGTTCGAAATCGTGTTTGACATCGATCCCGAGTTTGCTTTTCGGAAGATCCCTTACATGGCCCTTCGAAAACTTTACCTTATAGCCCTTGCCGAGAAAGCCGTTGATTGTCTTTGCCTTGCTCGGTGATTCGACGATTACAAGTGTGTTCATCAGATGCTCCTTATTTTCGCACTGTATATCTGTTTCCGGCAGCCGAAATTATGCTGCCGTCTATTTCCATTATTGTCAACTCGCACATTACTTCAGAAACCGGTGTGCCGGTTTTCGCCGCAAGCTCGTCCGCGGTCATCCTGCCGCCGTTCAAAGCGGCGATGATCTTTTCGGAAAGCGTTTCCTCACGCCCGGGTGCCGGTGCCCGCTCCGACGCATTGACCTTCGGGGCGGCCGACTCATGCGCCGTGGTGCTTTCCGCAGCGTTTCCGCCGCGGCCGGTGTGCGGCTTTTCCGCTTCGGGCTTGCCCATGCCGTATGTACGGAGCCTTTCGGTAACCGAAGGTTCATACACGCGCACCGTGCGCGGATATTCGAGCATGAGCGGGCCGAGTATATCGTAAGGCTCGGTTGCCGCGGGTATGCCGCGCTTTATCAGAAGATTCGTTCCCGCGTTCGCCGCGCCGACGGCACCGGGGACGGCATATACCCTTCTCCCCTGCGATACCGCATGGTGCGCCGTGATGAGCGCGCCGCTGTGTTCGCCCGCTTCGGCGACAACGGTAACATCGCACATTCCGCTGATGATGCGGTTGCGGTTCGGAAAATCCGCCCTTGTGCGCGGGCATCCGGGGTACATTTCGCTGACGACCGCGCCGCGTTCGTAAAGTGTTTTGAACGCCGCGGTGTTTTCCGCGGGGTAAACATCGCCGATCGGATTGCCGAGCACGGCAACGGTGTATCCCCCCGCGGCTATCGCGCCGCGATGTGCGGCGGTATCTATACCCTTTGCGAGTCCGCTTATAACGGCGGCACCGCTCTTTGCAAAATCATACGCAAAGCGTTCGGCAATATTTTTTCCGTATTCCGTCATTTTACGTGCGCCGACAACGGCTATGCACGGCACGGACGAAAGCTCCCTCAATTCGCCGATAACATAAAGCGCGGCGGGCGGATCGGATATTCCGCGCAGGCGGGACGGGTAATTTTTATCGTAATAGCCGACGACGTGCGCCCCGACGGCGCGTACCCGCTTTGCCGTTTCAAACGCCTCGCCCGTATCCTTGTTTTCGAGCCGTTCGATATATTTTTCCCTTTCCGGGCCGAGGAATGAAAAATCCTCGTTTTGATAAAGCTCGTCTATGCTGCCGAACCGCGGAAGTATTTCAGAAGCAACGCGGTTCGCCGTACCGATGCAGGATTGAAGCCACGCATAAAGAATGATATCTCTCAAATTCCGCTCCTCCTTGCTTCCCAAAGCATCACGGCCGCCGCCGCCGCGGCGTTAAGACTTTCGGCAAGGTCTGTCATGGGAATGCGAACGGCTATATCGCACGCGTTTATCACATCCGCGGAAAGCCCCTTTCCCTCGTTGCCGATAAAAAAGCAGTCGCCGCTTTGCATCACGAAGCCGCCGAGTTCGCAGGCATCCCCGCGCAGCGCACAGGCAAGCGTGCGCTTACCCGCCGCGCGAAGTATGCGGACAGCCTCCCCGCCCGAAGGGCAGGTGTATATATCCGCAGAGAAAAGCGCACCCATCGTTGCACGCACCGTCTTTTTTGCGAAAAGATCGGCGCAGGCACCTGCAAGTACGACCGAATAATCCAAAGCGGCGGCGGTGCGTATTACGGTGCCGACATTGCCGGAATCCTGAATATCGCACAGAACCGCGGCGCTGCCGTGCGGAACGCCGCCCGAAAGCGGCTTGACATTTGCGGGAAGCTTTGCGACGGTGAATACCCCCTGCGGGGCTTTTTCCTCGGTGAGGCGGTCATAAACCGGCTCGGTTATTTCGTATACCCTTGCGCCGCTTTCGGCGGCAAGCGTGTAATATTCCCGCGGAGATCCCTCGCGGACAAAAATATATGCGAGTTCCGCGCCGAAACGCATTGCTTCCTCCAACAGGTGAACGCCCTCGAAGCAGAAAAGCCCTTCTCTTCTGCGTTCGCCGCTTTCGCGGAGCCTTGCGACGTATTTTATAAGATTGTTGTTTCTCGATTCTATACGTTCAAGCATAAAAACAGACCCGTACTATTAATAATAATATAATAATAGTACGGATCTTTATTATTGTCAATATCTTTTTGCCAAAAGAATTCGGTCGATCTTGCCGTAATCCTTTATCGCGGCAACGCTGAAACCGTTCCTTGCGAGAATTTCCGAGACCGCCTCGCATTGGTTGATGCCGATCTCGTATATAAGCACGCCCTCACGCGCCAATATATGCCCGACATAGGATGTGACGGCGCGGTAGTAGCGAAGCCCGTCCTCGCCGCCGTCGAGCGCCGTTTCCGGCTCGAACCCGACCTGCGTATCAAGCATTTTTATATCCTCTGTGGGGATGTACGGCGGGTTGCAGATAACAAGGTCGAGCGGGTGTTCGATCACCGAGGCAAGGGCGATATAATCGTCCTCATCCAGCGCGTCGAACCTGCGCACCGATACATTGCGGCAATCGGCAAGGTTCTTTTCGGTATATACGAGCGCGCGGCGCGAAAGCTCCAGCGCATAACCGCTGAGCGTGGGATTTTCGGAAGCGATAGCCTTTGCGATACAGCCGCTGCCGCTGCATATATCGGCAAAAAGCATGCCGTCCTTCAAAACACCGAGCGCGGCTTTAACGCCGATCTCGGTATCGCTCCGCGGGATAAATACTCCGTCCCCCACGGCAATATCATAGCCGTAAAAACAGCATTTTCCGAGAACATACTGCACCGGCTTGCCGAGCGAAAGCTGCATGACGGCACCGCTTATGAACGGGTCGATACCGGAAGGTACATCGCCGTCCAGCCGCGCAAGCAGCGTACCGCGATCCACCCCGAGCGCCTCGCACAGAAGCATATCCGCAATGGTGACGGCTTCATCCGGAAGGAACGAGGCAATGGCGGATTTGAGCTTATTCCTGTATTCCAGAAGCTTCAATGTCTGCCTCCTCCCCCGCCTCGCAGGGCGTTTCAGCGGTATCACTGGTTTCGGCTCCGGGCTCATCCGCTTCCGCGGAAGTTTCCTCCTGCGGCTTCATTGCTTCGAGATATTCCTCATAGGCGCCGGGAAAATCATCCGGCAGCGCGGATTTGAGCGATGCGATGCCGACCTCGATTATCTCGGCATCCGGTTCACGCGTGGTGAGCCGCTGCATCCACAGCCCGGGCTGCGAAACGATACGCACGAAAGCATTTTCATGCCTTCCGGCATAACGGATAAATTCATAGCCTATACCGACATTGAGCGGGAGCAAAAGCAGTTTGAGCAAGCTGCGCAGCCAGACATTCTGCACCGGCCACAAAAACGCTATGGCGATGAAAATGGAAAGGAATATCATCGCAAACATAAACGATGTGCCGCAGCGCGGGTGAAACCGGCTCTGCTTTTTGACATTTTCCACATTCAGTTCCAGGCCGTTTTCATAGCAGAAAATACTTTTATGCTCCGCACCGTGGTACTGATAAACGCGCTTCATATCCGGTATGAGTGCCGTGAGCCAAATGTAAAGTATGAATATAAGCACCTTCAGGACACCCTCGACAAGGCTTCTCCACACGCCGGAGGAGAAATCCCCGCCCGCGAGCTTTTCGCCGAAAAGCAGGTTGCAGATGAAGGTCGGCAGCCAAATGAAAAGCCCGACGGAGAGCAGCACACCGAGAACGACGGATATCGCCGTCATCACGGGCATTATCCATTTTCCGAGATGCTTTTCAAGCCATTTATCGAATTTCGAGCCTTCCTCCGCCGTGCCCTCCAGACCGAGCATATCCGATGCGGCGGTAATGGTGGAGAAGGAAAGCGCCATTGTTTCGACAAAATTCACCGCGCCGCGTATAAGCGGCAGACGGCATATTTTATACCTGTCGGCAAACGAACTGTTTGCTTTGCGGCTCACTGATATTTTTTTGTTGTCCATGCGGCGAACGGCGATGGCTGTATATTTTCTGCTCTTCATCATGACGCCTTCGACAAGCGCCTGACCGCCGACATTGCCGCGGCGCGCGCGCACGCAGGATTCGTTCTTTTCGTTCAATATTTATTCCTCCGTTAAGGTTGATTTTCTTCTGAAAAAGTATTATACTATATCCGCACGGAAAATAAAACCCCTTTCGCACATTTTTTACATATTGTATGGGAACAATTTTATGGAAACAAAGCTTTTCACGAAGAACGACAGCGGCTTTATCTGCGGCAACTGCGGCAGGGAGGTACCCCCGCTGGGGTACAGTTCGCGGAATCATTGTCCGTTCTGCCTTTATTCAAAGCATGTGGATGTGAACCCCGGCGACCGCGCCGCCGAATGCGGCGGGCTGATGAAGCCCGCAGCCGTCACGGTAAACGCAAAGAAGGGCATGATAATCACCCACAAATGTATAAAATGCGGTGCCGAGAGAAACAATAAAATGCAGTCGGATGACGATACCGATCTGCTTATCCGACTTACAAACCCTTACAACCGCGAGGAGGATTGACAGCGTGTCCGGCACAAAAACAAAAAAAGAAATATCCGCCGCCCTGCGCGCACTTGTCACCGTGCTTCTTGCGTTTGCGGCGGCACTGTGCTTCCGCCGTTCGTCGGGGATAGTCGCCATGTTCCCCGCGGGCATTGCTCTGACATTCGTTTCCGCCTTTATCGGGCATGAGGTCATTACGCGCTTTGCCGCGTTTCTGGCATCGGTATTCATACTCAACACGGTCGAGGAAAAGGACAGCCGCGTGGTTCTGCTGTTCATGGCATTATGTCTACTTGCGCTCATCTTTTCGGAGATCGGCGCAAAGGTGCTGAAAAAGCATAAAAACCGCGGCATTGCCGTGCTTTCCGCAGGTGCAGCCGTATGCATTGCCGCCTCCGTGATATTTATCGGCAACCCGTTCTCCGCCGCAAAAAGCCAAAAGCTCATCCGTGCGGAACTGGATAATAAATACCCATCCGCCGTTTCGGAATACCTGGGAGGAGTGGAAGCCTCCGCGGTATATTATGATACATTTTCACGCGTATATGCCGCCGATGTGACCTGCGGGAAGGAACCGACACGCTCCGCAAAGATGTATATCATGGGCGGTACGGTTTATGATTCCTTCGAAACGATTGCCGCAGAGTGTATCGGATATCCCGTTATTACAAGGCTTTCCGAACTTTTGGAGAGCAAATCGCTCTCGTACGGCTACTCTGTCGAGCTTGCCGGCGTTACGAAGGACTACGGCGGAGCAATGCCTGTCGGCGGCACGGACGATACCGCCGCAAGGGTAAAGCTTTCCGTGCGTATTTCGGGCGCGCAGACGGAAGAACTGTTCATTTCGTCAGCGGAAGAATTTGTCGCCGCGGTCGACGGGCTCAACTTTCCGTATGAAAGCATCACATTTACCGATACGCGCTCCGTATGGCTGCCGCGCACGGCGGTCGTTTCCGGGCAGCACCCGCGGTTCGGATACAGCATTATTTCCTTCCGTGCCGCAAGGGGCAGAAGCGAGGAATTTTCGCTGTTCGAAAGCCTCTCATTCAAATAATTATGTTAACCAAAAGAGCTTTGCAAATGCAAGGCTCTTTTTTCTTTGCCCGAATCACAGCGGCAAAACAAAGAGGTGACACAAATCGGTCACCTCTGTTTTATATGCGCTTTTATTTAAGCAGCTCTTCCATTTCGTCGATAAGCTCGCCGAAAAGCTTCAGTCCCGCGTTTACGGGTTCCGGAGTACTCATATCCACGCCGGCGATCTTGAGCAGCGAGATCGGATCGGTGCTGCCGCCGGAGGAAAGGAACTTCTTGTAATCCCTGACTGCCGGTTCGCCGAGCTCGAGTATGCGGGAGGCTATCGCGCAGGCGGCGGAGAAGCCGGTTGCATACTGGAACACATAATAGTTGTAGAAGAAGTGCGGGATACGCGCCCATTCGAGCGAAATGCCCTGATCGCTGATCATATCGGGGCCGAAGTAGAGTTTGTTCAGCTCCAAATACTTCTCGCAGAGCTTGTCCGCGGTGAGCGTTTCGCCCGATTCGGACATCTTGCCCATCATCAGTTCGAATTCGGCAAACATCGTCTGACGGTATACCGTGCCCTTGAACTGATCGAGGAAGTGGTTTATAAGGTATGCCCTGCCGCGCTTATCGGTTGTTTTGCCGAGCAGATGACGCATAAGAAGTATTTCGTTGCAGGTGGAGGCAACCTCCGCGACGAATATCACATAATTACTCGTGCAGACAGGCTGATTCTTGCAGCTGTAATAGCTGTGCAGAGCATGGCCCATCTCATGCGCAAGCGTGAACTGGCTGTCGAGGTTGTTTTTGTGGTTGAGCAGCACATAGGGGTGCGGGCGGCTGTTGCCGGAGGAATATGCACCGCCGCGCTTTCCGACATTTTCGTAAACGTCGATCCAGCGGTTGTTGAAGCCCTCTTTAAGCAGCGCGACATAGTCCTCGCCGAGCACGGAAAGAGCTTCGAGCACCGTTTCCTTTGCCTGCCCGAAGGTGATTTCCTCCGCGGCATCGGCAACGATGGGGGTGTAAACATCGTACATATGAAGTTCGTCTACTCCGAGCAGCTTCTTGCGCAGCGCGACATAGCGGTACATTTTATCGAGATTTGCGTGCACCGCGGTGATTAGATTGTGATAGACCTCAGTGGGAACCTCGGTGCGATCGAGCGAGGCTTCGAGCGTGCTGCCGTATTTGCGGGAATCGGCAAAGAAGCGGAGCTGCTTGAACTGACCGTCAAGTGTGGCGGCAACGGTGTTTTTGAATTCGCCGAGGCGGTTGTAATAGGTTTCGAAGGTGTTGCGGCGAAGCGTTACATCCGGGCTTTCGAGCAGCGGCACAAAGGAGCCGCCCGTAAGCTTGTGGGTGTTGCCCTGCGAATCGGTCACATCCGGGAAGGTTATATCCGCATTGCGGAAAACGCTGCCGATATTTTCGGGCGATTCGGCCATTTCGCCCGCTGCGGCAAGTATCTTTTCGCATTCGGGCGAAAGGATGTGCGCTCTGCGGCGGCGAAGCTTGGTGATAACGCGGCGGTAGGTTTCGAGCTCCGGCTCGGCCTTATAAAAGCCGTCCATAACATCGTCGGGTATTTCCATGATCTCCGGCGTTGCAAATGCGCCCGCGCCGTCGATCGCGATGAAAGTTGCCATAGCCTTGCCGCGGTAATCCTGGTATGTGCCGTTGCCGGTATCCTGGTCGGATTTGCAGGAGGCATAGCCGTAAAGCACGGTGAGCCGCAGGTCGATCTCATCCGAAAGCTTGAGGTAAGCCAAAAGCTCCGTTGCGCTCTTGCTTATCTTTCCGCGGAAAGCGGCGATCTTTTCGGGATACGCCTTAAGAGCTTCATATTCCGCAAGCCATGCGGCATCGGATTCAAACATATCGCCGAGGTTCCATGTGAATTCCTCGGGGACTTCATTTCTTGGAAGTACAGGATAATTAGCCATAATATTCCTCCGTTATCGGTAATTTTTCATCTGCATTATAGCAGATTTCCCGCTTCTTGTAAAGCGGAGAAATGAAACTTTATGCGGTTTTTCCTTCATTTTTGCGGAGGGCATCCCCGGAGTGCGCCGTAATAACCCGTCTTGCCGCCGTTGTCGCGATGATCATCACGCCGAAGAACGCCGCAAGAAACACGGGGAACACGCCCATTCCGAGCGCCTGCCCAACCGTGCCGCACACCGGCGGAGCAAGCATTATGCCGACATACGCCGCCGCCATCTGAACGCCGATGACCGCCTGCGAAAGCTCGCGCCCGAAGCTCAACGGCGCAAGATAATTGAAGTTCGGGAACAGCGGGCCGTTGCCCATGCCGATGCAGAAAAGCGCTGCCGCGGCGATAAAGCGTCCGCCCGGCACAAAGAGCAGGACTATCGCAAGCGCAAGCACGCATTGACCGCCGCGGATGATTGCCCAGGGCGAAAGCCGCTTTGCAAGCACACCCGACATCAGCCGTCCGACCGCCATGCCCGCATAATAATAAACAAGCGTACTCGCGGCGGTATCCGCCGCAAGCCCTTTATATTCCACAAGGAAGGTTGCGCTCCAGTTGCCGACAGTACATTCGATTGCGCAGGTCGTGATGAAAAGCAGGCACATCAGCTTCACGCCCGGAATCGCAAGCGTTTCACGCAGCGAAAGCTTTTTTGCGCTTTCTTCGCCCTCGCGCCGCTCCCTGCCGTTGACCTTTTCCCAAAGCGGAAGCGTCGCAAACAGAAAAAGCGTGATGCCTATCTGTATGCAGGCGCCGATCATATATCCCCTGCGCCATCCGCCCGCGCCGGATATGACGCGTGAAAGCACAAAGGGGCTTATTGTTACGCCGATGCCGTAAAAGCAATGCAGAAAGCTCATCTGCGTAGCGGAATAATACAGTGCGACATAGTTGTTAAGCGCAACATCAATCGCCCCGGCACCCAAGCCGAGCGGAAGCGCCGGCAGGCAGAGAAAGACAAAATTCGGCGCAAATGAACACCCGATAAGCGCGACAGCGGTGAGCAGCGTGCTGAATGCGGTGACACGGTTCGTGCCGAACCGGTTTATCACGCGGGAGCTGAGCGCACTTGAAATTATCGTTCCGAGCGAAACTATTGCCGATTCGATACCTCCGTATGCGAAGGGAACGCCGATCTCACCGTATATTGCGGGCCACGCGGCGCCGAAAAGCGAATCAGGCGTGCCCAGCCCGATAAATGCCGTATATATAACTGCCAGAAGTAAAGTTGCCATATTTCCTCCAACGGGGTATGTGTGCGGTCGTCCGCAAAGGAAGTTTTACCACAGTATATTCGCTTTTGCAAGTATTTTTCTCATTAAAAAGGCAGCGCCCCGCCGCAATGCAGCGTGGGCGCCGTTCGTTACGATATTCTTTTTGCGGGCCTTATAACACATCCCCGCCGGAACCGATAAACTGCTCTACGCAGCTTCGGAAATTATCCGCTTTGACGGAAAACAGATAGGACTCGGTATAACCGTAATCGTCATTTTCCTCTATATAAATATCCAGCTTTTCGTTTGCGAGCAGCAGCTCGAGTATGGTAAAGTCCTCCATTGTTATCCTGTCGTCGTTTTCGTACAGTATGCCGGAGGTATAATGCTTTTTGTTTTCGCCGTCGAGGATAACAACATTATATTTCGTGTTTATGTATCCCCTGACCTTATAATCGCCGTATTTCCAGAGCATGATGGTTATATAACCGTTGTCTACGAGTATCTGCGCGCTCAGGTCGTTCTCGTAGCCCAGCGAATCCTTGCAGGTGCCCGTCAAAACGTGCTTTGTCGATATATACGGTTCGCCCGTGGGGTTTTCGAATTCATCGATATAATTGCGGATCTCCCATTCGCCGATATTTTCGCCGCAGCGGCTGCAGACACCGCTCTGTGTAGTGTGCCCGAGTGCGGGAACAGACCGTTCCTTCGTCTTCCCGCAGGAGCAGGAACGCTCCTCCTCGCCCGGCTCGGTGCAGGTCGGCTCGACAACAGTCGCCCATTCGCCGTATTCGTGGGTGTGTTTTTCATCCGCGGACGACGCACGCGTTTCGCGCGAGGAATCCTTGTTTCCGCTCTTTTCGGTAAATCGCTTGAAAAGCGAGCATCCCGTCAGTGTGTATATGCACATCACAGCCGCGATTACGGCGCACAATGCTCTTTTGATCCCCGTTTTCATTCATCATCACCCGAAATTCACAAATCCGAAATCCGAAAAGTTCAGCCCGGTATTCTCCGAAGCAACGAAATTCTTCATCAGCTCAATAAGATCGCAGATGCCCACGCGGCTTTCCTCCATGAAATCATTCTGACCGTCTGTCGGGCCGGTGTATTCCGAGCAGTTGAGCGGGTAATTCCGCGAAAACACCGCCGGATCGATATATCCGTATGCGCTTCTGTAACTCTCTCCGGTATCCCGATAGTATCTGGATGTACAGTATTCGTATTTCCCGTTGTATCCGCCGCGCATTCTGATATAAAAGTTTATGCTGAATGTATCGCTCAACGGGCAGTGCAGGCAAAATTCCACCTTGTCCGTATCGCCCCAATAGGAAACGCTGAAATACTCGTTGTCATACCCGCCGTATTTGGTTGAAGGCTGCTGATACATGGAATAATCCCCGTTGAGATGCCCGTTTTCGATCGCAAACTTCTTGCAAGCCTCGAATATGTCCTTCTTCTGTACGGTACCTCCGTCCTGCTGACCGGAGCCGCCCTGCTGGTCCGAACCACCCTGCTGGTCCGAACCACCCTGCTGGCCGGAGCCGCCCTGCTGATCGGAGCCGTCCTGCTGACCGGAGCCGCCCTGCTGATCGGAGCCGTCCTGCTGACCGGAGCCGCCCTGATCTTCCTGCGATACCCCCGCATCCTCCGACACCGCGTATTCACCGCGCAGCGCGGATGTATCAGCGGCGGAGCTCTCTTCGGCTTTAATGATAAGCTCATAATATAAAGCGGCACAGATAAGCAGCAGTGCCAACGCAACAAGGATTATCGGCCACACCGGTGCGGATTTCTTCTCCTGCGGCACGGGCGCGGGTTCTGCGGGCTGCTGCACAGTCGGCTGTATTATCGGTTGTATTGTCGGTTGTATTGTCGGTACGGCGGTCGGTTCGGCTGCGGGTGCGCTCCCGGCCGCATCCGTTCCCATCAATATTTCATCGGAAGAAACATTGAACAGCTTTGCAAGTGCAATTATATTTTCTACTGTAGGTTGAGTCTGACCGTTTTCCCATAGGCTGACGCTTTGCCTCGAAACTCCTAATTTCTCGGCAAGCTCATCCTGAGACATATGGCTTCTCTTACGAAGGTTTCTGATATTATCGGGTATCATGCGCAGTCACATCCTTTCTGAAAATCAATGAGATGATACCATATTTTGCCCCCCGAAAACAACAAAATGCGCCTTGAATTTTGTCAAGCAGCGCTTGCGTTTTACAAAAAAGCGGTATTTTGCGGAAAATTTTGTCAAAAAACGGTGTTCCGGGCAGTAATCGGCTTGCCCGCGCCCGCAAAAAGCATTTGCGCAAGATCGGCGTTATCACGCAACCTCCGCGGGAATTCCATTCCGCAAAGGCAGCCTTCCGCAACACGCTTTACATGGTGGGTATCCGATCCCGCTGTGGGCATGAGCCCGTTTTCGCGGCAGAAGCGAAGCGCAAGCTCATCCTCCTGTGCGGTGTTTGCCGCGTTAAGCACCTCTGCGCCGTCCAAAGCGGAGACATCCATCCTGCGGAACGGATATGTGATATAATCCCGAACGCGGAACGGGTGCGCGTGGGAGGTGAACCCGCCCGCGGCGCGGATGCGCGCACAAAGCTCCTCCGGCGGGATATCGCACATATCCGGGTTCTCTGCCGTGAAATCCGGGGATATGCCGTAAATAAGTATCTCCTGCCCGTTTCCGTAATGCTCCTCTATGCCGAAGAACACATCCAAGCCGAGCTTTTCGCCCTCATCGCGTGCGGAAAGCCAGGCTTCGCGGTAGTAATTCATTTTTTCCGTCCACGGCAGTCCGGCGGAAATGCAGTTGTTGCCGCGTATAAAGTGATTTGTAAGCACAAAGCCCGAAAAGCCGCGTTCCTTATAGGCGCGCACGGCCTCCCTTGCGGTCATGGAGGCGCATTTGCTGCATTCGCGGGAATGCACATGAAGGTCGTAAATATATCCCATGGTATCGCTCCTTTTTAACAACAGTATTTTACCACGCCGCAAAGGCAAATTCAATATCCGAAACGGCTTGATTTTTCGGGCGGGGCGTGGTAAAATAAATAAAAAGAACGGGAGTGAAGCCTTTGATATTTCTTAAAGCGGCGGGCATAGTGCTTGCCTGTATCATCGCTCTGATCGCACTGCTGCTGATCTCGATGCTTCACCTCCGCTTTGTTTTTACGCTCGAGGGCGAGCCGAAGGCGGAACTGCGCATACTTTTCATAAAGATAAATCTGCTTGCCCGGCGCGAAAAGAAACCGAAAAAGCCCAAAAAGAAACCGGGGCGTTTCGCGGCATATCTGAAAAGAAAATTCGGCTTCAAGCATCCGGCCGAAGTGCCGGAGCCGAAGGGCAATACCGTTTCCGCGAAAGCAAAATGGGTGTACGCGCTTATTATGATCGTCGCGGGGCGCGTGAAGTGGCTGCTTAAAAGAGTAAAGCTCAAAAAACTGCGCATACTTGCAGTGTGCGGCGGCGGAGATGCCGCCGAAAGCGCGATGGAATACGGCACCGTCTGCGCCGTGCTTTACCCGCTTGAGGGGTTTATCCGCGGCAATACGAACGCGCGCGAAAAGGATATAGATGTGCGTGTCGGGTGCGATTTCACGGGCGAACCGGTTTTTGAATTCGAGTTTTGCACGGCAATAAGAATAATTCACATTATGCGCGCTCTTCTCTGGGGCGCGGCGCGGCTTGCAGAGAACGCGCAGATTACGGAGGAACAGAAATGAACGGAGAAAACGAAACCAAAAAAACCACCGGGCTTGCCGGCATAATGCAGATAATGAACTTCACGGCGGAAAAGGTGACCGAGCTTGCCGATGCGAATTCCGTCATGGGCGAGGTAATGGAGATCGACGGCTTCACCGTCATTCCCGTTTCCAAAATATCCGCCGGCTTTGTCGGCGGCGGTGCGAGCATTGTCAATGCCGAGCAGAAGAAATCCCAGACACCCGCGGGTGCGGGCGCAAAGGTGACCGTCACCCCGATGTCGTTCCTTGTCATCGGCGGCGGCGAGGTGCGCACCGTTGCCGTGGACGGCAGTGCCGATAAGAAAAACGGGCTTGTCGGTTCGATAATCGAACAGATCAAAAAGCTCAAAGGCAATAAAGAAAAGAAGAAATAATACCTTCTTACACAAAACAGCAAAAAGGAGCGCCGAAAAAGCGCTTCTTTTTGCGTGTGCGGCACAAAATGAAAGATTTTCCCCGCACGGATGTACCGATATTGCCGTTTTGAAAGGCATTATGTTATGAAGCCGAGAATCGGCAATCCGGTGCGACCACTTCACCGCGGGCAAGATCGGCGCGTCACGCGCCCGTTCCGGGCGATTTTTACATTCCGTGGTGAAAAAGGGCGCAGAATCGCCGAGAAGCCCCGCGAGGCGTACTCTGTACGTCAAGGGGGCTTCGCAGGTGATAGAAAAAAGAATATGATGACAAATCTAAAGGGAACCCGTACGGGTTCCCTTCCTTAATCAATTTGAATGATTCTCTTTTCGTTCTGCGTGCTTTTACTTTATGGGCTGGGCGGTCTTGTCCTTCAGAAGCACATCATGCGCCCCGCCTTCCACAATGCTTGTCGCCGAAACAAGCGTGAGCTTTGCGTTCGCCTGCAATTCCGGAATGGAAAGCGCGCCGCAGTTGCACATCGTGGAGCGCACCTTGGACAGTGTGAGCCCGACATTGTCTTTGAGCGAGCCGGCGTAGGGAACATAGGAATCCACGCCCTCCTCGAACGAAAGCTTCTTTTCGCCGCCCATGTCATAGCGTTGCCAGTTGCGCGCGCGTGCGGAGCCTTCGCCCCAATATTCCTTCATATAGCTGCCGTTGATGTTGACCTTGTTTGTGGGGCTTTCGTCAAAACGGGAGAAATAGCGCCCGAGCATTATGAAATCCGCGCCCATGGCAAGTGCCAATGTGATGTGGTAATCGTAAACAATGCCGCCGTCCGAGCAGATCGGGATGTAAATACCGGTTTCACGGAAGTATTCGTCGCGCGCCGCGGCGACCTCGATAACGGCTGTCGCCTGACCGCGCCCGATACCCTTTTGCTCACGCGTGATGCAGATGCTGCCGCCGCCGATGCCGATCTTGATAAAATCGGCGCCCGCCTTTGCAAGGAACATAAAGCCTTCGCGGTCCACAACATTGCCCGCGCCGACCTTGACGGTATCGCCGTAATGCTCGCGGATCCAGGAAAGGGTGCGGAGCTGCCATTCCGAAAAGCCTTCGGAGGAGTCTATGCACAGTACATCCGCGCCGGCTTCGACAAGCGCGGGTACGCGCTCGGCATAATCGCGGGTATTGATGCCCGCGCCGACCATGTAGCGCTTTTCGCCATCCAAAAGTTCGAGCGGGTTTTCCTTGTGCGAATCGTAATCCTTGCGGAATACAAAGCAGCACAGCCTGCCTTCCTCATCTATTATCGGGAGCGAATTCAGCTTGTTATCCCAGATTATATCGTTGGCTTCTTTGAGCGTGACTCCCTCATAGGCGTATATGAGTTTTTCAAACGGAGTCATGAATTCCGAAACCTTCGTTTCGCGCGGCATTCTGGAAACGCGGTAATCGCGCGAGGTGACTATGCCCATAAGCTTGCCGTTGGGTGTTCCGTCATCCGTCACGGCGACGGTGGAATGCCCCGTTTTTTCTTTAAGCGCAAGCACATCGGCAAGCGTGCAATCCACACGGATGTTGGAATCACTGACGACAAAGCCCGCCTTATACTGCTTGACACGCCTTACCATAGCGGCTTCGGATTCCACCGACTGAGAGCCGTATATAAATGAAAGCCCGCCTTCCTTTGCCAGCGCGATCGCCATACCGTCATCCGAAACAGCCTGCATTATCGCCGAAACAAGGGGGATATTTATGGAAATATCCGCAGTTTCGCCCTTTTTGAACTTGGTTATCGGCGTGCGAAGCGAAACATTCGCGGGGATACAGTCGGATGAAGAATACCCCGGAACCAGTAAATACTCGCTGAATGTATGCGATTCACCCTCAAAATACCTTGCCATTGCTTTGCTCCTTGCTTGTAATTTTACAGATTATAACACGCGGCGCGTTTTTTTTCAACCGTTATTCTGCATAACTTTTCATTCGCGGGAAAACACGAAAACCGTCATTCGGTCGTAAACCTCTCCGGGGCGGAGTACCCCTTCCCCGCGCGATTGAAACCCGGGCTCGAGCTGTGTTTCGAAGCAGAGCCCGCCCCCGCGGGATATCGTCTTTCCGCCCGAAACGGGAGTGCCGTCAGGGATATACTTTCCGGTATAAAACTGCATACAGGGCATATCGGTATAAACGGCAAGCCCGATGCCGCCGCAGGCTGCGTGCGCGGCAAGAGAAAGCTCCCTGCCGTATCTCCGTTCCGCCGGAGCGGAGATATAATAATTGCAGTCGTAATCCTTTTGCACGGTACGAGGGGTACGGAAGTCAAATTCCGTCTCCTCCACGGGCATTCTGCCCGCAACACGGTTGTTTCGGTCATATACCGAAACGGTCTCGGCGCCTATCTGCACGGTATGCCCGTAAATGTCGCCCGTTCCGACACCCGCAAGATTGAAGTAGGTATGGTTCGTGAGGCTGACCCAGGTGGGCGCATCGGCGGTCGCACGGTAGTTTATGACAAGCGCGTCGCCGTCGGCACGGTATGTGACGGTCACATCAAGGTTCCCGGGGTAGCCCTCCTCCCCCGCGGGCGAAACGCGTGAGAAGGAGACGCTGTCCTCGCCGTGCGCCGAAACGCTCCAATGCTTTTTGCCGAAGCCGCAAAAGCCGCCGTGAAGGTGGTTTATGCCGTTTTCGTTCAGCGGCAGGCGGCATTCCCTGCCGTCGATAAGATTTATTTCGCCGGTGCGGTTTGCCGTGCGCCCGACAACCGAACCGAAGCAGCACTCATCGCGCTCGTATTCGGCAAGCGTGTCGAAACCGACACAGACTTTAACACCCTTGTATTCGATACTTTGCAGCACCGCGCCGTATTCGCACGCGGCGACGGAAAGATCGCCGCCGTTGATTTTTATAAGTTCCATTTTTATGCCCCTTTCTGCGATACATTTTAACCCGTACGGTAAGGAAATGTCAATAGTGCCGCCCTTGAAAAATCTTCGGAACTCTATTGACAATCATTTGACCGTGTGATATAATCAAATTGTAAAAAGCAGGAAAGGAGGCCGGCGGGAATGGAAAACACACTTCCGGGGACAACGATCGAGATTGATGCCCCCAATGCCGCAGAGGTGAAAAATGTGCTCGACAACATATTCATGTGCGGCGGGCTGACACTTTCACAGATCGCCTTTCTTACCGGGCTGGAACCTTATGTTATCCAAAATTGGGTGAAACGCGGGTTCCTTGTGCCGCCCGTGAAAAAGCTTTACACGCAGCGTCAGTTCTGCCGCATTGCGATAATCAATATGCTGCGCGATGTCCTTCTGATCGAAAAGATAACCGATCTGCTTTCCTATATCAACGGCAGGCTTAATGACGAAAGCGACGATATTCTCGGCGATAACGAGCTTTACCTTTATTTTATCGAATGTATTCCGTCGTGCGGAACCGACAGGGCGAGCATGGAAAAAACCGCCGAAACGGTCACGGAGAGCTTCCGCGAACCTTTCCCCGGCGCAAAGAACCGCTTGAAAAAGGTTCTGATTTCAATGCTTTTTGCGTATTATTCGGCACAGTACAAGCGGCTGTCCGAAAACACAATAGACACACTCGACTGATCCATAAGGGGGGATTACAATGACGGAATGGTGGATGTCGCTCACGAACATGGGGCAGGTCTTTGCCTGCATTGCCGTTCCCGCAACGCTGATACTGCTGATCCAGACGGTATTGATGATCATCGGCATAGGCGGTCACACCGCGGATGACGGCTGCGGCGATGCCGGTGATATCGGCGGTGATGCCGGTGATATCGACGGCGATTTCGGCAGTCTTGAAGGAGGCATAGATATCGACGGCGACGGCATACCCGATATTCCCGCCGATTCGGATGTGCCGCACATGCACGCGTTTGAAACGGACGGCGGACTTCGCCTCTTTACATTCCGCGGGATAATCGCGTTCTTCTCGGTGCTGGGCTGGGCAGGCGTTGTCTGTACGGACAACGGCATGAAGGGCTTCCCCGCAGTGCTTGTGGCGCTTGCCTCCGGATTTGCCGCCATGATCGCCGTTGCGCTTTTCATGAAATGGATCCTTTCGCTGCAGTATGACGGAACGGAAAAGATCCGCGATTTTCTCGGCGCAAGCGGCACGGTTTATATCCGCATACCGGGGGCGCGCGCGGGAGCGGGCAAGGTCAATGTGCTTGTCGGCGAACGGATATCCGAAAAGGCGGCTGTCACGGACGACCCGCAGGATATGATTTTCGGCGAGGAGATAACCGTTATCGGCATAACGGGCGGAAATACGCTCGTTGTCCGCAGAAAGAACAAAAAACAATCATCATAAAAGGAGAAAAACAATGAGTCTTAACGCGATCATTCTTGTTACGGTCATCGTATTGCTCGGCTTTTCGCTCGTGATGTGGATCTTTTCGAGGTACAGAAAATGCCCCTCGGACAAGGTACTCGTCATTTACGGTAAAGTCGGCAAAAATGCGGACGGCACCACGCGAAGCTCCCGCTGTATCCACGGCGGCGCGGCTTTCATCTTCCCGGTGCTGCAATCCTACCGCTTTCTCGATCTGACACCGCTTTCCATTCAGGTCGATCTGCGCAACGCACTTTCCAAGCAGAACATCCGCATTGATGTTCCCTCCAGCTTCACCGTCGGTATTTCTACCGAACCGGGTGTGATGCAGAACGCGGCTGAGCGCCTGCTCGGCTTGCAGCTCGGTCAGATACAGGAGCTTGCAAAGGATATCATATTCGGCCAGCTCAGACTTATCATCGCGACGATGGACATCGAGGAGATCAACACCGACCGCGACAAATTCCTGGAAGCCGTCTCCCGCAATGTTGAGGTCGAGCTTAAAAAGATCGGTCTGCGGCTGATAAACGTCAATGTCACCGATATCAGCGACGAGAGCGGCTATATAGTCGCGCTGGGTAAAGAAGCGGCGGCAAAGGCGATCAACGATGCGAAAAAGAGCGTTGCCGAAAAGGAACGCGACGGCTCCATAGGCGAAGCAAACGCCCGCATGGATGAACGCATAAACGTTTCGAAAGCCGACGCGGAAGCGATACAGGGCGAAAACCTTTCCAAAACCGAAATAGCAATGAGCAACGCCACCCTGCGCGAAAAGCAGGCGGAAGCACAGCGCATTGCCACGGCGGCGGAAAAGATACAGGCGGCAAAGGCGTTGGAGGAATCCTACGATGCCGAACGCGCCGCCGAAGAAGCGCGCAGCGCGCGTGAAAAAGCGACGCTGGAAGCCGATGTTATCGTCGGAACCGAGATCAACAAGCGCAAGCTTGAACTGCAGGCGGAGGCGGAAGCCGAACAGATCCGCCGCAAGGCAAAGGGCGAAGCGGATGCGATATATGCCCGCATGGAGGCGGAAGCCCGCGGTATGGAGGAAATACTCCGCAAGCAGGCCGCCGGCTTTGCCGAGATCGTAAAATCTGCCGGCGGCGATGCCGATGCGGCGCTCAAGCTGATGATAGCCGACAAGCTCGAGGAGCTTATGAAGATACAGGTCGAAGCCGTGAAGAACATCAAGATCGACAAGGTCACCGTGTGGGACAACGGTCAGAGCGGCAACGGCAAAACGGCAACGGCGAACTTCCTTTCCGGCATGATGAAAAGCGTGCCCCCGCTTGAAGAGGTCTTTGCGATGAGCGGACTTGCGCTCCCGGAATACCTCGGCAAGAAGCTCCCGGATGCGGAAAACCGCGCCCCCGCGGAGGAACAGACGCAAACAGCCGAAAAAGCCGAAAGCGCCGAATAACAGTAAAGCATAAAACAAAACCAAAGGGCTGCAAGCGTTTCTGCAGCCCTTTTTGTGTATTTACGTATTTACGAAACGGATTTAAGCTCCGATGTGCCGAGATACATACGCTTTGCAAGCAGATAATCCACCGCATCTATCTTGCCGTTGCCGTCAATATCGGAATAAGCCCTTCCCGTACGGCTCACAAAGGAGGTATCCCCGCTCTGCATCACCATACGCTTTATGACAAGCAGATCCTCGAGATCGAGAACGCGGTTTTCGTTCGCATCACCAAAAAGGTGAAATTATCAACCGTATATGCTATATGTCCCGAGGACATGGCGTTTGAGCAGGAGGTAATCGTAGGGATCGGTCCTGCCGTCGCCCGTGATATCCGCGGCAAGCGTTTCGGCATAGCCGAGTGACACGGTTTGCAGCACGAGCCGTTTGAGATAAAGGCAATCCACGGAATCGAGAACGCCGTTTGTGCTGATATCGCCGCGAACGATGACACAATACCCCGCGCCCCCGCGCGTGAGCAGGGCGCCGGTGGGAAGATATTCGCCTGCCCCGAGCTTTTTACCGCCGAACACGGCATCCGCATCGGCGGAGACTGCGCCCGCGGCGGTCTTTTCTTTCACATCGCGGATAAACCATCCGTCCGCCTTTGCGCCGCTGCCGGGCAGCAGGGTTATTTTATCGTCTATTCCCCATTCGGCTTTCAGCCATTCGTTGCGCTTTTCCAGCCAGGTGCGGTAATAGGCAAGGTTCGCCTCGTAGCCCTTATCCGGGGTGCGCTCGAAAATATTATAGCGAACACTGTCGCTCCAACCCGCCTCTTTGTAATTGCGGCGAAAGGATTCACCGTACTTTGCAAGCATACGGTCGATATAGTTCCCGCCGAGCGTGTTATCGGCATAAAGGTTTATGATTTCATCCTGCAATTCGGCGTATCGCGCGACAATCTTTTCATGCACGGAGGGTATTGCAAGCAGCGGGCGAAACCACATACGTTCGCACCACAGCCCCTCCCAGCTGTTGCCGGAGGTGCCGATATTATTATAATCCACGTAATAATCGGAACTGCAGTTCCCGGCGGAAAGGTCGAAATCCCACACGGGGCCGCCGTATATCTTGCCGTCCTTTATATAAAAGCGGGTGCTGCCCGTGCCGACATCAACGTTTTTGAAATATTCGAGCACGATATAGAAATCCACCATGGAATCCACATCGAAATACTTTTCGATCTCCTCAAGGTTGCCGCCCTCAAGCGCGCGTTCCGCCTTTGCGATAAAATCGAGAAGCCACGCCTTTTGCTCCGCCGTCTGCTCTTCCGGCTCGTTTATGCCGAAGCGGATGCCGTAAATATCGGTGGTAAAATAGGTCGTTCCCTCGTCGGTATAGGAATCGCGTTCCAAAATGAACTCGTTTTCATCGGTATCTATATCCACGCGGGTTTTTGAAACGCCGATCGCATCGGTGACAAGGTAGCTGCCGAGGAATTTTTCATTAAGATAAACATCGCACACGCGGTATTTCGGCGTGTACGCAAGCCCGATTGCCGCGGAAAAATCCAGCACCGTCTGATTGCGCAGCAGTGTTTTTTCGTAGCAGTTGGCAAGCAGGCACCATTTTTTGTTCTTGCCCATCCCGAGCAGGTCGGTCTTGGAAGAAAACTTGATGTTGAAGGGTTTTTTCGCGCCGGAGGAGGTGGAATTTCCGCGGATCTTGACCTTTGCGCCGGTGTCGGAAAGCTCCGGCTCCGTGCCGCCCTTTTTATCTATAACGCGTACCGTGGCTGCGCAGTAATCGCGCGTGACATTTGTCTGTGTCGTGATGAATATCTTCGGAACGTCGGTCTGCGCATAAATATCCGCCGCCGCAGCGGGCATTGCGGCAAGCACGGAAAGAAGCGTAAATACAAGCAGCGCGAGTGCGATATACTTTCTCATTTCGAAAACCTCCGATATTACTACAGACAGTTTACCATACTTTCCCCGCATTTGCAACGGCAAAAATAGCGGTTGACAAAACGCCGTGTGCGATATATAATAACCAAGCATAAGGGGATGTCGCCAAGCGGTAAGGCACCAGACTTTGACTCTGGCATTTCGTTGGTTCGATTCCAGCCATCCCTGCCA
>CAVLDN010000004.1:0-113652 GCA_963661975.1 bacterium
CGAACAATATCATATTCATTTCCGAACATCAGCAGACCTGCCGCCGTAGGATGCAGTACATGATCGATGTCTGCATATGCGGCTGCACCGATGCTGGGCAAAAATTCACTGTCGTCAAGTCGCAGAAACGGATGACCGTCTTTAAGAGATGCAAAAGTATTTCGATATCCGCGAACGGAATCTGAATTAAAAACGTTAAGGCCTATAGAAAAATCGAGTATTCATAGGTCAAATCCCTTATGAATACTCGATATGGTCTGAGTGACTGGACTTGAACCAGCGGCCTCTACCACCCCAAGGTAGCGCGCTACCAAACTGCGCCACACCCAGATACTGCCTTTTCGACAGCAAGAGAGATTATATCACGGGCGGCGGTTGTTGTCAATAGATTTTTGCAAAAACATTGTGCCGAATTATAAAACCGTTGAAGAAGTGCCTGCATACCCGCCGGCGGTTTGATATAGCTGCACAGCACCCCGTTCTTGAGAAAGGATAGTTTGTAAAAAACACCGAACGCGCAAGTATTGACATTAGCACATTACATAGTATAATGACAGCGTATTATAAATACCAACTGTTATATAAAGAAGGTGTATAGCGTGCTGAAAATTGAAAATCTTACAAAAACATACGGCGAAAAGAAAGCCGTGGACAATCTTTCGCTCCATATAGCGCCGGGGGAGATATACGGCTTTATCGGTCATAACGGAGCAGGGAAGACGACGACAATCAAATCCGTTGTCGGAATACTGCATTTTGACGAAGGGAAAATAACGATCGGTGGACATTCCATTACCGATGAACCGATCAAATGCAAGCAGATGCTGGCATATATACCCGATAACCCCGATCTGTATGAGTTCATGACCGGGATGAAATACCTTGATTTCATCACGGATATTTACGGTATAGATAAGGCAAAGCGCAGTGAAAGGATCAAAAAGTACGCCGATGCTTTCGAGATATATAATGATCTCGGCAAGCCGATAAGCGCGTACTCGCACGGGATGAAGCAAAAGCTTGCGATTATCGCCGCGTGGATACACGAACCGAAATTGATTATCATGGATGAACCGTTTGTCGGGCTCGACCCGAAGGCATCGTTCTCGCTCAAAGGTATGATGCGGGAAGTATGCGATAACGGCGGCGCGATATTCTTTTCCACCCATGTTCTTGAGGTTGCGGAAAAGCTTTGCGACAAAATCGCGATCATAAAAAGCGGCAAGCTTATACGCTCCGGCACAATGGAGGAAGTGAAGGGCGACGACAGCCTTGAGGAAGTCTTTCTTGAACTGGAGGGAGAATAATGCTGAAAACGCTGCTTAAAAAGCAGTTTGCGGAAATGCTCCGCAGCTATTTGTATGACACAAAAAGGAATGTCAAGCGTTCCGCCGCATCGGCTGTGCTGATGTTTGTACTGTTTGGCGCTCTTATGGTGTTTATCGGCGGCTTCTTTGCTATTCTTGCCTTGCAGAGTGTGCTATTGATTGCCGTAGATATGGGATGGTTTTATTTTGCGGGCTTCGGCTTGCTAGGCATTTTCCTCGGAACATTCGGCAGTGTATTTAATACATTCGCGGGGCTTTACCTTGCAAAAGATAATGACCTGCTGCTTTCGATGCCCATCCCTGTGGGGTATATCATTGCATCGCGGCTGCTCGGCGTATATCTTATGGGCCTGATGTATTCCTCGGTTGTCATTATTCCGGCATCAATTGTATATTGGATATTCGCTCCGTTTAGTATATCCTCGGTTATTACGCCGCTGCTGTTTTTGATATCCGTTTCTGGCATAGTAATGCTGCTTTCCTGTCTTTTGGGATATGTCGTCGCAAAGATCAGTGTAAAGCTTAAAAACAAAAGCTTTATTACTGTTATTGTATCGCTCGTATTTTTCGGTTTGTATTACTTTGTTTATTTCAAAGCTCAGGATATTATCAGCGATATTTTAGAAAACGCGGAGGTGTACGCCGGCATCATAAAAGGAAAGGCATATGTGGTGTACCTCTTCGGTTGTGCGGGTGATGGAAATATAGCTTGTTCGGTGGGGCTGCTTGCCGGTGTTGCGGTGCTTGTCGCACTTACCTGTATTATGATCACAAGGAGCTTTACGCGGATCGCCACGACGGCGGCAAATCCCTCGCCGTGCAGACGAAACCCATTTCCGTCGGCAAAGTTAAAAGCGCGGATGCAGCACTCCTTTCCAAGGAATTCAAACGCTTTTTGTCAAACCCGAATTATATGCTGAATTGCGGTCTGGGATTGCTGTTAATTCCTGCTGCCGGCATTTATCTTTTGGCGCGCTGAGGCGGGATTGCGGATGCTTTTGCTCTTTCAGAGGACTTCAGCGCGGCTCCGGTTTTGGCTGCGGCTATTTGTGCCCTTACGAGCATGGTGAATATCGCCGCTCCCTCTGTTTCTTTGGAAGGAAAGTCGCTTTGGATACTTTCTACATTGCCGATCAAGCCGTGGCAGGTCATCAAAAGCAAGCTTTCCGTCCATATCATTTTGACGATACTACCGGTAATATTTACGGATTTTTGCGGAACAATCGCGTTAAGGCTTTCGTTTGCGGAAGCCGTGTTGGTTTTCGCTGTGACGCTGCTGTATGTTTTTGTACTTGCGTTTTTCAATATGATGCTCGGAATGCGAAATCCGGATTTTAATTGGTCTTCCGAGATCATTCCGATAAAGCAGAGCTTTGCCGCGTTTGCTTCGTCCTTCGGCGGGCTGATCGTCGGTGCGGCGGTCGGAGTGGTGTATTTCACCTGCCATATCGGTTCAGTCGCTTACCTGTGCATTGTTTCCGCGGTTTTTGCGATTCTCGCTGAGGTTTTGTTCAGATTCCTGTATGTTTACGGTCCGCGCAAGTTTTTGCACTATCAATAAAAACTCGCTCCCGAAATCAGCCGTTTACGGCGCTTCGGGGGCGTTCTTTTTTCGTGCGTGTATTGACGAATCGGCACTATTATGCTATAATCAACAAAAATCAGAGCAAATCAGAGGTACAGTATGAAACAGGTGATATTGACCGGCGACCGTCCCACCGGGAGGCTTCATGTAGGGCATTATGTAGGCTCGCTCAAAAGGCGCGTGGAACTGCAGAATTCCGGCAATTTCGATGAAATATACATTATGATCGCAGATGCGCAGGCACTTACGGACAACGCCGAACATCCGGAGAAGGTTCGCCAGAATATTATTCAGGTTGCGCTTGATTACCTTTCCTGCGGTATCAATCCCGAAAAATCCGTTATCTTCATTCAATCGACGGTACCGGAACTGACGGAACTCACCTTTTATTACATGAACCTTGTTACGGTTTCGCGCGTTCAGCGCAATCCGACCGTTAAAGCCGAGATACAGATGCGCAATTTCGAGGCAAGCATTCCCGTCGGTTTTTTCTGCTATCCGATAAGCCAGGCTGCCGATATAACCGCTTTCCGCGCTACGGCGGTTCCCGTTGGCGAGGATCAGATGCCCATGATCGAGCAATGCAAGGAGATAGTGCATAAATTCAATTCCGTATACGGCGACACACTTACCGATCCGAAGATAATTCTCCCGGACAACAGTGCCTGCCTGCGCCTGCCCGGCACGGACGGAAAAGCCAAAATGAGTAAATCGCTCGGCAACTGCATTTACCTTTCGGATGAACCGAACGATATCAAGACCAAGATCATGTCCATGTTTACTGATCCCGACCACATCCGTGTTGAAGACCCGGGGAAAACCGAAGGCAATCCCGTTTTTGTTTATCTTGATGCTTTTTGCCGTCCCGAGCATTTTGCGGAATTTCTGCCGGATTATTCCTCGCTCGATGAGCTCAAAGCGCATTATCAGCGCGGCGGCCTCGGTGATGTAAAGGTCAAGAAATTCTTGAACAATGTCATTCAATCCGAGCTTGCGCCCATAAGAGAAAAGCGTGCGTATTGGGAAGCCCATATCGATGATGTGTATGACATTCTTAAATCGGGCTGTGAAACGGCACGCGCAACTGCGGCGAAAACTCTTGCCGATGTGCGCCATGCCATGAAGATCGATTATTTCGAAACAAACGAGCGCTTCTGAAAGGGGAACCGAAATGAAAATACTGTTTCAAGGCGACAGCGTTACCGATGCCGGCAGAAATTATGCCGATTACCATGAACTCGGCCCCGGATATGTCAAATATACGGCAGAGCTTATCCGTACCGCTCTTCCGGAGGATGATATAGAATTTATCAACCTCGGCGTCAGCGGAAATCGCACAAAGGATCTTCTCGAACGCTCTCAAAGCGATTTTGTGGACATTAATCCGGATATCGTTACGATACTTATCGGCGTGAACGATACATGGCGCCGCTATGATCGTGACGACCCCACCTCCGATGAGCAATTCTGCGAAAATTACGAAACACTCCTCCGCAGGATAAAAGAGAATACTCACGCCAAGATTATACTTATCGATCCGTTTCTTATATACGGAATGGGGCGCGACAATTACCGCGAAGACCTTGACGGCAAAATAGATGTGACCCGCAAGCTTGCGTTTAAGTATGCCGACAGATATGTTCCGCTTGACGGAATACTTGCTTCCGAAACTTTGGGACACGATCCGAAGCTGTTTTCGGAGGACGGTGTTCACCCTGCCGAACACGGCAGAAAGGTCATTGCACGGCATCTTGCGCCGGTTATCATCGGTATGATCAGAGAACTGCGATGAGCGCCGTTTCCGCTTGCTGATGCGGCGTTTTCAAGAGCAATCCGGCAAAGTGCCGCCGAGTGTTCGTTTATGTATCATTCGGGTGCCGGCGTTAGCTGAATAAGGTTTTTAATTAGATAATCGAATATAAAAAACCGGGAAGGGTGCTTCCCGGTTTTTTTGTTTTGGATTATTTTGCCGATCTTTCTGCGATGATATCCGCCATTTCACCGACATTCTTCATGGAGCTTACTTCCTTCATGGTGAACTTTACACCGAACTCGCGCTCGACGGCACCTATAAGGCGTATATGCTCAAGACTGTCCCAATCCTCAATATCGTCGGCAGTCGTCTGCCTGCCGATGGTTATTGAATCATCATCGAAGATATCGCGGAAAACCGCGGTAAGGCGTTCGAAAATCACTTGCTCTGTCATTTAATGTTCCTCGCTTTCGACTTTTATAACATCATTTTGATTGCTGTATCCGTCAATTTTAAGCTGCCATACGGTATTGCCATTTTCGTCCTCGGAAATCTTTTCGAAGCCGAAATCACCGTAAAGATTCTTGACCATTCCGTTTTTGGCGGTGGGGTAGTAATACCCGAAAATTTCGCTCACACCTTTTGCCGCACACCTTGCAACAAGCGTGTCGAGCATTGCGTATTCCATCTTCTTTTTCAGAACACGGCAACTCATGAGCCAAAGCTCAATCCTGCAGGCATTGCCGTCTAACGCGCCGATAACAACACTCACGACACCGTTGTCGCCGTAGGCATCCTCCATTTTGCCGTAGAGGGTAATCTTGTTATTATCTGCCGCGGCTTCTTCGATTTCGGGTTGAGTGTAGCGACGGGTAGTGAGGTTGAACTGATTGGATTTGTTGGTGAGCTGCGTTATGCGCGGGATATAAACGGGGGAGAATGATTTTATCTCGGCACGCATGTCAAGACTTTTCAAATATTCGTTATAATCGGTGAACTCGTGCTGTTGCGAGGCACGCTTTACATTTGCCTTGTACATATCGTTCCGTTTGAGGTCATCTGCGGAAAAAGCGGTGACTTCAAAATATCCGTTGCGGTCGATCGTGCGGATATAATCCGCGGGGCGAAGCATTTCGGGAACCGAAACGGCCGGAAGACTTCTTCTGACAAGCTCGCGTTCCGTGGGGTTATCATCGGCAAAAACGAACGAATCAATACCCAAATCCATTTCGGCAGCTGTTTCGGCAAGGTTTCTGTCCTTCGTTTCCCAGTTTGCCTTGATTACGATAAAATCGTCGGGGCGAAGAACGCCTTCCGGGTGATTGAGCCCGGCGATGGCATTTTCGTGATCGTTTTTTGATGCAACAGTCAGCATAATGCCGATGCTTTTCTGCTTTTTCAAATATTCCTGAAACGCCTTGTAGCATTCTGCCGTTGCGGTTTCTTCGCCGATATCGATGCCTTCTACACCGTCATCGCCGACAACACCGCCCCAAAGGGTATTGTCAAGATCAAGAGCTATGACCTTTTTATTCTTCCCGAAAATCGATTTTATTATATGGGAAAGGTTGAAAGCAACATAAGGCGTGGCATCTGCGGAAAAGGCATATTTATACATATACCATGCTTCGTCATCATACCATGCATCCAAACCGAAGCAGGCGGAAACATAAGCTATATCGCAAATGTAAAAGCCGCCGTTTTCACGCGCGTATGCGCAGAATTTTTCGTTAAGCCTGTTTATAAAGGATATTGTGCCGTGAATATCCCAGCAATCGCGATTGCCGAAGAGGCGGTAGGGAGGCAGCTCAAAATTATTCTGAATGACGGGGCAGGCATACTCTTCGCGCAGGCGTATCCACATCTTTTCGTAATATGAATACATTTCGGCGAGCATCTCATCGACCGCTTCCTGCGTGTCTGAAGCGGAGGGGAGAAACCCCTCGATGTTGCGGTAGCTTGTGTGGATATAGATGAGATCAGGTGAAAACTCCTTCAATTCGGGGTTTTCAAACATGGCATCCTGCCAGAAGCGGTTGTATTCCGATTGGTAGAATTCCGGTTCGATCCCCTCGGAGAGAAGATATACCTCAAGAGTCTTTACTATATCATTTGTTGTGGAGCCGCCCAAAACGGCGATTTTCTTTTTGATTCTTTTGCTCCCGTCTTCAAGAAGCGCTCTGCGTGTCTTGCGGCGGTTCAGCGTCACCGCGGAAATGTCAAGAGGATAATCTGTTTTAGGCATTTTTTCTCCTTTTAATAATTGAGCATATTGTTTACCTTGGTCATGAAGTCGCCGGTAACGGCAAATGCAGACATTGATAGGCAAACATCGGTGACACCGTATTCGGTGATAAAGGTCTTCACATTAAGCTTGAATTCGCGGCTGTCGACAATATATACATGATCGTACGAGCCGACGAGGAACGGCGCAAGTGCATTGCCGTAGCTGTCCTTGATGAGCAGAAGCGATCTGCCGGTATTAAGGTCGCTGTAAATGTGCGTTGCATAGGAATCGCCGTAGATAAATTTGGTGTATCCTTTCGCACCGGAGAAGAGCGTTCTGCCTGTGATGGTGTCAGTGAATTTATCCTTTGAATTATATTCGACCGTGTACGCACGGGAGGGTATGTACCATGTAAAGGTTTCGGGGTTATTCTTCAATTCCGGCGCCTGAGACCATGTTGCCAAAGTGCCGAGATAACCGGATTCGCTGTTGGAAGTGAAGGTGGAAAGATCGTCGAAGGGCGTACCTGCAACTCTTGCAAGCTGCTGTGCGGCATAGTAAGCGCCGAGCGCATTCCAATGGTGATCGGTGCGTGCGTAGATTTCTTCATCAACGTGTCCGGCAAGAGCCGCGATAACATCGACATATTTTACATCGATAAGCGAATCGGCAAGCGCTCCGAAGCAGTTTTTGTGATTTTCGATGGAATTCGGATATTTGGAAGGCGCATAGAACGCGCTTGCAAGCGGGGGACAAAGTACATAGACATTCGCGTTTATACCTGCCTCGGTGAGAGCTGTCTTGAACTGATTGACCTTTGCGCCGGTGTTTGCGCCCGCCTTTGCGGTTCCGCCGTACTGTTCCATTCCGCGGTTGCCGGAAATAAGTATTCCGCGGTTGGCGATATATGCACCGTCATTTACGGGAGGAACGATCGTGGTCTCCTTCTTTTTGATCTCAACGGCGGCGTTGAGCGGCTGTGCGGATATGATATCAACTCCCTCGGGGGCTTTGTACTGTATAAGAAATTCGTTTGTACCCGCCTCCGCTGCTGTACTGACATCTATAACAGCGGAAATGTCGGAGGAGAGAAGGGAATCGATGACATTCTTATCGCCCTTTACTGTAATCTCCGCTTCACCGTTGTATGGATCGCAATAAAGTCCGATCTTTTCAAGCGTATCGGAACCGTCGATGAGTATGGCTATTCCGGAGATGGTGCGCGTGTAGGTATTATCCGATTCGGAAGAGCTGTCGGCGTCGCCGGAGGACGATGTCCCCGATGAAGAGGACTGAGATGCCGCAGACAAGGTGCCCGGCTGTGAAGAATTCTCGGTCGTCGTGTCGCAAGCAATAAGAAGCACGGCGACAATAAAGGGAATGATCAGTAAATAATACTTCTTTCTTCTGTTTGCTTTCATGTTATTTGCAAAGCTCCTTGATCTGGTTGATTATTGTTTCGCTTACGGCGGAAAAGAGGCTTTCCGCAAAAAGAACATCGGTTACACCGTAATCGTTGATAATGCTGCGAAGCGGCACCGTAAAGGTTCTGCCGTCGACAACATATATTTCCTCGTATGCTTCAAGAAGATACTGGGGAAGTGCATTTCCGTAACTGTCCTTCACAAGCAGCAGCTTTCTGCCGTTGTGGCAGGCTTCGGATTTGATAATAACCGAGTTAATGTCGCCGTGGAGGAAGGTCGAATACCATTCGCTCCTGTATTTATCCGGATAGAACCAATAAAGCCCGGTGTACTGTTCGCCGTTGGAGGTGTCGAAATGATCGATCTCACCGGTGAAATCCTTGTTGCTGTAATACTTGATGCTGTAATTAACGGGCGGAACATAGGTTTCGAGATCTTCGGGATTGTTGAGCAGGACAGGGTTGTTTCCGGAGAATTTATAAAGCGTTCCGACATAATTCTCGCGGACATACTTGCGGTATTCGCTGATATCCGATATCCCGAGCCCTGCCTTTTCGCAGAAAGTCTTTGCGCCGTAATAAGCGCCTAAAGCCGTCCAGTGGTGGTCAGTGCGGAAGTAAATGTGTTCGTTGGAATGAACGCCGAGCACATTATAGACATTTATATCCGTAACGCGATCGGAAAGATTTTCGCGGATGATGTCCATCGTATCTTTATTGCGGGAGAGATAATAATTGTATTTTTCGGTATCCGCCAATGCAAGATAATACGCGCTTGCCTTTGGTACGGGCATGGAATACACCTTGATTGAGGGGTCAAGCGATTCCGCAAATTCGTTAAGCACCTGCGCAAAACGAACCGCCTGGGCATCGTTCCCGCCGAATAGTTCCATCCCGCGCGAGCCGACGATGAGTATCGAGCCGGAAATTTCCGCACCCTGCTTGTCTTCGGAGGTTTCGTTCGGATTGTAGGACACTTCTTCGCTGCTGTCATACGTGCCGGGATTGCTGTTGTGAGAGATATCGAAATCCCTGATGCTTTCGGTTTGATCGGGCAATGATGAAGAAGCATCCGCGCTCGATGTGTTTTCGGTCGAACCGTCGACTTTGTGGACGGTTTCATTTTCCGTCACGCCGTAAAGTGAACGTATGCGGGCTTCATAATCTATAAAGCGATCGCGCCCGTGGACGGTATCGGTGAAATATTGCGACATGCCGCTGAAATATTCACCGCTGAACAGGCTTTCAAGCGAGAAAACAGGCTTCTCTTTCAGGTTGACATAATCCGAAAGCTTCTCCCGCGGAAAAAATGTGCAGTATACAAACATAAACACGAATGTCAGCACTATCAGAGTGAGACAAACAGCCGTAACGGTCTTTTTCATTTTACTCTGCTACCTCCTCAGAAGTTCTTGGCATAAAGGAACGGAACATTCGAGCCGAGTGCCTTTACGATAAGCGTGGTATCTACAAACAGCAATGCCACCGCAACAACCGTTCCGCATATCATGACAGCGGACTGAATGCCTTCACCCGAGGCGGCAAGGCGCTTTTTGAAGGCGGAGAATATCGGAAAGCTTGCGATTATTGCCAATGCGAGCAGGAACACATAAGGTGTTACCGCGGCTTTGAATGTATCATCCGTAAAGGCATTTCCGTTTGCACCGACAAGGTTTTTGAAGAAATTGCCCATATCGGACATGGAAGTGAATTTGAAAATGCCGAATCCGACGATTATAACAAGTTTGTTGTAAATGTGCATGACGGGTGTCGGGATTTTTTTGAGCCGCTTTTTACCGAGCAGCGTTTCGATATATATAAATATGCCGAAATACAAACCCCAGATTACATAGTTCCAACTTGCGCCGTGCCACAGGCCGGTCGTGAACCATACGAGAAACAGGGAAACGGTGGGCAAACGGTGCCCGAATATCGGCAGATAAAGCAGGTAATCGCGGAAGAAACTGCCGAGTGACATATGCCATCTTTGCCAAAATTCAGAAATACTGCGGCAAATGAAGGGGTAATTGAAGTTTTCATCAAAGTGGAAGCCGAATATACGACCCATGCCGATTGCTATATCTGAATATCCGGAGAAATCATAATATACCTGGAGTGTGTATGCAATTACGCCGACCCATGTTGCGGCAACGGAGGCTTCGGAAATGTTTTCGCCGAAGCACTTGTTGACAAGCAGTCCGAGGTTATCGGAAATGATGACTTTTTTCGAAAGCCCGCATATCACGCGCATAAAACCTTCGTACACATCATTTGCGGAGGATGTACGTTCTGTCAGCTCGCTGCCGATTGTCGTATAACGAACGATAGGACCTGCGGTGACGGTGGGGAAGAGGGAAATAAAGAGCAGAAGCTTCCCGAAATTACGCTGGAGCTCGACCTTTTCCCAATACACATCGACCATATACGATATCATTCTGAAGGTGTAGAAGCTGATGCCGACAAGCATTACGATACCGGTGGGCTTGATGGATGCTCCGAAGATCGAATTGATATTGTCAATCACAAAATCGGTGTATTTGAATACCGCAAGCATACCGATATTGAATAATATTGAAATAACAAGTGCAGTTTTCCGCCTGCGTTGACTGTTTGTCGGCGCAAGGAGCAGCGAAAGACCGTAGTTTACGGCAATTCCCAGTAAATAAATAACGATCCGCTTCGGTTCGCCGTAGGCATAAAACAAAAGCGAAAAGAAGATAAGCACCGCATTACGGGCACGTATGCTTTTGAACGCAAAATATGCGATAAAGCAGACTACAAAAAAACCGTAGATAAATAAAAGATCGGCAAAAAGCATATGATTTATTCTCCGTAATTGTTCTGGGTAGATTATATCACTTCAGTTTACATAAGTCAACACGAAACGGGCATACTTTCGGTTGAAAATATATCAGCTGTCATTTTGCGAAAGTATGGAATTTACCTCTGCGCCGATGAACATTATATACATACAGACATATAGCCAAAGAAGCAGGATCATAACCGCCGCAAGCGAGCCGTAAAGCTTGGAATAGTTGCTGAAATTGTCGATAAAGAATGAAAAGAGTATTGAAAACGACACCCACCCCGTGGCTGAAATCATCGCACCGGGCATCTGGTCGGAAAACCGCACCTTTTTGCTCGGCAGTGCTTTATAAAGCAAAAGGAAGAATGCAACCAACATCAGAAAGCCTATTATAAAACGCAGGGAAGATACCACATATACCAACCCCTTCAGATTCGGAAAGAGGGAATACATATAGTTTGCGATTGTTTTGCCGAATACCATCAGAAACAGTGCGATAAGAAGTATCACTATAAAAACGAGGGTATAGAAAACCGCGAGTATGCGCAGGAGGAAATAATTACGCGACTCACGCACATCATAGACTGAGTTGAGCCCTCCGATTATCGAAAATATTCCCTTTGATGCCGACCACAGCAGAACAAATGCCGAAACGATCGTTAACGAAAGCGTGTTCGAGCCTATGATTTCCTTGAAATAATCGGAGAAAAAACCTTTCAGTATGCTGGGCGAAATCTCTTTCGCGGTGTTTGTGAGATATTCGGAGGATGAAGTAAAATTCAACCTCGAAATAAGCGAAAGCAGCAGAACGACGAGCGGCACAAGAGAGAAAAACATAAAATAAGCCGTCTGAGCGGAATATGCGCCGATCCTGCTAGCCGAAACTTTTCGGGAAAAGTATTTGATTTTTCTGATCAGAGATTGCATTCGCCGTTCTCCTTATCTGCAAAGCGGATTGACTTGCCGAGGTTGAAATGCTATAATAAAAGCATCACGGATAACAAGTTCAAGAGGTAGCCGAAATGGTCGAAATTAAGAGCAATTATAAAGCGGAAGAGCTTGAAGCACGATGGGATGAAATGACATCACCCGCTCGATTTGCCGGATGTGACGACACATTGGATCTTATATTCGTTGCGGACCGTAAAGGCCGTAAGGTCCGGCTCGTTCGCAAGGCTCGTATGGTACATGAACCGTTTTGCTGCGTTTTCCGAGGGAAAATGTCCGCAAACGGCAGCGGCAGCAGCATAAAGGGAGTATTTACAAAATCTATTGCCGACTATATAACCGTCCTGCTCATAACCGCTCTGCTGTTTTATGTCCGCCATGAGGTGATATTGCGCGGAAGTGCTCTTTACACCGTGAATATTTTGCTGGCTGTCTGGATTATCGCCGCGATATTGCTGCTTTACAACACCAAGCGTGTCAGAAGAAAATATATCGAGTTTTTGGAACGAATTGCCTGCGGCGGGCAAACCGAATAAATCGAATCCCTTATCAACCGAGCGGAGGTGTTGTCAGCATAATACCGGCTTCCTCAAATGACCGGGCGATGTATGTTGCTCCCGCTTCCTCATGTTCGCCGGGACGGGCTGTTCCCGTATAAATGCCGAGTGAATCTATGCCCGATTTTTTCGCGCCGATGTCATCGTATTTCATATCGCCGACCATGAGAGCATTCCTTCGCGCGGACGATATTCCGAACCTGCGCAAGGCTTCTTCTATGACTTGATCCTTTGTGCTTATGCTCTCGTCCAGATTAGAACCGGTGATGTATTCGAATTTATCCGCTATACCAAAATATGAAAGCATTATGCCTGCGTATTCTTCATATTTTGATGTTGCCACGCCCAGCCTGTAACCGTGGCGAAGCAGGAGCTCAAGCAGCTCCGGAATGCCGTCGAAAAGCTTCGATTCATCAAGTGCGATTTTATTGTATTTTTCGCGATAGTAGCCGATCGCTTCTGCCGCCTGTTCCTCCGTCAAGCCCGCAAAGTTCATGAAGGAAAATCTCAGAGGCGGGCCGAGGAAGGGTTTAAGTTCATCGAGCGAACGGTATATTCCGTATTTTGTGAGCGCATATTGGGCTGATATCACGACACCGCGCAGGGTATCCACCAAAGTGCCGTCCAGATCGAAAAGAAGATAATCGTATTTCATGTGCCGTCCTGAATTTCGCGAAAGATTTCATTATGATTATACCATTAAAATTCGCACTTTTCAATCATCGGCTGAAAAAATTGCTTGAAATTCCCGCGGAATTTGCTATAATATTATTATAATACCGTAAGGAGTGGAATCATGCACAGAATTATTACTATCGGGCGTCAATATGCTTCGGGCGGTTCTCAGATCGGGAGCCGTTTATCCGAGCTCATGGGAATTCCGTGTTACGACCGCGAAGTGCTTGTGGCTATCGCCGAAAAGCACGGCATCCCGCGTGAAACATTCGAAAAAGCGGATGAGCAGGCTACATCAAGCTTCCTTTATTCGCTTGCCATGTCCGCTTATAACGGGGGTCTTTCCGCCTTCGGCACGAATGACCACATTATCACCGATCGCGTTTTCAGCATTCAATCCGAGGAAATGAAACGCCTTGCTTCGGAGGGCGACTGCATTTTTGTCGGCCGTTGTGCGGATGATGTTCTTGCGCCGTTTGATAAGGTACTCAATGTGTTCGTATACGCCTCAAATGAGGAACGCATCAAAGCCATAATGCGTCTGGACAATCTTGATGAGCAGTCGGCAAGAAAGCTTATAAACCGTTCCGACAAGAAGCGGGCTTCCTATTATAACTTTTACACCGGCAAAACCTGGGGCGATGCGAAGAATTATCATCTCACGATCGATTCCGGTGCGCTTGATGTGGAGGGGACGGCGCAGATCATCAAATCGTTCGCCGATATGTACTTTTCCGAAAAATAAAAACCGTGCCCGAAAGGGCACAGGCTATTTAGGCAGGTGGCAATACTAAAAGGGCAGCAATTATGCTGCCCTTTTGTTTTGCGCATTTTCGATTACTGCTGAGCGAAGTGAACGATGCACTTTTCGGTATCCTTATCGAAGAGGTGGATACGGGTGGTATCGACCGCGATTTCGATTTCGTCTCCGGCTTTTGCCGTGGACTGTGAGGAAACACGGGAGATAAGGCTGGTTTCTTCGCCGATGTTGAGGTAAAGATAAATCTCGGCACCCATAAGTTCGGTGAATTCGACACGCGCCTTGATGGTGGTATCCTTGAACTTATCTTTATATACAGCTTCGTCATGGAGCAGTTCGGGGCGCAGACCCGCGATAACTTCCTTGCCGACATAATCGGAAAGGTTGTTGTCTTCGAAAACGGCCGGATCAAGCTTGAAGCTGATGTTGTCGAATTCGAGGAAACAGTCGTTCTGACCCTTGGGCTTGGTGATCTTCGCGTTGACGAAGTTCATCTGCGGAGTTCCGATAAAGCCCGCAACGAATATATTGCAGGGATAATCGTAAAGATTCTGCGGGGTATCGACCTGTTGAATGATACCGTCCTTCATAACAACGATACGGGTAGCCATGGTCATAGCTTCGACCTGGTCGTGAGTAACGTAAATGAAGGTTGTCTGCAGCTTCTGATGGAGCTTGGTGAGCTCGGATCTCATGGATGCACGAAGCTTTGCGTCGAGGTTGGAGAGCGGTTCGTCGAGAAGGAAGACCTTCGGTTCGCGGACTATTGCACGACCGAGAGCGACACGCTGCTTCTGACCGCCGGACAGAGCCTTCGGCTTTCTGTCGAGCAGGTGGGTGATATCAAGTATTCTCGCGGCTTCTTCGACGCGGCGCTTGATTTCTTCTTTTCTGACCTTGCGGAGCTTAAGACCAAAAGCCATATTTTCGAATACCGACATATGCGGATAAAGAGCGTAGTTCTGGAACACCATCGCTATATCTCTGTCCTTGGGGGCGACGTCGTTGACGCGCTTGTTGTCGATGTAAAGTTCGCCTTCCGTGATTTCTTCGAGGCCTGCGATCATACGGAGCGTAGTTGTTTTACCGCATCCGGAAGGACCTACGAGTATTACGAATTCCTTATCTTTGATTTCCAGACAGAAATCGGAAACGGCAGTTACGCCGCCGGGGAATCTTTTGTAAATGTGCTTAAACGATACACTTGCCATTTGGAACCTCCATATGAGGGTTTGCCTCATTTTCTAACATCATATATATTACCAAAAAAATCGCGGAAATAAAAGTGATTATTTACCCAAAATTTTACCCGTCGGTTTATGAATATTGCATAATAATTACGCCTCGCGGCGATAGCAGCGAACAAATTCCTCGCCTCGGGGGCGATGAAATATCGCCCGCGATGATCCTGCCTCCGCACACAAAAACAGTCGTGCGGACACCGCCGAAGGAATGGTTATATTAACTTTCCGATTCGATAAAGGCTTCGAGCTCCATAAGCTCTTCGTAAAGCGCTTCGGATCTTTTTTCGGCTTCCGACTGCTTTTCGTAAAGTTCGGACACCGCTTTATAATCGCTGATCACGCTTTCGCTTTCAAGCCGGGCTCGTATCGAGGCTAAAAGCTTGTCACATTCCGCGATTTCGGATTCCAGCTTTTCGTATCTGTTTTTTGCAGAGCGGAAGCGGTTTTTCTTTTGCTTGGCTTCCTCGTAAGAAAGCTTGCCCGTTCCCGTTTGAGCGCCGTCGGCGGGGGCGGGATCGGCCGCTATGCGGAGCCGTGTGTATTCTTCGTATCCGCATTTGTAAATTCTGTAATCGACTTTGCCTGTCTGCGGTGCTATTTCGAGTATCTCGTTTGCAAGCTCGCGAATAAAGTATCTGTCATGTGAAACGCAGAGTATCGTTCCGTCATATTGCGCGAGTGCTTCGCCGAGCATTTCGCGAGAGGCTATGTCAAGGTGGTTTGTCGGTTCGTCAAGAACAAGCAGACTTACACCGCAGGAGACCATTTTCGCGACGGAAAGCCTTGCACGTTCGCCGCCGCTCAAAACCGAAACGGATTTGAAAACATCATTTCCGTAAAAGCCGAACCGTGCAAGCAGCGAACGGATCTCGGTGGCTGTACTGCCAGAATAAACGCTCCATATCTCGTCAATAACTGTATTTGATTGTGTAAGTAGCTGTTGCTCCTGATCGTAATAGCCGATAGTTTGATTATATCCAGGCTCGACAACGCCCGAAAGCTGTTTCAGCCTGCCCGTGATTATCTTCATCAGAGTGGATTTTCCGCTTCCGTTTGCGCCGACGACAAACATTCTGTCACCACGGCGCAGTTCAAATGAAAGATCGTCGAAAAGTCGCCTGCCGGGATATCCGGCCGAAAGCGAACGCACGGACAAAACTCTTTCGGAACGTGAGCCGGATCCCGCTATGGAAAAGCTTATGCCTTTTTCGGGGGCCTTCGGCTTTTCCAGCTTTTCCATTTTATCAATGGTTTTCTGGCGGCTCTCGGCTGCTCTGATATTCTTTTCGCGGTTCCATTTGCGCTGGTTTTCGATGAATGCTTCAAGGCGTGCTATTTCGCGCTGCTGAAGTTCATAATGCTTTGCCGCAGCTGCATCGAGCGCTTTCTTTTTTTCGCGGTATACGGAATAGCTGCCGCTGTATATCGTTGAAACCCCGTGTGAGATTTCAAGTGTCCGGTCGGTGATTTTATCAAGAAAGTATCTGTCGTGCGAGATGATGAGAAATGTCTTTTTGGAAGAGGCTATGTAGTTTTCAAGCCACTCACAGGCATTGAAATCAAGGTGGTTTGTTGGCTCGTCAAGAAGCAGTATATCCGGTTCGGAAAGGATCATCCGTGCCATTAGCAGCTTTGTTTTTTCGCCGCCGCTCAGAAGATCGGCATTTTCGTGCCGCATTGCTTCGTCAAAGCCGAATTTTTCGAGCAGGGAAGCGGTTTTGGCGCGGAATTCGTTTCCGCCGCGGGTGTTAAACCGTTCAACCGCTTCGGTATACGCTTTTATAACCGTTTCGTCGCCGGAACTCATGCGTTCGGATAAACGCGCTATCTCGTTTTCAAGCACTATAAGATCCGAAAAAGCGCCGACCGCGGCTTCAAAAACGGTCGAGCCGAACCGGTGTGCATCATTGATCTGTTCGAGTATCCCGACGGTCGCACCAACGGAAATATAAACACTTCCGGATGTGGGTTCGGAGGTTCCGGCAATGATTGAAAACAGCGTGGATTTGCCCGCGCCGTTTACCCCGATAACACCTATTTTATCGCCTTTGTTCACGGAAAAAGAAATGTTTTCGAGAACGACATCGTTTCCGTATGCTTTTCCGATGCCGTCGCAGACTATAATGCTCATAATTAAACCTCTCTTATTATTTATAGCACAAACGGCATGAAAAGTCAATTGCCGCGTAAAAACGGCGGCGATCGTAAATGCTATATCCGGGTTATTCAGAAAAATCCGATCGAATCCCGGCGGACAGCGCCGATTATTACAAGTAACAGTGCGATTATGTCGATTTTCATTCGAATTTTTCCTCGTCGTTATTTTGTGCAGCTTTCGGGCAAATATACATTGACAACTTTTTATTCTGCGGTTATTATAAAAAAGGAAAATACAAAATCACGGGGGATGATGATATGAGAATGCGCCCGAAGAAAAACAGAGATATAAGGATGGAGAGAGTAAGCGGTCTTCTGATGCCGATGAATGCCGAAGGATATATTGATACCATAACGGCTTTTCCGGCGGGGGGCGAACTTTATCTTGAAATCGGGTGCGGAAAAGGCTCGTTTATAGACGGACTTTCCGAACAATACCCGGAAAAGTGCCTTATCGCAATGGAACTTGTTCCCGATGTGCTGATGATGGCTATGGAAAGAGTGCAGCGCTCCGGCGGGAAAAATGTGCGTTTTATTCAGGGAAATGCCGATAAAATATCGGAAATCATCCCGGAAGGCTCCGTTTCGCGGCTTTTTCTTAATTTTTCCGACCCGTGGCCGAAAAAGCGCAACGCAAAGAGACGGCTTACGAGCCCGCTGTTCCTCGAGGAATACAAAAAAATACTTGCCCCGGAGGGCAAGATATTTTTCAAGACCGATAACAAGGGCCTGTTTGATTATTCACTCGAAACATTTTTCGCCTGCGGCTATAAAATAACGGAAGTGAGCTTCGATCTGCATTCCGATCCGGTTTTGTCATCAGGAAATATCGAAACCGAATACGAAAGAAACTTTTCCGCAAAAGGCTTCAAGATAAACTATCTTTCTGCGGAGCTGCGCCGATAGCTTCGCGCACGACATCGCGTTCGTCAAAGTGGTATTTCACTCCCTCGATCTCCTCATAAAGCTCGTGCCCTTTGCCGATAAGCAGAACAACATCGCCCTTTCCGGCTTCGGACAGGGCTTTTTTTATTGCCTCCGCACGGTCGGGGACAATGATATATTTGCCGTCCGTGCGCGACATTCCGACAAGAATATCCTTTATTATATCATCAATGCTTTCGTATCGCGGATTATCGGAGGTTATTATCGAAAGGTCGGAATTTCTGCCGATAACTTCGCCCATCGAATATCGGCGAAGCCTGGAACGGTTTCCCCCGCAGCCGAAAACGGAAATGATGCGGTTCGGTTTATAAAGCCTTATCGTTTCGAAAAGCGTTTTAACGCTGTATTCGTTGTGGGCAAAATCTATAATCACCGTATAATCCATACTGGTGGGGACTATTTCCATCCTGCCTTTTACAAACGCAGAGTGAAGACCGGTTTGTATTTCTTCATAGGATATCCCGTCCTGCCGTGCGGCGGCTATCGCGGAAACTGCATTGTAAAGCGAAAAATAGCCCGGGGCAGTGATCTCCACTCGGTGGTCACAGCCGTGTTCGCTGCAGGTGAAGGTCGTCAGAAGCCGGTTGCCATGTATGCCGAATTCCGGTCCGGAAAACGAATAATCGGCGCTCTCATCCTTGCCGTATGTGATGATCGGGCATTTGGCGCCGTCGGTTATACGGGTGAAAAATTCGCAGTCCGCGTTGACGATCATGCGGCCGCTCTGCGTGAAAATGCGCTTCTTGCAATTGAGGTAATCATCGAAATCGCGGTGTTCCGCTGCGCCTATATGGTCGGGCGAAAGGTTCGTGAAGATGCCCGTGGAAAAACGAATGCCGTATGTGCGGTGAAGCATAAAGCCCTGCGAGGTTGCTTCGATTATTGCGGTGTCACAGCCGTCCTCGACCATTTCGGCAAAATATTTGTGGAGCAGATAGGATTCGGGGGTGGAATTTTCGTTTTCGAAAAATTTGCTGCCGATATATGTGCCGGTTGTTCCGATAACGCCGACTTTTCTTCCGGCGGCCTCATATATGCTTTTCAGCATGAAGGAAGTGCTTGTTTTTCCCTTTGTCCCCGTAAGCGCGATTATATTCAGCTTTTCCGCGGGGTTGCCGAAGAAGTTGGCACTTGCGAGCGCAAGCAGAATTCTGGTATTTTCTACCTTTATAATAATTGCATCTGCGGGCAGGGAAATGTCCTTTTCGGCGGCGAACACCCGCGCACCGCGTGAATAGGCGTTTTCGGCAAAGTTGTGACCGTCCGCCTGAAAACCGGTTATGCACACGAAAAGAGAGCCGGGAATAACCTTTCGCGAATCGTATACGACATCTGCGATCTCAACCGAACTGTCGTAATGCTCTGCGGTGAAATCAATATTCTTCATTATTTGTCCGAGCTTCATCGTGCATCCTCCGTTTTTGCAAGAGTAATCATCACTGCATATTATATCACAAATGCATCGGTTTTCAATATGCAAAACGAATTTTTTGATTTGCCCGCGCAGGTTTTCGCGCATATGGACGGCTGCGAAAAAAAAAACAATTTTTTTGCTTTGCATACTTGTTAAACGCGGAATAGTGTGGTATTATATACAAAAACACGGCGCTTTACGCCGCTTCGAGGGACATAGTGAACAACGGTTTTTTTGCAATGCTATTCAGAATGAAGCATATCGAGCGATGGGGAATAATGAATTCCCTTATTCCCGACAGGCTGTCCGTTCATTCGCTTGAGGTAGGTTTCCTTGCCCATGCACTTTGTGAGCTCGGCAATTCCCGTCTCGGCAAAAGCTATGATACCGATCACATCACCGTCAAGGCAATATTTCATGATGTGCCGGAAATTTTCACCGGAGATATTCCGACACCGGTAAAGTATTTCAGCGAAGAAACACGCATTGCATACTCCAAGGTGGAGGATGCCTCCGTTAAGAAGCTTACGGCAATGCTGCCGCAGGATCTGAAAGACGATTACGAAGAACTCTTTGTATATTCGGAAGAAGAAAGAGTTATCATCAAAGCGGCGGACAGAATATCCGCGTATATCAAATGTTTGGAAGAAAAGCGTTACGGCAATACCGAATTCGACATTGCCGGCAGGCGTCTTTCGGATGCCATTACCGCGATGAATTGCGCTGAGGCGGATATTTTTCTCGGCGAATTTATGGAGGCATACGGTCTTCCGATTGATTCCATACTCAACGAAAATCAATAATATAACTCAAAATCAAAGAGAGGTACCTACCTATGAAAATCGGTCTTATTTCCGATTCCTTCCGCCTCGGCTTCGAGGACAGCATCAGAGCCGCTTCCAAGCTCGGTGTAAGCGGTGTACAGAAGTACATGACATTCGGTGATTTCACCGCCGATACGCTTACTCCTTCCCGCGTTAAGGAAGTTAAGGATTTTATGGAATCCAACGGTCTTATCTTCTCGGCTATCTGCGGCGACTTCGGCATGGATCTCGATAACGATATGGTTGTCGATCTTTCCAAGCGCGTTCTCGAAAAAGCCAAAGAGCTCGGCTGCAATATCGTGACAACGCATATCGGTCACCTTTATCTTGAAGAAGATGCAAGACTTGAAAAAATGAGAAAGAACGCAAGCGAACTTGCCGCTTTTGCGGACAGCATCGGTTCCGTGTTCGCTGCCGAAACCGGCACCGAAAAGGCACCCGTGCTCAAAGCGTTCCTCGATTCTCTCGGCGCAAAGGGGCTTCGTGTTAATTTCGACCCGGCAAACCTTGTCATGGTCGCCGGCGACGATCCAGTAAAAGCCGTTTATGTGCTCCGCGATTATATCGTTCATACCCACGCGAAGGACGGTATCAAGACAGGTGATACCACATGGCTTGAACTCCCGCTCGGCAAGGGCGGCGTCGATTTCGATAAGTACCTCGGCGCTCTCAACGACATCGGCTATAAGGGGTATCTCACCATCGAACGCGAAGTAGGCGACAACCCTGCGGACGATATCGGCATGGCAGTCGAATTCCTCAAAGAAAAACTCATCAAGGTCGGCATTCCGCTTGACAGATAATTACCTGCCGGCTTTTTGGTCGGAGAAATGATATGTCAAAAAGGATAAAAGTATTTGATACCACCCTGCGCGACGGCGAACAGATGCCCGGAGTCAATTTCGGTGTATGCGATAAGCTCAATATCGCGCTCGCGCTGGAAGCTGCGGGTGTAGATATTATAGAAGCGGGCTTTCCCGCCGCATCGGCTGATGAATTCACCGCTGTTACGCGCATATCGGAAAATATATCAGCTTCGGTTATTGCCGCACTTGCACGAGCGGATATAAATGATATTGATATTGCCCTTTCCGCGCTTGCGAAAGCAAAAAAACCTTTGCTGCATATTTTTATCGCCGCAAGCGATATACATTTGCAGCATAAGCTGCACCTTACGCGTTCCGAATTGCTCGAACGCGTGAGTGAAGTGGTTTCTTACGCTTCGCAGCGTATCGAGAATATTGAATTCTCGGCAGAGGATGCAAGCAGGTCCGATCCCGAATTTCTTCTTTCGGTTTATAAAACCGCAGTTGAGTGCGGCGCGAAAATCGTGAACATCCCCGACACTGTCGGTTATGCCACACCCTGCGAATTCGGCAGGCTTGTTAAGTATCTGTGCGATGGACTTCCCGGTATCCCTGTATCGGTTCATTGTCACAACGATCTCGGCCTTGCCGCGGCAAACACACTTGCGGCGCTGAAAGCAGGTGCGGTTCAGTTTGACTGTACCGTGAACGGTATCGGCGAGCGCGCCGGCAATGCCGCGCTTGAAGAAATCATCATGGCGTTGAAAACGCGCATTGATGAATTTCAATGCGAGACAGGTGTTAAGACAGAATGCTTTTCCAAGCTTTCCGCCACGGTGGCTTCGCTTGCGGGCTATTATCTGCCGCCGAACAAGCCCGTTGTCGGCAAGAACGCATTTGCGCACGAATCCGGAATACACCAACATGGTGTCCTCAACGACAGGCGTACATACGAGATAATGGATCCCGAATCCGTCGGCATCAAGCAAAGCAGCATTATACTCGGGAAGCTTTCCGGGAGCCATGCTTTTGAGGAAAAACTCAAAGAACTCGATATTCACTATGGAAGCGAGATCACAAAAGCCGCCTTCAAGGCTTTTAAGGATCTTGCCTGCCGTAAGGCCGATGTCACGGATGATGATATCCGCGCCCTTGTGGATGAAGCTGCATTCGATGCAAGGATAGTAAACGGGTATGAGCTCGAATCCTATCAGACTCAAAGCGGTGATCATTGCAAGGCAATGGCACTTATCACGCTTTCACGCGAAGGAAAATCGTTTACCGAAGCCGCTGCGGGAGAAGGCCCCATAGATGCCTGCTTCAATGCTCTTAACCGCATTGTGGGCAGAGATTTCCGATTAATCAACTACGGTATCAAATCGGTTACCGGCGGGACGGATGCTCTCGGGGAGGTGCGGGTAAAGATATCCGACTCCGCGGGCGAATATTCCGGCAAAGGTGTGGCCACCGATATCATTAAATCAAGTATAAAGGCGTATATCAACGCCGTAAACAGAGCTATGTTTATCGACTGAAAAGTCGGTTGCATATACAAATCTAAAATCAGGAGAGAAACGAATGAAAAAGTTTATTGCGCTTGCTCTGCTCGCCGTAATGATACTTACCAGTCTCGTTGCCTGCAACGGCGACGATGTAAGTGTCGGCGACGACAGCAGCATCACCACATCCACCGACTCCGATGCGACGGATGCCGACAAGGACTGGAAAGATGCCGACGGCAAATATGTTCCGAAGCACGAAGTCAGAAAAGCCGAATATGTCGGCAAGACATTCACCGTCCTCGTTCGCGGCGGGGAAGGCACCTATACTTCGGATGACTTCACGACCGAAAGCGCCATGTACGGCGATTTGATGGATGAAGCCGTCAAGGCCAGAAACGATAAAGTAGAGGAACTCTACGGCGTCAAGCTCGAAGTCATCAAGGAACAGAACATCAACGAGCTTATCACCCAAGACTGCTCTTCCGGCACCGGCGCTTACGATCTTATCATGCCGACGCTTCCGTACCTTTCCAACTTTGCAAGACAGGATTACCTTTTAGATCTTTCCACCCTTGATAATTTCTATAAGGATGCTCCCTGGTATTCCCAGAACTGCACCGATGCGTTCTCCTTCAACAACAAGATCTATTTCACCACCGGCGATCTTTCGATCCTTCCGAAGGTCTGCACGCCTTCCATCCTTTTCAACAAGGAAATGGCAAGCAAGAACGATCTCGGCGATCTTTATGCTCTTGTTGACAGTAAAGAATGGACATTCGACAAAATGATCGAAATGGCACAGAAGGTTGCCGTTATAGGCGATCCCTCTACGCCCGATGCCGATAACAATATCTACGGCATGGTCAGCGGCTATGCCGACGGCATTACCTTCTTCGGCTCTTCCGGCGAAAAGATCTGCGATAAGGATGCACAGGATATGCCTATGCTTTCCATCGGACAGACCGAGCGTTCCGTGAACATCGCTCAGAAGATACTCGAAACCCTTTCAAGCGGTCACGGTCAGTGGCTCGTTTACGCGCAGGAATGCCCCACCCCCATTTGGGAAACCTCTTTTGCTATCTTCTATGAAGGCCGCGCACTGTTCAGACCGTCTGCGTTTTCCGCTACCACCAAGCTCAGAAGCCGCAGCAAGATCGAATTCGGTATACTTCCGATGCCCTTGATGGATTCCACCCAGGAAGAGTATCGTTCCTACTGCACCACCGGCGAAACCGTCGGCTTTGCAATACCCAAATGCGCAAAGGATCCCGAATTCTCCGCATATATGCTCGAAGCTTACTCCGCATGGGCAAAGAATTACATCACTCCCGCGTATTATGAAGTCAACCTCAGATACAAGGATACCCGTGATGACGAAAGCCAGAGAATGCTCGACATCATATTCGACAATATCGTTTATGATATGGGCGAATGCTATGACTTCGGCGGCATGAAGAACATGTTCATGACTCTTACTCAGAACGGTTCTTCCGATATCGTTTCCAGCCTTGAAGCAGTCAAATCTCAGGCTCAGGAAGCTATCGACCAGATGAAGCAGGATCTCAGCTGATCACAGTATTAAAAACAGGGAAGAGGCGATATGCCTCTTCCTTTTTTATTTTGCAAAAAAGAAAAACGGCAGGGCGCCGAGCCCTGCCGTTAGTTATGCAATTATTTATCGTAAACACTGCGTTTGAGAACGCCGACATAGGGAAGGTTTCTGTATTTTTCGGCATAGTCGAGGCCGTATCCGACAACGAATTCATCCGGTATGGTAAATCCGCAATAATCAAGATCAACATGGGATTGCCTGCGGGAGGGCTTATCAAGCAGTGCGGCGATACGGAGTGAAGCGGGCTTGCGCTGAAGGAGCATATTTTTCACCTTCGCGAGGGTGTTGCCGCTGTCGAGTATATCCTCTGCGATCAATACGTGAAGCCCGTCGAGCGGGCAATTGAGGTCAAGACGAATATTGAGGCTGTTTGTGGATGCCGTTCCGGAGCCGTATGATGAGACGACCATAAAATCGACGGAAACGTCGCCATCGATAGCGCGTATAAGATCGGACATAAAAACAAAAGAGCCTTTCAGTATGCCGATGACAAGGAGCTTTTTGCCCTTGTAGTCCTCGGTAATGAGCCTGCCCATCTCCTTGACTTTTTCGGCAAGCGCGCCTTCCGAGATGAGTATGTGGTCGATATCTTTGTTAATTTCGTTCATTTCAGTGCTCCGTTTTTGTATGTAGTGGTTCTATAATATCATATGCACGTTTGATTGACAAGTATTTTCAAAAAAAATGTGCTTTGACGTTAAATAAGTGTTGATTTTCCGCGATGAATGGTGTATCATAACAGTAAAATTAAAATGGGAAAGAATGGGGAATATTAACCCCGCCTTTCCGGAAGGGAAGTGTTTACACTTTGTCATCCGTATTCAGAAAGATGCTGTGTATTCTTGCTTTTGCCCTTTTGATCGTTTCGGTTACGGCAGTTTTTGCCGGTGCGGAAGCCGCTCCCGGCGATACCGCGAACGAAGCCTCCGAAGTGTCCGAAAGCAATGAAAAGAGCAGCATTGCAAAACAGTACTCGAGAAGAACCGACGAAAATCTGCCCGAAGAAGGCACAATGGCGGAGAGACTCGAACAGGGGATTCAGATCACGGTACTCGGTATGTGTATTGTCTTTGCCGTGCTCATCATACTCATGATCGTGCTTGATATCTCCAAGCTTGTCTTCACCGGCAACGGCAAAAAGAAGGAGTCAGCCGCACCCGCTGCGGTCGCCGCCGTCAACAATGCCGCCGCAAATGAGGAAGAGCTTACCGCCGCGGTCGTCAGCGCTGCCATAGCAGCCGACAGAGGCGACAGCGAAGCGAACCTTAACATTATTTCCATCAATAAAATCGACTGAAAAGAGGAGAATTGAAAATGGCTAAAAAGTACATAGTGACCGTAAACGGTTCCAAATACGAAGTTGTAGTTGAGGATGCAGGCAATGTTGCGGTAAATACCGTTTCTCCCGCTCCCGAAAAGAAGGAAGAAAAGGCTCCCGAAGCGCCCAAGGCCGCTCCCGCAGCTGCACCTGCACCTGCAGGCGGAAGCAATGTTAACGCTCCGCTTCCCGGCACTGTTCTCAAAGTGGCCGCAAAGCAGGGCCAGTCCGTCAAGAAGGGCGATCTCCTTTGCGTTATCGAAGCAATGAAGATGGAAAACGAAATACTTGCTCCCAATGATGCAACTGTTGTTTCGGTTTCCGCAAATGAGGGCGCGACCGTAAATTCCGGCGATGTGCTCTTCGTACTCGGCTGATAATCACGCCCAAGAACAGGAGACAAACAGATGATACTTGATTCTATTAAAGGAATATTCGATTCATCTGCTTTCAGCAATTCGGAGCTTGTGCCCAGCCTTATAATGATCGCCATTTCCTTTGTTCTTATGGTTCTTGCGATCAAGTTTAAGTTTGAACCGCTTCTTCTTTTGCCGATTGCATTCGGTATGTTCCTTACAAACCTTCCCAACGCGGGGATATTCCACATGAATTACTTCATCCAGGAATCCTCTGCGAACATCAATTGGGGCGAGCTTGCCGCTCACGGCGGTCTGCTTGACTACCTCTACCTCGGCGTTAAGCTCGGTATTTATCCCTGCTTGATATTCATGGGTGTCGGCGCCATGACCGACTTCAAACCCCTTATTTCCAACCCGAAGAGCCTTCTGCTCGGCGCTGCCGCGCAGTTCGGTGTTTTCGCGGCATTTCTCGGTGCACTTCTGCTCGGCTTTTCTTCCAAGGAAGCCTGCGCAATAGGTATTATCGGCGGTGCCGACGGCCCGACCGCAATCCTTGTTGCAAAAACGCTTGCGCCGCAGCTTCTCGGTGCGATAGCGATTGCCGCATATTCGTATATGGCGCTCGTTCCGCTGATCCAGCCTCCGATAATGAAGGCTCTCACTACCAAGAAGGAACGTTCGATCCAGATGCAGCAGCTTCGCTCCGTATCCAAGATCGAAGAGGTCGTATTCCCGATCCTCTGCACCCTTATTGTTTGCCTTATCCTTCCGGATGCAACTCCGCTTATCGGCAGCCTTATGCTCGGTAACCTCGCGAGAGTCTCCGGCGTTGTGGACAGAATTTCCAAGACGATGCAGAACGAGCTTTGCAATATCGTAACGATATTCCTCGGCATCTCCGTCGGCGCAACCGCTACCGCGGATTCCTTCTTCGGCAATTCCAACTTCCTCACCAGCCCGTTCGGCGTGCTCGTCCTCGGACTTTGCGCTTTCGCATTTGCGACAGCGGGCGGCGTTCTCTTCGGCAAGCTTATGTGCTTTGTCACAAGGGGAAAGATCAATCCGCTTATCGGTTCCGCAGGCGTTTCCGCTGTTCCTATGGCTGCGCGTGTTTCGCAGGTTGTCGGTCAAAAAGAAAACCCGGGTAACTTCCTTCTCATGCACGCTATGGGCCCCAATGTCGCAGGCGTTATAGGCTCTGCCGTTGCAGCGGGCGTGTTCTTGACATTGTTCAAATAAACGGGAGGTAAAAGATGAAACCGCTTAAAATTACAGAAACGGTGCTCCGCGACTCTCATCAGTCGCTCATAGCAACCCGTATGACTACCGACGAAATGCTTCCTATATTGAAGGAACTTGACGAAGTCGGTTATTACTCCCTTGAAGCATGGGGCGGCGCAACCTTCGATTCCTGCCTCCGCTTCCTTAACGAAGATCCGTGGCACAGACTTCGCGTTATCCGCGAAAATGTCAAAAACACGAAGCTTCAGATGCTTTTCAGAGGTCAGAATATACTCGGCTATCGCCACTACGCCGATGATGTTGTCGAATATTTTGTACAGAAATGCGTAGCTAACGGTATCGATATCATTCGTATTTTCGATGCGCTCAACGATCCGCGCAACCTTCAGACCGCTATAAAGGCGACCAAGAAGGAAGGCGGTCATGTCCAGGCTGCTATTTCCTACACTACCGGCCCTGTTTTCTCCAACGAGTATTTTGCTAATTACGCAAAAGAGCTTGAAGAAATGGGCGCCGACAGTATATGCATTAAGGATATGGCAGGTCTGCTCAAGCCTTACGATGCTTTTGACCTCGTCACTGCTATCAAGTCTGTCTGCAAGCTTCCCGTACAGCTTCACACTCACTATACCAGCGGTCTTGCTTCCATGACGGTTCTTAAGGCTGTCGAAGCAGGTGTTGATATCGTTGATACCGCAATTTCTCCGATGGCTATGGGTACATCTCAGCCCGCTACCGAACCGATCGTCGCAACCCTTCAGGGCACTCCGTACGATACCGGTCTCGATCTCGGAAAGCTCGATGTTATCGCCAAATACTTCAACACGCTCCGTGAGAAGTACATTGCTTCCGGTCAGCTTGATCCGAAGGTCCTTAAAGTTAATGTCAATTCGCTTCTTTACCAGGTTCCCGGCGGCATGCTTTCGAACCTTATGTCCCAGCTCAAGCAGGCAAACCAGAGCGATAAGCTCCAGGCTGTTCTCGAAGAGGTTCCTCGGGTGAGAGAAGATGCCGGCTATCCTCCGCTTGTCACACCGACATCGCAGATCGTCGGTACTCAGGCTGTTTACAATGTCCTTATGGGCGAACGTTATAAGATGGTCACCAAGGAATTCAAGGGTGTTGTAAGAGGCGATTACGGCAAGACTCCCGTTCCGATTAAGCCCGAATTCGTCAAGAAGATAATCGGCGATGAAAAGCAGATCACCTGCCGTCCCGCAGATTTTCTCAAGCCCGAACTTGAAACGCTCCGCGCTCAGCTCGGCGACAAGGCACATCAGGACGAGGATGTTCTTTCCTACGCGCTCTTTGATAAGGTTGCACTCAAATTCTTCGAAAACCGTGACAAAGCAGAAACGGTCACCGAAGCTCTTGCAGATGCTTCTCAGATCAAATATCGCGTGAATATCCACGAAGTAAAATAACACTTCAAAAAGAGAACCGGCAGAGGCTTCAAAGGCTTCTGCCGGTTGTTTTATTATCGGGGTTTTATCTTTGTACTCTGCCGGAGCCGGAGCCCTTTGCAAGCGCGCGGACTTCGTCGACGGAGACCATATTGAAATCGCCCTCAACGGAATGCTTCAGACAGGATGCGGCAACAGCAAATTCGATTGCTTCCTCCGGTGATGCTCCGTTCGAAAGGGAATATATAAGTCCCGCTCCGAAGCTGTCGCCGCCGCCGACACGGTCCACAATGTGCATTGAATACTTGCGGGAGAAGTACGCCTCGCCGCCGCTGTAAAGCATGGCGCTCCAATTATTGTCATTGGCGCTTATGCTTTCACGCAATGTGATGGCAACACCTTTGAAGCCGAATCGGTCGGTAAGCTTCTTTGCAACTTCTATATAGCCGTTGCGGTCGAGCATGCCGCTGTCGATATCCGTGTTTTGCGCGGAAATACCGAAAACATCCTTTGCATCTTCTTCGTTGGCAATGCAGTAATCCACGTATTTGCAGACTTCGGACATAACCTTACCGGCTTCTTCGCGCGTCCAGAGCTTTTTGCGGTAGTTAAGATCGGTTGAAACGGTCAGCCCTGCTTCCTTTGCCGCTTTGCAGGCAGCAATGGTTATCTCGGCAACATTTTGCCCGAGAGCGGGGGTGATACCGGTCACATGAAACCATTTTGCGCCGTTGAATATAGATGCCCAATCGTAATCGGAAGGGCCGGAAAGCGCAAAGGCAGAGCCTGCGCGGTCGTAAATGACCTTGCTCGGTCGTTGTGAAGCACCTTTTTCACAATAATAAATGCCCACTCTGCTTCCGCCGCGAACGATTTCCGAAGTATCGACACCGAATTTCCGCAGCGAATTTACTGCCATTTGGCCGATCTCGTGGGCAGGAAGCTTTGTTACAAATACGGCGTGTTCGCCGAAATTAGCAAGGCTTACGGCAACATTGCCTTCCGCGCCGCCGAATGTTGCTTCAAGTTCATCGGACTGAACAAATCTGAGGTACCCGTTTGGGGCAAGGCGAAGCATGAGCTCGCCGAAGGTGACGATTTTATTTCCCATTGATTTTTTCCACAAGAGCCCTTGTGTTGGACTCAATATCTCCCTTCATTATGAATGAACCGCCGATCGCACGGACACGGTCAAACGCAAGAAATTCGTCGATATTGCTCATATCGACACCACCGGTAGGAATAAACCCGATTTGCGGAAAAGGCGCAGAGAGAGCCTTTAACGCCTTGATACCGCCGTATATACCGGCGGGGAAGAACTTCACTGTGGTTATTCCGAGTTCAAGCGCCTGCATGATCTCTGTTGGGGTGACGCAGCCCGGGAAGTAGGGAACATCGGCTTCCGCACAAACTTCGGCGACCGCCGCGGAAAGACCGGGCGAAACAATAAATTCCGCTCCGCTTTCGAGTGCCCTGCGGCACTGTTCTGCATTTATGACCGTTCCTGCGCCGATGCACATATCCGGGAAAAGCTCCTTGCCGAGCTTAATCGCACTTGCGGCACATTCCGTGCGGAAGGTGATCTCTGCGCAGGGAAGCCCGCCGGCGCAAAGTGCACCGAGCGTTTTTTCGGTTTCGACGATATCTTTTATAACGACGACCGGTATGAATTTGAAATCGCTTACCATATATAATTCTCTCCGTGTTTATACACTTAATTACTAAATATATATTATCACAACTTTTGTAATTGTAAATAGCAAAAATTCAATTTCGCCCATTAAACGTAGATTTTTCGCTGTTATTGACAAGCAATCCGAGCAGAGTTATAATATGCTAAACTGTTAAATGAGGTGGTATCTATGAAACGCTCCGAGATCAACACGATCATACGCGAAAATATCGACTTTATCAAAAAAATGAATTTTAACCTCCCTCGTTTTGCCTATTTCACTCCCGATGATTGGCGCCGAAAGGGGCATGAATACGATGAAATCCGCAGGAATATGCTCGGCTGGGATGTGACAGACTACGGCCACGGTGATTTCCGCAATATCGGGCTGTTCCTGTTCACAATCAGAAACGGCAATCTTGCCGATAAACATGGGAAACCCTATGCGGAGAAGCTTTTGATATCCGATGAGGATCAGTATTCTCCGATGCATTTTCATCACAACAAGATGGAAGATATTATAAACCGCGGCGGCGGCAATCTAATTGTCGAGGTCTATAATGCCACCGACGACGATATGCTTGCCGATACCGATGTGACGGTTTATCTTGACGGGCATACCGAAACTGTTTCGGCGGGCACGAAGATAAGACTTCTTCCGGGCGAAAGCATAACGCTTCCTCAGCGCCAATATCACGCGTTCTGGGCGGAAAAGGGGTACGGTAAGGTGCTTATCGGTGAGGTTTCCATGGTAAACGATGACAACACCGACAATCGTTTTTACGAAACACAAGGAAGATTCCCCGCAATAGAGGAGGACGAAGCACCGCTCTATCTGCTTTGCAACGAATATCCCGAAGCTCTTTGACAGTCATATAAAACAAGGCGGAGCCGTTTTAATAAACGGCTCCGTTTTTATGTATTAAAGATCAAGCTTGAGGTCGCCGAGTTTTATCCAACCGAGCTTGCGCATAAGTTCGCTTATTCCGAGCGTGATAAGTGCGGGAAGCACGAAGCAGAGAAGCACAAGACCGACCCAGAACATTGCGTCATGCTCCGGCATTGACGTAAGAACACCGAGCGGCCCGACAAGACCGCATGTTCCCATTCCGGCAGAGACACCGTTGTTTTCCATCGCAAAGACCATTGTGGAAACGGGACCGAGCAGAGCAGAGGATATGATTGTCGGAAGCCATATTATCGGCTTGCGTATGATATTGCCCATTTGGAGCATGGATGTACCCAAACCTTGTGCAACAAGCCCGCCCCAGCGATTTTCGCGGAAGCTCATCACGGCAAAGCCGACCATCTGGCAACAGCAGCCGACCGTAGCGGCGCCGCCGGCTATTCCTGAAATGCCGATCATGGCGCAAACGGCGGCGGAGCTTATCGGGAGTGTAAGTACGATGCCGACAACAACGGAAATTATTATTCCCATATAGAAGGGATGCAGTACAGTTGCGCTGTTGATAAATTCGCCGAGATAATACATGGCATACGCTATCGGGGGGCAGAGCAGCTTTGCTATGCCGAAGCCGGTAAGAATCGTAACAATCGGCGTGACAAGTATATCGACCTTTGTTTCCTTGCTTACGAGCTTGCCGAACTCGCAGGCGATAAGCACGGCGACAAATGCGCCCGCCGGGCCTGCGGTGTATTCTTCGGTTCCGAGCATATATCCCATTGCGCCGACGACCGTTGCGGAAAGCAATACAAGCCCGTCAGCCTTCAATGCAGCCGCGACTGCAACGCCGATTGCCGCGCCTACGACATATCCGTTCTGCGCATATAAGGCTATTGTTCCGAGGAAGGAAGCGCCTGTCCATTTTCCGAGCGTCGAAAGGATCGTACCGATCAGCAGGGAAGCGAACAGGCCTTGTGCCATCGCGCCCATCGCGGTGACAAAGTAATTCTTCCATGAAATGTTGATATTCTTCTTTTTAAGGAACGCTTTGAAGCTCATGTCATCACCCTCCGTATAACCGCTATTTTACATATATCGGAGCGAAATGTCAATATAAAAAGCTCTGCTCATCTGCATTCTCATCTTTTTCGAAGCGTTTTTTGAGCCTGCTGACCTGTGTCTGAGAATAAATAAGGAGTTTTCCCATCCCGGAGGCATTTATTCAGCTTTTGAATTTTGACGATTTTTTGTTGTCTTTCAGCCTTTTGAACGAACAGGTGAAAACAGTACCGGTTTCCTCACTGCTCGATACCGAAATGCGTCCTTCATTGGTTTCTATGATTCTCTTTGCGATGGAAAGCCCCAGGCCGTTTCCTCCGCGCTCACGTGAGCGCGATGTGTCCACACGGTAAAACCGTTCGAACAGATGCGGCAGACTTTCTTTGGGTATCGGTTCACCGGTGTTGAAGACCGAAATAATCGCTCTTTCATCTGCGGAATAAACCTTAAAGCTGATTCTGCCGCCATCGCTTGAATACTTGACGGCGTTGTCAAGCAATATACCGATGAGCTGTTTTATCATGGCAATATTGCATCTGATGTAAATATCGGGTTCTATATCGATATCGTAGGTTTTCCCGTTTTCGAAGCAAATGCTTTCGAACGGCAGAGCCGCTTCAAATGCACACGCGGAAAGATCGGCGTTCTCTGTTTCGACCTTTGCGTTTTCGTCCTCATCGCTGCGGGCGAGATAAAGCATTGTCGTTATCAGTTCGGACATCCTCGCGGTTTCATCCTTGATGTATGTCAGCCACTTTTTCTGCTGTGTTACGGTCGCATCGGGGTTTGAAAGAACTATATCGGTGTTTGTTGATATGACCGTGATCGGAGTTTTTAACTCATGCGAGAGATCCGAAACAAGCTTGTGCTGTATATCGATCGACCTTTCGACAGGTTTTACTGCGGTGCCGGAGATGAAAACGCTTATGGCGGTCAGCCCGAGAAGCGTTATTCCGCCGACAACGATAAATATTTCGGCAAGCCTCGCAAGGCTGTCGTCCTCATAGCTTCGGTCAAGCAGTACGATGCGTTTTCCGTAATCGGTGTCTACGGTATAGTATCTGAGATTATATGCTTCGAGGATCCCTTCGTTATCGCTCTTTTCATTGACCGCGCGTATGAGCAGCTTCACATAGTTTTTCTTTTCATCCGTTAAGTTTGCCGCATCGCCGAAGCCGTCGATATAACATACATTTCTCGCTTTATTGTATTCGATGATGTATGTCGAAAGGTAGGGATAGCGATCCTGGCGTTCCTGGTCGGATTCGAAAAGATATTCAAGCCCGCCGTAGTTGCGGTCGGCAATATCGTGGAGCGCAGCGCTGCTCTTCTCGGCAAGGTCATTCTTTGTATAGACATAGATAAAGCTGGATGCGGCAAGAATGACAAGGGTAACAAGGAGAACATTCGTCGCTATGAATTTCAGGCGTAAACGCTTGATCAATTATAATCACCCCTGTGCAACTAAATGATAGCCGATTTTACGTACAGTCGCGATAGCGACTTCCGATTTGAGGAACTGAAGCTTTTTGCGAAGGAAGGAAATATATACTTCCACATTGTTGTCCTCGGCTTCGGAAAGATAGCCCCAAACCTTCGTGATGATATCATCCTTCGAAAATACCTGGTTCGGATTCGACATGAACAGCTTGAGTATTTCGAACTCCTTATATCCGATATGAATGGATTTCCCGTTGCAGGAAAGCGTATAGGCATTCAGATCGAGCAGCAGGTCTCCGAATTTCAGCTCATCGATGATCACATCGCCGGTTCTTCTCGAAAGAGCGCGTACACGCGCAAGCAATTCATCCTTGGAAAACGGCTTTGTCAGATAGTCATCCGCACCGTAATCCAGCCCCTTTACTTTATCACTAACTTCATCGCGCGCGGTAAGCAAAAGAATAGGAGTATTGATCTTTTCGCTGCGGAGCTTTTTGAGTATTTCAAAGCCGTTCAGCATCGGCAGCATAATGTCGAGTACAATAACATCGTATATACCGGATTCGGCATAGGCAAGCCCGTCCGCTCCGTTATAAACCGCATCGCAGGTATATTTTTGCGATTCGAATATTTCCTTGATACTGTCTGCAAGACGGCGTTCGTCATCGACAACGAGTATATTCATTATTTTCGCACCTCCCGGATACTATTATTGTGCTCATACTTAAATACTACTTAAAAACGGCGGTTTTTGCCGCCGTTTTAATTTATTTCACAGTCAGCGTTTCGATGATCAGCGGTTCCTTTTTCGATTTCGCGGAGTCACGGAGCGAAAGAAGAAAGATAGCGGCGCCGACACAGGCGAACATCAGGCTGATTATCAGAAGCTTATAAAACACATCGGACGGACTTGTGAATTTGTCCGCAATGTCATCCGGAACGGTATTGCGCAGGTGGATAAGCCAAAATGCCTTCTCACCGAGAACATTCAGAGAAAAACCGTTTTTGACGACATATTCGAAAACGACGCCAAGATACTGTCCGACGGCGGTAACGATTATCGAAACGGCGGGAATGGTTATATAGGCAGTCGGTGAGATCTTTTTGCAGAACAGACGATAGCCGATATATGCAAGTAACGAAACAAGAAAACCGGCAGCGCAGAAGATATAGCGTATTTCATTGAGCTTTACATTGGCAAATGCGGGGGATACCCAATAGTAAAGTGCGAAATAAACAAACAGACCGATAAGAGAAAACACAATTGCACCGAACACGCCTTTGACAACCGAGCCGCCGGCAGCCGCTGCGGCTGCTTCGGGTTCCTTATTGTACTCTTCGAGCGCTTCAATGGCGCAATGCTCGCACATAAGGCTGTTTTCATATCCGTTTGTGACTTTTTTGGGTTTTCTGCTTCCGAATTTGTTCCCGCAGACAGAGCAATAATCGCTGCCGCGAATGCCGGCCTGCGTAAGCTGCGCTATGCAGGAATCGAGTAGGCGGAGGAAATCGGTATCCGAGCCTTTGAAGGAAACGCGCAGACCGTCGTCCTCAATCGAATATTCGTGGAGAGAATATTGGTCAGCGATTTCGGAAAAAGATTCGGAAAAAGCATACTTGCCGACGGCATTTTCCGGGTTTTCGGAAAATCTGAAGTTAAAGTACGTATTGATCCTTCCGGCTGATTCATAGACTGTGGTAAGGTAATCGCCGTATATCGCATACGCGTATGATTTGCCGCTTGCGGCATTTTCGGAATAAGTGAACCCTGCCGCTTCGAGCGCATCGAGTAGATTTTTTGATATCATAAGCACACTCCCGAGTATATATACAGGCAGTATAACACCGACAACTGCCGAAATGGTTAATTTTATGTTAACAATAGATGTTCACATGAATATATCGGCACATGAGACGAGCGCAAAACAGAGGACATACCGATATGTCCCGCTCCGGAGTAGAATACCGCCGGATACGGCAGTTTTTCGCGGCGCGGAAAACACATTTTTCAGTGAACGTAGAAGCTGTTCGAATTCGCCCGCGGCGCCGTCGACGATGCCGCGGGCGACACACATGATAACCGTTACGATACCCACATGAAAGCTCTTCATAAATAATTGAATAAAACGCATCTTTATGCAGTACTCCCTTGATGTAAAAAATGATGAAATGTAGCGAAAACCCTTGACAAATCGGGGGTTTCTTTGTATGATGACTTCATACTATTATATGATAACGGAGATAAGAATTGAACAAGACCGAACAAAACGTACTTGTACGTCTTCAAAACATTTCCGTCAGGTTTGACGACGATCAGATTCTTAATGACCTTTCCCTTGATATACGGGAAAAGGAATTCATCACGCTTTTGGGGCCTTCCGGATGCGGGAAGACCACGACATTGCGCATACTGGGCGGCTTTGTTACGCCCGACAGCGGTGATGTTATTTTTGACGGTAAACGTATAAACGACGTTCCTCCGTATCAGAGACAGATCAACACCATTTTTCAGAAATATGCGCTTTTTCCGCACCTTAATGTATACGAAAATGTCGCCTTCGGGCTTCGTGTACAGAAAAAGTCGGAGCAGGAGATCCGCCGCACCGTGGATGAAATGCTCGGGCTTGTCAATCTGCGCGGATTTGAAAAGCGCGATATAAATTCGTTGAGCGGCGGTCAGCAGCAGCGTGTTGCCATTGCCCGCGCTATAGTCAACCGTCCCAAAGTACTTCTTCTTGACGAGCCTCTTGCCGCACTCGATGCAAAGCTTCGCAAGGATATGCAGAACGAACTCAAGCGTATTCAGCGTCAGCTGGGTATAACCTTTATTTTTGTCACTCACGATCAGGAAGAAGCCCTCTCCATGTCCGATACAGTTGTTGTTATGAACGAGGGCCGTATTCAGCAGATCGGATCTCCCGCGGATATATACAACGAGCCCGAAAATGCTTTTGTTGCCGATTTTATCGGTGAATCAAATATTATCGACGGCATAATGAATGCCGATTTTTCGGTGCGGCTTGACGGTAGGGATTTCGTCTGCCTTGACAAAGGCTTTGCGCCGTCCGAACCGGTCGATGTTGTCATTCGTCCGGAGGATGTCGATATCGTGCCGCTCGAAAAGGGAATGCTTTCCGGTCTTGTTACCTCGATAACCTTCAAGGGCGATTATTATGAAATGATAATCGATGTCTGCGGGTTCAAATGGATGGTTCAGGCTACCGATGAGGTCAAGGTCGGTACCGAAGTCGGTCTGATTATCGAGCCGGATGCGATCCATGTCATGAAGAAATCCAAGTATTCCGACCTTTACGGCGATTACTCCACATTCTCGGATGAAATGGATAACGAGGAGCCGGAATCGGAGGCGGAGGAATGAAGAAGAACAATCGCCCCGGATTTTGGGAAAGGATGGCAATAGTACCTCACACCGTTTGGGTGGTGCTGTTTATTGCCGCGCCGCTTCTCTTCGTTGTATACTATGCCTTTACCGACAAAAACGGCAATTTCACATTCGATAACATTGCATCGCTTTCGTTTTACGGCGAAACATTTCTCATGTCGATAAGCTTTTCGCTTATAGCCACTGCCGTGTGCCTTCTCATCGGGTATCCGCTTGCATACTTTATGTCCAAAACCAAGCCGAAAGTTCAGATGGCACTGATGCTCCTTATTATGCTTCCCATGTGGGTGAGCCTGCTTATAAGAACATATTCGCTTATGGCGCTTCTCGATAACGGCGGGATAATAAGCACCTTTATACAGAGCCTCGGGTTTAAAAAGCTTACATTTATCGGAACCGATGGAGCCGTAATACTCGGCATGATATATGATTTTCTGCCTTATATGGTGCTTCCGATATTCACCTCGATGACGAAGATCGACCGCTCGCTCTGCGAAGCGGCAATGGATCTCGGCTGCAGCAATTTCAAGGTTATCACGCGCGTAATAATGCCGCTCACCGTTTCCGGCGTGGTTTCAGGCATTACGATGGTGTTTGTCCCCTCGATTTCCACGTTCTATATTTCGCAGAAATTGGGCGGCGGCAAGCTCGATCTTATCGGCGATACCATCGAACGCCAGTTCCAGAACAGCTCAACATATCATGTCGGCGCGGCGATATCGCTTGTAATGATGATACTTATACTCATCTCGCTTACCGTCATGAACAGATTCTCGGATGATGCTGAAGACAGGGGGATGATCGTATGAAATTCCTTTCGAAATTCTACATTGCCTTCGTTTTCATACTGCTTTACGCTCCGATAATAGTTCTTGTGCTGTTTTCGTTCAACGAATCCGGGAGTCTTTCCGATTTCACCGGGTTTTCCACAAAGTGGTATGAAGAACTCATGCAGGATTCCGTTGCCTTCGGCGCGCTGCGCAATTCGTTGCTGCTTGCGGTGCTTTCATCTGTTTTTGCAACGGTTATCGGCACACTTGCGGCGCTTGGAATCGATCGTATGCGCGGGCGTTATCTAAAAGGGATGATCCGTTCCGTGACGAATGTGCCCATGATGAACCCCGATATTGTCACCGGTGTTTCCATGATGCTGCTTTTCGTGGCAAGTATTCGTATCGCGGGGATAGGTCAGCTCGGCTTCGGCACAATGCTTATTGCCCATACGACATTCAATTTACCTTATGTTATTCTTTCGGTGCTCCCGAAGTTCCAGACACTTGACAGAACTCTTTGCGAAGCGGCAATGGACCTCGGTTGCACGCCCGTAAGAACATTTTTCCGCATTGAGATACCCGCAGTCATGCCCGGCATAATTTCCGGGCTGATACTCGGCTTTACGCTTTCGCTCGATGACTTTGTCATCTCTCACTTTGTTTCATCGCCCGATTTCATGACATTACCCCTCTACATCTACAATCAGACGGCACATGATGTCAAATTCAGTATGTATGCATTGTGTACGATAATCATCATCGTGATACTTGCACTTTTGATGGCGATAAACTTTATCGGCCCCAACCGTAAAAAGAAAAAGGCGGTGGCAAAATGAATTACAGGATCATCGCTTTGCTTTTATCGCTTGTGCTTTGTCTTTGCCTGTTTTCCTGCGGTGATAACTCGGATACGACGGTCGATGATATCATATCCGTGAGCGGGGATACAGTTACGATTTACGTGTATAACTGGGGTGAATACATTTCGGACGGCAGCGAGGATTCACTTGACTCCAATGCCGAATTCGAGAAGTATTTCAATGAGAACCTTGCCTCCGAGTACGGTCACAAGATCAAGGTGAATTACTCTACATATTCCTCCAACGAGGATATGTATGCAAAGGTTTCTTCCGGCGCGGTTGCGTATGATGTCATAATCCCTTCGGATTATATGATCGAGCGCATGATAAAAGAAGGTCTTTTGCGCAAGCTCAACTTTGATAATATTCCCAATTCGAAGTATATCGAGGAAGACTTCCGTAATCTCGAATACGATCCGACAAACGAATATTCCATTCCGTATTCCTACGGCATGGTTGGTGTCATTTACAACACCTCTATCGTTTCGGAGGATGATCCGGATATAGGCAGCTGGGATCTGATGTTCAACCCCGAATCCGCATACAAGGGCGACATTCTCCAGTTTAATAATTCCCGCGATGCGTTCGGAACGGCTCTTTACAAGCTCGGCTTTGATGTGAATGATACAACGCGTGCCAACTGGGAGGCGGCGCTTGAGCTTCTGAAGCGGCAGAAGAGTATTGTCCAGGGCTATGTAATGGATGAGATTTACAATAAGATGGAAAGCGGCTCCGCCGCAATCGCCGCATATTATGCGGGAGATTTTCTCACCATGTATGAGGATAATGAGGATCTTGAGTTCTTTTATCCGAGCGAAGGGACGAACTATTATATCGATGCCTTCTGTGTTCCGTACAACAGCAAAAACCCGACTCTTGCGGAGGAGTATATAAACTTCATGCTTTCTGAGGAGCCCGCCGTTGCCAATGCGGAATACACGTATTACGCTTCGCCGAACTCGCTAGTAGTTGAAAGCGAGGAATATCAGGAGTACCTTTCCGAGATAAAGGATAACGCATACGATATTCTTTATAACGGCATAACCGACGGATATTATATATCCGCATACCGCAACCTCGATGATGACGGTCTGCAAATGATGAACGACTTATGGGAAGAGCTGAAGGTCGAAAGCCCGGTAAGCACCACCATATTCTTTATATGCGGGATCATTATCGCAACTGTTGCCGGATTTACCGTTGGATTTGCGATACGCCGTAAAAAGCGTGCAATAGTTACTCCGAACATTAAATAAAACAAAAACGGGAGCGGCAATTGCTCCCGTTTTTTTGCTATTTTATATTGTATATACAGTCTGCTATTTTTGCGTATTCGGCGATGCCGAGCTGCTCGCCGCGTACCGATTCCGGCAAGCCGCAGGAGCGCAGAGCCATACAGGCGGCTTCTTTATCGAGCTGAGGAAAGCAGGCGCACAGAGAGTTTGCAAGCGTTTTCCTGCGCTGAATAAACGCGGCGCGTATGACGGAAAAGAATATCTTTTTATCGTGAAACACAACCGGAGGTTCGGTGTACGGATCAAAGCGTATTACGGCGCTGTCCACCTTGGGCGGCGGATCAAATGAGCCTGCCCTTACGGTGAAAAGCCGTCTTACCTTTGCATAATAATTGATTGATGCGGTTATAGCTCCGTATCCTTCAGCGCCGGGGCGTGAGCAGAAACGCTCTGCGACTTCCTTCTGCACCATAACCGTGATGGTTTTGAAGCCGTATTCGCCTTCGAGCAGCTTCATAATTATGTCCGAGGTAATGTAATAGGGCAGATTGGCACATACGCAGACAGACATCCCTTGAAATTCGTTCTGCATAAGCGAAGCGATATCGGTTTTCAGTATATCTTCGTTTATCAGCGAGAAATTGGTGCAGTCGGCAAGCTTTTCGGGCAATATTTCTGCGAGTTCTCTGTCTATTTCAACCGAAACAACGCGTTTCGCGGCAGCGCAGAGCTCCCGCGTGAGTATCCCGAGACCCGGACCGATCTCTATGACTCCGTCTGCATCGCAGATTCCGCTTTCAGCGACAATGCGCTTCGGTATTGTGGCATTTGTCAGGAAATTCTGCCCGTATTGCTTTTTCTTTCTGAATTCCGCCATTACTCTTTATCGATCACGGTGATAAATTTTGCCGCGCCGCCGATTGCATACTGACCGTGGGGAATCGAAGGGTTGAAGTATATCGAATCACCCGCGGAAAGAATATGATCGCGTTCGCCGATAGTGACACCGATTTTTCCCTCAAGTACATAATTGAATTCCTGACCGGAGTGCGAAACGAGCGGTGCGTGCTTTTCGGACGGGAAAAGCGTGACTACCATCGGCTCTTTTTCACGACCGATAAAGTTGAATGCAAGCGATTCAAAGGAATAGCCCTCGAAGCGCTCGACTTTAACGCCTTTTCCCGCGCGTGTAATGCAATAATCTACCATACGCGGCGCTTCGCCCGTAATTATCTCCGTTGGGTCGACACCCAGTGCGGAGGATACCTCGTAAATTATGCTGACGGGAATATCCATTTCGCCGTTTTCATAGGAAAGATATTCCTCTGTGGGAATACCCGCCCTTTGTGCGATCTCGCTTGCGGGGATATCTATTGTCTCGCGAAGGTACTTTATCCGCTCGGAGATTTGTTTTATCTGTTCATTGACATTCATTTCGGGCTCCTTGGTTTTGATTGGTTATATTCTATCACGGTGAAAGCAATAAATCAATATTATCAAGCACAAGCTTTTTGCCTTTATATGAAAAAGCATAGCGCGTAAATTCTTCGTCCGATAGCCCCTCGACAAATTCCTTGCTTATATGGTTCAAGCGTGTTTTTACAAAATATGGTATTTCCGAAAGCTTTGCGGATTTGTTATAGGGGCATACATCCTGGCAGATATCGCATCCCCAGGCGATGCCGTGATGTTTCAGAATGGCGTTTTCTTCTTCGGTTCTGTTTTCCTTTTGCGATATACCGGAAAGGCACCCGTTTATATCTATCCCGTGCGGGAGAACGGCACCGTTGGGGCAGGCGTGCGCACATTTGCCGCAATCATTGCAGAACTCGATATCATGCGCGGGAATGTTGCATTCGATATCGGTTATGACGGAGCCGAGGAAAATATAGCTGCCGTAAACTTTGTCGATAAGCAGAGAGTTGCGCCCTATGATCCCGAGCCCGCATTTTGCGGCGGCAAGCTTTTCGTTTATCGGGGAGTAATCCGAAAAACCGGTGCAGCGGCAGCCGAGACTGCGGATCTTCGGGACGATGCGCTCGAAAAGCGAACGATAAAAGCCGTGATAATCATAAATGCGGCAATACTCCGAAAACCCGTCTGTGCCTTTATTTTTTGTCGTGCGGTAGGGAATACACATCATAATAACGCTTCTTGCATATTCCGGCAGGAGGCTTTTATTGATTATATCGCAATTTTCAATGGCAGTAATGCCGACACGCATTATTCCTTCATCGGCAAGAATTTCGGATATTTTGTCGAGCATCGAGCGTTTCCTCCGAAAAAAATCGGGCAGGCGGATCACCGCCTGCCCGTGAATACACCCGACTCAGTCGGTGATGTACGGAATAAGTGCGAGATGTCTTGCCCTCTTGACGGCTATGGTGAGCTGTCTCTGGTGACGGGCACAGGTGCCGGTCACTCTGCGGGGAAGAATCTTTGCGCGCTCGGAAAGATTCTTTCTTATACGAGCGGTATCCTTATAATCGATATAATCGATCTTATCGGCGCAGAAAGCGCAGACTTTTTTTCTTCTCTTGTTACGGAAGGGAGCCTTTGCATCGCGTTCGCGGGGCTCTCTGGTTTCCCTGACTTCGCTCTGCTGTTCAGCGGGAGCTGCGGCAACTTCTTCAGTAACAACGACCTGTTCGTTATCCATTTTTTCCTCCTTAAAAGAATAATCAGAAGGGCAGTTCATCGTCCGCGGAAATATCCTCGAACCCAGAATCTGCCGTAGGGGTGCTGTAAGCGGGAACGGCGTTCTGTGCCGGTGCGGGCGCAGATGCGCCGTCGGCCTTGCGATCCACAAAAGTTACTTCATCCGCTACGATTTCGGTGGCATAATGCTTTACATTGTTGTTGTCTGTCCAATTTCTGTTCTGAAGCTGACCGGACACGAGTACCGGTCTGCCCTTCGTGAAGAAACGGGAAACAAACTCAGCCGTTTGACGCCAGCATACGATATCGAAGAAATCGGTCTGCGGCTGTTCGCCCTGGCGGGTAAATCTGCGGTTCACGGCAATGCTGAAGCGGGTTACCGAAACACCGTTCGGAGTGGTTTTCAATTCGGGATCTTTTACAAGGTTTCCGACAAGGATTACTTTGTTGAACGCCATGATTTTTACCTCACTTATGAATGGTGGTACGCTTTACTCTTCGCATCTTACGATGAGCGAACGAAGAATACCGTCGGTGATGTTATAAATTCTGTCAAGCTCGGCGGGGAATGCGGGTTCCGACGCAAATTTGACGAGAACATAATAACCTTCGGTAAGATCTTCGATGGGGTACGCGAATTTTCTGTTGCCCCACTCATTGAGAGTTTCAACGGTTGCGTTGGATTCAATGAGAGAAACAAACTTGCCGACAATGCCCTTAACGGCTTCATCGCCGAGAGCGGTGTTGACAACGAAAATAGTTTCGTACTTGTTTTTCTGCTCCATCATTTTACACCTCCTTCTGGACTTTGACCGCGGTTTGTGCCGCGGTAAGGAGAAAACCATAAGTTTTCATTCTTTTTGATTATAGCACACCCGTGCGGGTATGTCAACAAATTTTTTATCCGTCAGTTCGTTTCTTTGAGCTGATTATAGCGCTTCAAAAGCCTGCGGATGCGTGCCGTGCAATCGAGCAGCGGGGAAATGGATTCGTCGAAATTGAGTGTGGAAAGTATTTTTGCAATAAATTTCGACATATCGACAAGCTCGAACCACGGCCTTGAAAGCAATTCGGGGGAAACGTATGTAAGGTTGGTGGAATAAAGCTTCGTGAGCTTGCCTTCTTCGTAGAGCTTATCGAATTTTTCGAGTCCTTCGGTGAAGAACGCAAATGTCGTCGCGGCATAAACATCGGTGACATTCTGCTTCTGCACTTCGTTTATGACCTCTATAACTGAGCCGCCGGAGGCGATCATGTCATCGATGATAAGAACACGCTTGCCGTCGAGCGGGCCGCCGATATATTCGTGCTGAACGATCGGGTTTTTGCCGTTGACGATGCGGGTATGGTCTCTTCTCTTATAGAACATACCGACATCAAGCCCGAGAACGTTTGCATAATAAAGCGCGCGGTCCATAGCACCGGTATCGGGGCTGATGACAGTCATGTTGTCCTTGAATATATCGTCGCCTTCGTTCTGTATAAAGCGTTTGAGCATTGAATAGGTGGGGAAGATGTTTTCGAACGATGTGCTCGGAATAGCGTTGTATATCGTGGAATCGTGTGCATCAAAGGTAAGTATGCAGTCAACGCCGAGATTCTGAAGCTGTTCGAGCGATTGTGCGCAATCGAGTGATTCGCGGCCTTTTCTCTTGTGCTGGCGGGAGGAATAAAGCAGCGGCATCATCACCGTTACTCTGTTGGCTTTGCCGCCGATAGCGGAAAGGACACGTTCAATATCGCGGAAATGCTCGTCCGGACCCATGCGGTTTTCGTAACCGAAAAGGTTGTAAGTGCAGTTGTAATTGCCGATATCGCAAAGAATATATATATCCTTGCCACGGACCGAATCACAAATTTTGACTTTGCCCTCGCCATTGTTGAAGCGTACCTCTTCGATAGGGATGATATAACTTTCGCCGTTTTCTTCATTACGAAGCTGACGGATGAACTGATCCACTTCTGCACCGAGCTGCTTGCAGCTCTGCATAACAATCAGCCCCATCCTGCCGTGAATGGGATTCTGCGCCATTTTCAAATACTCCTCTGCTTTCATGCAAAAATTTGCATATACATTTTATAGTAAAATCGGGCTTTTGTATATTGACTAATTGTACAAAATGCAATTCCTTTTTCGTGCAAAATGAAGAAAATCGTCAAAACGGCCCGAAATCGTGCACCGACTGAAACAAAATGATTGACACGGCGGCAACGATATGATATACTCAAAAAGAACAAAAGTTCGTATGGAGGAACATATCATGGCAACGAAGGACAGTAAGCAGCTCGCGCTCGAAACCGCTCTTGCTCAGATCGAAAAGAAATGCGGCAAGGGGTCGATAATGCGTCTCGGCGAAAATTCAAGAATGGAGATAAAAAGCGTGCCCACCGGTTCGCTGTCGCTTGATATTGCGCTCGGCATCGGCGGCGTTCCGCGCGGCAGAATAATCGAAATATTCGGCCCGGAATCTTCCGGTAAAACTACTCTTGCTCTCCATATCGTGGCAGAAGTGCAGAAATCCGGCGGAGAAGCGGCATTTATCGATGCGGAACACGCATTGGATCCCGTTTATGCCCATGCACTCGGCGTAGATACCGATTCACTGCTTGTCTCTCAGCCCGACGACGGCGAACAGGCACTTGAAATAACGGAAGCACTTGTGCGCTCCGGCGCAGTGGAGGTCGTTGTTGTTGACTCAGTCGCAGCGCTTGTTCCGAAGAGCGAAATCGACGGCGACATGGGCGACTCACATGTCGGCCTTCATGCAAGGCTTATGTCGCAGGCGCTTCGCAAGCTTTCCGGTGCGATCGCAAAGTCGAACTGCATTGTCATATTCATAAATCAGCTGCGCGAAAAAGTCGGCGTGGTCTACGGCAACCCGGAGGTGACGACCGGCGGCAGAGCACTGAAATTCTATGCGTCCGTCCGTCTTGATGTACGCAAATCCGAACAGCTCAAAAACGGCAGCGATGTTATCGGCAATCATGTAAAATGCAAGGTTGTAAAGAACAAGGTCGCACCGCCCTTCCGCACGGCTGAATTCGATATTATATACGGTAAAGGCATATCCAAAGAAAGCGAGATCATAGAGCTCGGCATTGCAAACGGCATTATTGAAAAGAGCGGTTCGTGGCTTTCCTACAACGGCGAAAAACTCGGGCAGGGCAAGGATAAGGTCCGTATGCTTCTTGAAGAGGACAAGCCGCTTGCCGAAGAAATTTGCGAAAAGATCATGGCTGCCGCAAACGGCGGTAATGTTCCCGCGCATGAAGAACCCGTGAGCGCCGACAGTCTTTTCGATGAAGACGCGGAATAATCCGTAATGAAGATTACCTGCATTATCCGTGCCGGCGAATCAAAGGAAGTTACCGTTTCCTTGCCGTGTGAATCGTTTCTGATTACGCTGCACGATTTCGAAACACTCGGGGTAGCCGAGGGTGACGAAGTCGATGAAGAGCTTTACGGAAGGCTTGCGGAATGTGAGGAACGCCTGAAATGCATAAAAAAGGCATTTGATTATCTTTCCTACGGCGATCTTTCCAAAAAGCAGCTTTCCGACAAACTGAAAAGAAAATTCCCTGCGGAGCTTTCCGCCGATGTTGCGGAGCTTTTTGAAAAGCGCGGCTATGTGAACGATGCAGAGCTTGCCAAGAGATATGCCGAAACCTTTTATGTTTTCAAAAACATGGGCGTGGGGCGCATCAGAAACGAGCTTTACCGCCGCGGCTTCGAAAGGAACGACATAGAGGATGCGATATCCCCTTATGTAAACGAACCGCAGAAGGAACGGATAATAGAGTTTATAAATAAAAAATATGATACCTCCCTTATTTCGGACCGCAAATACCGCAACAAGGTCTATTCGGGTGCGATACGGGCGGGGTTCCCCTCCGACGAGATCGCGGAGGTATTGAGAAATTTTGAAAGTGAGTCATATTGAATGGCAATTAAGGTTGGATTTGTTTCGTTGGGATGCCCCAAAAATCTTCTGAACACAGAGGTCATGCTCGCCAAGCTTGTCAATCACGGCATGGAACTTGTGGCTGAGGATATCGAAGCCGATGTCATAGTTATAAATACCTGCGCCTTTATCGAAAGCGCCAAAAACGAAGCCATCGAGAATATTCTTGATATCGCATGGCTGAAAAAGAACCGTTCGCTCAAAGGCATTGTCGTGACCGGATGCCTTCCGCAAAGGTACCGCGATGAAATATTCAAGGAAATGCCGGAAGTTAACTGTATTCTCGGCACAGGTTCTCTTGATGATATCTGCGAAGCCGTGGAAATCGCATATAAAGGCGGCAAGTACAGCAGCTTCGGCGATATTGATAAGGTTGCTCTCGGCGGCGAACGCGTTGTCACCACACCGGAATATTTTGCCTATGTGCAGATAGCCGAAGGCTGCGATAATTTCTGCTCATATTGCGTTATCCCCTCGATACGCGGTCGTTTCAGAAGCAGAAATATGACTGAAATAGTCGATGAAGTAAAGGATCTTGTTTCTCTCGGCGTTCGCGAAGTCTGCCTTGTCGCACAGGATACCACACGCTACGGCGAGGATATTTACGGTACGTATGCTCTTGACAGCCTTATAGAAGAAATATCGAAAATCGACGAGATTAAGTGGATCAGAGTTCTTTATTGCTATCCCGACAGAATTACGGATGGGCTTATCGAAGAATTCAAGACAAACGACAAGCTGCTCAAATACATCGACATGCCCATTCAGCATATCGACGACGACATTCTTTCGGCGATGAATCGCCGCGATACCTCTGCCGGAATAAAGGACGTTATAGAAAAGCTCCGCCGCGAAATACCCGGCATCGTTATCAGAACGACGGTCATTGTCGGATTCCCCGGTGAGACCGAAAAACAGTATAAAGAACTGCGCGATTTCATAAAGGCAACAAAATTCGAAAGGCTCGGAGTTTTCGAATATTCGCGCGAGGAAGGAACGCCGGCTTACGATATGCCGAATCAGGTTCCCGAATCGGTGAAAAAGAAGCGCATGGAAGCGATAATGAGCGATCAGAATCGTATCCACAATGATTACAATGCGCACTTTGTGGGAAGCGAGCTTGAAGTCATTTGCGAAGGCTACGACGAGGTTTCCGAATCGTTTTACGGCAGATCCTACGCCGATGCGCCGGATATTGACGGAAAAGTATATTTTTCCGCGCCGAGGCGCGTGCGTGACGGGGAATTTGTGAAGGTCGCGATAACCGAAGTGCTTGACTATGATCTCGTCGGCAAGTTGACGGAGGAATCGGTATGAATCTCCCGAACAAGCTTACAATAGGGCGCATCTGTATAATCCCGTTCTTCGTATTCTTCCTTGCATATAATGTTTTCGAGGATCCGAACACCGGGCGGATAATCGCCGCGTCATTGTTTATCCTCGCATCGGTGACGGATTTTCTCGACGGACACATAGCACGTTCCCGTAATCTTATTACCGATTTCGGAAAGTTTATGGATCCGCTTGCCGACAAGTTTCTTATACTCGGCGCCATGTTCGCGGTTTGCTTTTCGTGCTATATCTTTGATTATGCATCTGCGGGGATGGAAACAATTGTTTCCGCCGATATAATCAGACAGGTGTTTTTCTGGGCGGCGATAGTGGTTGTTTTCCGTGAACTTGCGGTCACATCGATGCGGCTGGTTGTCGCAAAAAGTTCGGGCGCCGTCATTGCGGCAAGCTACCTCGGCAAGATCAAAACGAATACTCAGATATTCTGCCTTTGCTTTGTCATGCTCGAGCCGGTGCTGTTCCCGTTCTGCAAGGGTGTTCTGACACTCGTTTCCACCGCACTGATGCTCGTTTTCACCGTTCTTTCCGGAGTTAATTATATCCGCACCTATTGGAAATATATCGATACGAACAAGTAAGAGGAATCATTTATGAAGCTTTTTAATACACTCACGCGGAGCAAGGAAGAGCTTGTTGTCCGCGACGGGCAGATACGCATGTATGTTTGCGGCCCTACCGTATACAATTACTTCCATATCGGCAACGCGAGATGCTTTGTTGTTTTCGATATGATGCGCAGATATCTTGAATATTGCGGTAACAAAGTCACCTATGTGCAGAACTTCACGGATGTGGATGACAAACTCATACGCGCAGCCCGCGAAAACAGCACTACCGTTCCCGAAATTGCCGAAAAATACATAAAAGAATATTTTGTCGATGCGCACGGTTTGGGTGTTCATGATGCAACATTTCATCCCCGTGCAACGCAGAATATTGATAAGATTATCGAGATTGTGGAAAAGCTCATCGAAAACGGTCATGCCTATGTTTCCGGAAACGATGTCTATTTTGACTCGCAGAGCGACAGTGCATACGGAAAGCTGTCGCACCACAACATGGACGAGCTTGAAGCCGGTGCGCGTATCGATGTGAGCGATGTCAAGAAGCATCCTTACGATTTTGCTTTGTGGAAAGGCAAAAAGGAACCCGATGAAATTTCATGGCAATCCCCTTGGGGCGAAGGCAGACCGGGGTGGCATATAGAATGCTCGGCGATGGTCAATAAATATCTCGGCACCGATATAGACATTCACGGCGGCGGGGTTGACCTCATCTTCCCGCACCATGAAAACGAGATCGCACAAAGTGAATGTGCAACGGGCTGCACACTCGCGCGTTTTTGGTGCCATAACGGGCATATAAATGTCGACAACAAAAAGATGAGCAAGTCCGCGGGCAATTTTTTCCTTGTGCGCGATGCTGCGGCGAAATTCGGGTACAAAGCCGTGAGGTTCTTTCTGCTTTCCGCGCATTACAGAACGCCGATCAATTACACCTCGGACATCCTCATGCAGGCGCAGGCAGCGGTTGAAAGGCTTTCAAATTGTATCGGCAGCATAGATTTTGCACGCAAAAATGCCCGCGAAGGTCTGAGCGATGCGGAAGAAAAGAGCATGCGCTTTATCGAGGGCAAAAAAGCCGAATTTATTGCCGCAATGGACGATGATCTGAATACCGCCGACGCAATAGGCTTCATTTTCGAAATGACGCGCGACATAAATACGGTTGTTGCGAACGGCGCGAGCAGGGAATACCTTGATTTTGTCGAGGAAAACTATGTATCTCTCTGCGAACTTCTCGGGTTCGGCAGAGAAACCGAAAGCGGCGATGTTTCTCATATCGAAGAATTGATCGCCGAACGCACGGAAGCAAAGAAAAATAAGGATTACGCCCGTGCCGATGCGATCAGAAACGAATTGAAGGAACAGGGAATCATTCTCGAAGACACGCCTCAGGGTGTAAAATGGAAAAGAGCTTAGAGTTTATAAAGCGTAATTACAGTCCGCTTGTACTTGCTTACCTCGGCGATTCGTTTTTTGAGCTGATCGCCAGGGAAAAGCTTATAGCGGACGGTAATACCACTGTTGCCAGATTAAACGAATCCGCAAAGATATATGTTACAGCCGTTTCGCAAAGTCGAATGGCAGGTGCAATCATGGATTCGCTCAACGAAACCGAGATGTGGTTTTACAAAACCGGAAGGAACACTAAAAACACACATCATTCGAGAAGCGCGCTTACCATAGAATACAGGCGCGCCACGGGGCTTGAATGTCTGTACGGGTATCTTTACCTTGCAGGTAAGGAGGATCGCGCACGGGAGTTGTTCGAGCTTGCGGCAAATGCCACGGAAGGAGCAGAAAATGACTGAACTCAGCACGAAAGAGCGTCTTATTTTCGAATTTATAAGCGATTGCCTCGAAAAGGACGGATATGCGCCGACTGTCAGGGATATTTGCTCCGCTCTCGGCATCAAATCGACATCATCGGTACATGATTATCTTCGCCGTCTTGAAACAAAGGGATATATTAAAAAATCATCCGGAAAGAGCCGCGCTCTTTCGATTGAAGCGGGAACAGGCGTAGAACCCGAAAAAATGAAAAAGATTCCGATACTCGGCCGTGTCGCAGCCGGCATACCGATACTTGCCGTTGAAAACTATGACGGATATGTCGATTTTCCGGCTTCTATGGCACGCGGAAAATCCAATTTGTTTGCCCTGCGTGTTATCGGAGAGAGCATGATCGAAGCGGGCATTTTCGACGGCGATATAGTTATTGTCGAAAGCCGCAGGTTCGCGGAAGACGGCGATATTATCGTCGCCATGATCGATAACGAGGCGACTGTCAAACGCTTTTACCGCGACAACGGCAGGATCCGCCTGCAGCCCGCTAACCGAACTATGCAACCGATTTACAGCAGGGAAGTGACTGTACTCGGCAAAGTTATCGCAGATTTCCGATTTTATTGATATGAGATCTCCAACTGCCCGATTTCCCGATATTTTTTCGGCAAAACACTTGACATCGGTCCGCCGATGTGGTATTCTATTCGAGCGGTTGCAGACGATCCATTAGCTCAGCCGGTAGAGCACATGACTTTTAATCATGGTGTCCGGAGTTCGATTCTCCGATGGATCACCAAACAGCCGAACACGCAAGTGTTCGGCTGTTTTCGTAATTTAATCCAATTTTATATAACAGGAGTTGCCCGTATGCATTTCACCAAACGCGCAATTGCATTCCTACTGCTGCTTGCCTGCTTTTCGGCTCTTTGTGCCTGCAGCGGCGACGACACATCGGAAAACACTTCACAAGGAGAATCTGATATGAGTAATACCGTTTATGCGGAGATAACAATGGAAAACGGCGGTGTTATCAAGCTTGAGCTTTATCATGACATTGCCCCCATTACAGTCGAAAACTTTGTAAGCCTTTGCGACAGAAACTTTTATGACGGCCTGATATTCCACCGCGTTATCTCCGGATTTATGATCCAGGGCGGCGATCCGAACGGGAACGGTACCGGCGGTTCCGACAAGAATATAAAGGGCGAGTTCAGCGCAAACGGTGTTGAGAACAACCTTTCACATGAACGCGGTGTCATCTCCATGGCACGTGCGATGGCTCCCGACAGCGCAAGCAGCCAATTCTTTATATGCCATGCCGACTCCGTATTCCTCGATGGCAATTACGCCGCGTTCGGCAAAGTAACCGAAGGCATGGATGTTGTAGATGCCATTGCCTCCGTCAGCACCGATTACAATGATAAGCCCATACAAGAACAGAAAATCAAAACAATCAGGATAACCGGAAGATAACAAATCTTCTCCATTGACCTCGCTATGTTAGAAAAGTATATCAATCGCACAGAGTTTGATTCCTATGAGGATCTGAAAAACAATTACAAAGTTACGGTGCCCAAAGACTTCAACTTCGCGTATGACATTGTCGACGCATGGGCAAAACAGGATCCTTATAAGCCTGCGCTGCTGTATTGCAACGATAACGGCGAACGCAGACTTTACACCTTCCGTGATATGTCCTTGCTGTCCAATCGTGCGGCAAATTACTTTCAGTCACTCGGTATCGGCAAGTGTGATAAAGTCCTTCTTATGCTCAAACAACGCGCGGAGGCATGGATATGCATTCTTGCGCTTTGCAAGATTGGCGCGGTCTGTATACCCGCAACATTTCAGTTGACGAAAAAAGATATCGTTTACCGCTGCAATGCCGCTGAAGTAAAAGCAATTGTAACGGTTGATGATAAAAATATTACCGACAACGTTATTGCTTCGCTGCCGAAGTGCAATACCGTGCGGCACTATGCCGTGGTCGGCGATAATATTCCGGAATGCGCTTCGGATTTCCGCAAGAATTGTTCTGCATTTTCCGATACGCTCGAAAGAATACCCAATCTCTCGACCGACCCGATGCTCATGTACTTTTCCTCGGGGACTACCGGTATGCCCAAGATGATACTCCACAACTATTCTTATCCTTTGGGGCATATAATAACCGCCAAATTTTGGCAGCAGACAGAGGAAGGGAAGTTACACCTCACTATGTCCGACTCCGGTTGGGCGAAATTCGCATGGGGTAAAATATACGGTCAATGGATTTGCGGTGCTGTTATCGTTGCCTATGATAACGAAAAGTTCAATGCGAAAAACACATTGGAACTGATCCAGGAAATCGGTGTTACGACATTCTGTGCGCCGCCGACTATATTCAGATTCCTGATAAAAGAAGATCTTTCAAAATACGATTTTTCATCTATAAAGCACTGCTGCATTGCCGGTGAACCGCTTAATCCCGAGGTATTTTACCGTTTTAAGGAATTGACCGGTCTTACATTGACAGAAGGCTTCGGCCAGACCGAAACGCCGGTTATTATTGCTAATTTCAAAGGCATGAAGATTAAGCCGGGCTCAACCGGGAAACCCTCGCCGGATTTCGATGTCGATATTGTCGATGAAAACGGCAACAGTTGCGAGGACGGCATTGTAGGTTCGATCGTAATAAAGAATCTTTCGAAGCATTATCCCGCAGGGCTGTTTCTGGGCTACCAGCATGATGAAGCCGCTAATTCTCGCGCATTCAAGCTGGACAGCTATAATACGGGCGATACCGCATGGCGCGATTCCGATGGGTATTTTTGGTTTGTCGGCAGAAATGACGATGTAATTAAGTGTTCCGGCTACCGTATAGGCCCGTTTGAAGTCGAGAGTGCCTTGATGACACATCGCAGCGTTCTTGAATGTGCCGTTACCGCGGCGCCGGACCCTGTAAGAGGGCAGGTCGTAAAGGCGACGATTGTGCTTGCGAAAGGCTTTGTTGCGAGCGAAGAACTGAAAAAGGAAATCCAGGATCATGTAAAAAGAGTTACCGCACCATACAAATATCCGCGCATTGTGGAATTTGTGGACGAACTCCCGAAAACCACCTCCGGCAAGATCCGCAGGGCGGAAATCAGAAGGAACGACGGCTGATGCAGAAGCTTTACAGTAAACCGGTACTTATAATCAAATCGATATGCTGCCTGCTCTTAACGCCGATCTTCCTTATTATATCGTCGTTGATAAGCACGGAGGATCCGTTCTTGTATCTGCTTGCGGCTACGATACCGGTAATGCTGCTGTACGCATTGCCGTATTGGCTTTCGGTGCATAATATACGCAAATATCCCGTAACCGGCATCGGAAGGTATATCGGCCTGGATGCGCTTACCTTATATTTGCCGACGGTATCCGGCATACTCATATATGAGCTTGCGGATGCCGCGATTAACGGTCAGACGGCCGTATCCGGCTTTACGACTATCGTATTTGCAGTTGTCTGCATACTCATCGCGGGAATGTTTTGGATCAATTACAAAATATTCTCGCGTAAATAAAACCGCCCTTAGCTCAGCGGATAGAGCAACGGATTCCGATTCCGTAGGCCGGGGGTTCAAATCCCTTAGGGCGGGCCATAAAAAGACCAAGTCACAAGACTCGGTCTTTTTTTAGGCCTTTTTGCGGTTTACTGCTTCCCTGTATTACAGAAAATTTATATTTTATGTAATTAACACAATCGGAGAAAGGGCAAAACCGAGATGTGGCCACGGTATTGCCCCGCTGTTTGTCAGGTATTTTTCTGATGTTTCCGAACGCAGTCTCCGCACTTGCCGTATAGGACTGTACGTGAGTTATCAAGGATGAAATCGTGTTCCTGTTTGATATGCGCGGAAATTTCTGAAAGCGTATCGCATTTAAGATGGATTGTTTTGCTGCATTCGGTGCACACAAGATGATAATGTGTTTCGCAGCTGCTATTGCCTATATACTGATAGCAGCACTTATTTCCCGCACCGGTTTCGTATTTACGCACGATTCCGCCCGCACAAAGCTTTTCGAGCCTTCGATAGACCGTTGCGCGTGAAACACGGTCCGAAAGCGCCTCTGCCAGCTCGTCGGCTGTAAAGTGCCGTTCCGGATGTTCGGTTATATATTCTATGACAGCCGAATTTTGTTTTGTTGCATAAGGCATAGTGTCACCAAATAACAAATATGAACAAAATGTGTACACCCGTCAACCGTTATCGGAAAAGACGGCTTCGGATTCGTCGTCCGCTTCCGTGGGGCGCTCCTCGGGATGTTCTTCATAGTATGGATCGATTACATACTTCTTTATATTCGGCAATGTGCAGTAAACTCCGATGTATGTGAGAAATGACACGGCAAACATACAAAGGAACAGGATTGCAAACTGAGGAAGCAGGATCCAAAGATAGACGAAAATTATCGCGAATGCAAGGCTCGAGAAGAAAGCGGCAAGATTACGCTTAATTCCGAGAGCCGAGAGGATCAATGCGTTCTTGAACATCTTCCCTATTGTCATTTTGCAGGTGACGAGCTGAATATAAATATAGAATCGCATGATGTAATATACGGCCGCGAAAAAGATGGATGCGTAATAAAACACAAGCATCATGAAGCTGTTACCGGCATTGGCACTATACGCGATAAGATCGTAGCCGAGCAGGAGGATTATCAGCACATCAATTATTCCGACCGCAATTCCCTGCTTGAAATTGCGCTTTATCGCATAGAAGAAATCGCTCCAGGATTCTGTATGCGCACCGTTGCAGATATTACGGATATTATAAATCAGCCCGACGGAGGACAAGCCGAATGTCAGAAACAACGCGGCGCCGAACCAGCGCAGTATTTTCGAGGCGGTTGAAACGACCGAGAGCGAAGTGAGCCCGCCGTACTGCGTGAAAAGTGCTGCGATAAACGGGGATGCTTCCCCGCCCGCCAAAAAAAACGTCGATGCCTGTGCATACAACGGATCTGCGGCGGTGACGGTTTTATCGTCGAGGAAGCCGGTGATGCCGAAAAGCGCAACAAATGCAAAAGCATTGCAAAGAGTAAATATAAGATTGCAGGAAGAAAGCTTTCCGAACTTGCTTTTCAGCAGTTTGAAGAAGAATGCAAAACCGAGGTTTTTGTCAAACTCCGCCTGCTGCTTTGTGATGCCTTTGTCATTTTTATTGTTTGTTCCCGAAAAAAGGTTAAAGAGCTTATTTGCCATTATATTTCCTCAAGTGTCAAGCGCGCGGATGGAATTTGATATAGCTGTTCTTCATTTTATCCTTTAAGTATTGCGCATAGCGCTGAGTGGATGAAATGTCGGAATGCCCAAGTATGACTTGAATATCGCGAATATCTGCACCGTTTTCAAGCAGGTGCGCGGCGAAAGAATGGCGCAAAGTATGGGGTGTGATGGCGCTTCTGATACCGGCGGCGGAAGCATACCCCTTGAGGATCTTCCAAAAGCCTTGCCGGGACATACGTTCACCGGTGATATTTACAAAAAGTGCGGATTCGCTGCTGCCGTTAACAAGAACGGAACGGGATTTTTCGATATAATTGGTAACTGCTTTTACGGCTACGGGATAGATCGGAATAAAGCGTTCCTTTTCCCCGATGCCGCAGCGAATGAAGGAAAGCTGCGAATTGAAATCGTTAAGATCAAGCCCGATAAGTTCGGAAACTCTGATACCGGTTGCATAGAGTAATTCAAGCATGGCTTTATCGCGAATACCCTTGATGTCTGCGATGTCGGGCTGTGAAAGAAGCGCATCGATTTCCTTTGAGCTTAAAATGTTCAGCTGTTGCTTTGGGATCTTATCATTGTGTACATCTCTGGCGGGGTTGCTATCGCATATACCTTCAGATACAAAAAAAGAATACAGACTGCGCAGCGAGGAGAGAGTACGGCATACGGATGCCGAGGAAAGGCCGTTGCTTGTAAGATAATTCTTAAAGTCGTAAACGGTGTCTGAATCAACATCCGCAAAATCCATAATGTTGGATTCGCTTGCGTACTCGGTGAATTTGACGAGATCGCGTCTGTATGCCTGAAGGGTGTTGTCGGACGCCTTCTTCTCTTTGCGAAGATAATCGTAATAAATATTCAGTTGTGAGGTGAAAGCGTTTTCACAACCGGTCATTTGAATACCTTTGGATACCTTGTCTTATATAATAAAATAAAAAGCAAAACACGGAACAGCGGAATGAGTTTGCGGCGGAAAGAAGATAAAAGAAAATTGCGTCCGCCGTTCAAGAGCGGTAGTTTTATTTGCGAAAATTATCGCCGGTTAGGATGGTATGCGAACAAGCTGCGCAAAACGCGGCAAACGCAAAAGCGAATCGAATACAGCCGATAATTATGTTATGCACCTTCTGCGTGGTGTATTATCTATCATAATACAAAAAGCGCCCGATTGCAAGAGCATTTGCCAAAGTTTCCCAAAATTGTTGATTATGACGATGTGTTATGTAAACTGTATTATGTTTACCTTGTAAACCGGTACAACATTTGGTGCTTTGACTTGCGGTACGGAACAACATATTGCTTTTGCGATAAATTGACGATTTCAGGTTCACTCAAAAAAACAGCCGGGTTTGCGCCCGGCTGTTTTGCATGCATTTATTCAATTAAATGACTTCCACTCATCGCACAATTTGTTCAGTACCATAGAAGTATTCATACCCGGACGGACAAACGTGGTAAAATCGGTCTTGCGGTATTCTTCGTGGATAGAGGCAATGTCGTTTCGAAGCTCGTCGTCGTGTTCGAGTATTCCCTTCCCCGCGCATCGCTTTATCCACGCGCTTATTGCGCGCAGCTCCGGCAAAGTAATGCAGCGCATCATTTCATAAGCGCAGGTTCTGCAATACACATTATCGGAATTTTCCTTTATTGTATTGCTTTCAAAATACGGATTGACATGGCAATACTCCTCGGCTTTGCGTATGCCCGATAGAATCGAATAGTCCTCGTCGGTACCGAGCAGCTCCGTAAAGAGCTTTTCCTTTTCGATGATATTGCTCCAATCTTTTTCGCTGTCGGTAAAATCACCGCCGTACAGCTTCAATGCAGAGCGTATCATCGAGAAGTGAATATCGCGCGAGATTGCGGTACGTGCCATATCAAGCGCTTCGCGCTTCGCACCTTCACTGTCTGCGTACGGATAGATTTCAGAAATTGTCTTTATTACTTCAAAAGCCGCATCTTCGGTTTTGTCATATTCGGCAAGTTGTGAAGCAAATACCGCGATGCGTTTATCATCGATTTTCGGAGCGAAGAGCGGTGTTTCGTAATCGGTTGTCAACTCTCCGAGCGAGAAATCGCGGAAAATATTGCGTTCGGGGTGCAGTCTGTCACCGCCCCAATGACCGAAACGGGAGATTTTCAGAAGTGCTTCATATGCCTTGACGGCTTTTCTGTATATAGTTTTGCCGAATCTTCCGAGGCAGTAATCGTGTATGAAGATATACAGATCCTTTTCGGGCTCCGGATTCCAGGAGTTTTTCGCTATGTATTCAAGCATCATGCCGTCGCCGTGCGAAAGCTCCTGCCATCCGACAAAACCAATACATTTTTCATCATCGGCGGCAACTTTCAGGCGCTTTGATATAAGCTCATAATCGCCGCGGATATCGTTTTCGGGCTCATAAGCGTGGAATATGCCGAATATATACGGGAAGTTTTTGCAAACGCCCCATCCGGTAAAGTTCGATTCTTTATATTGCGTATCGGATGTATAGTCGAAAATTATGCATTGCTCCGCATCAATTTCACCGAGCAGTTCGGCGACTTCTTCATTTGTCCAAAACATCGAGAAATCCCAGGATGCGATCAGAAGCTTTGAGCCGCTGTATTTCTCTTTGAGCATATCGCAAATTTTACGGTACACATATTTTTTGAGCTTGAGGTTTTCGTCTCTGTCTGCCGAAAATAATCTTTCCGCAAGGCCTATGGTATGAAATAATCCGCTGTTTCCGAATGCATTTACGGTCGCTTCCGTCAGCTTGAAGTAAAGATTTGTTTCGCGCTCGTTGCGAATATCCCACACAAGCGAGCGTTTATCGGAATAAAGCGAATTTGACTGCTGCAAAAATGCGGGATTATAGCTTTCGAGGAAGCTTTCCGGCGTTTGCGAATACCAGTGTGTCATTGTGCCGCAGTCAACGGGGCGCATCAGCTGCAGGAGATCGGCATATTCGTTTATGCGGCGTTCCAGTTCGATATCATCATCACCGCTGCGCATGGGTGTGCGTTCGGAAAATCCGGTCTGTGTCGGGTATTTGCAGCCGTCGGTATTATCAACGTTAACTTCGTTCGGAAATGCGCGCTCGAAAGCATTGCGGTTGCCGAGTCGGAGCATGAACATATTGAACTTGCGTTTTACAAGCCAATCCAGCTCTTTCTTCCAATCATCGAAACCCCATTCCTCTGCTTGAAAGCGGTAAAGCGAACGGTGGGCAAAGTAGCGCTGACCGCGATATCTGAAACGCGGCGCATCCGAATACTCCGTGCGCACATATTTCGGAACACGCTGCGGGATCCTTTCTTCATCCCAAAAATAACGCACACCGTAGCAGCGTTCGAAATAATCGTACACGGCATAGAGAATCGCACGTTCGCATCCGCCGGTGAAGTCGATGACGTTATCCGTTGCTTTGACGGAAAATGCCTCCTCGTTTTCGGAGCTTTTGATTGTAAAATGTACTTCCTCCGGGCGTTCATCGCAAACCGCATTGATATATTTATTGAATTCGGATGCGGCATGGAGCATTGTGGGAGTGTTTTCGCTGATGAAATTCATAATCTACCTTTTGCTTGACATATTGTTTTTTTATGATAAAATCAACTTGAAACGGGGTGAACCAATGGGAAAGCTCGAGATAATTGCAGGCAAAAACGATGCCGGACAGCGGCTCGATAAATTCCTGCTCAAAACATACACAAATCTTCCGGTATCACTTATGTATAAGCTGATAAGGAAGAAGGATATAACGGTAAACCGTTCCCGCACGGAGGAACGATATATTCTTTCGGAAGGCGATGTTATCAAGATATATGCGCCGGATGACGTTCTTTCCGGCAAGGCCGCCCGCCGCAAGGGCGATGCGAGCAAGCTGCGTATCGCGTATGAGGATGATAACATCCTTATTGCGGATAAGGAATCGGGATTGCTTGTCCATTCCGATGAGGATACGGCGGATGATACTTTGATAGACCGCATAACCGAATATCTTATCGGCAAGGGCGAATTTGATCCGGATTCCGAAAACAGTTTTGCGCCCGCGCTTTGCAACCGTATCGACCGCAACACGCAGGGGCTTGTTATTGCGGCAAAAAACGCAGAGGCTCTGCGCGAAATGAATATTATAGTCCGCGACAGGACGGTATGCAAAAAGTACCTTGCCGCCGTTCACGGCTGCCCTTCTCCGAAAGAGGGCGAGTTGAGGCATTATCTCGAAAAAAACCATGAAAAAAACATGGTTTTTGTCCGTCAAACCCGCAGCGGCAATGCCAAAACCGCAATAACGCGATATTCGGTTCTCGAATACGATCGTAAAAACGATGTATCGCTCCTCGAAATAGAACTTGTGACCGGCAGAACACATCAGATACGCGCAAGCTTTGCATATATCGGCTGTCCTCTGATCGGTGACGGAAAGTACTCTGTCAACAAACAGGACCGCGAGCGTGGATATACATCACAGTCGCTGTGTGCTTATTCGCTCTGCTTCGATAAAGTGTCGAATATGCAGCTGCTCGGTTATCTTCAAGGGTTGAAGGTGTTCGCATCCGAACCCGACTTTTTACGACTGTTTCCGCGGTACTGCGCAGGAAAGTCACATTGTTGAAACGATTTGATTCCAGAGGACTTCCCTGCCTTCGCCGGTGAGTGATGAATAAAGCACAAGCGGCGTATCCCGCATTATCGCCGTGTCGGTGACAAGCTTCGCGCAGGCTTCATTCAATTTGGTTTTATTGAGCTTGTCGCATTTTGTTGCAACAATAATATACGGAACATTGTAATGCCCGAGGTAATCGAGCATTATTCTGTCGTCCGCCGTGAGACCTATGCGTATATCGACAAGCTGCAAAACGCATTTGAGCGCATCGTTGTTTTCGAAATACTGCTGTGTCAGGGCGGACCATTTTTCGATATCGCCCTTCGGTCTCCTTGCGAAGCCGTAACCCGGAAGGTCGACAAGCATAAGCTTTCCGTCGACCTCATAATAGTTGACGGTGATCGTCTTTCCCGGTTCGGAGCTGACACGGGCAAGATTTTTTCTGCCGAGCAGTGAGTTCATAAGCGAGCTTTTGCCGACATTTGATCTCCCCGCAAAGGCTATCTGAGGCAGCCCGTTTTTGATAAGCTGCCATCCGAGCCCCGCGGTGATCTTAAGATCTGTTTTGTGCAGATTCAATCCGCCGAAAGACATTTTCATAAATTCACACCAATGCGTGCTTGAACACTTCCGAAACATGAGTGACCGGAACAAATTCGAGCGCATTTTTTACTTCTTCATCAAAATCATTTATATCCGGCAGGTTTTCAGAAGGAATGATAACCGTCTTGGCGCCGCACTTATATGCAGCCATTGATTTTTCCTTTAATCCGCCGATGGGAAGAACACGCCCCGTGAGGGTTATCTCGCCCGTCATGCAAACGATCTGGCGAACGGGTCTTCCCGTAAGCTCGCTCAACAATGCAGTCGCTATTGTGATACCGGCAGAGGGACCGTCCTTCGGGATCGCGCCTTCCGGAACATGGATATGTATATCGAGGTCTGTATAGAATTTCGGGTCAACACCGAGCTCGTCACAGTGCTTGCGGATATAGCTCATTGCGGCGCGGGCGCTTTCCTTCATAACATCGCCCAAATGCCCGGTAAGCTCAAGCTTACCGTTGCCTTTCATGGAGCTGCATTCGATGCGCAGCATGTCGCCGCCGAGCTGTGTCCAGGCGAGCCCGTTTACAACGCCGACTTCATCCTCCGGGTAAACCTTATCCGGAATGAAGCGCGGAGCGCCGAGCATATCGTGAAGCAGTTTAACATCGACTGTGACTTTCGATTCGCCTTCTACGATCTTCATTGCGCTTTTGCGACAGACCGACGCAATTTCGCGTTCGAGACCGCGCACGCCGTTTTCACGCGTGTATGAACTGATAAGCTCTGCTATGCTTTCGGTTTTGATTCTGCATTTTGCCGCGCTGAGCCCGTGGGCTTTTAATTGCTTCGGGATAAGATGGTGCTTTGCTATGGCGATTTTTTCGCTGTCGGAATAGCTGTCCATGCGGATGATCTCAAGCCTGTCGAGCAAAGCCGGCGGGATAGTTTCGGTGGTGTTTGCCGTTGCAATGAAAAGACATTCGGAAAGATCCACGGGTATCTCTATGAAATTATCGCGGAATGCGGAATTCTGCTCGGAATCAAGGACTTCGAGCATTGCGCTTGTCGGATCGCCGTGAGAATCGTTAGCGAGCTTGTCAAGCTCGTCAAACAGCATTACGGGATTTGAACTCCCTGCGATTTTAAGAGCGTTGATAACTCTGCCCGGCATAGAGCCGATATATGTTCTGCGATGGCCGCGTATCTCGGCTTCGTCACGCACGCCGCCTAGCGCAATACGCACGAATTTGCGGTTGAGTGCATTGGCGATGGATTTCGCAACAGATGTTTTGCCTACACCCGGAGGCCCGACAAAGCAGAGTATCTGCCCTTTTATATCGGGATTGAGCTGCTTTACCGCGATAAATTCGAGTATGCGTTCCTTAACCTTCTGAATACCGTCGTGATCGCGATCAAGTATCTTTCGCGCAGCGGAAACATCTATTCTGTCCTTAGTCTTTTTGTTCCATGGCAGTTCGAGACATGTTTCGATATAGTTTCTTATGACCGTTGCTTCGGGTGTTCCGAACGGCATTTTGAGAAGCTTGGCGTTTTCTTCGAGAAGCTTTGTTTTGACTTCTTCGGGAATGTCCGCGGATTTAATCGCGGCCGAATATTCCTCGGAATCGTCTGCTTCATCATCTCCGCCCTCGCCGAGCTCGCCGCGGATGACTCTCATCTGTTCGCGCAGATACATATCGCGCTGCTGGCGCTGAAGATTATTGCGAACCTTTTGCTGAATGCCGTTTTCAAGCTCATAAACCGCGATATCCTTGCGGAAAATCTCGCAAAGCTTATTTATGCGTTTTATGGGGTCGTATTCAAGCAGAAGCTCCTTGCGCTCCTCATAATTGACAATAAAGATATTGGCAAGGAAATCCGCGGCGCCGGAGGCTTCGCGTATCCTTTTTGCATCTTCGATAATATCCTCGGAAGGCTTACGCACATACTCGAGATATTCGGTAAAGACGGTATAAAGCTCGCGCAGAGCGACTCTTTCCTGCGTATATGTGGGCATCCTGCGGAGCTTATGCTCAGATACCTCGCAGCGTATAAGATCTTCTTCGATAAAAACTCTGCCTCTGTCCGCACGGGTAATACATTCGGCAACGACAGTATAGCTGCCGTCGTTGTTCTTTGTGTGGCTCAGCACATTTGCAATCACGCCGACTCCCAGCAAATCGTCTTCGGCGGGCATGACGGTCGATATATCGTTTTGCGGAACAAGAAATACGGACCTGCCGTTTGCCAATGCACTTTTAAGAGCGTTTATTGATATATCGCGCCCTATTTCGAAGCTCGCGGTTGTGCCGGGAAACACGACTACCCCGCGCAGAGCGATGGTTTCGAGCAGAATAGCCGAGCTTTCTGTTTCCTTTTCGGTGATTTTGTATGCCATTATTTCCTCGTTATTTTCCCAGTGAAGCGGCACCGATGATTCCGGCATCGTTGCCGAGCTGTGCTATTTTAATAAGTGTTTTTTTGTCGCTGTGGCGCGAGTACTGTTCACGTTCGACAATTTCGCGCAGAGGGGCGAGAAGTTCTTCACCCTCCTTGCTGATACCGCCGCCGATACTGAGTACTTCGGGCTGGAATATATTTATAAAATTGACAATACCGCAGGCAAGATAGCCGATGTATTCGGAAACGACCTCGGCACCCGCGGCATCGAATGCACGCTTGGCATCGAATGCGGTTTTCCCGTTTACATTGGAGATGTCTCCTCCGCACAATTCCCACATTTTTGTGTCTTTGTCGGACTGCATACGTTTCCTTGTAAGTTTGATGAGCCCCGATGCGGATGCATACGCTTCCAGGCAGCCGCGTCTGCCGCAGGGACATTCGTCTCCGTCCTTTACGATGACCGTATGCCCGAGCTCCGCGCCGGAATAATTGAAGCCGGAATAGATTTTGCCGCCGATTATGATACCGCCGCCGACACCGGTTCCGATAGTGATAAACAGTGAATCGTTATACCCTTTTGCCGCGCCGTAGGTTGCTTCGCCTTTTGCGGCGGCATTTGCATCGTTATCAATGTATATCTTTTTAATACCGGTCAGATCCGAAAGCCTTTTCGCGATCGGGTAGTTGAGGAACGGGAGCGTTGCGGCATAGATTATAACGCCGCGTTCACTGTCCGCACTGCCGGGAGAAGCTATGCCCGCATAAGCAATATCTTCAACAGTCAAGCCGGTATCGGCGATAACGCGAATGCAAAGCGCTGCCATATCGCGGATTATCCTGTCTCCGTCCTCATTACGAACAGTGACACAGGAATCCTTGTGAAGAATAACGCCTTCATCATTGCAGACGCCGGCTTTTATCGACATTCCGCCGAGATCTATACCGAGATAATACATTATAATGTTCCTCCGTTATCAAATGCTTCCGCCTGGGCATTAAGCCTTTTGTTGAATTCTTCGGCGGTGTTGTAGCCCATTTTCTTTTGCCTGTTGTTCATTGCCGCGATCTCAATGATAACGGCAAGGTTACGGCCCGGTTTGACCGGTACGGTTATAAGCGGAAGTTTTATGCCGAGTATTTCGGTGTATTCGGAATCAAGCCCGAAACGGTCGTACATTTTCCCCTGCTGCCAGTTTTCGAAATTGATGACAAGATCTATCTTTTCGGATTCCTTTACCGAGCCCATACCGAATATCCTGCGCACGTCGATAATGCCGATGCCGCGCAGCTCGATATAATGCTTTATAAGGGGCGGTGCGCTGCCGACAAGCGATATTGCCGAAACCTTTTTGATTTCGACCGCGTCATCGGCGATAAGACGGTGACCGCGCTTTACAAGCTCGATAGCCGTTTCGCTTTTACCGATACCGCTGTCGCCGAGTATAAGTATGCCCTCACCGTAAACCTCTACAAGCACGCCGTGGTGTGTGATTCGTTCGGCAAGCGAAACGGAAAGCCCGGCGATCATCGCAGACATGAGTGCGCTTGTTTTTGCCTCGCTGCTGAACAGCGGAGTGCCGCTGCTACGGCATTCGTCAAGCAGCTCCGGGAAAATGTCAAGCCCGGTCGTGACAATAACCGCTTTTACATTATGCGAGAGAAAGCGATTCAGCGAATTTCTGCGTTCTTCGGGCGAAAGCGAAAGAAGATAGCTGTGCTCCATATTGCCGAAGAGTTGAATGCGTTCGTTTTCGAAATCCGTGAAGAACCCTGCGAGCGGAAGCCCCGGACGGCTCAAATCCGAACGGTTCACGAGTATTTCGTCGTAATTATCCGGCGCGAAAATAATTTTCAGCTTGTGTGTTTCCGCAAGCTCTTTAAGTCTGATGCTGTATTTTTTACTTTGCATCCGTAACCTCTTTCTCTGTTGAATCGGTTTTCCGGGGCTGACGTTTTGCGGCCGTGCCGTAGCCGATCAAAAGACCTTCGTCGATATTCAAAGCGCAGAATATCATAAGTATGACTGCGATGGGTGCGATGACCGAAATTACGGCGATACCGCCGCTGGTAATGCCCGTCAGCTTGTACCACAGCGAAAAATAAAGGTTGATAAGCCGTATAAAAAGGTTGAGCACATATTTTAGTGCATCGAGCATTTTGTCGGCAATGCTTTCGCCGTTGAGCGTAAGTGTTTTTATTGTCTGATCTGAAAAGCTGCGCCCCACGGCATTGAGCCAATCAATTGCATAAACCTGATATCCCGTGACCGCCGATGCGATCAAGCCGAAGAATCCGGTATAAAATGCACGAACGCCGAAAACTTTTGCCATCGGAGCGGCATTTTCCTTAGAAAATCGGATTTCAGCTTGCGAAACGAAATATATCCACCTGCCGTTGAGAAAAACGGGTTCTGAACCGGAAGCTCTGCGGCTTTCTATATATGCAGCTGCTCCGTTGCTTTCGTACGGTGCGGGAAGATATTCGACGGCATAGAAATATTCATTGCCCTCATTTATGTCAAAATAATACCTGTTATCGCGGATATCGGTCAAAAGATAGCCCTTTTTTCCGAGCTTATCGAGCCAGGAACGCTCTTTCATGCGCGAGAAAAATATCCTGAAATAAGAAACGTTCATACGTCACCTCCCAAGCGCCGATTATATAACCGATTATACAATAATAATAAGTGATTGTCAATCAAAATCGGGCAATGCATTTATCGAAAAAATACTTGAAAAACCAACGTCGGCATGATATAATACAGGGACGGGATATGAAATATGGTCATACTAACCGGGGAGTCAGCGGTGCCTTATACCCGCAATCCGCTATAGCGGGGGCGATATACCCGATAAGGGCTTTGTTTGTGTCGCCGCGCCGTAAGAGCTTTGTTGAGAAGCGGGTCCTCGCGCAATTCGCACCTGCGAAATATGTCAGGTGAGGAATCAAGCAGCATTAAGCAGATATGCGGATGTGCCGCGAGGGTGCCTGTTTTGAGAAGGTCTTCCGGTTTACGGACGGAAGCAGATTTCGAATCGGGTTGTATGGCCATATTTCGTATCCCTTATTATTTTTTACCTTGGAGGTGCCGAATGTATCTTTCATTATACCGCAAATGGCGTCCGCAAACCTTTGACGAGATGTGCGGCCAGCAGCATATCACCTCCGTGCTTAAAAAGCAATGTGCCGATGGCCGTGTTTCGCACGCGTATCTGTTTTGCGGAACGCGCGGCACCGGCAAAACATCCGCCGCAAAAATACTCGCAAAGGCAGTCAATTGCGAAAACCCGCAGAACGGCAACCCCTGCAACGAATGCTTTTCCTGCAAAAGCATAGATAACGGCAGCGCTACGGATGTTCTGGAAATCGACGCGGCAAGCAACAATAAAGTGGAAAACGTGCGTGATCTGCGCGAAGAAGTTGTTTACCCTCCCTCGATTCTGAAAAAGCGCGTATATATCGTGGACGAGGTTCATATGCTTACCGACAGCGCCTTCAATGCGCTGCTGAAAACATTGGAGGAGCCGCCGGAATATGTTGTATTTATTCTTGCGACGACCGAGCTGAACGAATTACCCGCGACGATAATCTCGCGCTGTATGCGTTTCGATTTTTCGCGCATTGACGAATCCGCCATATTTGACAGACTGATGTATGTTGCGGACAGAGAGGGCATAAAAATCGAAAAGGAAGCCGCGGAGTTGATATCCCATCTTGCAGACGGGGCGCTGCGCGATGCGCTCTCGCTGCTCGAAGCCTGTACCAACGGGTATAGCGGAGTGCTTGATGCAAGAGCCGTGCGTGATGTTTTGGGGCTTGCTGGAGACGAGGCTGTCTATTCCCTGCTTCATGCCATTGCGGAGCGGAATGTTCCCGATGCGATATCCGTTATTGATCAGATCCACAGGTCATCCAAAGATATTTCGGCTTTTGTCGATGATGTGGCTTCCTCGGTGAGCAGCATTATTATCGATAAGCAGCTTCGCAAATTCGGAAAGAGCGCAAACCTGCGCGGATTGTTGCCGAAGCTTTCGGAAGAACTCACGACGGAGCAGCTTTTCTATATTGCCTCTGTTTTGGAGGAAACGCAGGCGAGAATATCCAGATACGCGCTGAACAAGCGTGTGATAATCGAGCTTGCGGTAATCCGTATGTGCGACAGGACACTCTCCGATTCTCCGAAAGCGCTTGCCGCAAGAATATCCGAGCTTGAAAGAAAGCTTGCCCTGCTCAATGCAACGGGTTATACCCCCGCGGAGAGTGCCGTGCCCGCAGCCGCCCGCTCTTCTGCGGCGGAAGCGCCGAAGGAGCAGCCGCAGCCGAATGCACCTGAGGAAGAAGCAATACCCTTTGACGGCATTGCTGATGTATATGAATACCTTTCCAACGCGCCTGATATACGCGGCTTTTTGCAGCAGACTTCGGTTTTGTGCAAAGGCGACATGATGATTATCACCGCCAATGACTTTATAATTCGTGTGCTCGAGGAAAACAAAAAAACAATTACCGAGGCATTTATTGCAGCGGCGGGCAGGAGAGTTTCAATTAATTTTGCCACGGCGTCCGACGTCAGACCTAAAAATGCTGTTGAGCGCGCATCCTATATCGACGAACTGTCACAATGATTTTTATAACAAAAAGGAGATAATAAAATGAAAGTAAGACTTCCGAAGGGCGTCGGCGGCGGACCGCAGGACATGAATTCGCTCATGCGGCAGGCGCAGAAAATGCAGGAGGATATGGCCGCAAAGCAGGCCGAGCTTGAAGAACGCGAATATGATATAAGTGCGGGCGGCGGTGTTGTCAATGTCCGCATAAACGGCAAAAACGAGGTACTGTCTATAAATATCGATGAACAGATCATAGATCCCGAGGATAAAGAAACGCTCGAGGATATACTTGTTGCCGCGGTAAACGAAGCAATAAAGCGTGTTTCGGATGTCAATGCTTCCGAAATGAGCAAAATTACCGGTTCGATGTCCGTTCCGGGAATGCCCGGAATTTTCTGATATGACACCGACTCTCGAAAAGCTTATAAATTGCTTTGCCTCGCTTCCCGGAATCGGAAGAAAGAGCGCCGTAAGACTTGCATACCGCGTTATCGAAATGAAGCCGGAGGAGGTCAGTGCCTTCGCTTCGACACTGCTCGAAGCGAAAAACAGTATAAAGCTGTGCTCTGTATGCCAATCCTATTCGGACAGTGGCATTTGCCCGATTTGTGCTGACGATACCCGCGACAGCGGTACGATAATAGTCGTAGAGGACAACAAAGCCCTTGAAGCTATTGAGGATGCGCATGAATATCACGGCAAATACCATGTTCTTCACGGGGTTATCTCCCCTATCGACGGTATCGGGCCGGACAGACTCAAGATCAAGGAACTTATCGCGCGGCTTGACGGAAGTGTAAAAGAAGTTATTATTGCCACTAACCCGAGCACCGAAGGCGAAGCGACCGCAATGTTTATAAGCAGATTGATCAAACCGTTCGGCGTTAAGGTCACGAGGCTCGCATACGGGCTTCCCGTTGGCGGCACGCTTGAATATGCCGATACCGTAACGCTTATCAAAGCGATAGAAGGCAGAACCGAATTTTGAGACACTACCGATATTCGAAAGGTGGAAATCCGTGAAAAAAGCATTTTTCCGCGGCAGCAAAACAGCCGTAGCCGATAAGAGCCAAGAATCGCTGCATTCGGTTCTTCCCATCGTGCTGATCGTGCTTCTGATATGTCTGAGCATTGCTCCGATTGAGACCGACCTTATGTTCAGCTTTCTTATCGGGACCGTTATGGTGGTTGCCGGCATGGGGCTGTTTTCGCTGGGTGCGGATACTTCAATGACTCCGATCGGAAATAAGATCGGCACCGCTCTTACGAAAACACGCAACTTTCCGTTGATACTTGCCGTCAGCTTTGCTTTGGGCTTGGCTGTTACCGTTGCCGAACCAGATTTGCAGGTGCTTGCCGAAACAGTACCGCACATCAACAATACGGTGCTTCTTGCCACTGTCGGTGTCGGCGTCGGATTCTTCCTTTCGGTATGTATGCTTCGTATCATTACCGGTCTGAAACTTCGTTTGCTTCTTATCGCATCCTACTCGATAGTGTTTATACTTTCCTTTTTCACGGACAGCGAATTCCTCGCAACTGCATTTGATTCCGGAGGGGTGACAACCGGCCCGATGACGGTGCCGTTCATTCTTGCACTCGGTGTAGGTGTTTCGCATATCAGAAGCGATAAAAATGCCGAAGCGGACAGCTTCGGTCTTGTGGCGCTATCGTCAATCGGCCCGATAATCGCAGTGATGATACTCGGATTCTTTCATTCCGGCAGCAACGCCGTTATCGGAGCAGTCGGTGCCGAATCGCTCGGAACAACGGCGGACATAGGGCGTAATTATATAGAGACTATTCCCCACTTTATGTTTGAAACGGCGCTTTCGCTGCTTCCCGTTGTGGTTATATTTTTCCTGTTTCAACTCTTTGCGCTCCGTATGGACAAACGCAACCTTGCGAAGATCTGTATCGGTATTCTTTATACGTATGTGGGGCTTGTTTTGTTCCTTACCGGCGTAAATGTCGGCTTTGCCAATCTGGGTGCCGTCCTCGGTTCAACGCTCGTTTCTGAAGGCTTGGCTTTCCTACTGATACCGCTTTCAATGCTTCTCGGCTGGTTTATCATATCTGCCGAACCGGCGGTAGCCGTACTTGAAACGCAAATAGAAGAAGTCAGTGCGGGAGCGATACCCGGTCATATAATAAAGCGCAGCCTCTCCGTTGCGATATCGCTTGCCATGGGGATATCCATGGTGCGCGTTATGACGGGAATTTCGATAATGTGGTTTTTGATACCCGGATATCTTATCGCACTTGTGCTTTCCTTCTTTGTGCCGGATATCTATACGGCGATCGCATTCGACTCCGGCGGTGTCGCCTCCGGCCCGATGACAGCCACATTCATGCTTCAGTTTTTCATCGGCACAAGCAATGCGCTCGGCGGAAATCCGATAACCGATGCGTTCGGCGCCGTTGCAATGGTGGCAATGATGCCGCTTATTTCCATACAGCTCGTCGGCTTTTATTACAAGTGCAAAAATATCAATAACGAAAAGCCCGTCGAGGAATACGGCGATAACGAGATCGTTGAACTTTGGGAGGATGCGGCATGAATTATGTTCTTTCGATATGCGATCCCGAATCGCTCGGAATACTTACCGAGATATGCGATTCCCTTTCCCTTAAAATGACTGTCGTGCTTCACGGGCGCGGGACTGCCGTGCGCAGTATGCTGGATATACTCGGAATAGAGGATACCGAAAAGCGTATTGTATTGACTGTTGCCGACAACGAAAAGACCAAAGAGCTTATCCGCGATGAAAAACAGAAAATGTTTGTCGGTGTTCCGGGGCACGGAATAATAGTTTCCGTCCCGATAAAAAGTGTTGGAGGAGGAAAGACATTGTCTTATTTGAATAACGGTCAGCAAAACGCGAAATATTCACCGTCGATCAGCTATTCCTACGAGCTTATCATTGCGATATCAAATGAAGGCTGCACGGACATGGTCATGAACGCCGCAAGAAAAGCCGGCGCACGCGGCGGCACGGTGGTTCACGGCAAGGGAACGGGAAACAGAAACAACGAGAAGTTCTTCAATGTTTCCATTGCGCAGGAAAAGGAAGTCATACTTATAGTTGCCGAAAGGGACCGCAAAACCGATATTATGCGTGAGATAGTTAGTTCCGCAGGGCCGTCGACGGTTGCCGGGGCGATTGTTTTTTCACTTCCGATAAGCGATGTTGCAGGCTTTGGACTTTTCAACGAGTAAAACAAAAACAGTACCGATGCACACACGGCTTCGGTACTGTTTATTTATAATTATATTTATGTATCCGATTCGGTTATCGGAAGTATTCCGCCGTAATCATAAAGCGGCCGGCAGGAAAGCGAGAATACATTCACACCGACATCCGCACAGAAATCGCGAATACTGTCACCGTATTCGTACTTGTTAATGTCCCCGGTGAAAACGAGCAGATCCGGCGCTAATTTTGCAGCACAGCCGCCGATCATGCCGGAGCTGTAACCGTTCAGGTGTATGTCCGGGCTGCCTTCTACCGTAAGAACATTGCAGCCGTGCTCTTTGAGGAATCTGCCGATATTGAAATCGCAGGTTATGACAGAATAATCGTTCACAATGACCGAGCAGCACTTGGCATAATTCTGCGGGACATAAATGATATTCAGATCATCATACGCAGCGTATGCCTTTATAAGGTAATCCACGCTTTTGCCGCAGATAAGATTCCTTCCGAGCCGATAGTTATTGAACGGGCAATCAAGAGGATAATGGGTTGAAAGCTCGTTTTCGGACTCTCTGAACATCCCTTCAGGAAGATCAGGCGGCAGGTATTCCGCGCCGCTTTCGCATATCCACATTCCTTTTCTGAAATTATTCACAAGGATATCCGGGTGATATGCAAGCTCCGAAAGAATATTCTTCGATCTGCCGAGTCTGTAAACGGTGATGCCGTAATCGGTAAGCTCGGATTTTATATCCTCCGGCAGGATCGCAGATATAAATGCTTTTTTTACTCTACCGTGCGGAAGGAACGGTTCGCATTCGCGTTCCATAAGCACCTCATTGTTCGGAATTTAAAAGCTTCACTAGATCGAAAACGCCGCTTATCGGGATGATTTCCGCCCCACATGAAATATTTTTTATCTGCGGGATGGATTTTCTCGGCACGGCAATACGCTTGAATCCGAGCCGCACGGACTCGTTCACGCGTGCCGCGGTATTTGCAACGGCGCGGCATTCCCCTGCTAAACCTATTTCGCCGAAAACGATCAGATCATCCGGAACGGGAGCGTTCTTATATGCGGATATCATCGCGCAGGCACAGGCTGCATCACAAGCCGGCTCAAGAAGCTTCATTCCCGCCGCAACATTGATATAAACATCCTGCTGTGAATATTTAAGCCCCAGGCGCTTTTCGAGAACTGCAAGCAGAAGCGCCGATTTATTGTAATCGATACCGGAAGACATTCTTCTCGGGGAAGGATAGACCGTCGCCGACACAAGGCATTGTATTTCCGCGATTATCGGGCGACTGCCTTCGATAACACATACCGGGCAATTCCCCGGGACACCCTTCGGGCGCTGTGAAAGCAGCATTTCGGAGGGCTTTTCTATTTCATTCAAGCCGTCCTCGCACATTTCGAAAACGCCGATCTCGTTTGTGGAGCCGTAGCGGTTTTTCTCTGCGCGTATAATACGGTATGCGTGTTGTTTGTCGCCCTCAAAATAAAGAACGGCATCCACCATATGCTCAAGCACCTTCGGCCCGGCTATGGTGCCTTCCTTGTTGACGTGGCCGACAAGAAGCATGGAAATACCGGAATCCTTTGCCTTGGCTATCAGCCGCAGTGCACACTGACGCACCTGTGTAATACTGCCCTGCGATGACGGGTATCCGTCGTCATACATGGTCTGTATGGAATCTATAACGGCTATCGTGGGCTGTATGGTGTTTATCTCGGTTATGATATCATCGATATTGTTTTCGCTCAAAACATAAACATTATCGTTTTCCACGCCGATACGGCGGCAGCGGATCTTTATTTGTGAAGATGATTCCTCACCCGTGACATAAAGAACGCGTTCGTTCATGCCGAGCGTTTTGCATATCTGCAAAAGCAGAGTCGATTTTCCTATTCCCGGTTCGCCCGAAAGAAGGACAACGGAGCCCGATACAATACCGCCTCCGAGTACACGGTCAAATTCGCCGATACCCGTTTTTATGCGCTCTTTATCGGTAAAACTGATATCGCGTATACGGCGCGAACGCGGGGATTCGGTTATGTTTCCGTCATCCTTGCGGGGCTTTTTTGCTTTTACGGCAGGTGCGGAAACGGCTTCCTCCTGCTCGGAAAAGGTATTCCATTCACCGCATTGCGGGCATTTTCCATACCATTTTGAACTGATATACCCGCAGTTTTCACATACATATTCGGTTTTCATATATCCTCCGTAAGGTAGCGCATATACTGCAAAAAAACGAAAAAGCGAGTTCTTTGCGATAATCTTCCGCACGGACAGGCACATAACCTTTCATGCGATTATATGAGGTTAGTCGCTTACTTATTATCGGTTTTATTATTCTTGCTCATGCGTTCGGCAGGCCCGTCGAAGGGAGGATCGACCTTCATACCCATAAGACCGCGGAGAGTTTTATCGGAATAGCCCATTGCGTACCCCAAAACAGAGGAAATGACAGCGGGCAGCAGTGTCACTGCGACATATATCGGGTATCCCCAAAGCTCACGCAGCTTGTACAGAGCCAAAAAGCTGCCCTGGAATGCATAATAGAACAACATGCCGATCGCGCTTATATTATCGCTTACCGTCAAATAGAGTATGACGGATATAAGTGCCACGATCAGGGTGGGTGCGTATGCGAAAAGTGTGATTTTAAGCCCTTTAAGCTTGTCGGGTTTGATATTATCCGCGCGTTCGCGTATGCCTTCCCTGCCGGCGATGAAATACATATCGTCGTAATGCATAAAGCACATAAAGCCGATGGTGAAAATGCTTCCTATGATTGCAAGGAGGCTCATTCCTTCCGCCTGATCATCCTCGAAAGCGAGTACTGCCAGCCCGACCATTATACCGAGGACCGACATAACGATATGGGTGACAAAAAACTTGCTTATTGCCTTGCTGTTTTCATTATAAAACTTCTTCATTACTTTTGCCTTTTTCTGCGTGCAACGATAAGAACTATTGCAAGAACTACCGCAACGGCTGCAACAACGGATACGATTATCGCGGTGGTATTGCTGCCGGAATCCGTACCTGTTTCTGCGGATGTGATCTTTGTGTTGTTGTTATCCGAATCGTCCGCCGCCGTTGAGGCGGAACCGCCGTTCACGGTGCTGCTTTCTTTATCCGAATTGTCGGGTGTCGGATCATCGTCAACAGTGCCGCGCTTGGGGCTGACAACGGGCGAGTTGCAGTTTTCGAGAAGCGTACCGTCATCATTGGCGATGCTGCCGGCGTTTATGACAATATCCGAAAGGTTATCGTTTTTCACCTTAAAGCGGACAACGCAGAACAGCTCGTCTGAACCGGTGATACCGTACCCCGGGGTAATCATAACGAGGCTCCAGTTATATTCCCCGATGGGATTGCCGTCTTTATCAAGAGAGAGGTGCGAAAGACTTTCCGCATTTTCATTTTCCGCAAAGGGTTTCCATTTATCGGGAAATTCGATATCGGCAGAGGAAAATTCGTAATCATCCGTATTGTAAACGAAGGTAAAGTCAACGCAGACAATACCTTTTTCGTCCTTGATATCACGCAGCGAAAGCTTTATCGAAATGATATCGTCTTCAAGCGTATACTCCGCGTGAGCGTGTACCGGACTGTTCTCGTTCGCGGAAGCGAACGACATTAACACAGCCAAAAGCAAAAGCAGCGAAAGGACAGATGCTATGAATTTTTTCATTTTGACTTACCTCCGTTTTTGCGGTGCGCTTCCGCTTTTTTCATTTTTAAGCGAAGCACGATAATCACGATGATGACAAATATGATAATAATGCTCAGTATGATGATCTTACCGTAAGGAATATCCTCAAAGACTATTTCTTTATCATAATATACCGGTTCTTCGGGTGTTGCCTGGGTTTTCGGCAAAAATCTTGCATAAAGTTCGAGCGTGCCGGAAACATCGGAAACCTTTTCGACCTTTTCCCCGCCTTCCTTTGCGGTATACCAGCCGTCGAAGGTCGAGCCCATCAGATATGCGGCGGGAAGCTGCATTTCCGTGCCGGCGGGAAGTTCATATGCTGTGACCGTATCACTGCTTGAAACGAGGCGCACACTGCCGCATTTGCTGCTGCCGATGAAAAGATAGTCGAATGTTATGGGTGTTTCCTTCAAAGCGCTTGTCAGATAAACACTGACAACATCACACTTTTTGCCCCAAAGCTCGGAAAGTTCAATATAGCCGTTCCAGGTGCCTTGAACATCGCTCGGTAATGCGTTAATATAGCCGAACATCGCGGCAACTTCTTCATCCCGGGCAAAATTTATAGACTTCATTTCGCCGTTCACGCGGACATTGAGAATGATATTCCATTTTGCGGATTTATCGGCGGTGACACCGAAATAAAGTCTTTCGCCCTTATTGAATAAATGCTTTTCCCCGATCAGATTCTGAACACTTGTCCAACTCTGACTCCCGTCCGCGGAATTGACAAGCGTATAACCGCCGCTTTTTTCGGATGTAACGGTGAATTCTTTGGAACCGCTGACATGTGTAAATACATCAATACTGTCGGGCAAAAGGTCGATCAAGGTCTTTGCAAGTGCTTCGTCCGGCTTTTTATTTTCTTCGCCCATGCGGAAGTTTTCGTTTACATTTGCAAGACTTCCCGCGGCAACGCGCTCATGTTCAGGTTCGTCATATTCGGCAGGCGTATCGGCTATATAATCGCTGGTATAGTCGTTGATCACATATATCGCGGAAAGTGAATCGCCGTAGGCGGAAGTGATATCCGCGTAAAATGCATCGCAGCCTTTAAGTGAAAAATCTTCGCCCACATTGCCGGCTTCCTTGACATTGCCCATAACATTGAAGTCCGATGTGCAGATTGATCTGTCCGCTTTTATAAGCGAAAGATCATATACAAAACTGTCCTGATAAGAAGGAAAATAATTATATGTGTCCCAATAAGGAGAATAGGTCTGGGAGATAAGCTGGCCGGCGGATGTGAAGGTCATAAGTCTGACAAAACCTTCGCCGTCGCAGGTGCAGCCGTTTTCGACGTGCTGAGGCCCTTTATTCAGCTCGGCAAACTGATAATCCGCGAGTATTTCCGCAACATAACGGTTTGTACCTTCTACGCGGCGCAGCTTATCACATACGCCGTCATTATGGCCGCATAGCAACATCATAACATTTTCGTTGGGGACAACGATATTATCCCATATTATTTCCGCCCTGTCGCCCGAATAGGCGCCGGAAGGCAGAAGGTATTCATGCGTGCATATCACGACATTGCGGTTCGGATAGCTCTTGCATACGGCGTTTGCCCATTCGATGGTTTTTTCATCGGCTTCCTTGAAAACGCCGAGGTAAAGGAACACAAAATCGTAATCACCGACGGAGATCAGATCGTAATGGTGAGTATTATTGTCGAGGCTTCCGCCGTACCATGCAAAATCCTCATATCTTTCCTCACCGAAATATTTGCAGAAAAGGCTGTAATCTGCAACGGTATGATTAACATCATGGTTGCCGCTTACAACACCATTCGGCACACCTGCGGAATCTAAAATATCCTGCGCCTTTGATGCCGTTTCATACTGCGAACGAGCGACGGATATGCCCGCATTCATCTGGTCGATAAGATCGCCCGTGTGTACGCAATACGCGATATTGCCGAGATTGTATTGTTCGACGGCATAATTGTTAATGCTGTCGTAAAGCTCGTTCAAATCGTCATAGCGAGTATAATACTGCGTATCCGAATTCCAGAGAATGGTGTCGCTTCCGTTGCCGTATGAATACACGGAAGCGTTTACACGGATCTTGTCATCGTATGAATAATCCTCAAGCTTCAGCTTGAATGTCGCAGGTACGCCGCTCTTTGCAATAAAGACGGTATCCCATTCGCTGTTTTTGTAATTCCACGCGGTGAGGAGGATATCGCTTCCGCTGCCGGTAGTTCCGCTATAGGACACAACGACATCCTCATCCTCGCAGAATGCGGTATCGACAACGAAAGACTGATATGCCGATCCGCCGCTTACGGGAGTAGTCGTATGTGATGCTTTATCGTTGAAGGAAATGAGCCGTTCGTCCTCATAACGAAGGTGTGTCAGTTCATCGGTAGGCGAATTACGGTTTTCGAGCATACGGATCCGCGTTGCAAGCGTACCGGAATACACCTTTGCATCGCCGAGAACCGACATTTTAACGCTCTTTTCGAGTACTTCGGCGGTAAATACCTCATCGGTGACCTCAAACAGAAGCATTTCGGAGCTGCTGTTTCCCGCTTTATCGGTTGCGGTCAAATATGCGGTATGCTTACAGGCATCGAGCTTTGAAGGTTTTATGCTTGCAGCGGGAATACCGTCGATAAGCAGTTTGATCGTACATTCGGTAAGATCATTGACAGTGTATTCCACACTCCCCATAGGGGAAACCTTGCCGTTGTTATTCAGCGAAAAAACTATTTCCGGCGGAGTGTTATCGACAACGCACTTGCGCGTTTCGGAAAGCTTGTCGCCGCTGTAGATTTTGATTTCATAGCTTCCGTCGGGAATGGAAGCGGAATCAATATTGAAGTGCCCCTTCGAGGATGGCTTTTCGAATATAAAATCGCAGGCAACCGGCACATCGGGTGTGCTTCCGCCGAGCTTTGTTTCGGAATACCAACCGTCGCCCACTGCGATATCGGCGGTATAATCAGATTCCGCGGCGGTAACCTCCGCAGAACCGGGGGTTGGCATATATTTCGTGATCGATTCGGGGGTGTCGAACCCGATGCCGACAAATTCGACCGAAACGATCTTTAAGTCATCAAGGTTGACCGTGCCGTATACCATTGAAAAATCGAACGGTCCTTCCGATGTACCGAGCCTGATCCCGAGGGTGTTTTTACCCTCGACAAGCTGACTGATACGGAATTTGAGTGTATTTACACCATCGGAAATAACGCCGGCGGGTGCGCCGTTAAGCAGGAAAAGATCGTCCCCGGATTCCGCGCCGCTTACCGTTACGCGTATTTCAAATTCGAAATCTTCTTCGGGTTTAATCACGGTATCGCCGATAACGATCTTATCGGCATCTTCACAAACAAGGCTGTAATTGCCGGAAATGACGGTGATATCTTCCGCCGCATTTGCGAAAGGAATACAAGCGAACAGCATTACCGCACATATCAGCAACGAAGCGATCCGTTTCATGTGAAATCTCCTTTGCAGAGCTTTTTCTGAGGTTATTATACAATCACGCGCGCTATGTGTCAAGTATACTGCCGGGCGCGCAAGGTTACATCACAGGAGCGAGAATCCGAACACGTGCTCAACGAGTATCTTTATGCCGAGCAGAATAAGTACCGCGCCGCCGACAAGTGTTGCGCGGGAACGGAACGCGGATTTGCAAATTTTGCCGATGCGGACACCGAAAGCGGAAATCAGGAAGGTAGTCAGGCATATAGTCAAAGCGGAGGCAAAAACGCCGAGTGTTGCGCCGTAAGTGAAAAGCTCCATTCCTTCGCAGCAGAAGGCAATGCCGACAGCGAGAGCATCGATACTTGTCGCAACGGAAAGCGTTATCATCTTTCCGAAGGATAAGGCACTGTCCTGCGGCTCTTCCTCCCCGCGAAAGCTGTCGTATATCATTTTACCGCCGATATACAAAAGAAGCAGAAATGCGATCCAATGGTCAAAGCGTTCGATATAGGCCTTGAACATATCGGCAAGAAAATACCCCAAAAGCGGCATGATCCCCTGGAAAACGCCGAAGTATGTACCGACTTTGATACAATCGAGCGTGCGTACATTTCCGAGCGAAAGGCCCTTGCACACCGAAACTGCAAATGCATCCATCGAAAGGCTGATACCATATGCCAAAACAAGTAAGATATTCATGATCCAGGCTCCTTTACAGGCGTTTTTCGAAATTGCCGGTAATAGATATATTATTTTTCACCGATACAAATGCTTTCGGATCGATACGGAATATAATTTTTTTTAATTGAGGAAGCTCGTATTTTGAAACAACGGTATAAAGAATACGCGAGCTTTCGCCGGTGAACGCACCGAAGCCTTCCCAATATGAAACGCCGCGCCGCATTTCCAATATTATCGCATTCTGTATCTCGGCATCATCGTGCTTGGAGATGATAAGAACCTCGCTGTTGATATTCTGTGAATGGACTTTATCGGTCGTAAACATATTGACGCTTGCAAAAATAAGCGTGTAGATGATACGGCGGAAATCGCCCGTCACAAGAAAAGCAAGGCTGTAAACAACGACATTTATGGAGAGGTTTATCTTGCCGACGGTATGCTTGCTCTTTTTGGAAAAGTACATACCGATTATATCCACACCGCCGCTCGAACCGCCGTTTTGCAGCATGAAACCGATACTTGCGCCGCAAAGAATACCGCCGATAATGCAGCAGGCAAGAGGGTCGTCGCCGATAAGCGGATATACCGGCACAATCGAAAGAAGCAGCGATTGAGAACCGATGCAAAGCAGAGTTTTAAGTATGAATTCCCTGCCCACGGTTTTGTATGTGAATACCATCAAAGGTATATTCAGCAAAAACGAAATGATACCCGAAATATCAAAAGGAAAACTTGCGCCGAGATAGGTTTCGCAGGCGGTACGAATGACCTGCGCAAGGCCGAGCAGACCTCCGTTAAACAATCCGACCGGAACTATAAAAAAATTCGTGCCGATAACATAGCCAACCGTACCTGCGAGAATACAGAGAATACGGCGCAGATCGTTTGCCGTAAGCTTATGTTTCATATTTGCCTTCCCCAAACAGTATTATAAGCGATAATGATTTTGAAAATCGGAGACATTCCGGAGAATTTATTTTTCGGGAGCGGAGCGTGAGAGCTTGCGTGCTATTTCGAATGAAATGATGGAGACGGCACTGCACGCGGGCAGCGAATAGTGGCAATCGCGGGGATATTTGATTTTGACGACTTCATCCGAAATATCGATGATATCCTTGCTGATACCGCGCTTTTCGCCGCCGTAAACAACGCAAAGCGGACGATTGAAGCGGCAGCGGTAAAGATCCTTTGCTTCAGATGTTTTTGCCGTGGATATTATCGTATAGCCGCCGCGCTTCAAAGCGGAACACGCGGAAGAAAGTGACGGCACACAACAGGCGTTTATCTTTTCGGAAGCACCCGCCGATGAGCGTATAACGACATCGCTCGCTTCGAAGAAATTCCTTTCCGGAAGAATAACACCATCCACTCCGGAAGCATAAAGCGACCTAAGCGCATACGCAAAATTGAAGGGATCCTCTATGCCGTCAAGCACGGCTATGTAACCTCTGCTAAGGGAGAGAAGTTTTTCAGCGGGAGTGAATTTGCGCGGTCCGACAAGAGCGGCTATTCCGCCTGCGCCATCCTCGGGCGCGATATTGCGGAATTCATCGGCATTAAGAAATGTGTGGTCCGCTCCTGAAGAAAGCAAAGCATTGTATCTGCGCTGCTCCGTCACGGAAAGCTTAGAACGCATGGCTTTTTCGTAGCGTTCGCGCTCAATATATATCTTTTCAATATCGCGGCTTTTTGCGTCGATAACGCTTTTTACCGAAACAAAGCCGTATATGATCTTATTTTCCATTTTACGCTCCCCCGATAAGTTGTGCGAAAGCGGGAATTTCCGCTCCGCATGCGGTATGCTTCGTATGCGCAGAAGGCCGACGGCGGTGTCCGGATGCCGTCTGTATTGTAAAAAAACCGCCTCCGCAAATCATGCGGACGATTATAAAATCGTCCGCGACATATACCTCGCGAAGTACTTTTAATTCACCGCAAAACGCCCCGGCGCAGGCAGATACCTGCGCCAGAGCATTGTGATTGTCATTCCTTGAAAATATCATCGGAAAAGATATCATCCTGTCCGTTACCGTCATCGGCACGGGGAGTTTTTCTCTTCCTTTCGTTCTTCTCCTTGTCGAGCTCGGCACGGCGTTCTTCGTTTTCCTTGCTGTTGCGGCTTGCCTTTCTTTCGGAAACCGCATCAAGATCGGCTTCTGTCACACCTTCGCGGAAGCAAAGCTCGAACTGCTCGCCATCCATGATTTCGTGCTTGACAAGGTAGTCCGCAATGAACTCGACAATACCACGGTTATCGCCGAGTATTTTCAGAGCACGTTCGTACTGAGCCTTGATGATGCGTTCGATCTCGTCATCTATAAGCTCGGCAATCTTTTCGGAATAATTCTTTGTGGTGCCGAAATCCTTGCCGAGGAAGACCTCGTTGTTTTCGGAAGAATAAACAACGGGACCGAGTACATCGCTCATACCGAGCTTTGTGACCATATTCCGCGCAATTTCGGTGGCACGTTCCATATCGTTTGAGGCGCCGCCGGAAATATCGCCGTTGAGGAGCTGCTCCGCCGCTCTGCCGCCGAGAAGCATACAAATGTTATCCAGGAGTTCGTTCTTATAAACACTGCGCTTATCCTTTTCCGGGAATGAAAGCGTATAGCCGAGTGCGCGCCCGCTCGGGATAACCGAGATCTGATGCACAGGGTCGGGCGAACCGACAAGCTTCTGCACAATGGCATGCCCCGCTTCGTGAACGGCGGTCTTGCGCTTTTCCTCGGGGAGAATAATGCTTGATTTCTTCTGCGGACCGACAATTACCTTGATTGTAGCTTCTTCGATATCGTCGGTATTGATAACGGTTTTCTTCTTTCTTGCCGCGTGGAGCGCAGCTTCATTAAGGAGATTTGCAAGGTCGGCGCCGGTGAAGCCGACTGTCGTCTTTGCAACGGTGGCAAGATCGACATCCTTGCCGAGCGGCTTATTGCGGGCATGTACCTTCAGTATTTCTTCCCTTCCCTTGATATCGGGATAATTTACGGTTATCTGTCTGTCGAATCTGCCGGGGCGAAGAAGCGCCGGATCGAGTATATCGGGGCGGTTTGTTGCAGCCATGACAATAACGCCGTCGTTAACGCCGAATCCGTCCATTTCGACAAGAAGCTGGTTCAATGTCTGTTCGCGCTCGTCATGTCCGCCGCCGAGACCTGCACCTCTGTGACGGCCGACGGCATCTATCTCATCAATGAAAATTATGCAGGGAGAAGTCTTTTTTGCGGTTTCAAACAGGTCTCGCACACGCGATGCGCCGACACCGACATACATTTCCACAAAGTCTGATCCCGAGATGGAATAAAACGGAACGTCGCTTTCGCCTGCGACTGCTTTTGCAAGCAGCGTTTTGCCCGTGCCGGGCGCACCGACAAGAAGAACTCCTTTGGGTATTCTTGCACCGAGTTCGGAATACTTGCCCGGATTGCGCAGAAAGTCAACGACCTCCTGAAGTTCTTCTTTCTCCTCATCGGCACCGGCAACATCGGTGAAAAGAACCTTTCGCTTTTCGTCGCTTCCGAGTTTTGTGCGCGCCTTATTGAAAGAATTGAGCCTTCCTATACCGCCGCCGCTGCCGTTTTTGCTTGATCTGACAACAAAATACCAGAACATGAACACAAAGGCAATGACTATTATCAGATACGGAAGATAAGCTACCCACCACGGCACTTCCTTCGGAGCCTTATAAGTATAATCATCAATGCTCACGCCGAGCTGCTCTTTGATCAGATCGCCGCAGTCTTCCTTGAAGGAGGTGAAGCTGAGAAGCTTATGGGAATATTCGAACTTGCCGTCCGCAACGCTCGCGCCTTCCTTTACTTCCTCCGCATTCTCGGAAAGATAAAGCATACTGCTGCTGCCGTCGATATAGAAGCGTTTTACCTTCCCATCGCGGAACATTTGCACGACTTCGCTGTAATCAAGTTCCTTCTGGCTTGTATTGCCGGACATGATCGAATTTGCGATCACGATTATCAGGACAAAAAACAAAATATAGGCAAGTATTACAAACTTACCGCCGCCTCTTTTTTTCATAGGCAATGTTCCACCTTTCGGGCTCTGTATTGTTCAATACTGTTGTAATATGGATAGGTTTTTCGGGTTGTTTGGAAAAAGCTTTGTCGGCAATACCGACAAACGGTATATATATTATTCCTTCGTCATCAAGCATCACCGGTATGTGTGCACGGTATTCCTTCGGTATACCTTTTTCGATAAACAACTTTTTGACGCTGCGGTTTACCCCGCGGATGCGGATACGATCGCCCTCGCGGCGGTTCCGTACAAAAAGCTGCCCGGTTATATTGGCAGATTCGAGAACAACTTCGGTGAAGACTTTGTTGACAAATGCGCTTTCGGCGCCGTCTGAATATACCGTTGCGCGCCCGCCTATGCAATCGTTTGCGCCGCCGATAATCGGTTCTTCCTCATAAAGCGGGACATTATCATCCGCACGGCGAAAAAACCGCACTTTTCCGTTGTCCGCTATGGCTTCGGTCTCGCCGTCGATGCCGATAACTCTGTATCCGCCTGCGCGGACTGCATCGGTGACGGAATTCAATATCTGCTTTGAAGCAATTTTACCAGTGAATTCTTTATATTTCCTTAAAACCGCGCGGTTCAGAAGCGGTTCCGGAAGTCCGGAAAGATTATCGCCGAGATGATCGATAATGCTTTCAAAGTATGCCCTGTCCTCCCTTGCGGAATCGGCAAAGGCGGAGAGCGCGGCAACGGCGTTCGGATATACCTTTTCCATAACCGGTATTACTTCATGCCGGATATAGTTGCGCGTATAGTCATCGCAAAGATTTGTACTGTCGGTGATATATTCTATCCCGGCGGAGGCAAGATACGCCTCAACCTCGCTGCGGGGAACTTTAAGCATAGGGCGCAGAATGCTGCCGTTTCGCGGAGAAATACTGGAAGCACCGTTTGACCCCGAGCCGCGGCAGAGATTCATCAATAATGTTTCCGCATCGTCGTTCATGTTGTGCGCCGTCGCGCAGAAATCCACATCGGGCTTCGAAAGTACGCGTGTAAAGAAAGCATATCTGCACTCACGCGCAGCTTCCTCAACCGATTTGCGATATGCGGCGGCGTATGCCGGCACATCATCGCGCCCGCAAAATATCTTCACCCCGATATCCGCACAGAGCCTTTTGCAAAATTCTTCGTCTCTGTCCGCCTCGGCACCGCGTATTCCGTGGTTGAAGTGGCAGGCATAAAGCACAAAACCGAATTCACGCGCAAGCTCACGAAGCGAGCACAGCAGTGCGACCGAATCCGCTCCGCCCGAAAGGCAGGCGCATATACCTTTTCCGTTGATTTCGCCGCGGATACCTTGAAGATAATCTCTTACTGCGGAAATAAGATCAGACTCCCGATACATCGGCAACATTTTCCTCGATACTCATGAATTTGAAATACTTACCCACCCAGGCAAGCTTTGCGACACCGGTACCGCCTTGTCGGTTTTTGGCAACATTTATCTCGGCGGTAATATAAGCCGAATTTTCGCCGGAGGGTAATTGAGATTCGCCGTCCTTACGCTCGTAATAGTCGCTGCGGTAAATGAAAAGGACAATGTCTGCATCCTGCTCGATGGCGCCGGAATCACGCAGGTCGGAAAGCATGGGTTGTCTGTCCTTGCGGTTTTCGGACTGACGTGCAAGCTGCGAGCAGAGTATTACAGGTATACCGAATTCCTTTGCCATCAGTTTGAGCGAACGCGTGATACCGGCTATTTCCTGAACACGGTTGTCATTTGCCACATCGGGAGCCATCAGCTGCAAATAGTCAACAACTACGAGCCCGATATTATCAAGTCTTCTCAATTTCGACTTAATGGCGGTGGGAGTTATATTTGTGCTCGGATCGATATATATATTTGTTTCGGAAAGTACACTTGCCGCTTCCGCAAGGTGGCGCCAGTCATCGTCGGTAAGACGCCCGCTGCGCATTGCGGCGCTTTCGATGAGAGCTTCGCTCGAAAGCATACGCGAAACAAGCTGTTCAGACGACATTTCAAGTGAAAAAATCACCACATTCTTCTTGGTGGATTTCGCAACATTTGTTGCGATATTCATGCAAAAGCTGGTTTTACCCATACCCGGTCTGCCGCCGACGACAACAAGGTCGCCCGCACCCATGCCGACAAGAATCTTATCCAGTGCATCGAATTTTGTCTGTGTACCGACAAGAGCATCGGGATTTTCTTTCAGAAGCCTGAGTGTGTTGTAATTACGAACAATGACATCCTTGATATGATCGAATCCATCGCTGTATTTATCCTGCGAAATGGAGTAAATGCGCTGCTCGGCATAATTGACCGCCTCAGAAACCGTGCCGCGCTCGCTGAATGCAAGGTCTGAAATATCACGGGAAGCATCGATAAGCGCGCGCAGAAGTGATTTGTCCTTTACTATGCCGACATATTCATCCACATTCGTGCAGTTTATCGAAAGGTCGGCAAGGAGCTTTATGTACTTTGCGGCATCGCCTTCGGTATATGTGCCGAGCCTTGTAAGCGAATCTATAAGCGTGACGGGGTCTATGGGCTTGTTTTCGTTGAACATATCACGCATGGCGGAAAATATGCTTTTGTGCTGTTCAAGATAAAAATCATCATCTTTGAGCGAAGCGATATCCGCAAAGCGTTCGGAATCGAAAATCACCGTCCCGAGCAATGCCTGTTCGGCTTCCAACGAATATGGCATTTTTTTAATTGCCGTGCTGCTGTCAAATTCTGCCATTATTACACCTGATCAAAAAATTTTATGCTTCCACAATCAGCTTCAGATCTGCGGAAATGCCCTGAGAAAGCTTGATTTTCACGGTATATTCGCCGGTGGTTTTTATCGTATCGGAAACGGAAATAAGGCGTTTGTCAATATCCAAACCAAGCTCCGATGCGATCTTTTCGCTTATATCCTTTGCGGTAACAGCGCCGTAAAGCCGACCGTCCGCGCCGCCGGTTGTTTTGAATTTGATGGATTTGCCGGAAAGAAAGGCTTTTGTTTCCTCCGCCTTTTTCTTTTCCTCGGCAATATGGAAAGCCTCGCTTTCCTTTTGAATCTCTATCTGCTTTATCGAGCCGGCATCAGCTTCCTTTGCAAGTTTGCGCGGAAGAAGAAAGTTGCGCGCGTATCCGTCCGAAGCGTTGATAAGCTCGCCCTTCTTGCCCTGCCCTTTTACATCCTGTAATAAAATAACCTTCATATTGACCTCCTAAGAGTTGCTGATATATTCGTCTATTGCGCTTTTCAGTATCGCTTCGGCTTCACCTATATCAAATACGGGTGTGCCGCCGGAATCGCCGTTGAGCCTGCGGATGAGAGCGCCCGCGGACTGGAAGTGACCGCCGCCGCCGAGCATTTTCGCGATATTGATAACATTTATGCTTCCGTCGCTGCGTGCGGAAAGATTTATGCCGTTGTCGAGCGTATAAAGCACGAACGAGGCGGAGATTCCTTCGATCTCCACAAGACGGTCGGCGGCTTTTGATGCCGTTACCTTGTTTTGCAGGTCGGTTCCGTAATCATACGCGGAAATCGCGAATTTTTCTTTATATACCTCAAAGCGTTCTTCTATCTTAGTGACCGCTCTGAACTGAGCGATATCCGATTTGAAGAAGTTTTTCGCCTTGCCCGCTTCCGCACCGGCGCTGCGCAAAAAGCTGCACGCCGAATATGTGCGGGTACCCGTATCGCGGGAAAAATACTGCGTATCGAGCAGGATTCCCGCAAGAAGAACCTGCGCTTCCTCCGGGCGGAGCACGCCGGGCTTGAGCGAAAGTTCGAGTATTTCGCAAACAAGTTCCGAAGCGCTTGAAGCCGTCGGATCGATATTGCTCGGCTGCATGACCTGCTCGCCGAGAGTTTCTTTTATCGCATGGTGGTCGATAACGACAACACGGCTTGCATTGTCATAAACACCGCGGGCCGCAAAAAGTTCGGGGTTGGAAACATCGGTTATGATAACGAGCGTATCCGGCGCGAGAAGCTCCTGCGCGTATACCTCATCCACAAAAACATTTTCGTATTCCGGAAAGTCGGTAAGCGTACTCAAAAGTTTTGATATGTTCGAATCATTCACATCGGCAACGATAAAATACGGCTTACCGAAGGAATATACAAGCTTTGAGATACCGATATTGGAAGCGATTGAATCGAAATCCGGGCGCTGATGACCCATGATTATGACATTGGATGATTTCGGAATCAAATCGAACAGCAGATCGCGGCAAAGCCTTGAACGTATCTTTGTCTGGCGCTGAACCGCCTTCGTACGGCCGCCGTAGCTGTCCTCCCCGTCCGGAGTGCGGACAACGGCAAGCGCGCCGCCGCGTTGAAGTGCGGAGCGGAGCGCGGATTGAGCCGACTCGCGTTTTTCGAGCAAAGTACCCTCACCTGCCGAAACACCGATGGAGATCGTTATGGGTATGGGAGATTCTTCAAGCGAGTTTTCAACAACACGGTCGATAATGTCGAAACGGCTGTTTATCATGTCGGAAAGAAAACGGTTTTCGAACTGCATTACATACTTGTCGCGATCGTATTCGACAAGCATTGCGTTGTAACCGTTTGCCCATTCGGTGAGCAGTTTATTAACGGTAGCGGAGCCGAAGCGGCGGTTTTCCTGCACTTCCTGCGTGACTTCGTTTGTATTGTCGATAACTATATATGCAATGCGCACGGCACTGTCATCAAGCTTTCGGCGCAGGTCGTTGACGGACTTGCGGTCGTACCATATCGTACCGAAAAGCTTCTGCCCGCCGAAATCAAGCGGAAATGCACGGACCGAAAACGGGCCGGAGGCGGTTTCGACATCGATATATCCGCTGCCGCTTTCGCAGGATGCGGAAAGATTTGCATAGGACACTGCACCGCCGAAAAGCTTTCCGGCACCGGAGGTTATATGATGACTGCTCACATCGGGCAGCGAATCAAACTCCGGGTTGCTCCATATAATGCGGTTTGTTTCGTTTACTACCATAACCGGCGAATCAATTTCGCCCACAAAGGATGAAAGTATCTGCTGAATGCCGGCGCTTTCAAGCCCGATGCGCGAGCGCACCTTGCGGCGAACCGCAAAGAAAACCACAGCACCGTAAACAAGAGAGGCACAGAGAACAACCGCCGCGGCTATCGGCTCTATGAACAGCAACACAGCCGCCGCCAATATGAACAGCAACAGCCCGGAAAGCAATGTGATATACCGCAGAGGGATTTTGCTTTTGTTATTCAATCGTTTCGCCTCCTTTACCGAATTATTATACTATCGAAACACAGCTTTGTCAATCCAGAAGTGTCTGCTGAGTGATTTCGGGATCAATATCCTCGAAAAGCACACCCGCAGCAGGGAGCTTGGACTTGCGGTAGCGCGATTCTTTTACAAGATGACGCGTTTCCGGATCGTATACCATGACGTAATCGATGTGTTTGCCTTTTTTCAGAGTGAAAACGGCGCTTCCGTATGATGTTCGGGTTGATTTCTCGATTATCTGTTTTTCGGCAATAAGAAGCGCACGTCCGTCATCCGAGTGCATCAGATATTCACGGTTTTCACCGGCGGGAAATACCGCAACGGCGGGGCTTCCGCCATAAAATGCGCCGGTGAGCTTCTTGCGGTTGGTTTTTGTCTGATAGCATTCAAGCGGTATTGAAACCGCTTTGCCGTTCTCAAAGAAGAAAATCGCACGCCCTTCGTAATTTTTAAGAACGAACGCGGAAATAACCTTTTCATCCGCATTCATCTTAAGCTTTGCGGGAACATAATCGCCCAATGCGCTGGCTTTTGTGTCGTCAAAATCGTTCAGACGGGATTTATAAACCTGCGCTTCGGAGGTGAAGAACAATATCTCATCGGAATTGGAGCAATCAAAACGGGAACGAAGCGTGTCGTTCTCCTTGAACTTCTGTACATCATTGCCGCGGAGCGATGCAAGAGTACATTTTTTGAAATACCCTTCCGCGCTGAGGAAGGCGACACAGGGGTAATCAGCAACCTCCTCCAAAGGTTCGGCAAGCTCGATATTGTCCCTTTCGATAATATATGTTTTGCGCGGGATACCGTATTTTTCCGCAATATCGGCAAGCTGCTTTATAATTTTTGTTTTAATACGGCGCTCGCTCGAAATAAGCAATTTCAGCTCTTCTATTTCCTTTTCGAGCTTTTCTATCTCCTCAACGCGTTTGATGATATGCTGACGGTTGAGGTTTCTCAGCTTGATATCGGCGACAAACTCCGCCTGTACCTCATCAATGGAAAAGCCCTTCATAAGATTGGGAACAACATCATCCTCGTTTTCGGTTCCGCGGATGATGGCTATTGCCTTATCAATATCCAAAAGTATCGAACGCAGACCGTAAAGCAAATGGAGCTTATCGCTCTTTTTGCCGAGATCGAAAATATATGTCCTGCGCAGGCATTCGATACGGAATGCGCACCATTCCTCAAGGATCGCCTTTATTCCCATTGTCTGAGGAATGCTGCCGACAAGGATATTGAAGTTGCACTTGAAATCGTCCTCAAGCTCGGTCGATCTGAAAAGCTTCTGCATGAGTCTTTCCGGATCGGCGCCGCGTTTAAGGTCGATCGCCATTTTGAAGCCGTTTATATCGATCTCATCGCGCACATCGGAAATATCCTTTATCCTGCCTTCCTTGACAAGCGTTATGATCGAATCTCTGATCTTTTCGAGCGTTGTCGTATAGGGTATCTGCAGAACCTCAATGCGGTTCGCGGCGCGATCATAGGTGTATTTTGCTCTTACCTTGATGCTTCCCTTGCCGGTCTCGTAGATCTCGCGCAGCTTTGCTTTATCGTATATAAGCAGACCGCCGGTGGAAAAGTCCGGGGCTTTGAGTATTTCCATTATCTCGTCTGTCGTAATGTTTTCGTTACGCAGATAAGCCGCCGTGACATCGCATACCTCGCGGAGGTTGAAGGAGCATATATTGCTTGCCATACCGACTGCTATGCCCGAATTGGGGTTTACGAGTATGTTGGGAAAGCTTGTCGGAAGCACCACGGGTTCTTTTACGGTGCTGTCGTAATTGTCCACAAAATCGACGGCATCGCAATCGATCCCGGAAAATATCTCCTCGCTGAACTTCGCCAGCTTACATTCTGTATAACGTGAAGCCGCATAGGCCATTTCGGAATACTGCTTGCCGAAGCTTCCCTTTGATTCGATAAACGGGTGCAGAAGGCATTCCTTACCTGTTGTGAGGCGGACAAGCGTTTCGTATATCGCAGAATCGCCGTGCGGGTTCAGTACCATTGTCTGACCGACGACCTTTGCGCTCTTCTGTGTTGTACCCGAAAGCAGCCCCATTTTGTACATCGTGTAAAGAAGTTTTCTGTGAGCCGGCTTGAAGCCGTCGATCTCGGGTATTGCACGGGAAACGATAACGCTCATGGCATAGGGCATATAATTCGTTTCAAGTACATTGGTTATGGAAATATCAATCGGTTCGGAAACCACCTCGGGCTCCTGCACGACCTGTTTCTTTTTTGCCATAATTCACCTCATCAATAATCCGCAAGATCGATATACTTCGCACCGTTCCGGGCGATAAAATCTTTTCTTCCGGTGATATTGTCCCCGAGCAGAACATCAAACATTTCATAAGTTTTTGCCTCGTCATCCGGAGATATCCTGATAAGTCTGCGCGTCGCGGGTTTCATGGTTGTGTATGACATCATCTGCGGATCGTTTTCGCCGAGACCTTTCGAGCGTTTAATTGTATATTTGCGCTTCCCGACCTTATCGGAGAGTATTTCCGCCTTTTCGGCCTCGTTGTATGCGAAATAGGTATCCTTTTCGCAATTTATCTCATAAAGCGGGGTTTCGGCGATATATATCCTGCCCTCCGCGATGAGCGTGGGAAGCAGGCGGTAAAACATTGTAAGGATAAGCGTTCTTATCTGATAGCCGTCCTCGTCCGCATCGGTACAAATTATGACCTTATCCCAGCGCAAAGCATTTATATCGAATGAAGATACACCTTTTGTTTTGAGCTGCTTCGCTTCCACACCGCATCCGATGACCTTGATCAGATCGATGATGATATCGCTTTTCATGATCTTATCAAAGCTTGCTTTAAGGCAGTTTAGCGTTTTGCCGCGCACCGGAATTATTGCCTGAAATTCGGCATCGCGGGCAAGCTTGCAGCTTGTAAGCGCGGAATCGCCCTCGACAATATAAAGCTCGCATTTATCGGGATCGCGCAGACGGCAGGCGACAAACTTATCCACACTGTTGGTGATATCGAGTGTCGTGGTAAGCTTTTTCTTTGCGGTGGTACGCATATTTTCCGCAGACTCTCTTGCGCGCTTGTTAATAAGCACCTGCGCGACGATCTTATCCGCTGCCGCGGGATTTTCGGCAAAGAACACCTCGAGCGAATGATAGAAGAAATCCGTCATCGCTTCGGTTATGAAGGTGTTGTTTATCGCTTTTTTTGTCTGGTTTTCGTAGGAAGCCTGCGTGGAAAACGAGTTTACGACAAGGACAAGTGAATCCTCTATGTCCTGAAAGGTTATGCGGGATTCGTTTTTGTTATACTTACCGTTGTTTTTCGCATAGGCATCTATCGCCCTGGTGAACGCGCTTTTTGTGGCTTTATCGGGCGAACCGCCGTATTCGAGAAACGACGAATTGTGGTAGAATTCTTTCAGGTTGACGGCGTTCGAGAAGCAGAACGCAAACTGCATCTTAACTTTGTATTCGGCTCTGTCGGCACTGTCGCGCCCTGCGCGCTCGCTCGTAAATTCGCCGATGGGGGATATCGCCTCGTTCCCGACTATCTCCTTGATATAATCGACAATACCGTTTTCGTAACGGAATTCCTCGGTTTCGAAGCTGCCGTCGGCTTTCTGCCATTTAAGCACAAGGGTGAGCCCCGCATTCGCGACAGCCTGCTTCTTCATCACGCCGGAAAAATAATCGCGCGGGATGGCAATATCCGTAAATACTTTTTTATCGCTCTTCCAGCGGACAACGGTACCGGTGCGGCTTTTTGCCCACGGTTCCTTTACAAGCTCTCCGACGGGTTCGCCGGCGCGGAAGGAAATGCTGTATTTCGTACCGCGCTGATAGGATGTGACCTCCATAAATTCGGAGGCATACTGTGTCGCGCAGGCGCCGAGACCGTTCGTGCCGAGCGAATATTCGTATGCACCGTCGGCACCGTTGTTATACTTGCCGCCGGCATAAAGCTCGCAATATACAAGCTCCCAGTTATACTTCTGCTCCTTTTCGTTCCAATCGAGAGGAACGCCTCTGCCGAAATCCTCAACCTCCATTGTGTGATCGTTGTAGACCGTCACATTTATCTTGGAGCCGTAGCCCGAACGGGCTTCGTCGATGGAGTTGCTGAGTATTTCGAAGAAAGAATGCTCGCAGCCTTCGATACCGTCAGAACCGAAAATGACAGCCGGCTTTTTGCGGACACGGTCCGCACCTTTCAGCGAGGATATTGTCTGATCGTTATATTCGGGTACTTTCTTCGGCATTGTTTCCATCCTTTCTTTGATCCGGGAAATTCGGGAAAATAAATATCAAAGCACCTCGGCAAGGCGTTTGACGCCTTCGACGATCTGCTCGTCGGAGGGCATGGAGTAATTAAGACGGACAGACGGGGATGCGCCGTCCTGAACGGGGTTAAATGTCACGCCCGAAACGACGGCAACCTTATTTGCGATTGCTTTGCGTGCTATTTCGTTTCCGTCCGCGCCGTGGACGGTGAGCCATATGAAAAGCCCGCCGTTCGGCCTTGTGAATTCCGCTTTGCCGGAAACTCTTTTATCAAGCTCGGAAAGCATGAGTGAGCATTTGGCACGGTAAAGAATGCGTATGCCCTCAATGTGAGTGTCAATGTCATAGCGGTTCATAAACTCCGAAACGATCATCTGAAAGAATTGATTCGTATGGACATCGTTGACTTGCTTTACAACGACCATTTTACGGATAAGCTCTTCATTTCCGCAGACAAAGCCTATGCGCATACCGGCAGAGAATATCTTTGAAAACGAAGAACAATAGAGGACTCTGCCCTCGGTATCGAGGCTTTTGATCGTCGGCACATCGGTGCCGGAAAAGCGGAGCTCTCCGTAAGGATCGTCTTCTAATATGATCGCATCGTACTTCGCGGCAAGCTCGAGTATCGCCTTGCGCTTTTCGAAGGAGGTTGTGATCCCCGAGGGATTCTGGAATGTGGGGATAACATATATCAACTTGACATTTTTATTGGTTTTAAGCGCGTGTTCAAGCGCTTCTATGTTCATGCCGTCCGCTTCAAGATCGACACCGACAAGGTTTGCATTATAGGAGCGGAAGGAATTGAGCGCGCCGATAAAGCTCGGATTTTCGCATATAACGGTATCGCCCTCATTGAGAAGCACTCTTGCACAGAGGTCTATTCCCTGCTGCCCGCCGGATGTGACGATTATATCATCGAAATCCTTTCCGACAGAAAACCTTTTTGCAACTCTTGCCCGTATCTGTTCGCGCAGCGGTGCATAGCCTTCGGTTATGCCGTATTGCAGCGAAAGCGCGGCATTGTTTGCAAGTATATCATCGGCTATCGCGCGGATTTCCTTCACTGGGAACGACAACGGCGACGGATTTCCCGCCGCAAAGGATATAACGGAAGGATCGGAAAGGGATTTGAATATTTCCCTTATGGCGGAAGGCTTCATTCCGGAAACCCTGTCCGCAAAGTTGAATTTCATGTGTATCACTCCAAAATATCAATATCTTGTATTATATCATACCGTAAAAACTATTTCAACACAAAATTTATCGGAAAACCTGTTTACAACGGGCTTTATTTGGTATATAATGGCTTGAATACAAAAGACAAGGTGGTTAATCGTATGAAAAACGAGATTTTAGTCGAAACCTCGGCGCGCCATGTCCATGTCACCACAGAGGATATGGAAAAGCTTCTCGGCAAGGGTAATACTCTCACCGTGAAAAAAATGCTTTCGCAGCCCGGCCAGTTTGCCAGCAACGAACGCATAACCATTGTGGGTCCGAAGAATTCGATATCCAATGTTCTTATTCTCGGCCCAGTAAGAAAGGCGACACAGGTTGAAATATCGCTCACCGATGCGAGAACGCTCGGTATAGCTGCTCCCGTGCGCGAATCCGGCGATATCGACGGAACCCCCGGCTGCAAGCTTGTCGGCCCTGCGGGTGAAGTTGAAATCGATCACGGTGTCATTGCCGCAAAACGTCACATCCATCTCGATACCGCTTCCGCGGCAGAACTCGGTGTGGCGGACAAGCAGATCGTCAAGGCAAAACTCTGCACGGGCGGGCGCTCACTCATTTTTGATGAAGTCGTTATCCGTGTCAGCGACAAATTTGCCCCCGCAATGCATATCGACACCGATGAATCAAACGCCGCAGGCTGCTCCGGCGAGGTTTACGCCGAAATAATTAAATAAAGCATTAAATAACGAAAGGAATAAACTATGCTTAACTATTCAAAAGAAGTCGATTCCATGTGCTGCATAGCCAAGGGATGCGATCACGGTCCCGCACCTATTCCCGAAGAGGGCAAATGGGTACAGGCGAAGCAAATTACCGACATTTCCGGTTACACCCACGGTGTGGGGTGGTGTGCTCCTCAGCAGGGTGCGTGCAAGCTTTCACTCAATGTCAAAAACGGCATTATCGAAGAAGCTCTTGTCGAAACGATCGGCTGCTCCGGCATGACTCACTCTGCCGCCATGGCTTCCGAAATACTCCCCGGCAAGACCATTCTCGAAGCGCTTAACACCGACCTTGTCTGCGACGCCATTAACACCGCAATGCGCGAGCTCTTCCTTCAGATCGTATACGGCAGAACTCAGTCCGCATTCTCCGAAGGCGGCCTTGTTATCGGTGCCGGCATGGAAGACCTCGGCAAAGGTCAGCGCTCCATGGTAGGTACAATGTACGGTACAAGAGCAAAGGGTGTAAGGTACCTCGAAATGACAGAGGGCTACTGCACAAGAATGGCTCTTGACGAAAACAACGAGGTTATCGGTTACGAATTCGTTTCGCTCGGCAAGATGACCGACTTTATCAAAAAAGGCATGGAACCCAACGAAGCATACGAAAAATCCAAGGGTACTTACGGTCGTTTCGCTGATGCCGTCAAGTATATCGACCCGAGAAAAGAATAAGGAGGTATTGAAATGGCTAATTTTGAAGGTTACGAAAGACGCGAGGCGAAAATTCTCGGCGTTCTTAAAGAATACGGAATCTCCTCGATCGACGAATGCCGCGATATCACCCTTGCAAAAGGCATAGATGTCGAAAACATTATCCGCTCCACACAGCCTATCTGCTTTGAAAACGCTGTTTGGGCATACACCGTCGGTTGTGCCATCGCCATCAAATCCGGCTGCGTGAAGGCTGCCGATGCGGCTGCCGCTATCGGTATCGGGCTTCAGTCCTTTTGTATCCCCGGCTCCGTTGCCGAAAACCGCAAGGTCGGTCTCGGCCACGGCAACCTCGGCAAGAGACTCCTTTCCGAAGAAACGAGCTGCTTCTGCTTCCTCGCTGGCCACGAATCCTTTGCAGCCGCCGAAGGCGCTATCAAGATTGCGCTCAACGCAAACAAGGTTCGCGTAAAGCCGCTTCGCGTTATACTCAACGGTCTCGGCAAAGATGCCGCGTATATCATTTCCAGAATCAACGGCTTCACTTATGTAAAGACCGAATTCGATCCCTATTCCGAAACCGTCAAGATCGTTTCCGAAAAGGCATTTTCCAACGGTCCGCGTGCCGATGTTCGCTGCTACGGTGCAGATAACGTTCCCGAAGGCGTTGCCATCATGAAGCTCGAAAACGTGGGCGTTTCCATCACCGGCAACTCCACTAACCCGACCCGTTTCCAGCACCCCGTTGCTGGCACCTACAAGAAGTGGTGCGTCGAAAACGGCGTCAAGTACTTCTCCGTTGCATCCGGCGGCGGTACGGGCAGAACGCTCCACCCGGACAACATGGCCGCAGGTCCGTCCTCTTACGGCTTGACCGACACAATGGGCAGAATGCATTCCGATGCGCAGTTCGCAGGTTCTTCCTCCGTTCCCGCACACGTCGAAATGATGGGCCTTATCGGCGCCGGCAACAACCCGATGGTCGGTATGACCGTTGCTTGTGCCGTTGCTGTCGAAGAGGCAATGAAATAAGTCAACACAAAATCAAAAATTTTGCGGCAGGGTATATTCCCTGCCGCTTCTATTTTTTTCTTATTTTATATTACATTTCCCGCATACTGCGCCGTAATGGGATTTCGTATACCGAAATCGCAAAGCATTTCGAGATCTTCGGGCTTTCTGTATCGGAATAAATACAAAAACCGCCCGAAGCACTTTCGGGAGGAAAGTGTACCGAAGGCGGTTTTGCTTTATTTCCGTTTATTTTCTATTTTTCAGAAACTCATCAAGTTTCGGAGCAAGCTCTCTTTTAAGCTTGGGAATGGATTCGCGGGTCACCCAGCTCGACCAATAGGTATAACCGCCGAGCGTGAGCGAACGCGGAGTTGCCATGTAGTTGAAATAGCCGTTGACCTGATCCACGGCGATGGTCTTTGTGCCGGTGAAGCGCGAACGGAGCCAGTATGTCATATCGACAAGGCTTTCGCCCGGAACGCCGACAAACAGGTAACCGCCGAATGAAAGTGCGGTAACCTCAACACTCACCATGCGGGATGCAAGCTCCTCCTCCGTGAAAACGCTCTTTTCATGGACAAGGTGGTATATCTGCGATGCTCTCCAACGCTCGTCGATATAGTGCTTCACGGCGGGCGCGGGGAGGTTTGCCGCTATTGCATCGTCAAGTTCCTTCTGCGCACGCTCGACACGCTCGTTCCATGTTTCGAGATCCTTGTAGCACCCGGGCATATCGTCCTTCATAGGCAGTCTGAACGAGAAGGTATCCGCTTTGAACGATCCGGAAAGATCAAGCTTTTTATGGTTTTCCTCATAGCCCTTGCGTATCCTGTCGCCTATGAGCTTGCCGAGACGGCGGCAATCGCCCTCGGAGGCTGCATAATCGTCCATGCCGTCGTAGCTCTTTTTTGTTGAAAGGTCGGCGCAGGGGCCGTTGAGGTACATCGAAACGCCGCCGTAAACCGATTCGTTTTCCTTTGTCATGAATCCGGGCCAGTCAAAGCAGTAATGGTATTCTTTCGACCTGTTCGGGTTGAAGCGAAGCTCGAAAAGCACGGCGACATCGGGGTGCGCGGCAAAGCGGGATATCGTGCCGATCGTTTCGCCCTTTCGGTTGACAAATCGGAAAAAATACGCCATCTGATCGTTGGGGTTATCGAAATAAATGGGCTTATCGAAAACGGGAAGTTTGGGATCGTACCCGCGGAGAAGCATTATATTCGGATTCTGCGAATAGGGCCTTCCCTGCTCATCAAAGGACATACCTGTCCAGACCGTAACGCCGCCGAGACCTTCCACATACTGTTCGCGGTTGAAGGTATATTCGGTGCCCATATCTATTTCGGAGGCATAGCAATCGAATTCTTCGGCGCGGGGTATCATTTTGCGAACCGTTTCTATACTGCGAGCGATAAGATTATCCATATATTCACCCGCAAGTGCATCCGATTCGGGCGCGGCGTGAATCTGAAGCTCATGATACCAGATTGCCTTTTCGGGTATGCCCGTTGCTGCGGAAAGCTCTCTCTTCCAGCGGAGCGCTTCGGGCTTATATGTGCCCAAAAAGTCAAAGGCGGCTATAAGCGCCTTATTGTCGCCGTCTTCAAGATACAGAAAGCGTCCGTAAAGATCGGTCCCGTAGGGCCACACTGCTTTGAAAACGCCCTTGGTGGACATTTTTTCAAAACTGCATTTCATAATAATTCTCCTTTATTTATCGGTGAGGGTGACATCAACCCCGATACCCTTTAGAATGTCAAAATATTCCGGGAAGCTCTTTTTGACCGCCTCCGCATTATCTGTCGTTCCGCCCGTGAAGCTGCACAGCAGCGAAAGAGCAAAAACGATACGGTGGTCGCCGTGCGAAGACAGGATTGCGGTAGGTTCGTGTAATGCGCCCTCCAAGGTCACGGCATTTTCAAAAACATCAACCGATATGCCGAACTTCCGTAGCTCGCACGCCATGCAGGATGCGCGGTCGGTTTCTTTGAATTTGAGCCGCCTTGTACCCGAAAAGCTGCCCTTGCCGCAAAAAGCGGCAAGCGCAAAGCAGAGAGGTGCAAGGTCGGGCGTGTTTGAAAGATCAACCGTTTTGCCGTTTAATATATTGTCGAATACACTCGGAAATACCGCATCGCCCTGCAAGGTCATGGTATTCAGTCCCGGTACATCAACACTGCCGCCAATGTAATTGAATGCGGCAAGCGCAGCCGCCGCACTGTAATCGGGTTCGATATATATATCACTATCTCTTGTCGGCTTAGCCGCGTGTACGCGGACAGAATCACTGAAAATCTCGCATTTGACTCCGAACCCCAAAAGTATATCGGCGGTCATTTTGATATAAGAAAGGCTTTCGGCGGGCGTAGAAAAGCGGATTTTCGATTCCTTGCCGCTTGCGGCGGCGGCAAGTATAAGCCCGCTTATATATTGGCTCGAAACATCTGCGGAAAGTGCTTGTTCGCCCGGCACAAGACCGCCTGAAACGGTTATGCTGCTGTGATCGGAAGTATACGCGCCGCATATCGGCGCAAAGGTGCTGCCGACACGCTCGATAAGGCGCGGTGCCCCCTTGAATACCGTTTCATCACCAGAAAGCAGTGCAAGCGGCAGAAGAAAGCGCAATGTAGAGCCGCTCTCGCCACAGTCAAGCACCGTCTTTCCGCGCGGAGCAAAGGGATCAAAAGAACCGATATAAATATCTCTGCCCGTAACCGTGTACTTCGCGCCGAGTTTTTCAAGGCAGTCGAGGGTACAAAGCGTATCGCCGCAAAGCAGAACGTTTCTTATAAGAACGCCGTGCGTGAGCGCGCCGCAGATAAGCGCACGGTGGGTATAGCTTTTCGAAGGCGGCGGCACGGCAGTGCCGGAAATCAAAGCGCTCTTTCCGAATACCGCTTTCATAAGGATGACGACTTTCCCATGAGTATATCCGCCGCTTCGCAGTAGCCCTGTATTCCTCTGCCCGAAACAACGGCGAAACATACATCCGAAACATAGTCCGTATGCCGATATTCCTCACGCGTGCGGGGCTCGCTTATGTGGACCGAAACGGCGGGGATTGCAACCGCACGCAGCGCATCCGCAATGGCAATGCTGGTATGTGAATATGCAGCCGCGTTTATAATAATGCCGTCGTAAACGCCGAGCGCGTTCTGTATCGAATCTATTATATCACCTTCGTGATTCGACTGCATAAAGTCACATTCAATACTGCGGGCATTGCAATGCGTTTTTACAATTTCGCAAAGGAAAGCATAGCTATCCCTGCCGTATATATTCGGTTCGCGGATGCCCAAAAGGTTCATATTCGGACCGTTGATAACCAAAAGCTTCATATTTGCTCCCGAAATGCGGAAATTATACGGTTTGCTGTCTCCGATACCGTTTCCGCAGACATAATATGGATATCACAATTCTTTTCGTATATCGGCGCACGGCGGAGGAAAAGCTTTTTCACCGCTTCGCGGCTTGAAGAAAGCGGGCGTTCCGCACCGAGCGGAAGCTCGTTTACGGGCCTGTCTATATAAACCGAAACACCGTTTGATCTCAATATACGCATATTTTCTTCCCGAAGCGGCGTTCCTCCTCCGCAGGCGATAACAGAACCGTTCACACCCGAAAGCCGCATTACGGCCTCGGACTCCGCATTGCGGAAATATGCTTCGCCGAACCGCAGAATGATATCCGCGACGGGCATACCCTCGTTTTCTTCGACAATTGCATCAATATCGTAAAAGTTCCTGCCGAGGCGTGCGGCAATTTCACTGCCCACGCTCGTTTTGCCGCAGCCGGGCATACCGATAAGGACGATGTCGGAAAGACGCCGACTTAAATCTTTATACAACGCCATGACTGCCGATTCTCCGACAGAGCGGCCGTACATATATTTTCCCGCATCCGCTGCCTGCGCAACAAGCATATAAAGCCCGTTTACGCAAACCGAAACGCCGTTTTTGCGTGCTTCATACACAAGGCGGGTGGTAAGCGGAGTGTAGATAACATCTACAACGGCGGAAAGGTGTTTAAACCGTGATATATCCGCCGGCACGGAATCGGTATCCGGAAACATTCCGCAGGGTGTTGTATTTATAAACACATCGGCATCACCATACAGTGCGTAGGCTTCATCGTATGTCATCTTGCCGTTGCCCGCACTGCGGGAAAGTACGATAATTTTTTCCGCACCCAGGCGCCCGACGGTATACAAAGCAGTTTTCGATGTTCCGCCGCTCCCCGCGATAAGAACGGTTTTTCCTTTTATATCGGCTCCGCTCACGGCAAGCAGGCGTTCCAGACCGAAGCAATCGGTATTATAACCGATAAGTCTTCCGTTTGAATTGACGATTGTATTGACTGCGCCTATCTTTTCCGCTTCTTCGGAAAGAGAGTCAAGATATTCAATGACGGCGGTCTTATACGGGACGGTAACATTTATTGCGGCAAAATTGCGGGATTCGAGAAAATCGGCAAGACTTTCGGGCTTGATATCGAAAATGCCGTATTCTTCACCGAACAGAGCTTTATGAATCAGCGGTGAAAAGCTGTGCTTTACACCGCGGCAAAGCAGACCGTACTTCATTTTTCACCTGCAGAGGTAAGCATATCCGCGACCGCGATTATCGCCGCGGCATTCATTACCTCCGCCGCACGCGGAACAAAGCAGGTATCGTTTCTTATGCTCCCGGCGAAAACTTCCGGCTCCAATCCCGGAAATCCGATGGTATTTTGCGCCTTCATTATTGTCGGTGCGGGGCGAAATGCCGTGCGGAATATTATCGGCATACCGTTGGATATACCGCCGTTTATACCACCGGAACGGTTTGTTTCGGTGGCGATACCGCCGTTTGATATACAAAACGCATCATTTGCTTCGCTGCCGCGCATATCGGCTATCGAAAAGCCCGCGCCGAAATCGATACCCTTCACACCGGGCACCGAAAATGCTATCTGCGCAATTCGGCCTTCGACGGTATCGAACCATGGGTCGCCTATTCCCGCACGAAGCCCGCAAACAGCGGTTTCGAGCACTCCGCCGAGGCTGTCGCCTGACTCGCGTGCGGAACGCATTGCGGATTCCATTCGTTCCCTTGCGGTTTTGTCAAGAACCGGGAACTGAACACCGGTTATCGCATCTGTCTCACGCACAGGATCGGAAAACGGAATATCACGCTCACTTCCGACCGAAAGAACATGAGTGGCGACGGAAACGCCGTGCTTTTCTATGAAAGGTTTTATAACGGCGCCTGCCACAACGAGTGCCGCAGTTACCCTTCCGGAAGAATGACCTCCGCCGCGAATATCCGCATATCTGCCGTATTTGCACAACTGTGAATAATCGGCATGGGAAGGGCGCAGCGGTATGTTTTCGGATACGGGCGTAACGGATGCCGTGTCATTGTTCTGTATTGTAATGCATATGGGAGTTCCGCAGGTAAAGTTATCAAAAACGCCGCTGAGTATCGAAAATTCATCGCATTCAGACCGTTTTGTGAAACTGTCGCCTTGCGGGCTTCTCAATGCGAGCGCTTTGGCGAGAGCGGAATCATCAACGGGATATCCGGCGGGCATTCCGTCAATAACAACACCGACCGATGCGCCGTGGCTTTCGCCGAAAATCGTTACGGTAAGGGCATTTCCGAAGGTATTCTTCATTTTAATTTTCCACCCTTCACAAGGCTTTCCTGGTATTCACGGGAAAGCGCCATGACATTTTCGATAAACCGTTTGTAAAGCTCCGCCATATCCGCGGGAACCGTTTCGGAATTGCGGCGGGTAACTTCAGCTTCACGGCTTGCATCGTGAACAGGCAGCGAATTTATGTGCTTATATTCCGCAACCGAACGGCATATTTCCATGCGTAACTCGAACAGCTTTGCCATTTCAGCATCGACACAATCGATCTTTGCGCGGAGCATTTCAAGTTCTGTCATTATCCGACACCTCCTGCGGATAATTGTACCTTTCACGAGCGAAAATGTCAATGCAAAACTCTAAATAAGCGCAAAAAAGCCCCCGTAAAAGCGGAGGCCGATATCACTCGTGTTTGTCTTTGCCGAAATAGGAATCCGTAAGAAAGCGCATTACCGCCTTGCGGGTGACGATTCCGATAAAAATGCCGCGGTCGTCGATGACGGGAACGAAATTCTGTTCCGTCACGCGGGAAAAAAGCTGTTCAACCGTCGCATTTACATTGACGGGTGGATTCCAGTCCGGACGGATAATATCACGTATGCAGACTCTTTCGGGTTCCGCACCGCCGCGTGCAAGAAAATCGCGGAGAATGTCGCCTTCCGTGACAGTTCCGACATATTCGCCCGAGGGCGAAATGACGGGTATCGCCCGATACGCGTGAAACGACATCTTCTCGTATCCGTTTCGGACGGTAGAATTATCGGTCAGATAAGCAACCGAGCTTTTCGGTGTAAGAAAATGCATGATATTCATATCGTTTTCTCCTTAAAGCAGGGCGGAAAAGCAGGTATTATGCTTTGTTTTTTCATTGAAATAATGAACCGAAGCACCGCTTTCGTCTATTATGCCGTAGCTTGCCGTATCGCGAACGCTGCCGGGATTCATTATGATCACGCCGTCATCCCCTGTTTCGAAAAATACACGGTGTGTATGCCCGAAAAGTATCGTATCGGCACCTTTTTCGGCAGCGGCAAGAGAAAGTGCGGTTATATTGTATCCGTGACCGTGAACGGCAAATACGGATCTGCCGCCGATGCGGAAAAACAATGTGTCCGGATATCGGGAAAATATATCATTATTTCCCTTGACGGCATAAAGGATTATATCGGGAAATTCAACCATGACCGATTCGATATCACGAACGCAGTCGCCGAGAAATACCACATATTCCGGGTGGATTTCTCGTATCAGTTCCGAAACGGGTTCGGTAACGCCGTGAGTATCGGAAAAGACAAGCCCCTTCATTTAGGCAGGCGTTCGTAGCGGCAGAATCTGTAACCCATGCCGCCGATGGTATCGGTTTCCGGGTCGGAAAACAACTCTTCACCCTTTGAGGCAAGAATCCATTCGGGTGAAGCATCGAGGTCTTCGAAATATACATCCTTGTCGAATGACTTTTCGAAGCGTGTGACGTATGCGGTGTCGCAATACGGAAGAAGCTGACGGTAAACACTTGCACCGCCGATAACAAACACTCGGTTTGTATCATAGGCTTTCAACGTTTCAAACAGTTCATCGAGCGAGTGTACGACCAAAGCACCTTCCGGAGAATAATTCGGTGATGGATTAAGAACGATGTTAACACGGTCTTTAAGAACACGGCCGTGCGGAAATGTTGCAAGCGTATTGGAGCCGAGAACAACGATATGCCCCTTTGTCAGTGCCTGGAAATTCTTCAAATCGGCTCTGACTCTTGCAAGCAGATCGCCTTTATAGCCTATTCCCCATTCGGAATCAACGGCAACAACGAGCTTCATGAAGCACACTCCTTTTTGACATAATAACCAAGCTGCTATTGTTCGGAACCGATATCGTCGATTGACTTGGAAACATTGTGGGATATCGGCGTCCATTCAACCTTTTTGAAAAGCGCCGCAATTGCGATCGGAGCGTATGTAAGCATAAACAACGGAAATGTAAATAGCGACTTGACGATCTTGGAAGGAGGCGCATCAATTACATCCCATTCGGTTATCAATGTTATAAAGCCCACAACAAAGATAAGCATATAAACGATTGACGCAAAATAGATGAGCGGCAACGCGCAATATATGAAAAACACGTTAAAATTGGGATGCTTTATAAGAAGCGTTATGCCGTAAATAAATTCCCCGAGGCAGCACAACACCGAAAGAACGGTGAACATTATAGCCGGGAAGATCGTCATAAGCATATCGTAGCATGAAAACTTCCCGTGGAAAACGCCTTTGAAAAGACCATTTTTGTATTTGCCGAACACCTGATAGAAGCCTTTGGACCAGCGCAGACGCTGATTCCAGCTTTGCTTGAAGGTTTCGGGCTGCTCGTCGTACACCACGGAGCCGCCGCTGTATCCGATGGTTTCGCCGTCGACCGCCATTGCGACCGAAAATTCGACATCCTCCGTGAGTGTATGATAGCACCAGCCGCCGTTCTTTTCAATCAATTCGCGGCTTATGCAAAAGCCCGTGCCGGATATTGCGCAGGACGTGCCGAGGCGCATTCTTGCGTTGTTGAGATATTTTGCCTCGCGCAGAAACCAAAGAGAATAACCCGCGGTTATCCAGTTTGTGCCGTAATTTTTGGAATTACGGTAGCTTGTGAGCGCCTTGTAACCGCGGTTGAAATTGACATTCATTTCCTTGAAGAATTCTTTATCAACAAGGTTATCGGCATCGAAAACAACATAGGCATCACAATCATTTTTTTCGGCGAGAAGTATCTTGAACAGATAATCCAAAGCGTACCCCTTGCCGATAAGAGAGGTGTTATTGCGTTCGATAACGCGCGCGCCGAACTTACGCCCGACATCCGCAGTGTCATCCGTGCAATTATCGGCAACAAGGAAAATTTCAAGCGATTCGGCGGGATAATCCTGCCGTTTGATGCTTTCGAGCAGGTTCCCGATAACCGCTTCCTCGTTCCTTGCACAGATAACGACACCGAACTTATTGATTCTGTCGCTCTTTACCGGGCGGGAATGATCCTTACCGAGAAAAACATGAAATATATAGAAGAATTGGTATACATAGCAAAGTGCAAATGTCGCGGTAAGCACGAGATTGCAAATAAAGAATATATCCTTGACCGTCATCGCGCAGCTCCTTGAACATAATTTCAGTCAAATTATTATACACTGTCGGGGCGGTTTTGTCAATATTTTTATGCCGACACCCCGCAGTTTAGTCAGCGGCAACGCGAGAGGCAACGGCGGAAAGAAATTCGTCCGTCGTAACGGTGCGTTTGTTTTCGAGCGAGGATACCGCAAAAAGATCCTTTGTCATCACGCCCGATTCGATAACGGATATACACGCTTTTTCGAGCTTTGATGCAAATTCGCACAGGTCGGTTGTTCCGTCAAGCTCTCCGCGCTTGCGCAAAGCGCCTGTCCACGCAAAGATTGTCGCAACAGGGTTGGTCGAGGTACTTTCCCCGCGGAGATGGGCGTAATAATGCCGTTGTACGGTGCCGTGAGCAGCCTCGTATTCGTAAACTCCGTCGGGCGAAACGAGAACGCTTGTCATCATTGCGAGCGAGCCGAAGGCGCTTGAAATGAGATCACTCATCACATCGCCGTCGTAATTCTTGCACGCCCATATAAAGCCGCCCTGCGAGCGCATAAGCCTTGCCGCGGCATCGTCGATGAGAGTATAGAAATATGTGATGCCTGCTTCTTTGAATTTTGCTTCATATTCGTTTTTGAATATTTCCGCGAAAATATCCTTGAACCGATGATCGTATGTTTTGCTTATCGTATCCTTGGTGGAAAACCAAAGGTCCATGCGGACGGAAAGTGCATAATTGAAGCAGCTTTTCGCAAAGCTCCTTATGCTTTCATCTGTATTGTGCATTCCCTGAACTATTCCGTCACCTGAAAAATCGTGAATGAGCTTTCTTGTTTCCGCACCGTTCTTTTCCGTGATGACCAGCTCCGCCTTTGCACCCGCGGGAACGGCGGATTCGACGGCCTTGTATATATCCCCATAGGCATGGCGAGCTATGCAGATAGGCTTTTTCCAGCCGCTGACATAGGGTGTGATACCTTTAACGAGTATCGGCATACGGAATACCGTCCCGTCGAGCACGGCACGAATAGTGGCGTTCGGGCTTTTCCACATTTCCTTCAATGCATATTCCGTCATACGTGCGGCGTTGGGAGTAATGGTAGCGCATTTTACGGCAACGCCGTGCTTCTTTGCGGCAAGAGCGCTTTGCTCTGTCACGGCATCAAGCGTGGCATCGCGGTTTTGCAGGCCGAGGTCGTAATATTCGGTAGAAAGCTCCACAAACGGAAGAATCAGCTTATCCTTGATCTTCTTCCATATTATTCTTGTCATCTCATCGCCGTCCATTTCGACGATCGGGTTCTTCATTTGTATTTTGCTCATTTGTCCGTTCCTTTCATATACATGGGCAAGCCGCCGGCAAGAAGTATGGCACGATCGCGTTCGGAAAGCTCGACGAGAAGCGATATCTTACGCCCGGAAATTTCAGCTTCGATGTGTTCGCCGCTCTGTACGGCACCGCGAAGCCCGTCAATAACGAGTTTTTCGCCGAGGGCGATTTTATCGTAATCGGCAGCATCCTTAAATCGCAGCGGTATGATGCCGGCGTTTATCAGATTTGCCTTGTGGATACGGGCAAAGCTCTTGACGATAACGGCTTTCACGCCCAGATAAAGCGGAACGAGCGCCGCGTGTTCGCGTGAGCTTCCCTGACCGTAATTCTCACCGCCGATGATTATACCGCCGCCCTTTTCGGCTGCCCGCACGGGAAAATCGGGGTCGCACACTGTAAAGCAGAAGCGCGAAAGATACGGAATGTTCGAACGGTACGGGAGTATGGAAGCGCCCGCGGGCATGATATGGTCTGTCGTAATATTATCGCCGACTTTAAGTATACATTCCGCTTCAAGGCGAACCGGAGCGGGGCTGCCCTTCGGGAAGGGCTTGATGTTCGGACCTCTTTCGACCGTTACCGACTTCGCCGCCGATTCATCAAGCGGCGGTATTATCATATTGTCGCTGATAAAGAAGCGCTTCGGCAGCGCCGCCGATTCGGTGACCGCTGCTTTTCGAGGGTCTGTCAACACGCCGGCAATCGCGGAAGCGGCAGCCGTTTCGGGGCTTACAAGATATATGCCGGCATCCGCAGTACCGCTTCTGCCGAGAAAATTGCGGTTGAATGTACGCAGGCTTATCCCGCCGCTCTCCGGGGATTGCCCCATACCGATGCAGGGGCCGCAGGCACATTCGAGTATTCTCGCACCGCTTGAAATTATATCCCCCAAAAGCCCGTCCCTTGCGAGCATTTGCAGCACCTGCTTTGAACCCGGCGAAACCGTGAGGCTGACACCCTCCGCAACGGTTTTTCCGCGAAGGATCTCGGCCACCTTTTTCATATCCGCATACGAGGAATTAGTGCAGGAGCCGATGCACACCTGGGATATCTTCATACCCTCAAGCTCCGCCACGGGCTTAACATTATCGGGGCTGTGCGGGCAGGCGGCAAGAGGTACTATCTCGGAAAGGTCTATCGTAATGGTCCGAGCATACTCCGCACCTTCGTCAGCCGCAAGCGGGATATACCGGTCTTCCCTTCCCTGTGCGGCAAGAAATTCTCTTGTGTTTTCGTCCGACGGGAAAACCGAGGTGGAGGCACCAAGCTCGGCACCCATATTGGCAATAGTGCCGCGTTCGGGGACAGAAAGGCTTTTCAGACCTTCACCGTAATATTCAATGATCCTGTTCACGCCGCCCTTAACGGTGAGCCTGCGCAGTATTTCGAGAATGACATCCTTTGCGGATACGCCGCTTTGAAGTGTGCCTTTAAGCTCCACACCGAATATTTCGGGCATAACGATATTATATGCTCCGCCCGCCATTGCAACTGCGACATCCATCCCGCCGGCGCCGAAAGCAAGCATACCGAGTGCACCGCCCGTCGGAGTATGACTGTCCGAACCGATGAGCGTTTTGCCGGGTTCGCCGAAGCGTTCGAGATGAACCTGATGGCAGATCCCGTTGCCGGGGCGCGAGAAATACAACCCGTATTTTGCCGCGCAGGTACGGATATACTTGTGATCGTCCGCATTCATAAAACCGTTTTGCAGCGTGTTGTGATCAATGTAGGCGACAGAAAGTTCGGTTTTTACCCGCGGCACATCCATGCTTTCGAATTCGAGATAAGCCATCGTGCCGGTCGCATCCTGTGTGAGTGTCTGATCTATTCTTAATGCAATTTCGGAGCCTTTTTCCAAATCTCCGGAAATAATATGCGAAGCGATGAGCTTTTCTGCAAGGGTGTATTTATCCTTCATTCTTTTTCCATCCTTTCGTCAAGCGTGATGTACGGGTGACGGCGTTCTATCGGCCTGTATGCCGGGCGTATTATCCTGCGGCAGGTTATAAGCTCCTCAAGCCTGTGGGCACACCACCCGGCCATGCGCGAAAGAGCGAATATCGGGGTAAACAGCTCCGACGGTATGCCGAGCATACGGTATATGAGCCCGGAATAAAGGTCCACATTTGCGCAGATGGCATTTCCGCCTTCCATCTTCGGAGCGAGCAGCTCCGGTGCGAGTCGTTCCACAGCATAAAGCAATTCATAATCATCGCGCATACCGTATTCATCCGCATGTGCTTCCGCTTCTGCACGGAGGATTTCGGCGCGAGGATCGCTGAGCGTATATACCGCGTGACCGACACCGTAGATAAGCCCGCTTCTGTCACCTGCTTCCCTGCAGAGCAGCTTTTTCAGATATGCGCGGATCTCATCATCATCGTGAGGATCCCTTACTGTGGCTTTGAGCTCATCGAGCATCTTTACAACGCGCAGATTTGCACCGCCGTGACGGGGGCCCTTCAAGGCGCCGATCGCGGCCGCGATGGCGGAATAAGTATCCGAGCCGGAGGAGGTTATGGCGCGGCAGGCGAATGTAGAGTTGTTGCCGCCGCCGTGTTCGGCATGAAGAATCAGGCAGCGGTCGAGAAGCCTTGCTTCCTCCCAGGTGTATTTACGGTCGGCACGGAGCAGCGAAAGAATATTTTCCGCGGCGGACTGACCGGGTATCGGCGTGTGCAGAATAAAATCGCCGTTGTCGTAATAGCGCTTTTTGACCTGGTAGGCGGCTGTCATGATCCCGGGCATACGGGAAATAAGCATGAACGACTGCCGCATGACATTTTCGACAGATGTATCGTCCGGATTGTCGTCATAGCTGTACAGCGCAAGCACGCTACGCGCAAGCTTGTTCATTATATCCGGGCTCGGAGCGCGCATTATCATATCCTCCGTGAACGAAGGCGGCAGCTCGCGCAGAGAATCTATAACTGTCTGATAATATTCGAGGTCGTCGCGCGTGGGCAGACTTCCGAACAGCAAAAGCCAGGATGTTTCCTCATACCCGAAACGGTTTTCGGCATTTGTCGCATCGATAATATCGCGCACATTTATGCCGCGATAATAAAGCTCCCCGCGGCAGGGCAGCTTTTCATATTCGTCTATAAGATAACCGTGAACATTACTCACGCGGGTAATCCCTGCGGGGACACCAGTCCCATCCGGGTTGCGGAGTCCTCTTTTAACTCCGTATCTGGAATACAACTCATCGCTGAAGCAGGAGCTGTCGCAAAGATTTTCGACAAGCGCTTCAATATTCGGCTTGACACTCATGGCGGTCATCCTTTCGTAATTGGTCTTTCTGTTACACTGTATTATATATCGTATTTGCTGTTTTGTCAATACGCTCTTGCAATTCTAAAATATAATAATTGCATATTCCCGTTAATTCGAGCAGCGTTTGCGGCTGAACAAAACAGCATAATGAAACTCGGACTGCTTTTAATTGCATTTTGCCCTCTGCCTTGCAAAAATGAAATGTCAATATTGACAAATGCCGTGCAAAACCATATAATGAATTATGCACATTGTATAAAACACGCTTTTGGGGAGGTCAATATGAAAAGCGCAATACGAATCATTTCCGCCGTGCTGCTGATATGCATGATGTTTTCCTTTGCATCGTGCGGAAACGAAACCTCAGATGTTTCGGGCTACGGATCCGAAAGTACCGACACATCGACAGATGAAAATACTTTTTACGGTTACAAGCTTGATCCGGGCATCGATTACGGGGGCGAAACGGTAAAGGTCATTACCACCTCCGTGCAGCAGACCGAATCCTGCTACGGCATCAACCCGACCAGCAACTCGCTTTATGTTTCCGAAACCGCTTCTGCGGTAGTAACGGCGCAGGCTAAGTGCATAAGCATTGTCGAAGAGCGGCTCGGGCTGAATGTTGAAGAAGAAATGATATACACATTCAACCGCTACGGCGGCGAAATGTATCAGCGTATATATAATGATGTTACCACCGGAGCAGTGGATTATCTCTTTGCCATGCCCTGCCTTATCGAAGCAGGGATGCTCGCTGTTGACGGATTTCTTCATCCGCTGAACGACATACTCGACCTTGATAATCCGTGGTGGGCGAAAGCCTTCAACGACACCGTAACCATTGCGGAAAAGACATATTTCGCCGTCGGCGATATTGGAATTACAAGCAAGGAAGCCACTCAGTTCGTAGCTTTTAACAAGCAGATGGTGGAAACACAACATCTTCCCGAAAAGTACGGGTTCAAAAGCCTTTACGAAATGGTCGACAATCACGAATGGACGCAGGATGTCATGTTCGAGATGGCACGCGAGGTCTACCGTGATACAAACGAGAACAACAAGCCCGACCTCGGTGATGTTTTCGGCATTGCCGGGCAGGAAGGTATAATACACTGGCTACTGTGCGCAGGCGGCGAGCGCATCTGCTCGAAGGACAGCAACGGATACCCGATACTCACGCTGAACAATGAACGCGCCGTTTCGCTGATAACAAAAGCGCAGGAGAACCTGCAGAACCCCGCTACCGGATACATGAATGCCGATGATTACTTCAATATGAGCAGCATTCCGGTGGAAAATGTCGTCGTGCCCGAGTTCAAGGCAGACAGATGCCTGTTCTTTATAAATGCGCTTCTCAACCTTCCGCTCATACGCGACATGAAGAGCGATTTCGGCGTACTTCCGCTGCCGCTTTACGATAAGGAACAGGAAAACTATTCCAGCAACTGCGGCGCATGGGTCGCAACCTGCATCGCAATACCGAATTCGGTGCTCGGCGAAGATCTTGAAAAAGCAAGAAATTTGCTTGAATGTCTCGGAGCCGTTTCGAGGCAGGAGCTCAACCCGGTATACTACGAACAGATGCTTCAATATCAGGTCGCACGCGATGACGATTCGGCAAGAATGCTGGATATAATCTTCGCCGGTCGCGCTCCCGAGCTTGGTGAGATATACCGTTGGGGCGGTATGCACGATCTCGTCACCTCCATGCTGACAGCACCGACGGGTACATTCGTTTCCTCCTACCAAACTCGCGAGGAAAAGACAGAATATGATATCGAAGAAACGGTGAATAAGCTCAAAAACCAATAATTCAACGCGTCACACAAAAAAATCGGCCCGCCGCAAATTTTCCGCGGCGGGCTTTTGCGTATCGAATTATTTCTTTTTATGGTTTTCGAACCAATCGGTGATCTCCTGCAGGCGTTTCAATCTGTGCTGCGGCTTGCCGGAGCGTGAAAGCTCGTGGTTTTCGCCGCGGAAGCAAATCATCTTTGTTTCGACGTCGTTGAAAACAAGCGCAGAGAACATCTGATAGCCCTGGTCGATCGGGCATCGGTAATCTTCGAAGGAATGGATGAATAATGTCGGCGTCTTTACATTGCGGGCATATTTCAGCGGGCTGTGGAACCACATTTTTTCGGTATTATCCCACGGGTCGGCGCTGTTCTGATCTATCGCAAACGGATAGCCTATATCCGAAACGCCGCAAAAGGAGAACCAGTTGGAAATCGAGCGTTGACTTGCGCATGCACGGAAACGATCGGTGTGGCCGATTATCCAGTTTGTCATAAAACCGCCGTAGGAGCCGCCGGTTTCGAACATATTCTCCGCATCGGCCTCGGGATATGCAGCGAGAAATTCATCGCAGAACAACATGATATCCTCATAATCCACGGTGCCGTATTTGCCGGTTATATCCATGAATTCGCCTCTGCCGTCGGATCCGGTCGGGTTGCAGAAAATCACAAAGTAGCCCTTCCCTGCCCAATACTGCATTTCATGATAGTAGACCTCACCGTAAACAGTTTTCGGCCCGCCGTGGATATCGAGAATCACCGGAAACTTTTTGCCTTTTTCAAAACCGAAAGGTTTGAGAACGAAGCCGTGAAGCTCGGTATCATGTCTTGTATAATTGAGTTTTTCGGGGATGGACGTATATTTGTCGGCAAGGACATTTTTATTAAAAGAGGTTATAGGCTTGCCTTTTTCATTATAAAGTTCCTGCGCGTGCATATCCCAAAGAGCGTTTATCAAAAGTTTTCCGCCGCATATGTCGAATGAATCCACAGAACCTTCGTTATCCGTCACGGGCGTAATGCTGCCGTTCTCGAGCATATAGATATTGGCGCTGTCAAAAACGGTTGAAATGAAGTAGAGCGTATCTCCGACAGCCTTTGCTCCCCTGCCGCCGCCGTATCGAATATCCGAACCGACGCTGCTGTGCAGTCCCAGCCCGTATTTGCAATAAAGAGTGATCTCCTTTGTTTCGGGATCGAGCTTATAGAAATCCGGGTCGGTATTCATGCCGTATTTCTCATCGGAGGCTATCAAAAGTACAAAACTTTCGCACGGGATGCAGGCGCCGATACGGAAGCCTTCGCGGCTTTCGGCAAGCGTTTCGGTCTTACCCGAGGAAAGCTCGGTCCTCCTGACCGTTGTTTCGCCGAAATAATCCGGCTTGGGTGTATCGCAACGCATTACGGAGTAGTATACATACTTTTTATCCGGGCTCAACATTACGTCCGAAACGGAATACGAGACATCCGAAATGCGTGCAAGCTTCTTTGTTTTTGCATTGTAGCGATAAAGCGAATCATAAGCGCCCTTTGTAAATGTCCCGCCGTTCCACCACCAGGGCGTCTGGGTTATCTCCTCGTAATCGGCATTCTTTTTGAAATCCGCAAGGTATTTTGCCGCAAGCTTTTTGTCGCCCTTGTAAAGCTCCTCATAACCCGGGAAAACAGTTGCCGTAACGATAAAATCGTTTTCCGAAACGGGCAGGATGCTTCCGACGGGAACGGGAAATTCAAATGCAAGTTCGGCTTCGCCGCCCGAAAGGCTGATCTTGTAATATCTGCTTACAAGAGAGGGTTCGTCGCTCTTTTCCCCGCGGTTGGCGGGAAAGAGGATCGTATCGTTATCTAAAAAGATAAATCGACCTTCACCATTGCCGTTTGTGAGCCGGCGCGGCTTGCCGTTAACAAATGTATAGATATTGGAATTATATCTGTTTTTCTTTTCGTCGGCAACGGTGACGGTAAACGCCGCTCTGCTGCCGTCGGGCGAAAATGTCGGGTTGGATAAAAACTTCAAATTGCAGAATTCGTTAATTCCGACAGCTTTCATTATGAATCACTCCGTTCGTTTTTTGGCATTATACACCGTTTTCCGGCGCTTTTCAAGTCAATTTCACATTTTTCATGCTCAAGGTACTGCCGCTCTTTCATGCTGAAGTTTTTTGATATTTGTTCTTGACAAATCGCCCGCGTGAATGTATAATAAGTAGCGTCGCAGCAGCGGCGAATAGTTTGCGGGTATGGCGGAATTGGCAGACGCGCTAGATTCAGGTTCTAGTGGGGGCAACTTCGTGAAGGTTCAAGTCCTTTTACCCGCA
>CAVLDN010000005.1:0-105567 GCA_963661975.1 bacterium
AAGGGTTTTTCGTTGTTGTGCTTTATGGTCGCACAATCATGGCACGCCGTAAGGGATTCGAACCCCCGACCTACTGGTTCGTAGCCAGTTACTCTATCCAGCTGAGCTAACGGCGCTTATTCGGAACGCGATATATAATACCATATACGCGCCGGTTTGTCAAGACATTTTTTGATTATTTTTTGGCTTCTATCTCGTTTTCCAGCGCGGCAACCCTTTCACGCAGCGCGGCAAGCTCCTGTGCGACGGGATCCGGCACATGAACCTGGTCGAGCGATTGCGGGCCGTCCACGTGTTCGCCGCGGACAATACGCGCCGGTATGCCGACTGCAGTTGAATTTGCGGGGATATCCTTCAAAACCACGGCGCCTGCGGCGATCTTGCTGTTGTCGCCCACGGTGACCGGGCCGAGCACCTTTGCGCCCGCGCCGATCATAACATTGTTGCCTATTGTCGGGTGGCGTTTCCCCTCGTGCTTGCCGGTGCCGCCGAGCGTTGCGCCCTGGTAAATGGTGCAGTTATCGCCGATGATGGCCGTTTCGCCGATAACGACGGCGCATCCGTGGTCGATAAACAACCCTTTGCCGATGACTGCCGCGGGGTGTATTTCGATCCCGGTGACATTGCGCGAAGCCTGGCTCACCGCACGCGCGGCAAAATACATACCCTTTTTGTAAAGTGCGTGGGCAAGGCGGTGTGCAAGAACGGCATGAAGCCCGGGATAAAGCAGCAGAACCTCTGCATTGGTCCTTGCGGCAGGGTCGCGCTCTTTTATGGAAACTATCTCGCTTTTTAGTGTGCCGAGCGCGGTATCGGCTTTGCTTTTCAAAGCGGCAATGCGCTTTTCAAACGCGGCGATTTCCTTTTCGTAATCAATATTCATGTTATCACGCTTTCTCAGCCGGCGCGGTAGCCGATCGCATTTATCAGAACCGTTTCGCCGGAAACATATATTTCAAAGACAAGTGTACGCGTATCGTCGGGTGCGATATCGCGGCGGAATGTCCCGTCATTTTCAAAAATTCGGTAGCCTACCTCGTATATCTCGTAATGCCCTTCGGAGCCTTCATCACCGCGCATACTGTGCAGCGTGACATGGATATCGTAAACTGCCTGCTTCGTGAAGTTTTCGGGGAGCGTGAAGTTTTCATCCGAAAGGCAGCTTGCGGTAAAGAACGATGGGTAAGCCTCATAATCGCCGTTTTGAAGGCAATCGAAATAGCGGCGGAAAAATGTGCATTGCGGCAGAGCATCCGCCGTGTCACCGCTTTCGAGCACGGTGACCTGCCCGTAACGGCTGTAATACATCTTCCGGTCGAGCGCAAGATATGCCGCATCGGCGGAAAGATCCCCGGAATAATCGGGTTCGAAGAATTTTGCCTCGTTAAGATCGCTCACGGAGGATTCCTTTCGGGAAAGCTTTTCGGAAACGAGCCCGCCGCAAACGGCAAGCAGACAAAGGAACACGAGCGCGGAGGCAACGATAATAAATATTTTTCGCACTTTGCGCTTATCGCGCTGTTTGTTTGAAGATTCGGACATTTTCGGTATATTCGTTACGGGGCGCAAGCCTGTGCGCCCCGTAACATATCTCAGATTATTTCAATTTCAGCCGTTGATAAAGCGTCTTAAATTATCAACGCCGATGCGTATACCCTTGAGCGGATCCTCCATGCCTTCGAATTCGATGGAGAGGACGCCGTCATACCCGGCGCGCTTGAGTGTGTTGATGCACTGACGCACGGGCACATCGCCCTGACCGATTATCGCGCCGCGGAGATAATTGCCCCCGCGGGACATGAACCAGCCCTCGCCCGGATTATCGAGTGAACCGCTTCTCTTGTGGAAATCCTTGGCGTGCACATGGAAGGCATACGGTGCCATCAGACCGACCGCATAGTTGTGGTCCGCATCCGCGCAGGCGAAATTGCCGATATCGACAAGTGCGCCGAAGTTGGGATGCCCGACGGCATTTATAAGCTTTTCGACACGCTCCGGATCCTGCGCAAAGAAGCCGTGATTTTCAATGCAGGTGCGAATGCCCTTCTTTTCGGCATATTCGGTCACCTCACGGTAGGCTCTTGCCAGGGTGGGAAGCACGGCATCGAAGCTTCTTCCGGTCTTAACGGTGTTGGGGTAGCCGGGTGTTGCATCGTGACGCATAAGCTTGGCGCCGAACGCCTCCGCAACATCGACCATGCCCTTGACACGTTCGATCTCCGTATCGGTATCGCGGTTAAGGAAATCCGCGCCGACACAGAAGCAAGACACCTCGATCCCGAGTTCGTGCGCATAGGCGCCTGCCTTGCGGGCATATTCAAGGTAGGCTTTGTGGTCGTAGCAGCCGTCCTCACTGAAATCGACGGCATCTACCCCGAACTCGCGCACCTTGTCGAGGCAGCCCTTATAACCGAGCGAATTTTCGCTCATAAGGCCGTGGAAGCTGTAAAGATTTATTCCGATTTTCATTTGCTGAATTTACCTCTGATACTTTTGCTTTTTTTAGCCGAGAGTGATAACGGGGAGTTTGGACCAGTCGTTGATACCGATTATGCCGCCGCCGTCACGAAGAGTGATGTTCTTGAAGGTGCTGGTGGAGCTGCCGCAGTTGATGGAAACGGAGAAGCTGATCTCGGTGCCCTTCTGAACCTTTACGGGGTTGCTCTTTTCGCCGATTTCGGACCACGGAATTGCAGCTTCGTAATAGGTCTTCTTTGCGGCATCATCGCGCTTGGAAACAGACGTGCCGGTGAAAGTGGTGGGATTGCCCATCCAAACCGTGGAAAGGGAATTGCCGTCGTTATTGACGCAGAAGCCGTACTGACGAACTATGTTCTTGTTAGCTGCATCCTTATCGATCTGGTGATCCCAGTGATCCTTCATGTACTGGCTGTCCGCGCTCATGGAGCCGACATTCACCTGAATGCATTCGTACTGCCACATACCGCTTTCGCTGCCCTTTGCGATGGGGCAGTCGTGTTCGGGGTTATCGACAACAACGCCGAGGTAGAGGTTTTCGGAATCGTATTTGAGATAAACCTTTGCGGAAGCAAAGTACTTGTTTACTTCGAACTGAGCATAGCTGCAAAGAACATTGTTGGAATTGATATCCCAGATCGGAGCGCCGTATTCGGCTTCGGTGACATCACCGTCGACAGTGGCGGTACCGTTCTTGATGGTAGCATAGAGGCCGCGGTTGACGCAGAATCCGTGCGGGAAGACAGCGGTCTGATCGCCGAGAGCGGAGATAGCCTTGATCTTTGCGGTTTCGGTCTTGTAGATAACCACAACATAACCGTCCTCGGGGATAGCGGTATCCGCAGCGGCAGAGCCGACATCGCTGAACGACTTCTTGACATAGGAGAATATTGCTTTATCGTATTCGAAAACCGCAACGGCGAAATCTTCATAGGTCTGGCCGTCGGCTTTGATGGTCTTGCCGTAATCGGAGGTGAAAACGCCGACATCGCCGTTATTGACGGTGGCGTTGACCTTGGAAAGACGGAGCGAGGTAGCATCGGTAGCGCGGACATCGACTATGCCCTGCTTAACGTGTTTGCCCCAGGAGATGAACTTGTTGGTATATTCTACCTTGATCTCTCCGTCGCCGTCTTCGGAGCTTTCGTCTTCGGAACTTTCGTCTTCGGAACTTTCGTCTTCGGAAGAAGAGGTGTCATCCGCAGAGGCTTCGTCGGCGGAAGATTCCGCCTGAGAAGACTCATCCTCGGAGGATTCGTCCTTCGGCTCCGCGCTTGCGTCTGCGGAGGATTCGTTCTTGGAGGTGCCGAAATCGGGGGTGCTGCTTTCTTCGTCGCTACCGCAGGCGGCTAAAACCGAAACCGCCATCAGAACGACAAGAAGCATTGCGATGATTTTTTTCATACAAAAAATCTCCTTCTTTTTTGTTGTTTTTATTTGTTCTTTGCAGAACGTCTTAAAATGATAACCACGGCTGCCGCGGCGACTATTACCGCAGCTCCCGCAATGATGAACCGGACGGGAAACCCGCCGTCCGTTTCTTCCGCCCCGGATGCCGCATTTGAAGAAGCATCCGTGCTTTCGTCGCCCTCGCCGCCGCGGACGATCACGGTGATTTCGGCGGTGTTGGAAACGTTGTAGCCGTCCGTGACGGAAAACTTTGTGACATAGGTGCCCGGCTTACTGCCGTAGGTTTCAACCATGAAGACACCGTCACCGCTGACGGAAATGTATATTCCCTCCGGCTTTTCGATCTCCGCCACGCGGAGCTGACCGAGAAGGGTATCCTCATCCGTCACATTGAACCTGCCCTTGCCGAAGCTTTCGGCATCAATCGTGAGCTCCGCGTCCTCGATCACGGGGGCATATTCGGCGTATGTTGCGGAGCAATATTGATATGTAAGGTCGTATATCTCGCGGTCGGCAAGGGTGCTGTTTTCGGAACACCTGAAGAGATGATCGCCGACCTGGTACATCATCATCACGCCGTTTTCCATCAACCCGCTCTTATATGCGGAATGGATGTACTGGCGGTATTTTTCGCTGTAGCCCTTGACATTCATGTCAAGCTCGAATTCCATGCCCATGCCGTACTTTTTGCAGATGGCGGCGCAATTATCGGTAACGCCCGCCTTTACTTCACCGGTTTCGGCACCGGGGTTGAAGGCATAGCCGCTCTGCATGGTGACGGCGTCAAAGCCGAGTGATTCATCGATCCCGGCGGAGCTGTAATAGGGGATCCAAATGGATTTGAAGCCCTTTTCGCGGCAGTAATCGGTGAAATGCTTTATAAGCGCGACTTCATCGAGCGAGCGCGAATATTCTATGCTTTCGGCAAAGCGGTAAAAGCCTTTGAGCTCGACATTTTCGAACCCTTCGGCGTTGAACCGTTCGGTAAAGTAATCCACAAACCATTCGGTGACCGCCGCGCGCGATTCATAATCCGCACAGGTGACTGTCCTGCCGTTTATAACGCCGAATGCATCGGTGAACACGCCGATATCCGGCATTGCAACGAATACGGGGTATTTATCATCCTTGCCGTAGCCGATGGATTCCTTTATCTCGCCGAATGTATAATCCAGCGCGCCGAGATTGGAAAAAGCGTTGCCGAGAACTCTATCGATGTATTTTTCGAAATCCGCCTGGCGCATATAACCGTCCTCCGACTCGGTGGAGGGCATTGAAAGGAAGAGGAGCGAATCAAAGAAACTGTCCTTAACCTCGCCCTTTTTATCAACATATGCGATATAAGGCTTGATTGTTTCACGGGTGTAGCCGTGGCTGACATACATCAGACAAATGCTTCCGATACCATCCAGGCTTTCGGAGCTGACAAAGCCCTTATCCACTGCATTTTCCGGAGCGGGAATGGCGGAAATATCGCTGCTTTCGCTTGCATAGACGGATATTTCATCCACCATGGTGAAAACATCGCTCGAAAACTCAACTCGAATGTACCGTGCCATTACGGCATTGAAAGCGATATCGTATTCCACGCGCCTCTTTGCATCGGACATAACCCAATCCGGGTGTTCCGCACTGCCGACAAGCCCGAAGGCTTCGCCGTCCGCAGAGGCATATACCTTTGCCCGGCGTGAGCAATACACGCCGTAGGCTTTGAGTTGAAGCTCACCGAAGGTCACGCGTGAAACGGCCTGTTCCCCGCCGAGGTCTATCGTGACGGAAACGCTCGTTCCGCGATAAAGCTTGAGCCAGTTTTTGTCGTTATAATCGGCGGCCGCCTTTTTGCCGTCGGTAAGCTTTTCCTCGGGCGTATAGGCAAGGTCGGGGTAGGCGTTTTCGATCGGAGTGGAATATTCCACGGTGTAGCTCTTGCCCTCCGAAACGACTTTCCCCTCCGCCGCGGCGGAAAAGGGCAGCGCGGCAAAGGCGATGAGTACCGCGGCCGCAATAATAAGAATGCGTTTGATCATAGTTGAAGCAATATCTCCTTACGAAATGCCGGCGTAAGCATCGAGAGTCGCCTTCATGGACTCCTCAACGGCGCTCTGCATGGCCTCCCAGCGGGAAGCGAGAGTGTTGGTGGAATCGCTGATGACGGCGCCGTAAAGGTTGATAAGCGTCTGCGAGCCGGTGCCCCAGCCGTAGATTGCGCCGATATCGTAAAAGCGGTTGTTGTAGACTATATCGAGCATATCGGCATCGTTATCCGTTGTGACAGCCTGAAGCTGAAGCGTTGTCTGATAATATGCGCGGATAACATCGCTGTTGTGGAAGCCGAGCGCCTGCAGAGCAAACGCTACATCATCAAATCTGTCGCCCGTGACGGTCTTCGGGATCGCCAGCGCGGAGGAATGATAACGGTTTACGGTGTTGCAGTATTTTTCCTGTTCGGTATCGTACTTCGGAATGGGGAGCACGCCGAAATCGAAATCCATCTTTTTGCCCTTGAGGGTGGAGACGGAGGAGCTTGTGGTGTTATAGAACAGACCTCTGCCCTCCATGAACATTTCGGCAAGCTCGGCAAAGCCGTAGGTGCTCTTGTTGTTGGGCGACTGACCGATTATAAGCTCGGCGCGCTGGGTGTTCTGCTTGTCCGACATGATTTCATAGACCTTCTGGAAGGCGTTGACCGCGCGTGTTTCGAGCACATTTATGTGCAACTCGCCGTTTTCGTCCTTGCCGACGGTCGCAACATTGCAGCCGTTCATCATAACGGTTGCGCCGTAGGCGTGGGAAAGGTTGCCGTATGTCGCATTGAAGCCCCAGGAGCCGGTTTCGTCGGTATGGGATGCCTGCTTGCACATTTCGTAATAAAGGTCGATAGTGAATTCACCGTCGCGGACTATCTGATAAATATCGCCGTGCGCCGAAAGATCGGCGTTCTTGGCATACATATCTTTGTTGAAGAGAGTGAGATAGGTGTTGTCGTCATCCGTGAGGATGGCATCGCCCGTCAGGAAGAAATGGCGGTCGCCGAGCGAGAGCATTTCGTTCGCTTCGGAATCCCACCACGGATGCGAAAAATCCATTTCCCCATCCAGCGCGGCGTAAAGATCGTTGATTGCGCCGACGGCAAGCCTGTCGACGGAATCGCAGATGACATCGTATTCCGCGGTGCCCGACTGAATGACGGGCCGAGAGGTTTCGCACGGGGAGTTGACGGGAATGACCTCAAAGGTGATACCGTAACGCTCTTTCAGAAGATCGTTGCGGAGACCGACTGCATGGTCAATGGCGTTGCTGTCCTTTTCGGGATCGTAGGCAAACTGCTGTTCGCCGTAGGTATGGCGTGCGGTCTCGACACAAAGTATGACGATATCACCGCCGGTGCTGAGCTTCCGATTCGCATAAGGAAAATCGCCGTAATCGGCAGGGCCGTAGGAAAACTTCCTGTTGTCTGCAGCGGAGACTGTTCCGCTGTCGGGATCCGCTACACTTACATCCTCGTCCACGCAGGCGGAAAGACAAGATATACAAAGTATAAGGAAAAGCAAAGCGGAAATTATACGCTTCATCGCCTTCATTAAAATACCTCCGCGGCAATGCGCATTGCCGCAAAGGCACGCGCCGTTTTATTCACGTGAATTATAGCACAATCGCAAAAGCTTTGCAATAGGTTTTTGCCGTTTTTTGCGTTTTTTGACTGCTCCCGAAACTGTTTTTGTATAATTTGCACAGTGACGCGGCGGCGCGCACGGGATGCGGCGCAAACGGCGGAAAATATTTGGCAAATACCCCTTGACAAAATCCGAAATGCGAATAAAATAATGAAGTAATCCGTATATCACGGGCTTGTAGCTCAGTTGGGAGAGCGCTGCGTTCGCAACGCAGAGGTCATGGGTTCGAGCCCCACCAGGTCCACCATGAAAAAGCACTTGCGAAAAGCAAGTGCTTTTTCGGTTATATTCGCCTTGCGGCAGCTGAAGACGAATATAATATCACTGCGGGCAAAGCGAGCAATATCACTTTTGCTTTCGGCAAAAAACATCACGCCGGACAAAGTAAGGCGTATCACTGTATATTCATATTGCAAGGCGGGTGAATACCCCGTGAAGCGCTTCCGATTTCACAAACAAAAAGCAGAAGGTTCGCCCGTTGAACCTTCTGCTTTTCCTTTTGTTTTTTTCGGGAAACCAAGAGCAATGCACACACCGCAGCGATAACGCCGATAATAAGACCGATGATTTTGATTGCCTTTATTTTTTTCTCCATTTCAATAACAGTGCCGAGTTCGTGATAACGAGCACAGAGCCTGCGTTATGTACCAATGCGCCGACAACGGGGTTTAATGTCCCGATAATTGCCAGAGCGATTGCCGTAAAATTCAATGCCATCGAGAAGGCTGTGTTCAGCTTGATAGTGGTCATCATGCGTTTTGAAAGTGCCGCAAGATGAGGAAGCTCCTTCACTTCGTCATTCACCAGCGCAATATCCGCCGCATCGACGGCAATGTCACTGCCCACGCCGCCCATGGCAATGCCCACATCCGCTTTTTTGAGTGCCGGAGCATCGTTCACGCCGTCGCCGATCATACAAACAGGCATTTTTTTGCCCTGATATTCGCCGATATATTTCAGCTTATCCTCCGGCAGGCAGTTTGCCCGAACCTCGCCGATGTGCAGCTTACCCGCAATGGCCTTTGCGGCATTTTCGTTGTCACCTGTGAGAAGCACCGGCTGTACGCCCAGCCCGGACAAAGCCGCTACGGTATCCGCGCTTTCCTTTCGGAGTGTATCCGAGAGCGCAATGAAGCCGGCGAATACACCGTCTGCCGCCGCATAAATCACCGTGCAGCCCTGCGATATGTACGCTTCCGCGGACGGCACGGCGCCCATTACTATGCCCTGCTCATTCATCAATTCGCGGTTACCCGCAAGAACGGTTTTGCCGTCGACCGCTGCGCAAACGCCGCGCCCGGGGATCATTTGAAAATTCCCGGCATCCGAAAGCGCTTCGCCGGATTTTTTATAGGAGCTTACAATCGCCTTCCCGAGCGGATGCTCCGAAAACTGCTCCGCAGATGCCGCAAGGCGGTATATTTCATCCTTGCCAAAGGCTTCCGAAACACTTTCCGCGGCAACAACTTCGGGCTTTCCGCAGGTCAGGGTTCCGGTTTTGTCAAAAACAATCACTTTTGCCCCGGCAAGCCGTTCGAGCGCATCGCCCTCACGCACAAGAAAGCCGTGCTTTGCCGCGTTTCCGATTGCCGCCATGATTGCCGCGGGAGTTGCCAAAACGAGCGCGCACGGACAGAACACCACAAGAATTGTGACCGCGCGTATGATCCGCCCGGTGATGAGCCATGTCAGCCCCGCGGCGGAAAGCGCAATTACTACGATCCATGTCGCCAACCTGTCGGCAAGTCCGACGATCTTTGACTTGCCGGCATCCGCCGATTGCACAAGGCGGATCATCCGCCGGATGGAGCTGTCCTCACCGACCTTCGTCGCCTCCATCTCGAATACGCCGAACTGATTGACCGTACCGCTGGATACCGTATCACCCGCCGTTTTGTCCACGGGCAGTGATTCGCCCGTCATAACAGCCTGATTGATTGATGTTCTGCCGGAAACTATAACGCCGTCCACGGGTACGGCTTCCCCCGGAAGCACACGGACACGGTCGCCGACCTTCACCTGCTCCGCCGGGATGACCTCTTCCCTCCCGCCGCGCAGAACACGCGCCGTCTGCGGTGTAAGATGTACCAGCTTTTCAATCCCGGCTCTCGCCCTTGCCACTGTCAGTTCTTCGAGCAAAGCACCGAGCTGCATGATGAACGCCACCTCGCCCGCCGCGAAATCCTCGCCGATACATACCGATGCAATCAGCGCAAGAGATACAAGCACGTCCGCTTTGATGTCAAACGAGGTGACAAGCCCGATGATTGCTTCCAGAATGATGGGCAGACCGCAAAGAACGATTGCAAACCACGCCATATCAAACGGGAAGGGCCGGAATTTCAAAAGGCTGCATACTACCGCAGCACCCGAGACGGCAAGCAGCACAATGTCCTTTTTGATGCCGCCGAGCGACAGTAAATGCTCCAATTTTCTCATAGCCCGTTTCATGGATGAGCCTCCTTCTATACCGTATGGGGCATGCGCGTATTATACATATAGGGGTATGGGCTGTCAAGAGGGTTAAAAAGAAAAAGCCGGTCCGCCGGACCGGCTTTTCTCTCGGCAACATATTTGCAAGTCGATTTCTTCCGTTCTCGGCACAGTATTTTACCAATATTTTAATTACTGCATATTGGCAAAACGCTCGACCGCTTTCGTGAAGCTCTCGATTGTCTTTTCGGCATCGCCGTGTTCGATCCCGTCGCGCACGCAATGCTTGATATGGCCTTCGAGAACGACTTTTCCGCACCCGTTCAAAGCGGATTTTGCGGCATTGATCTGGGCCAGAACATCCTCACAGGGGACATCCTCATCGATCATTCTGTCGATCGCCTGTACCTGCCCGATAATTTTTTTCAAACGGCGGTGCAGATTTTCCGCATCCATACACTGTTTCATTTCGACCTCCATACCGTCGGAAGTGTAATGATTATACCACAAAAGCGCGTTTCTGTCAAGGCAAAGCGCTCATTGCGGAGCGGCTGCGGAAAAGCCGAACGCCGACGCCGGAAAATTTTGTTCTCGCCGTCTTTCTTGCAACATGCCTTTATCCCCCCCCGTTCGGGATAAAGGCATCGAATACCGCGACAATCGCCGCCGGCCCCGATGGTAATACGGCAATGCGGCAGGAAAACATACTGCGCGGCGTCAACACGCGGAATATCGCCGGGACGGACAAGCAAAAAGCACGCCGGCAGGCGTGCTTTGAGGTATTATTATATCGTTTATTGCTTACCGCAGATTCCGCAGGGCGAATACCCCATGGAGACAAGCTCCGCACGCGTGCCGCGGTAATCAGCACGGTTGCCCTGCGAAATATCCGCAATGCTTTTGCAGCCGGGAAGGTGGTATTTTTTGCTTTTTTTATTCAGCACGAAATTCATCTCTGTGCCGGTGTCGGAGGTGTCGAGCGAATTGCTTCCGTCGGAATAATCGAGCTTCACGCCCGGCTGGACATTATAGCAGAAAACGCAGAAGCAGATATCGCCGCCGTTATCGGAAACCGACATCCCCTCCAGCAAAACGCCGCGGGCAAGCAGCTCCGTGCCGACAAAGACCGGTGTCGCACGGTAAAGCACACGCATACCCGTTTCTTTTATATAGTCGGCGACCATGTTCTCGAACGGGAGCATACCCTTGATGTTAAGGTATCTCGTGCCGGTGATAAGGTTTTTTTCGTTGGCGTTTTCGCCCGTGAGCTGAAAACCGATAAGGTGGCAGCGGTTATAAAGATTGCCGCCGTCGATAAAATCGTATTTATCGCCATGCCACGCGGTGGGCTTTACGGAGCCGATCGGTTCCCGCGCGGAATCGGGCATAAGGCTTTTATCGATACAGGCAACGGCGGCCCCGCACCGCCCGAGAGAATCGAGCACGGAATAATCCTCATACGGAACGGCATTAAGCTCGGCTTCCGTAAAGAACGGAGTGTTTCCGTTCACCGCGGCCCACGCATCGCCCGAATATTCCGGGACAAGCGAATAATCGAAAGCGGCGGCGGTATTATCACTGCCCGAGCTTTCGCTTTGTGAAGGCGGCGGCGATACCTCGCTGCCCGAGCTTTCGCTTTGTGAAGGCGGTGCCGATACCTCGCTGTCCGCCGAGCCGGCATCCTCGCACGAGCAGGAAACGGCGAACACGAGCAGCAGCGCGATCAGCGCGGAAAAAAAGCGGTTCATCTGTGCCGGACCTCTTTTGTGATTTTTTCGTGCGAATTACCGGGAAATTCGGCAACTTCGGCGTTCGGAAATTCGACCGCCGGATCAAATGCTATCTTGACATCGGAGGGGTAGGTACGGTTCCAGCGGTATACCGTGAGTGTGTCGATCCTGTCGTGATAACGGTCGAGCGTGTCGAATTCGACAAAGCAGGCTTTGCCGCTTTCCGCGGCGGCGGAAAGCGGATCCGAAACAACAACCGCACGGGCGCCGTTCCCGCGGAATATCGAAGCGGAACGTTCGGAAATAAAGAGCGTTTCGCCGGACTGTGCGATATCATTGCAGACATCGCGGATGACCGCCTTATCCTGCGAAATGCGTCTGCCGTTCAGGCAGATACCGAGTTCGTCGTCGAGACAAACGAAAACTTTCATTAAAAATCCCCCATAATATACGATTTGGTTTTCCTTCTGCTGTTGATTATACACTTCCGGCAGAAAAACTTGACGAACAATTTTGCCGAATATTATTGCAAATCGGTAAATATCATGCGGTTTTACCGATGCGTTGCCGAAACAACGCCGCGGTTTTCGTACAGCAGTAAAAATCCGCGTTATTTCACAAAGCCCCGCCTTTTCACTGCATCGGTCGTCCGCTTCGCCGTTGCCGTCGTGAAATCAAAATCAAAAGTGATACCGTCGAAGCGGTATCGCTTTTTGTGCCGCAGGCAATCGGCTATGCGTGCGGATCTTCATCCGCAGTGACACGCACCCCGCCGGATTCCCACCCGGGGCGCAGGAAGAACGCCATTGTAACGACGGCTCGGAGCACAAGGTCGATGACCATCGCATACCATGCGCCGTCCAGCCCGAACCGCGGCACGAGGAACAGCGCGGGGACTATGCGGCCGCCCCACATACAGATAAGCCCGGTGAGAAAGCCGATTTTTGTGTTGCCGACCCCGCGGAACACGCCGGAAAGCACTATGGAAACGGCAAAGAAAGGTTCCGCAAACGAAACTATGCGCAGCATCCTGCCGCCGAGGGTTATGACCTCCGCATCATCTATGAAAAAGCCGATAAGATTATCCGAAAAGATATAAAGTACCGCGCCCGAAACGCAAAGACAGCACACGCCCATTATAAGCGAAATCTTTGCAAAGCGGCGGGCAAGCGCCTTTTCGCCCGCACCTGTCGCCTGCCCGATCAATGCCGCGGCGGCAAGCGAAAATCCGGATGCGGGAAGATAGCTTATGGATTCCGCCGTTACCGCAAGCGAATTTGCCGAAACCGCAGCGGAGCCGAGCCCCGTTACGAGATATGTCATCAATATCTGCCCGGATGACATCGCGGCGCGCTCCATGAACGCCGGCACGCCGAGCCGAACGGCGCGCTTCGTGATCGCACCGCCGGTGCCCGTTGCGCGGGAAAGGCGAGGGTTTATTACCCTTTTGCCGAAAAAGATGCAGACAACATACATAAGGAAGGTGCACGCCGCGGCTATGAGCGAGCCCACAGCCGCTCCCGCAACGCCCATTCCGAACCCGAAAACATTTACTTCCGCGCCGAAAAGGCTTATTCTTCTTGAAGGGAAAATAAAGAAGAAGTTCATTATGATGTTTATGATATTGAGCAGAGTATTGAACACCATGGGCGTTTTCGTATCGCCCACCGAGCGGAGCGTGGATGAGCAAATATTCACCCCGAGCAGGAACACCTGCGAAACGCCGATGATAAAGAGATAATCGCGTGAGAGCGGGATGACCGCCTCCTCCGCGCCCATCCATCCGGGCAGGAAAAAGGATATCGTGCATACGGCGGCGGCGAGCGGAAGCCCGACAGCCGGGATCGACAAAAACGAACGGCGGACCGTCTCACGCACATCATCCGGCCTGCCGGCACCGAAATACTGTGCCGTCTGCACCGAAAAGCCGAGCGCCACCGCGGCGACAAAGCCCGAAACGAACCATATAAAGGAGGAGCATACACCTATGGCAGCCGTCGCGTTCTTCCCGAGCGAGCCGACCATTGCCGTATCTATGTATGAAACGCAGGTTATCATAAGCTGTTCGATTATCGCGGGGATCGAAAGCTTGAGAACCGTGCGCACCGGCGTTTTGCCGGCGTGAAGAGAATTTGTATTATTCATACCGTGTACTTTCAATATCGTATTCACCGGAATTATAGCCGCTTGCGGAGAAAATGTCAACACATGAGTTTTTTAACAAATTTCCCTCTCGGCTCTTGAAAAACCGCATTTGCTGTGCTATACTGCCTGCGTAAAATAAAGTAACGGAGGAATTTATCAATGAAATTCATCGTTTGCAAAGACTATTCCGAAATGTCCCGCAAGGGCGCCGAAATAATCGCGTCGCTTCTTAAATCCAAGCCGGACTGCGTTCTCGGCCTTGCTACCGGCTCCACTCCCGTGGGTATGTATCAGGACCTTGCCGAAATGAACAAGAAGGGTGAAATCACTTTCAAGGATGTCACTTCCTACAACCTCGACGAATACTACCCTCTCGCGCCCGATCACGATCAGAGCTACCGCTATTTCATGAACCACAATCTTTTCGACCATGTCGACATCGACAAGGCAAAGACCCATGTTCCCGACGGGCTTGCAAAGGATCCCGCCGAAATGGGCAAGGCTTATGATGCCGCCATCGATGCTGCCGGCGGAATCGATCTTCAGGTTCTCGGCCTCGGCCCGAACGGCCATATCGCCTTCAACGAGCCGGAAGAGGAGCTCCACTGCGGCACTCACCTCACCGGTCTTACCGAAAGCACCATCGAAGCAAACTCCCGCTTCTTTGCCTCCAAGGCAGATGTCCCGACACAGGCTGTCACAATGGGTATCGGCTCTATCATGAAGGCAAAAAAGATTATCGTCCTTGCCAGCGGCAAGAACAAGAACTATGTTATCAAGAAGATGCTCGACGACAGGATCACCACCATGGTCCCCGCAACACTTCTTAAGGTTCACCCCGATGTAACCGTTATCTGCGACGAAGCGGCATACAACGGCTGAACCGCCGCAAAGGCATAGCACCGAAAAAGCAACGGCTTCCGTATCGAAACGGAAGCCGTTTTGTTGTTGTTTTGTGAAAATCGAATCAGAAGGATCTGCCGCCGCTGTGACCGCCACTTCCGGAGGAGCTGCTGTCATTCTTCGGCCTTGCCGTGCGCGTGACGGTGGAATAAAGGTAGCGGTCGCTTTCGAAACGCAGCACCATGCTGCCCGGGCGGGTATATACCGCCGCATCCGAAGCGTATTTGACCGATTTCAGCTTGCTCTTCATGACCAGCGTAACGATAAGCGCAACGATAAGACCCGCGATGATCGATATCACGAGCCATTTGCCCGCCTGATAATCGTAATGTTCCGAAGCCATATCGCGTGCGTTTTCGGCATAAGCGGAAAAGATGTTCGCATAATCACTGCTTACCCGGCCTTCAAACATACGGTCGAAAAGCTCGTCGCCGTCATCGTATATTTCGGCACCCTTGCCCTTGACGGAAATATACCAGTAATCCTTGCCCTTTTCCGACGAACCGCCGAGAAAACAGACAAACAGAACGCCGTTGTCCGCAAAGCCGTTATCATTATACCAATTGTCGGCATATTCTTTTGCGACGTTGCTGTTGACAAAGTCGTAATTCGTGACAAGATTGTACGGAATCGCCACAAGTACGATATCCAGCCCGTATTTGGCGGAGGCTTCGTCAAGAGAGGTTTCTATGTCCTCCCACACGTTATCATCCACCGTTTCGGCGTAATCGTAAAAATAGGTCTTGCTCTCGGAAGCCGCCGCTGTGCACGGAAGCGCGGCAAGTATAAGCATAACGAGAAGAAATTCAATGATCTTTTTCATATCGGCAGACCTCCTCACATCAGGTGCATAAGGAAGGTTATGCCCATTATCGCAGCCGCCACGGCACCTGCGACACCGAAAAACCACCTTGCGAAGGCTTTGCCGTCCATCGGAAGATTGCCGACAAATTTACCTGTCTGCCCGTTCATGGCAAAGGTGAATTTTTTATCCTTCCAACTCGTATTCAGCAGCCAGACGGGGAGCAGCGCGTATTTTGCCCTGCCGTTTTCAAGCCGTATCGCCGAATGTTCGACACGATAGCTGTCGTACCCGACGACCGTCCTTGCAAATTCTCGCTCGGTGCTCGTGCGCACGCGCTCGTTCGCACGGGCGCAGGAGGTTTCGGCATCGACATCGTATTTATCCGCGATATAGCCGGAAAGAAACGCCGTCTGAAAATCCACCGCTTCGGAAAGATCGTAGGGCTCCAGCGATTCGGTAAGATCGTTTTCGATCTTGGTGCTGCCGTCCACGGGGACATTGTCGAACCCGATATCGCCCTGACGGACGATGGAATAGTATTCGGTTTTTGTATAATCGTAATCCGAATCGCTCCAATGCGAAACTATTTCGCCCTTGTAGCGGATATCGGCATCGGCATCGGCATCGAAAAGCCAAAACGGGACATAAACGCCCTTTATCTCGTCAATGCGGTTTTCGGTCTTGAATATCCTCGGGAGCAGGCGTTTCCCCTCGAAATGCTTGCGCAGTCCCGCCTTTGCCGCCTCTTTATCCAGCTTGAAGGGGATAACGAGATCGGGCTTGAGCGCGCCGCGCAGCTTGCCCGAAATAATGACGGGATTGCCGCAATAGGGGCATTCCGTCGCGGCAAGCGTGTCATCGCCGATTATTTCGCCGCCGCAGGATTTGCAGACATAAACATTGAGGTTTTCGGATTCCTCGCCGTCCCACTGCTTGCCGGCATCGGTATTCCATTCAAAATCGTCGCTGCCGTCGCTGTTCAAATCCTCATCGTAACCGCGGAGCGTATCGGTATCGAATTCCGTATCGCAATACGGGCATTTCATCTTCTGTGAATTGCTGTCAAATTCGATCCCGCCGCCGCAGCACGGGCATTTGTATTGCTTCTGATCTGACAATATTGCTCTCTCCTCTTTGCCTTTTAATAAAAAGGTTATTCACCGAGCCGCCGCATTATCATTGCGGAAAGCCCGTAAACATCCCGTGCGGGCGTTATCCCGCATATTTTTTCAAGCTCCGTCGGATCGGTGTACCCGTATCCGGCGGGAACGAAAGGAATACCCGCATTCCGGGCGACAAGAACATCGTTTTTACCGTCGCCGGCAAAAACCGCGTTTTCCGCCGAAACACCGAGCCCGGAAAGTATTCCGCTTGTCACGCCCGCATTCGGTTTGCGTTCGGAATCGTCGCGCACGCCGCGGATAACATCAAATGCGCCGGGAAAATAATGCCGGATGATTTTGTTTGCAACGGCATCGTCCTTGTTTGTGACAACCGCCGTCGCCGCACCGCCGCGGCGCAGTTCCGAAAGCATTTCCGCCGCACCGGGATAGACGCGCGTGTATTTCGTGCAATTTTCGGCGTAATCCGTGCGGAAGTCGGCAAGTACGCGCAAAACGGCATCCGCACCCGGATCGCCCGGGAGCGCACGAATGACAAGAGTGCGTATGCCGTCGCCGATCATGCGCCGTACCTCGCTCTCACCGTGAACGGGAAAACCGTTTGCGGCAAGCGCGTGTGCGAGTGAAGCCGTAAGATCCGGAAGGGTGTCGAGTAATGTCCCGTCCAGATCGAAAAGCACGGCTTTTTTATTTTGTTGCATTCTCGATATAATCGGCTATGCTGCGGACCGTCTTCAGTTCGGCCGCATCGTCGTCGGGGATAATAATGCCGGTTTCGTCTTCGAGTGTCATGAGAAGTTCGATGATATCGAGGCTGTCCGCACCGAGATCCTCAAGGATGGAGGCGTCGTCCGAAATATCGGCGGCATTTATTCTGAGCTGCTTTGCAATAATGTTTTTTACTCTTTCGATCATTTTTTCAAAATTCCTTTCCGCGGCGCCGTTTTTGCGCCGATGCCTTTATAATACAAGATTGCTCCGCAGATTTCAATAGTAAAATTATTTTTTTTGAAGGCGCACGGGGTTTTCTTCCGCGCTTGTGTTGACGGGAGTGCAAAAATGTGGTAAAATACAATAATCAATAATGGGGGTAGAATATGCTGATTTTGGGCATAGACCCCGGCCTTGCCACAATCGGATTCGGTTATGTGCGCAAGATCGGCGAAAAATACCGTGCCGAAGAATACGGCGCAATAACGACAGAGCCTCGCATGCCCGCGGAAAAGCGCCTTGTCGAAATATACGATTCCATGACGGAACTGCTGACCGCACGCAAGCCCGACTGTATATCCATAGAAGAACTTTTCTTCAACAGCAATGTCACGACGGCGATCGATGTTGCCATGGCACGCGGCGTTATCCTGCTTGCCGCCGAAAAATGCGGTGTGGATGTTTACGAGTACACTCCGCTGGAGGTGAAAAGCTCCGTCGTAGGCTACGGCAGGGCGGAAAAGCAGCAGGTGCAATACATGGTTCGACTGATGCTCGGGCTTGCGGAAACACCCAAGCCGGACGACACGGCGGATGCGCTTGCGCTCGCACTCTGCCACGGAACAAGGTGTTCGGGCATCGGAAGATAAAAAGGGAGCAAAAGAAATGTTTCATCACATAAGCGGAGAATTATATACGCTGACAGGCGACAAAGCCGTTATCGAATGCGGTGGCATCGGATTTTCGATCGGAATTTCCTCGCTGACGGCATCAAAACTCGGGCAGAGCGTCGGTAAAAAGGTTCTGCTTTATACTTATATGTCCGTGAGTGAGGACAATATTTCGCTTTACGGCTTTTTATCGGAGGAGGAGCTTGCGCTTTTCATGAAGCTCATTGCCGTTTCGGGCATCGGGCCGAAGGCGGCAATGTCGATACTCGGCACTCTTTCCGCCGATTTGCTCCGTGCGGCGGTGGCCCGCGGGGATGCAAAGGCCATAGCAACGGCACCCGGTGTCGGGCTGAAAACCGCACAAAAGATAATCATCGAGCTTAAAGGCAGGATCGGCGACAAGAACGGGCAGGATATCACGGCACTTCCGGGTGCGGACGGCGAAAAGCTTTCGCAGGTGGCGGACACGCTTGCCGTGTACGGTCATCCGCGTGCAAAGGTGTTTGAAACGCTGAAAAAAGTGGACACATCGCTCCCGCTCGAACAGCTGATATACGAAACGCTGAGGGCTATCGGAAAGGAGTCGGAATAATAAATGCCGATAAATTCAAAAATACCCGATTACGGCGAAGATTTCGATTTTGAAAGCCGTATCACCGCAAGTGAATATACGCCGGAGGATGCCGAAAACGAGCTTTCGCTCCGCCCGAAAACGCTTTCGGAATATGTCGGGCAGAAAAAGGTAAAGGAAAACCTTTCCGTATTTATCAAAGCTGCGGCGACAAGGGGCGATTCGCTTGACCATGTTCTGCTTCACGGCCCGCCCGGTTTGGGTAAAACAACGCTTTCCTGCATTATCGCCTCGGAACTGGGGGTGAACCTCAAGGTAACGAGCGGCCCCGCCATCGAAAAGGCGGGCGATCTTGCGGCGCTGCTGACAACGCTCGAACGAAACGACATACTTTTCATTGATGAAATACATCGGCTTCCGCGGCAGGTGGAGGAAGTTCTTTACCCCGCGATGGAGGATTTCGCGCTTGACCTGATGATGGGCAAGGGTCCCTCCGCAAGGTCGATACGCATACCGTTAAAGCCCTTTACGCTTATCGGTGCGACAACCCGCGCCGGGCAGCTTTCCTCGCCGTTGAGGGACAGATTCGGCATGGCGTTCCGATTGGAGCTTTATTCGCCGGAGGATCTTTCGATGATCGTAACGCGCTCCGCGGGAATACTCGGGATACCGATAACGCCCGACGGCGCATACGAGATTGCACTGCGCTCCCGCGGGACACCGCGTATAGCCAACCGTTTTCTCAAACGCGTCCGCGATTTTGCAACGGTGCGCGGCGATGGGGTTATAGACTTTTCCATAACCCGCACCGCGCTCGAAGCGCTTGAGGTGGACGGTCTGGGGCTGGATGCGGTTGACAGGCGGATGCTCACCGCCATTATCAATAACTTCGGCGGCGGCCCCGTTGGGCTCGAAACGCTTGCGGCCGTTATCGGCGAGGAGGCAATCACCCTGGAGGATGTTTACGAACCGTATCTTCTGCAGCTCGGGTTTCTGAACCGCACTCCGCGCGGGCGTTGCGCCACCGCTGGTGCATACCGCCACCTCGGGCTTGAAGTACCGGCGGAGGTCTCCGGCGGGCAGGCAACATTTTTCGAATAAAAACCGAAAGGCTTGAATATGTACGTTTCCGATAAATGGAAGGATTACACGCTTATAGATGCCGCGTGCGGCGAAAGGCTTGAAAGATGGGGTGATTACACCCTTATCCGCCCCGATCCGCAGGTCATCTGGGGCGGCGAAAAGAAGGATAAACGCTGGAAAACAGCCGACGGCATATACCGTCGTTCGCGCTCCGGTGGGGGCGAATGGATAAAAAAGGATATGCCGGAGGAATGGAATATCTCCTACGGCGACCTGAAATTTTCGATATCCCCGATGGGCTTCAAGCACACCGGCCTGTTCCCCGAACAGGCGGCGAACTGGGATTGGTTCTCGCGGCTTATTTCCGAAAGCGGGCGTGAGATCAGATTGCTGAACCTTTTTGCCTACACGGGCGGCGCAAGTGTCGCCGCGGCAAAAGCGGGAGCGTTCGTCTGCCATGTGGATGCCTCCAAGGGCATGACACAGAAGGCAAAATTCAACGCCGCGCTTTCCGGCATACCCGGCGACAGGATACGCTATATCGTGGATGACTGCTTCAAATTCGTCACGCGGGAAATACGCCGCGGCAGCCGATACGATGCCGTGATACTCGATCCGCCCTCGTTCGGGCGCGGTCCGAACGGCGAACGCTGGGTGATCGAAGAAGGGCTGGACGGGCTTGTCGAGCTTGTGAGCGGAGTTCTTTCGGATGATCCGCTGTTCGTATTGCTGAATTCATACACCACCGGGCTTTCGCCCGCGGCGGCAGGCTATGTCCTGCACAAAAATATGCGCCGATTCGGCGGAAGAGTCAAAAGCGAGGAGCTTGGGCTACCGGTGCTCGAAAGTGGGATATGTCTTCCCTGCGGTGCCTCCGCGCGCTGGACACCGAAAGCAGAATAGTTTTTCACCACCCCGCCGAAAGGAGGCGGAACAATGTCGTTTATAGAAGCAAAAGGGCTTACCTTTTCCTACGGAGAAGGCGAGCCGGAGGTTATTAAAGGGCTCGACCTCAAAATCGAAAAGGGCTCTTATGTTGCGATAATCGGGCGAAACGGCTGCGGAAAAAGCACGCTTGCGAAGCTGCTTTGCGGGCTGCTCACCCCCACGGGCGGCAGTGTCACCGTCGACGGGATTGACATAACCGACGAAGAAGGCGCAGTCGAACTGCGCACAAAATGCGGCATGGTGTTCCAAAACCCGGACAATCAGCTTGTCGCAAGCATAGTTGAGGAAGATATCGCCTTTGCGCCCGAAAATCTCGGGCTCCCGCGCGAGGAAATACGCGCCCGCGTGGACGAGGCTTTGGCGACCGTCGGCATGACGGAATATTCCGCCCATGCGACATACAAGCTTTCCGGCGGGCAGAAACAGCGTGTCGCCATTGCGGGAATACTCGCGATGCGCCCCGAATGTATTATTTTCGACGAAGCGACGGCCATGCTCGACCCGAACGGCAGAAAAGAAATAATCGCCGCGATGAAAAAATTGAACGCCGAACGCGGGATAACCGTGATAACCATAACTCATTACATGAACGAAGCGGTGGAGGCGGACAGAGTCATTGTCGCCGAGGAGGGCGGGATTGCCCTTGACGGCACTCCGGGAGAGGTATTCTCACAGGTGGAAAAGCTTTCCGCGCTTTCGCTTTCGGTCCCGCAGGTCACTTCCCTGCTTTACGGGCTGGAAACGGCGGGCTTCCCGACAAAACGCGGCGTGCTCCACGCGATGGATGCAGCGGATGAGATAGAAGCTCTTTTCGGGAGGTGCAGATGATGCACGCCATAGAGTTGAAAAACGTAAGCGTGGTTTACGGAGAGGGCACGCCCTTCCGCAAGGTCGCGCTCGATAATATCACGCTCGGGTTCGAGGAAAAAACCACAACCGGCGTTATAGGCCATACCGGAAGCGGAAAAAGCACGCTTGCCACGCTGCTCAACGGGCTGCTCACGCCGACAGAGGGCAAAATACTTCTGCACGGCGAGGATATATGGGCGCGCCCGAAGGAAATGAAGAAGATACGCGCACGGGTGGGGTTGGTGTTCCAATACCCCGAATATCAGCTTTTTGCGGATACCGTGGGCGAAGATATAGCATTCGGGCCGAAGAATATCGGGCTGGATGCGGAGGAAGTCGCAAGACGGGTGAAGCTCGCCGCGGATTTCTGCGGGCTTTCCCGGCGAGAGCTGGAACGCTCTCCCTTTGAAATATCCGGCGGGCAGAAGCGCCGCGCGGCGATTGCCGGTGTGCTTGCGATGAAGCCGGAAATACTCGTACTTGACGAACCTGCGGCAGGGCTTGACCCGCGCGGGCGTGAGGATATACTCGGCGGGCTTATCGGTTATAAAAACAGCGAGGGCGCAACGATGATACTCGTTTCGCACAGCATGGAGGATGTAGCCCGTTATGCCGACAGGATAGCCGTCATAAAGGAAGGCGCGCTTTTCATGCATGGCAGCGTGAAGGATATATTCATGCAGCCCGAAAAGCTGTTTGATTCATCGCTCGATCTTCCGCAGATAACCAAGCTGTTTATCGAGCTGAAAAAGCGCGGTATCGCCGATGATGCCGATGTTTACACCGTCAATTACGCACTCGATGTGCTTTTGAAAAAGCTGAGGAAGGCTTAAATGCTTAAAGATGTCACCTTCGGTCAGTATTATCCGGGCGATTCGCTGCTTCACCGCACCGACCCGCGCATAAAGATAATTCTGCTGATCGAATACCTTGTTCTTGTCCTTGCCGCGACAACGCCGCACGGAGTTGCGCTCACCGTCATCGTGACACTGCTTCTTGTCGCCGTTTCGGGAATAAAGGCAAGAGTATTGCTCAAATCCGTAAAGCCGCTGATATTCGTGCTCATCTTTACGGGAATAATAAATCTGTTCTTCACCCGCGGTGCCGGAGATCCGCTTTTTGAGTTCGGATTCCTGAAGCTCTACCGCGAAGGAATAATCAACGCTTCTATAATGCTTTTGCGGCTGCTTTCACTCGTTATCGGTTCGGGTGTGCTGCTTTCCTTCACCACCGCGCCGCTCGACCTGACGGATGCGATCGAAAGCCTGCTTTCGCCGCTGAAGGTCCTGCACGTTCCCGTGCATGAATTCGCGATGATGATGTCGATCGCGCTGCGCTTTATCCCCACGCTTATCGAGGAAACAAACAAGATCATTTCCGCCCAGAAGGCGCGCTGTGCCGATTTCGAAAGCGGAAATCTCATACGCCGCATAAAGGCGCTCGTTCCGGTGCTGATACCGCTTTTCGTTTCCGCCGTGCGCCGTGCGGAGGAGCTTGCGGATGCGATGGAATGCCGCTGCTACCACGGCGGTGTCGGCAGAACAAAGCTTAAAGTGATGAAAACCCGCGTCGCCGATTGGATATTCCTCGGCGGGTTCACCGCGCTCACCGTTTTGATGTTCTTTTTCGACAGAATACCCTTTTCGGAGGTGGCGGAATTTTGCGTGAATATATTCTGACGATTGCCTACAAGGGAACGGCTTACTGCGGCTGGCAGGTACAGCCCGAAAAAAAGACGGTTCAGGGCACATTGCAGGAGGCATTCATACCGCTTTGCGGAGTGCGCGCCGATCTGACAGGCTGTTCGCGCACCGATTCCGGCGTACACGCACGGGAATTTGTGGTGAAGGCCGCCGCGGAGGGCATGACAGTCCCCGCCGAAAAGCTGCCGGCGGCTCTCAATGCGCTGCTGCCGCCGGATATCGCCGTCACAGCCGCATACGACTGCCCGAAAGGCTTCCACCCGCGGTATGATGCCGTCGGGAAGGAATATGTTTATCTTATCCGCAATTCGGCAATACGCGATCCTTTTACGGAGGATATCTGCTGGAATGTGCCGAAAAGGCTTGATGAAACGTCACTTTCACGCATTTGCGGGGAGTTTGTCGGCAAAAAGGATTTCCGCGCGTTTATGGCCGCGGGGTCGAAGATCACGGACACCGTGCGAACGGTATACGGCTTTGATGTCCGCCGAAGCGGAGATATGCTCGAATTTACTGTAAGCGCCGACGGATTTCTTTATAATATGGTAAGAATAATGGTCGGTACCGCAGCGGACATTGCGCTCGGTACGAAAACCGACGATATACGCCGGGTGATCGAAAGCGGCGACCGCGGCAAAGCGGGGCGCACGGCACCGGCAAAGGGGCTTTGCCTTAACAGGGTGTTTTACCCGGAAAGCATAAGGAGTAAAGATGGGAGCTTTTTCGGAATTCAAGGATAAAAAACCGAAAAACCGCAAAAACGAAACGCCGTCCGTAGAGGAGTACTATATCTCGCTCGCACGGAAAACGGCGGTGCTCCGCTATGCCTGCCTGATACTGCTTGTTCTGTTCATTGTGTATTCCCTCTCCTTCAAAAACGATGTGATAACCATCGACAATTTCCGCTATATGCTTAAATTTATCGACATAAAGGACGATGCGGATGCACCGAAGGGCACCGTGCTGAACTTTGACGGATCATCCGGAAGCAAGGGGCTGCTTTATAAAGGCGATCTTGCCGTTATAAACGATTCGGGGCTGACCGTTACAGGCTGGGACGGAAGCATCCTTCTGAGAAGTTCGTTTTCATACGATCACCCGAAGATAAAGCAAAACGGGATAAATCTTTTCTGCTATGATATGGGCAGCAAGGAAGTGCGGATATACAATTCCTACTCGCTTATAAGCACCGTCGCCTTCGATTACCCCGTGCTTGATGTCGCAGTTTCGCAAAGCGGCGGATTTGCCGTGGTCGGCTCCTCAAAAGGCTACCGCAGCGCGGTATTCATATACGATAAAGAATTCCGCCCGGTGTTCACCCGCAATATCGGCGACAAATATGTTGATTTCGCGGACATTTCCGCAGACGGAAAGAGCTTTATACTCGCCGCGCATTATTCATCGGACGGGCAGCTCACCACGCTGGTTTCGCGGTTTGATACCGCGGCAAGCGAGGAACCGCTCGAAACAAAGGAATTCACAGGCGAGATGCCGCTCGGCATATATTACACCGACGGTGGTTATGCCCTTCTTACCGACAGCGCCCTGCGGCGCTTCGATACGGACGGAAACGAAGTAAGCGTCGTGAGCTTTTCGGGCAGAAAAATGCTTTCCGGCGGAGTGTACGGTGACAGAACGCTTATATGCTATGCCGAGGAAGGACTTTCGGGCGGGACGGTCGCCTGTGTTTACAACGCGGACGGCAGCCTTTCCGCCACGCGGAAATATCCTTCCGCACTGAACACCGCCGTGATCAACGATGATATGCTTTACGCCGTTTACCCCGGCAGACTGTGCATTGCGGATCTTTCCGGCGGGAGCGACGAGGTATATATCATACCGACATCGTTCCGCGACATTATCACGGACGGAAGCAATATAATACTGTTTTCGGATAACGAAGCGGACTATTTCATTCCCGAAAACTTCGAAAAAGCGGAGGTATCCCAATGAACTGGATACTCGATATCATCTGTATCGCGATAATCGTACTCACGATCGCGTTCGCCGCAAAGAACGGCTTTGTCAAAACGCTTGTGAGCGCCGCGGCCTTTCTGATCGCGTTATTCATAACCTTCTGCTTTGCCTCCCGGCTTTCCGAAGCGCTGCGAAGTACCGCCGTTGCGGACAGAATACGCGAATCGGCACGGGATAAGATCGAAGATATCCTGATTGAAAGTCCGGGGCGCGGAGAAGCGCTTCTCAACGGTGAAAGCGAAGCCTTCAACACCCTTCTCGCCATTGCCGGATATGAAAGCGGCGATGTGCGCGACTGGATAAAGGGTGAAAGCGACGACTCGCTTGCCGCCGTTATCGCGGATAAAATATCCGAACCGATAATCGGGGCGATATGCACGGCTCTCGCGATAGTGATTCTTTATTTCGGATCGCGGATCGCGCTTGCGCTGATTGCCTGGCTGCTCGACAAAATCATGAAACTCCCGGTGCTGAGATCCTGCAACAAGCTGCTCGGGATCCTGCTCGGCGCGGCGCTTGCAGTCATGCGCGTGATGCTGTTCTGCTTTGTCGCAAACCTTATAATTTCCAATGCGGAATTTCTGGGAGCGGATATATTGAAATCCATCGACCCGCAAAAGACATTTATTTTCGAATTTTTCAGCGGAAACAAGGTGTTTTCCCTTTTCTTGAAATAACCGGAGGCAGAAATGAAATTCAAAAGACAGATTCCCAACATTCTTTCAGTGATCAGGCTTATAATGATACCCGTTTTCGTGGTATGCTATTTCAGATACGATACGGGCTACAGCCCGCTCATTGCCGCGGGAATATATATTCTTGCATGGGCAACCGACATTCTCGACGGATATCTTGCCCGCCGCAACAACTGGATAACCGAGCTCGGAAAGATACTCGATCCGCTTGCGGATAAGCTGATGCAGTTCACCGCGGCGGTATGCTTTACCGTGGATAACAGAGTGTTCCTCATACTGCTCATCCCGCTGGTCATAAAGGAGCTCGGGATGCTCTGCGGCGCGCTGCTCATAATGCGCACCCAAAAAGCGGTCGAGCCTTCGCATTGGTACGGCAAGGCGGCAACGGTAATAATATTCCTCTGCTCTATGACAAGGATACTTATCCGCGGCAACGGCACGTTCGACCTTGTGATCGCCATCGTCATGCTGTGTGTGATGATATTTGCACTCATTATGTATTATTTCAAGGATTTCAAGGGAAAATACAAGCTCAGTTTTCGCAAGCAATAAGAGGTACTCACGCTAAATGGAATTCAGAAAATGTTCAAGATGCCACATCCGTCCGGCGATAATTTTCGTTCAGAAGAACGAGGGCGGAAAAATAACAAGCGAGGGTTTCTGCATCAAATGCGCGCAGGAACTCGGAATTAAGCCGATCGACGATATCATCAATCAGATGAATATGACACCGGAGGATATCGACGCACTTTCGGAGGGTATGTCCGGGCTTATACCCCTGGCACCCGACGACGTCGATGACGACGAAAACGGCCGTGCACCCTCTATCGACCTCGGCTCCTTTTTCGGCGGCAAGAACGCACCGGGGCAGGAGGAAACCGGCGACGCAAAGGCGGAAAAGAAGCAAAAGCGCCGCGGAACGAGTTATTTGCAGGATTTCTGTATATGCCTTACCGAGCGTGCGCGCGAAGGAAAACTGGATAATGTTGTCGGGCGTGAAAAGGAACTTGAACGCGTTATACAGATACTCACACGCCGCCAGAAAAACAACCCCTGTCTTATAGGCGAACCGGGCGTGGGCAAGACCGCCGTTGCGGAAGCGCTCGCGCAGAAGATTGCTGCCGGCGATGTGCCCTACAAACTGCGCGGCAAGGAAATATACCTTGTGGACATGACGGCGATGGTCGCCGGAACACAGTTCCGCGGTCAGTTTGAAAACCGCATGAAGGGGCTTATCGAGGAAACCAAGAAGAACGGAAACGCGATACTCGTTATCGATGAGGTTCACTCCATTGTCGGCGCGGGCAACGCGGAAGGCGGCATGAACGCCGCAAATATCTTAAAGCCCGCACTTTCCCGCGGGGAAATACAGCTTATCGGCGCGACGACACTTTCGGAATACCGCCAATATATCGAAAAGGATGCCGCGCTCGAGCGCAGGTTCCAGCCGGTGACGGTGAACGAACCATCCGTGGACGACACGGTAAAAATACTTTCCGGCATAAAGAAATATTACGAACGGCACCACGGCATAAAGATACCCGAAAGGCTCATCCGCAGGATAGTCACGCTTTCGGAACGCTATATAACCGACCGATTCCTTCCCGACAAGGCTATTGACCTTATGGACGAAGCATGCTCGCATCAGGCGATGCATTCGGAGGTAATAAACGAACTGAACGCCGTGGGCGAGGAATTGAAATCCGCGCGGGCGGAGCTGGAGGCTCTGGAAGGAAAGGCCGAACCGAACGAGGAGGATTACCGCCGCATTGCCGATCTGAAAACCTCCGTCCTGCAAAAGGAAGGCAGGTTCAACGAGCTTTCCGCGCAAAGGGATAAGATCGAGCTGACCGAGGATGAGGTCGCACGGGTGATAGAGGTGTGGACGGGTGTCCCCGCAAGCAATATAACCGAAAGCGAATTCAACCGCATAGACAGGCTTGAATCCGAAATAAAAAAGCGTATTGTCGGCCAGGACGAGGCGGTCGATGCCGTTGCAAGGGCGATAAAGCGTTCCCGTGCGGGAATATCCTACAAAAAGAAGCCGGTATCCTTTATTTTCGCCGGCAGCACCGGCGTGGGCAAGACCGAGCTTGTAAAGGTGCTTGCGAATTACCTCTTTGATTCGCCGGAATCGCTTATACGGCTCGACATGAGCGAATTTATGGAAAAGCACTCGGTATCGCGCATTATCGGCTCGCCCCCCGGCTATGTCGGTTATGACGATGCGGGGCAGCTCACCGAAAAGATACGGCGCAAGCCCTATACCGTCGTGCTTTTCGACGAGATAGAAAAAGCCCACCCCGATGTGATGAATATACTTTTGCAGATACTCGACGACGGGCGCATAACCGATGCGCACGGCAAGGAGGTCAGCTTTGAAAACACCGTGATTGTCATGACGACGAACGCGGGCAGCAACGAATCCGGCACGGTCGCGGGGTTCGGCGAAAGCGTAAAGACCAACGAGCGCGATCGGGTTATGAAGGCACTCGAAGGCTTTTTACGCCCCGAATTTATCAACCGCGTGGATGAGATAATCGTTTTCAACCGCCTCACAAGGGATAATTTCCGCGCGATCTGCCGCATAATGCTCGGCGATCTTGCAGGCGTGCTTGCCGAAAAGGGCATCACCTTTGAATACGGCGAAGACACGGTGGAATATATCGCCGAAAAAGGCTTTTCCGAAAAATACGGCGCACGCAACCTCCGCAGGCTCATTCAGACCGAGCTGGAGGATCCTATCGCCTCGAAGATTGTCGCCTCCTACCGCGACGGAGTCACAAAGGTGCGCGCACGCGTTTCGGAAGGAAATATAATAACAGAAACCGAGTAACAGGAAGTTTGCTTTATGGCTGAAAACCGAAACGGAAAATTGAAGATACACACCGTTTACGGCAACGGTGAAAGCGCCTTTTCGCCGGAGGAAATGCAGCCGGCGGAGGTCGCCGAGGCGCTCGAAAGCGACCTCGCCTTCGGCAAGACCGAAAAACAGGTAAGAAAGGCGCGGCGGATGTTCGGAACGAACGATATCCGCAGCGATTTCGAGCTTTCCTTCCGCGACAGCCTTAAAAATCAACTGCGCGGGATGACGGGGGTATTCCTTGCGATATGCTCGGCGATGATGTTCGCATTTGATCCGCACAGATATGTTTATCTCGTGACGGCGATCACCTCGATATTGATAATTATTCTGAACGCCTTTCTCGCCTACCGCGCAAATCTTGCGCTGCGGCTGCCGAAGCGGTATTCCTCGCTTAAAGCGCAGGTGATACGCAACGGTGCGCCGTTTGTCACCGACAGCCGCGGACTTGTTCCCGGCGATCTGATACTGCTTGAAGAGGGCGTGATGGTCCCCGCGGATTGCAGGATAGTGGACGATATCAGGCTTGCCGTGATGGAAACCCATGTGAGCGGTTCCGATATGCCCGCAAGAAAAGACGGACGCTATATCGCGCAGGAAGGCCCCGAAGCCGTATGTGCAAACATGGTCTATGCGGGAAGCATAGTCACCTCCGGGCACTGCACCGCCATAGTCTGCCGCACCGGACGCGATACACTCACGCGGCGGATAAGCGATAACGGCAAGGCGTACATCCCGGGAATACTCCGCGATGTGCAAAAGCTCTCCAAGCTGCTTTCCGTATCCTCCGCTGCCGCCTGCTTTGCGCTGCTGATGGTCGGGATAATGACCGGCTCCGACATAACCGAAAGTTTTGTTCCCGCACTGCTGATCGCGGCATCATCGCTTTGCGACGGACTGATGTCGCTCTGTTCGTCATCACTCGGGTTCGGCGTGCGGAGAATGGCGGAATACGGAATAGTTATCAAGAATTATTCCAAAATATCCAACCTTGCGCAGGTCGATACGATAATGTGCGGAAAGAATCTCGCCTTCCCGCCCAAGCGGATAGCGCTCACGGGGCTGTACTTTTCCGGCAGGAATTACGACCGCGAAAAGCGTCCGGATGAGGATGCGCTCGAACTGCTCACACTGATGCTCGCCTGCTCGGATGCGCGCAAGGTCACCGCGGCGGAAAAGAAGCTTCGCCACGGGCTGCCGGAATATATCGGCACACCCACGGACAACGCGATAGTCGATTATTTCGGCGAATGGGGCAAGACCATCGGCGACATAAGCGATCAATATATACGCATGGATGCGGAATATGCGATATCCGGCGAGGTATCGCGGATAATGGCGCTCCGCAACGGTAAAAACACCGTCATACTACGCGGTTCGCCCGAAAACGTTCTTTCACGGTGCGTGGGCTATTCGCTGGACGGAACGGATTACAAGCTGAGCGATTTCACACGGAAAAAGATTCTCAACGCCGTGCTCGATTCCGCAAGGACAAACGCGATATTGCAGGCTGTCGCCGTCGGCGATACGGAGGCGACAGCACTGCGCGATATAGATTCGGAGCAGGGACTTATATTCAAGGGCTTTGTTTCGTTCAAAAGCTCGCTCGACCCGGGCGTTGCCGAAGCGGTATATAACTGCGAGGCCGCGGGAATAGAAACTGTTGTCAGTTCGACGGATGCCTATTACCCCGCACTCAATTCGGCAAAAAGCGCAGGCATAATCACCGATGAAAATCAGATAATCACGGCGGCACAGCTGCGCTCGTGCAGCCGCGGACTTGTCATTGCCGACACGCCGTATTACAGACTGTTTTTGAATATAGACGATGACGAATGGCTTGATGTGCTGAACATCCGCCGTGAAAACGGCAAAACGGTGCTTGCATCCGCCGAAAGGCTCGGCGAACTGCCGCTTATGAAGCAATCGGATGTCTCCGTTGTCCCGGAGAATTCCTGCGATACGCTCCGTCAATCGGCGGATATGCTTATGATCGGCAGCGGGATAAATCTGCTTGCAGACGGCATACGCGGCGCAAAAACGGTATGCCGAAGGATACGCTCCGTCGCCGCATACATATTCTCCGGAATGATCATGCTTTTTGTCGCACAGATACTCGGTGCCGCAATTTTCGGCACACCGGTATTCCGCGCACAGGATGTGCTGTTCGGCGGACTGATCTGCAATGCGGCTTTTGCGGCAGCGCTTGCATTTGAACCGCAGAGCATCAAAAACCTGCGCGAAAAGCATTCGCCGGAACAATCCCGCACGGTATTGATATATTCGCTTATATTTTCGGTGCTTGCGGGGGTTATGCTGTTTTCCTGCTATGCGGTCACACGCAGCTACACCTGCTCGCTGCTTGCACTCACCGCCACGCTGTTTCTGCACGCCGGTTCGGTATGCGAATGTGACGGCGTTATCGCCCAAAGGCGGTTCGGCAGCAGGCTTCTCTGGTTGTGCGGGATATTCAGCGCGGTACTGTTATCCCTGCTGATATTTACGAAACCGGGGCATTCGATTTTCGGGTATGGGGTTCCGCTTCCCGCAAATCTTCTCATTTCGCTTGCATTTGCGGTATCTTTCGTACTGCTTGCACAGATAATTTTATTTTTCGTTTTGCGCCGTTCGGAAAAAAAGTCGAATGACGCAGCCACGGAGGAAAGGAGTTACGACAATGAAGATAACGGCTGATATGCTCGTCGGTAAGGTGCTCGACGAACATCCGAATCTTGCGCAGTATTTCATTGATATCGGCATGCATTGCCTCGGATGCCCTATGTCCCGCGGGGAAAGCATTGCCGATGCCTGCAATGCGCACGGTCAGGATGTAAATGCACTGCTTGAAAAGCTCAACGCGGCTATATGACGGAAATTCAAAAATAAAGGAGTATAAAAATGAAAAGCACATTTTTCAGCGATTTCAAAAAATTTATCGCCAAGGGCAACATCCTTGACATGGCGGTCGGCGTTGTGATCGGCGGAGCTTTCGGAAAGATTGTTTCCTCGCTCGTTTCCGATATAATCACCCCGCTGATCTCACTTCTTACCGGCAAGGTCAACCTTTCGGAGGTTTATGCCGTAATGAGGTATCCCGAAGGCGTTACCGCCGCAGATGCACTCCCGGCAACAGCCGCGGACGCAAAAGCCGCCGGCTACGCGATACTTACCTACGGAAACTTTATCCAAACGATAATCGATTTCCTTCTGATTGCCCTTTCGGTGTTCACCGTTCTTCGCATTATAATCAAGGGCAAGGAAAAGATGGAAGCTCTTCGCAAGAAGGAAGAGGAAGCACCCGCAGAGGAAGCACCCGCAGAACCCACTGTAGAAGAAAAGACGCTCGATACTCTTAACGAGATCAAGGCGATACTCGAAAAGAGCGGCAAATAATGCTTCTTATCGGGATCGACGGCGGAGGCAGCAAAACCGATTTTCTGCTCTGCGACGGCGAGCTCAACGAGCTTGCACGTTATTACGACAGCCGCTCCAATCCGAACGATATCGGCATTGACAATGCCGCTGCGCTGATAAAACGCGGCGTGAACGCGCTTTGCGACAAGGCGGGGGTTGAACCGCGCCTTGTCGATGCGGCGTTTGCCGGGATTGCCGGCGCTTCATCGGGGGATAATGCGGCACTTCTCGGAAAAGCGCTCGGCACGGTATTGCCGAACGCGAAAACACTCGCCCTGCACGATGGGATAAATGTGCTTTACGGCGCGTTTCCGTTTTGCGATGGTGTGAGTATTATCTGCGGCACGGGAAGCAGCTGCTTTGTAAAAAGAGGGAAAGACATTTACCGCATCGGCGGCTACGGCGCCTTTGATCTTATCGGTAACGGCTATGAGATCGGCAGGGCGGCGCTTGCCCACGCGCTGCGCACGGCGGACGGCCGCGAAGCCGAAGGGCAGCTCGAAGCGCTGCTGCACGAACGCTTCGGCGCGGATTTTATCGCCGCGCTGGACGAAATGCTTCTGCTTACGAAAAATGAGATAGCAGCCATTGCCCCGACGGTGTTTTCCGCCGCACATTCGGGCGACCGAAAAGCCGCGGGGATAATTAACGAAAACATGGAATATATCGCCGGGATGGTTTGCCGTGCCGGCGATTATTTCGAGGGCGAATACAGTGTTGCCCTTGCGGGCGGGATATTGAGCGACCCGCTTGCGTTTGATCTGCTGCGCAGAAAAACCGACGCAAGAGTGCAGTTTGTAAAAAGTAAACTCGCACCCTCGTTCGGAGCCGCAGCTCGAGCCAAACAACTATTGACAGACGAATAAAATAAGTTTATTATATATTTTGTTATTGAAACGAAATCCAAGGAAAGAGGAACAGCTATGGATGTTAACGAAGCAAACGAGCTTCAAACGATACGCCATTCCGCTGCGCACATTCTCGCACAGGCGGTAAAGCGTCTTTACCCGGAAACAAAACTGGCGATCGGTCCGGCGATCGAAAACGGCTTTTATTACGATATGGACAGCCCTGTCGTTTTCACACCCGAAACGCTCGAAACGATCGAAAAGGAAATGCAGAAGATCGTAAAGGAAAACCTCAAGATCGAGCGCTTCGTTCTTCCGCGTGCCGAAGCTTTGGAGCTTATGAAGGACGAACCCTATAAGACCGAGCTTATAAACGAGCTTCCCGAGAGCGAAGAAATTTCCTTTTACAAGCAGGGCGAATTTACCGACCTTTGCGCCGGCCCTCATGTGAGCTATACCAAAAAGGTCAAGGCTTTCAAACTGCTGAATGTCACCGGTGCATATTGGCGCGGCGACAGCAACAACAAAATGCTTCAACGCATTTACGGCACTGCCTTCAAGACAAAGGAAGAGCTTGAAGAATATGTCACCATGCTTGAAGAAGCCAAAAAGCGCGATCACCGCAAGCTCGGCAAAGAGCTCGGCCTGTTCATGCTGCTGGAGGAAGGTCCCGGATTCCCGTTCTTCCTTCCCAACGGAATGATACTTAAAAATCAGCTTATCGAATACTGGCGCGAAATCCATAAAAAGTACGGCTATGTCGAGGTTTCCACCCCGATGATACTCAACCGCGCTCTTTGGGAAAGAAGCGGGCATTGGGCACACTACAAAAACAATATGTACACCACAGTTATCGACGGTGAAGATTACGCCATAAAGCCGATGAACTGCCCCGGAGGAATGCTTGTATACAAATCCGAAATGCATTCCTACCGCGATCTGCCCCTTCGCGTGGGCGAATTGGGCGTTGTCCACCGCCACGAGCTTTCGGGCGCGCTCCACGGGCTGTTCCGCGTTCGCTGCTTCACTCAGGACGATGCGCACATCTTCATGACGCGCGACCAAATGAAGGACGAAATCGAAAACACCGTGCGGCTTTTCGACGAGGTCTATTCCCTCTTCGGACTTGAATATCAGATAGAGCTTTCCACCATGCCGGATGACCACATGGGCGATGATGCCGATTGGCATTTCGCCGAAGAAACGCTCAAGGGCGCGATCATCGATATGGGAAAGGATTATGTCATAAACGAAGGCGACGGCGCATTCTACGGTCCCAAGCTCGACTTCCACATTAAGGATTGCCTCGGCAGAACCTGGCAGTGCGGAACGATACAGCTCGACTTCCAGCTTCCCGAAAGGTTTGAACTTGAATACACCGGCGCGGACGGCGAAAAGCACCGCCCCGTTATGATCCACCGCGTGGTGTTCGGCTCTATCGAACGCTTTATCGGCGTTATCACCGAACATTTTGCGGGTGCGTTCCCGACATGGCTCGCACCGAAGCAGGTTGTTATACTCCCGATAACCGACCGCGCAAAGGAATACGGCGAACAGATTCTCGCGCGGCTCAATGCGCTCGGCATCCGTGCGGATATCGACAACCGCAGTGAAAAGATCGGCTACAAGCTCCGCGAGCACAAGCTGATGAAGGTCCCCTATGCGCTCGTTATCGGCGATAAAGAGGTTGCGGACGGAAGCATAACCGTCAACAGCTACAAGAAGGGCGATCTCGGCACAAAGGCGCTTGACGACTTCATCGCTGAACTGACCGACGAAATAGCCACCCGCAGAGTTTGACATACAACCAAAAGGAACACTCTTATGAAAATGACATTTCGCTGGTACGGCGAAAGCGATCCTGTCACGCTTGAAAAGATCAGACAGATTCCCGGGATGACAGGCATTGTTTCCGCGGTATACGATGTCCGCCCCGGCGGAATATGGAGCAACGAAAGTATTGCGCATATCAAATCTCTTGCCGCCGAAAACGGGCTTGAATTCGAGGTAGTGGAAAGCGTTCCCGTGCCGGAGGATATCAAGCTCGGCACCGAAAAAGCCCCCGCACTGATCGAAAATTATTGCGAAAATATCCGCAGGCTGGGCAAAGCGGGCGTTAAATGCGTTTGCTACAACTTCATGCCGGTGTTCGACTGGCTCCGCAGCGAGCTCGAACACAAGCACCCGGACGGCTGCAACAGTCTCGCCTATGACGATGCCACCGTGCGCGCCATGGACCCGCTGAAAAGCGAGCTTTCGCTCCCCGGCTGGGATGCGAGCTACACCCGCGACGAGCTTAAAGACCTTATAAACGCCTACCAAAATCTTGGCGAAGAAGGGCTTTGGGCAAATCTGACCGAATTTTTGAAAGCGGTCATTCCCGTCGCCGCCGAATCCGGCATCAAGATGGCGATACATCCGGATGATCCGCCCTGGAGCATGTTCGGGTTGCCCCGTATCATCACCGACAAGCAGAACCTGCAAAGGTTTTTGGATATCGTACCCGATGTGCATAACGGGATTACGCTCTGCACCGGATCGCTCGGCGCAAACCCGAAGAACGATCTGATCGATATGGTGAACAGCTTTGCGCCGCGCATCCATTTCGTTCACCTGCGCAATATCCGCTTCACCGGCGAAAAGTGCTTTTATGAGGTCGGCCACCCCACCGAATGCGGCTCGCTTGATATGTACGGCATTGTTCGCGCTCTTGTCGACAACGGGTTCGACGGTTATGTCCGTCCGGACCACGGCAGAATGATCTGGGGCGAAAAGGGCAGATACGGCTACGGGCTTTACGACCGCGCACTTGGTGCAACATACATTTACGGTTTATTCGAAGCCATTGAAAAAACGGAAGGCAAAAGATGAAAACAATAGTTATTACAGGTGCCGGCGGCGTTCTTTGCGCCGGATTTTCGGAACATCTTGCCGCAAAAGGCAACAAGATTGCCCTGCTCGACCTTAACGAAGCGGCCGCGCAGGCGGTTGCCGACCGCATAACCGCCGCAGGCGGTATCGCAAAGGCATACAAATGCAACGTGCTCGACCGCGAAAGCATAGAATCGGTGCACGAACGCGTTGTCGAAGACCTCGGCAAGTGCGATATTCTTATCAACGGCGCAGGCGGAAACAATCCGCGCTGCACCACCGCGCACGAAGAATACGCCGCGGGCGATGAAAATGTCACGGACGAAACAACCTTCTTCAATATCGAAGAAAAGGGCTTTGATTTCGTTTTTGACCTTAACCTCAAAGGGGTTCTTCTACCCAGCCAGGTATTCATGAAGGACATGATCGGCCGTGAGGGCTGCTGTGTACTCAATATTTCCTCCATGAACGCATACCGCCCGCTCACAAAGATACCCGCATATTCCGCGGCAAAGGCGGCGGTGAGCAACTTCACCTCTTGGCTTGCGGTACATTTCGCAAAGGAGGGCATCCGCGTGAACGCCATTGCGCCGGGGTTCTTTGTCACCAACCAGAACAGGGCTCTCCTGTTCGACGAAAACGGCAATCCGACCGCGCGCACAGGGAAGATACTCCGTTCCACCCCGATGGGCAGGTTCGGCAGTCCGGATGAGCTGCTCGGCACCGTCGATTGGCTGATCGACGAAACCGCTGCGGGTTTCGTTACTGGGATAACCGTCCCGATCGACGGCGGCTTTTCCGCCTACTCGGGTGTTTGACAAACAAACAAAAAATACCGGAAGTGTTTGCTTCCGGTATTTTCTTTATTCGGATTACTTTTTGACGGTATCCTTTATACTGCCGTAAACAAAAGCGGCGTAATCACGGTATGTATCATCCCGGGGATGAAGCCCGTCGATGAACACCTCCGGGTGCTGCTTTGACCAAGAATAAAGATCAATGGCAGAAAATCCGTAATCGGCAGCCAGTTTCTTGCACAGCGGAACCGAATGTTTTTCGTTCAGTTCTTGCCACGGAATTGCATTCCAGCAGTCGTCGCCGACCTTGAACAGCGAGGTCGGGATGCAGATATATATCTGCATATCGGGGTTTGTTGAAAGAAATGTGTCGATCATCGCATGGGCGCTCTTCATAAACAGTTCTTCCCTGCCGGTGCCTTCCCAGTTCTTTTCCGGGTGGGAAGGATTGCAGTCGTTCGTGCCGAGGCCGTATATGATAACATCGGGGCAGAACGCACGCGCATCGGCGTATTGTTGGCACTTGCAATAGGCGTAGGTATCCGTCATGCAGGTGGAATAGCCCGAAAGCCCGGCATTGAGCACATAATAATTCGGCCCGAGCATTTGCTGAAGGTATATCGGGTAGGTTTTGTTTTCGTGGTCGGCGGAATTGGTGCCCGCCGTTATACTGTCGCCCACACAGGCAAGCTTTATCACCCTGCCCTCCGCGGCAAATTCGCAGGCCGCAAGGGTTCCGTCAGCGGAATCCGAAAGGCGCTTCAAAAGTTCCTTTGCGCCCTGATAGCAGCCGGAAGCATACGCTCCGTCGATATAAACGTTGCCGCCGCGAATGGTAACGGTGCTTTCGCCAAAGCCGTAATCGCGCTTTTCCGTGAAGGCTTCGGAGCGAAGCTCGCTCCTGCCGATAACGATCTCGTGCTTTGCGGACGTTTCGGTGATAAGCCCGCAGCGCAGTTCTATACCGAATGTGCTGCGCACATCGGAGCAGAACGCCTCCGCCGCAAAGCGGTACTTTGCGGTTTCCGCGGTGTTCGGATATACAACGGTGAAATCTTTAAGCAAAACGCCGTCAATTGCGGGCTCCTGCTTATGAACGCTTTGAGATGCCGCCGCAGATGCCTGCTCCGTGCCGCCCTCGGCACAGGAGAAAAATGAAGTGTGTGATAATATCGATGCCATAAAAATCGCCGGTCCCTTTGAACTCTTTGTTTATTTTCCGCTGCTTTCGGCGGATATGACTCTTGCACGGACAACGCCCTTGATCCCGCTTATCTCATCGAGAATAGCGGGCGTGATGTCGTTATCGGTATCGAAAAGCGAAACGGCGTTTGCACCCTTTGACTGCGAGAGAAGCGTTTCGATATTGATACTGTCGGCAGAGAGAACGCCGGATATCTGAGAAAGCATATTCGGGATATTTTCATGCAGCGCGACAACGCGGTTCTTCGCCCCGCGCGGAAGAACGATTTCCGGATAATTGACGCTGTTGCGGATATTGCCGGTTTCGAGGTAATCCACAAGTTGCTCCGCCGCCATAACAGCACAGTTATCCTCCGATTCGGGCGTGGAAGCGCCGAGGTGAGGTATGCACACGGCATGGGGAACACCTAAAAGCTCGTCGCAGGGGAAATCCGTCACATACGATGCGACCTTGCCGCTTTCGAGTGCCGCGATAAGATCGGGGATATTGCAAAGCTCCCCGCGGGAAAGATTTATAATGCGCACGCCGTCCTTCATTTTGGCAATAGCTTCGGCGTTGATCATGCCCTTTGTCGCCGCAACGGCGGGAACATGGTATGTGATATAATCGCTTTCGGCATAGATGCTGTCGTAATCATCCGCCTTGCGCACCGCGCGCGAAAGCAGCCATGCGTTTTTAACGGTTATATAAGGATCGCAGCCGATAACATTCATGCCGAGCGCATACGCGACATTCGCAACCATACCGCCGATTGCGCCCAACCCGATAACACCGAGCGTTTTACCCATGAGTTCCGGCCCGGCAAAGCGGCTCTTGCCCTTTTCGACAAGCTTTGACACATCCTCCTGACATTTAAGGCTCTTTGCCCATTCGATACCGCCTACGATATCGCGCGAGGCGAGGAGAAGCGATGCGACGGCAAGTTCCTTGACACCGTTTGCGTTCGCGCCGGGAGTATTGAACACGACAATGCCCCGCTTGCTGCATTCATCCACGGGGATATTGTTTACCCCGGCGCCCGCACGGGCGATGGCGAGCAGCTCACTGCCGAATTTTTCGTCATGAAGCGATGCGCTTCTGACCATAACGCCGCAGGGTGCTTCCGCGGATTCCGAAACATTGTAGCGTTCGCTGTCGAACACATCAAGCCCCTGCTTGCTGATCTTATTGTAAAGCTTTATATTTATCATTTCAGCCGTTTTCCTTTTCGTACTTATTCATGAAGTCAACAAGCTTTTCGACACCCTCAATCGGCATTGCGTTGTAGATAGATGCACGCATACCGCCAACGGAACGGTGGCCCTTGATGTTGACAAAGCCCGCCTTTGCCGCAGCGGAACAGAAGGCTTTATCCTTTTCCGCATCGCCGGTGACAAAGCATACATTCATGAGCGAACGGAATTCCTTATCCGCCGTTGCATGGAAAAGCTTGCTGCCGTCGAGATAATCGTAAAGCAGAGCCGCCTTGCGGATGTTGATCTTTTCGCGTTCTTCCAAACCGCCGGTTTCAAGCAGCCATTCGTATATCAGCCCGGACATATAAATGGAATATGTGGGCGGCGTGTTGTACATCGAGCCGTTATCGACCTGGGGCTTGTAGTCGAGCATGACGGGAGTTCCCTCGCGCGCGTTGCCGACAAGGTCGTCGCGGATAATGACAAGTGTCATCCCCGCGGGGCCCATGTTCTTCTGTGCGCCGGCGTAGATCAGAGCGAATTTTGAAACATCGATCGGCCGCGAAAGGATAAACGAGGACATATCCGCCACGAGCGGGATATCGCCCGTTGCGGGGATATAATTGTATGTAGTGCCGAATATCGTATTGTTGTAGCAGATATGGACATAGTCGGCATCCGCATCGAATGTATCGACATACGGAACATAGCAGAAATTGCGGTCCGCAGAGGTGGCAAGCACATTCACCTCGCCGTACTTCGCCGCTTCCTTTGCGGCTTTACCGGAAAACTGACCGCTGACTATATAATCCGCCTTGCGGCTGCCGTTCATCAGATTGAGCGGGACAGCGGAAAACTGCGTTGTTGCGCCGCCCTGAAGGAAAAGGACCTTATAATTATCCGGGATATTCATCAACTTGCGGAGATTGCTTTCTGCCGCTGAAATAATCTCCTGATAAACGGGTGTACGGTGGCTCATTTCCATGACAGACATACCGCTTCCCTTGTAATCTGTCATTTCCGAAGCTGCTTTTTCGAGCACGGAGAGCGGGAGCATGGAAGGTCCTGCGGAAAAATTATAAACACGAGGCATAAAAGAAATCTCCTTTTTGATTGATCTATACGATCACGCAATCGTATGGGTATAACATGTATTTTAACACATTAGCAAAATAAAGTCAATACTCGATTTCGGATTCCGCTCACTTATGTGTGCTTGACAAACCACCGCCGATTTGCTAAAATAAAAGGCACAATTATACTTATTCCGCTTGATTTTGCGGAGGGAGGCATATATTTTGAAAAAATACGGGTTCGGCATTATCGGATGCGGTGTCATTGCCGATTTTCATGCCAATGCGATACTTGAGCTTTCCGCGGATGCGGTTTTGATCGGCGTTTGCGATGTTGTTTACGATGCGGCGGAAAAATTCGCACGCCGCCACGGCACAAAGGCGTTCCGCAACGAGGCGGAGCTGCTCGCCTGCGAGGATATCGACATTGTCTGTATATGCACCCCGAGCGGATATCATCATACATCCGTTGTCGCGGCGGCAAAAGCGGGCAAGAACATTATATGCGAAAAGCCGCTCGCCATCAACAAGGAACAGCTTGACGAGGTGGAGCGTGTCTGCAATGAACGCGGCGTCACCGTTTCAGTCATTTCGCAGAACCGCTTCTCGCATTCGGTGGAAATGACAAAAAAAGCACTTAACGAAGGGCTTCTGGGCAGGCTTGTCTGTGCCGACATTTACATGAAATACCACCGTTCTCAGGAATATTACGACAGCGGAAGCTGGCGCGGCACAAAGCGTATTGACGGCGGCGGCGCGCTGATGAATCAGGGCATACACGGGGTTGATCTGCTGCTTTATCTTGCCGGAGATATAAAATGCGTGAAGGCGGTATCGAAAACCCTTGTCCGCAATATCGAAGTGGAGGATACTCTTGCCGCCGTGGTGGAATACGAAAGCGGTGCAACGGGTGTCATCCGCGCGACAACCTCTGTTTACCCGGGCTATCCGCGCCGTTTGGAGCTGAACGGCGACAAGGGCAGCATAGCGCTTGAAGAAGCATCCATTGTCCGCTGGGATATAAAGGACAACGCGATAAACGAGGATGTTGTCGTTCAGCCTGCTCTTGCGGGCGGGTATTCGACGCCGACCGCCATTTCCACCGACGGGCACATCCGCCAGATTGCGGACATGATATATGCGCTCCGCAACGGCAGGCAGCCGCTTTCGGGGATCGCCGACGGGCGCAAGGCGGTGGATGTCATCCTTGCGATATACCGCTCCGCCGAAGAAGACAGAACCGTTTACCTTTGATATAAAAAGCAGGAAGCGCCGTGCTGTATGCACGGCGCAATTCTTTTATTCTTCGATAAGCCCGCAAAGCGAATGAATGTAACCGTCGCATTCGCGGCTCAAAGCCGCCTCGGCTCGGCGGCTCGATTCATCATATATTGCCACGACCGTAAACCCGCCCTTTTTTGCCATCCGTGCGGAAGAGGGCAGGTCCTCGAAAACGACACATTTCTCGCGGGTAAGTCCAAGCCTTTCAGCCGCAGCAAAATAAATCGCGGGCGATTCGCACTTATCTGCGCCGACATCGGCACTCGAAATATAAAAATCGACGAACCTGTCTATCGGGAATCTGTCGAAGAATCCGTGCGATACCGAAAGCGGAGTTGATGTGGCTATACATACCGGCACGCCGTTTTCGTGAAGAAGCTGCAAAAGCCGCTGCGCACCCGGCTTGGGTGTTACGCAGGTATCGTACTTTTCCTTCATAAAAGCCGCACGGAAGGCATAATCCTTATCGGTATGCATATCCCAAAAGCGCATGGAATCAACAAGTGTTCCGTCAAAATCAAATATTATCCCCTTTTTGCCCGCAGCACATGCGGGAGCACCGGGAAGAAGCTGTTCAAGCGTCATGCACAAAACCGCCCTTTCGGAATACAATGATCACAAGTGCGTATATTCTACCACAAGGCATGGTGGGTTTGCAACAGCTTTTTCTTTATCCGCGTCCGCAAAATAATGAATCTTCGCACGGCACTTCTTGCATTTTCGGCGCATAAGCGCGAAAAGCACTTGCAATAAAGCAAAAAGGGTGATATAATGAAACGATATAAGATAGGATAATGATCCGAGAGGTGAAAATCATGGCAATAAAATCCACACTTACAAGGATAACCGATATTTTTGCAAGCCCGGAAAGCTTCGGCGGCAAAACCGTGCGGCTCGGCGGCTGGGTAAGAACGATCCGTTCCTCTAATGCGTTCGGCTTTATCGAGCTTAATGACGGCACCTGCTTTTCAAATATGCAGATCGTTTTCGAAAGTGAACGGCTCTCCAATTACAAAGAGATTGCCAAGCTGAACATACCGGCATCCGTTATCGCCACGGGCGAAGTCGTACTCACCCCGGGCGCAAAGCAGCCCTTTGAATTAAAGGCGGAAAGCATCGAGGTCACCGGGCAGTCTACACCCGAATACCCGATCCAGCCGAAAAGACATTCCTTTGAATTTCTGCGCTCCGTCGCGCATCTGCGCCCCCGTGCAAACACCTTCAACGCCGTTTTCCGCGTGCGTTCCGTCGCTGCGCAGGGCATCCACCGCTTCTTTGCGGACAAGGGCTTTGTATATGTAAATACCCCGCTTATAACCGCGAGCGATTGCGAGGGCGCGGGCGAAATGTTCCATGTCACCACGCTTGATATGCAGAACCCGCCGAGGGATGAAAACGGCAATATCGACTATTCCAAAGACTTTTTCGGCAAGCCTACAAGCCTGACCGTTTCCGGCCAGCTCGAAGCTGAATGCTTTGCTCTTGCATATTCCAATGTCTACACCTTCGGCCCCACCTTCCGCGCCGAAAATTCCAACACACCGCGCCACGCCGCGGAATTTTGGATGATCGAACCCGAAATCGCATTTGCCGATCTCGAGGATTACATGAATCTTGCGGAGGAAATGACAAAATATGTTATCCGCTATGTGATGGAGCGCTGCCCCGCGGAAATGGATTTCTTCAACCGCTTTATAGATAAGGAACTTATAAAGCGCCTGACACACCTGCTCGAAAGCGATTTTGCGCGGGTCAACTATACCGATGCGATTGAAATGCTCAAAAAGAGCGGCGAAAAGTTCGAATACCCGGTGGAATGGGGCTGCGATCTTCAAACCGAACACGAACGCTATCTCACCGAAAAAATATTCGGGGTGCCGGTATTTGTCACCGATTATCCCAAGGATATCAAGGCATTCTATATGCGCCTTAATGACGACGGAAAAACCGTCGCGGCAGCGGATATGCTTGTTCCCGGCGTGGGCGAGCTTATCGGCGGTTCGCAGAGAGAAGAGCGCCTTGATGTACTCGAAGCAAGACTTGAATCGCTCGGCTTGAAGAAGGAGGACTATTGGTGGTACCTCGATCTTCGGCGCTACGGCGGCGTAAAGCACGCCGGATACGGGCTCGGTTTTGAACGCCTTATCATGTATATCACCGGCATGAACAACATACGCGATGTCGAGCTGTTCCCCAGAACGGCAGGCAGCGCCGAATTTTAAGGGTTGAACGATATGTCTGAATCTTACGAGCAGCTCAAAAAAAGGTACGAAGACTATAAGGCTCTCGGTCTTAAACTCGATATGTCCCGCGGGAAACCGAGTCCCGAACAGGTTGCAACCGTGGAACGGTTGCTTACCGCCGTTACCTGCAACGAAGAATGTTTTTCCGAAACAGGCAGCGACTGCCGCAATTACGGCGGGCTTGACGGAATAAACGAAATGAAACGGCTTTTGGGCGAAATGCTCGGTGTCGGCTCCGACCATATCATCGTCGGCGGCAACTCAAGCCTCAACCTCATGTACGATACCGTCGCCCGTGCGATGCTCCACCCAACGGAGGATGGTTGCAAGCCCTGGTCAAAGTACGAAAAGATATCCTTCCTCTGCCCGGTTCCGGGCTATGACAGGCACTTCGCCATATGCGAATTTTTCGGCATAAACATGATCAATATCCCGCTTTATGAAACCGGGCCGGATATGGATATGGTCGAATCGCTTGTCGCATCCGATGAAACCATCAAGGGCATTTGGTGCGTACCGAAATATTCCAACCCGATGGGCGTTTCCTATTCGGACGAAACCGTCCGCCGCATTGCCGCACTCCGCCCGAAGGCAAAGGATTTTCGTGTGTTCTGGGACAATGCATATGTTCTTCACGATTTGACGGACACGCCCGATGAAGTGCTTGAAATTTTCTCCGAAGCACGCAAATACGGCAACGAAGATCTCTTCTTTGAATTTGCCTCCACCTCCAAGATAACCTACCCGGGATCGGGTATATCCTGCATTGCCGCAAGTCCGCGCAATATCGAGCGCATCCTTGCCGCGATGAAGATACAGACCATCGGGCACGACAAAATGAATCAGCTGCGGCATTCCAAGGTTTTCCGCTGCTATGATGATATCGTTTCGCAAATGCATGTGCATATGAACATCATCCGCCCGAAATTCCAGGCGGTCTATGATGCATTTGAGCGCGAATTTGCGGGAACACACGGCGTTTCGTGGACAAAACCGAACGGCGGATACTTCATCACACTTGTCCTGCCGAACGGCACGGCAAAGCGCACCTTCGAGCTCTGCCGCGATATCGGGCTGATAATCACGCCCGCCGGCGCAATGTTCCCCTATGGGATCGATCCGAACGACAATATGCTCCGTATCGCGCCTACCTACCCTTCTCTTTCGGAAATCGCCCGTGCGGCAGAAGTTCTTGCTTGCTGTGCAAGACTCGCCATTGCCGAAAACGGGGCTGAATAAACAAAAGAACAAAGGAGAAAAAATGAAAACCACAGCAAGAATCACAGCGCTCTTGCTTTGTTTTGTCGCCGTTATCACAGTTTTCTGCGGATGCAGCGGCAACGAACAGAGCAAAACCGAAAGCCCGGCAGCAGGCTTCTCCGCCGCGGAGAGCAGCATTGCCGAGGCGGAAAGCAGTACAGCGGAAAGCGCGCTGCCTGCAGACGAATCATCCGAAGCCGATGAAAACATTATCGGCGAGGGCAAAACCGAGTTTTTCTTCAAGGTGATCGATGCCGAGGGCAAGGAAACGCTCTTTACCATCCACACCGATGAAAAGACTGTCGGAAAAGCTCTGCTCGATGCCGGGCTCATCGCCGGGGATGAAAGTCAATACGGACTTTATGTCAAAACCGTCAACGGTGTCACCGTCGATTACGACACCGATAAAGCCTACTGGGCATTCTACATCGGCGATGAATATGCCAGCACAGGCGTTGATTCCACTGATATAGAGGCAGGCAAGACCTACACATTCAAGGTTGAAAAGGGTTAAGCTTTCTATAAGGGAGATCTGCATATTCCCACTTTTGGGTGCTTTGATGTTTGCCACAAAGCTTGCACTTGAATTTCTCCCGAATGTTCATATGCTGGCGGTGCTTGTCACGGCGTATACCGTGGTTTTCCGCTCAAAGGCGCTTTATCCGATATACATTTATGTCCTTATTCAGGGCATATATGCCGGGTTCAGCCTTTGGTGGATACCCTATACCTACCTGTGGACATTGCTTTGGGCGGCAGTTATGCTGCTGCCGAAGGATATGCCGCCAAAAAAAGCCGTTCCGGTATATATGGTTGTCTGTGCATTGCACGGGTTTCTGTTCGGAACGCTTTATGCACCAATGCAGGCACTGATGTTCGGATTGAACTTCAAGGGCATGATCGCATGGATAATAGCGGGAATCCCGTTTGATGCCATACACGGCGTGAGCAACTTCTTTATGGCACTGCTTGCGTTGCCCATAATAAAGGCACTGCGTGCGGCGCTCGGGCAAAAGAATCCATAAGCAAACAAAAACCGGCGGTTTTCCCGCCGGTTTTATTTTGCCTTGAATCAATACAGATATCCCTGCTTATAAAGCAGTTCGGCGCAAAGCACCGCGCCTCCCGCCGCTCCGCGCAGCGTATTATGGGAAAGGCAGACAAACTTGTAATCGAATATGCTGTCCTCACGCAGTCTGCCGACGGAGATGCCCATGCCGCCGTAAAGATCGCGGTCGAGCTTTGTCTGCGGACGATCGGGGGCATCGAAATAGGTGATGAACTTTTCCGGGGCGTGCGGAAGCGCAAGCCGCTGTGCTTCACCCACATAGCTATCCCATGCGGAAAGTATCTCCTCACGCGTCGGCTTCTTTTCAAAGCTGACAGAGACCGTTGCAAGATGGCCGTCCGAAACGGGAACGCGTATGCACTGTGCGGATATCACGGGCGCCGTCGCGTTTACGATATGTCCGTTTTCCACGCTGCCCCAGATTTTGAGCGGCTCCTGTTCGCTCTTTTCTTCCTCGCCGCCGATATACGGGATGACATTATCGACGATTTCGGGGAAGGTTTCGAAGGTCTTTCCCGCACCGGAGATAGCCTGGAATGTCGTGACCGAAACAGACTTTATCCCGAACCCGCGCAGCGGTTCAAGCGCCGGAACATAGCTCTGAATAGAGCAGTTCGGCTTAACGGCGATAAAACCTTTTTTTGTTCCAAGACGCGCCTTCTGTGCCGCAATAACGGCGGTGTGCGCGTAATTTATCTCGGGAATAAGCATTGGCACATCATTCGTGCCGCGGTTTGCCGAATTGTTGGAAACGACCGGAATTTCCGCCTTTGCGTATGCCTCCTCGAGTACCTTTACCTCGGCTTTGGGCATATTCACGGCGCAAAATACGAAATCCACCTTGCTCTTGATGGCATCTACATCTTCGGAATTTATGACCTCCATAGCGGCAACACGCTCGGAAAGCGGAGTTTTCATCTTCCATCTGCCCTTCACGGCATCGCCGTAAGGCTTCCCCGCGGAGGAGGGACTTGCGATAACCGCCGCAAGTTCGAAATACGGGTGATTCTCGATAAGGGTGATAAACCTCTGACCGACCATACCCGTTGCGCCGACGATGCCGGCTCTCAGCTTTTGCATATAAAACACTTCTTTCAGATAAGATCTTTGTATATTCCGGGAACAGAACCTTCAATGACCGTCGCACCGAGACATTTTTCATAGTAATGCACCGGGCCGGCACTGCCTATTATGGCATACCCATACCCCTCATCGCGCATTGCTTCCATGCAGCGGAGCAGGATCGCTTTTCCGATACCCTTGCCGCGCTCTTTCTCATCGACTCCCGTAGGGCCGAAATAATTCTTATATGTGCAATCGTAACCGCCGAAGCCGAGTATTTTTTTGTTCTGCTCGTCATAGGCGATAAAGCAGCCCACGGGGTGCCTTGTAAATGCAGCGGAAATCTCATCCGCCCAACCGTCATGAAAATGCTCGCGCACCCATTCGACAACCTTTGTCTTGTTGGGTGTCATGGGGCGAATTATCTTGATACCCTTCTCCGCAAGTGCGGAATATACTTCCCTGCTTTCGGGAAGCTCATAAAGCTTAACCAGCATATCGGGCATGGTTTTTTCCTCCTTATCAATAAGCGCCGGATGCGCACATTCCCGTGTGCCTCCGGCGCTCTTTTGTCAATTATATGCTCACACCGCGGAGCGGTTTACTCGTTGTCCGCCTTGCTTTCTTCGCTTTCGCTGCGTTCATCCGATGCATCGCCGCTTGTTTCATCGGTGTTGTCCTCGGTCGTGTCGTCCGCTTTGTCATCATCCGTATTTTCTTCAAAGGTGACGGCAACGCCGGTGAACTTTTTCTTGAATTCATCGACCTTTTCGGCGGTAATCGGGTTGCCGGAAAGGGTGAGCTTCAAGGTAGACGAGGTGGAAAGCTTTTCACCGAAGGAATCGAGCGATTCTATCTTGTTGTCGGAAACATTAAGAGTTTTGAGGTTCTTAAGTTCGCCGAGGTCCGCAATATCGGTGATCTCGTTTTCGGAAAGGTCGAGCGTGGTAACAACGGTATTATCCTTCATTGCGGAAATATCCGTGATCTTATTATCGGAAAGGTTGAGCGTTGCGAGCGCCTTGCAATCGGTAAGATCGGGGATTGCAGTGAGCTTCTGACCGTAAGCATCAACGCTTGTGAGGTTTTCAAGCCCCTTGATGACAAGCTTTTCGAGGTTGCCGGTGTACTCATCCTCTACATGATCCTCTTCCTTTTCGTCATCCTTGTGGTCGTGTTCAACCTTAGAATGGTAGATTGAAAGAGTTGTCAGAGCCGTGCAGCCGGTAAGATCAAGCTCACCGGCAAGATCATTGCTGTACGCATTGATGGTTTCGAGCTTTGTGAGCCCGTTGAGAGTCGAAAGATCGGAAATGTGATTTTCGTAAATATTGAGGGTTACAAGCTCTTTAAGTTTGCTGAAATCGCCGAGGGTGGTGATATCATTCTTATAGGCATTGACGGCAGTAAGCTTTTCGCAGCCGGCAAGTGCTTCAAGCGATTCGAGTTTGTTTTCGTAAATGTCAATTGTTGCGAGTTCGGTAAGCTTGCCGAGATTGCCGAGGGTTGTGATTTCGTTATTATAAGCGGAAATAGCGGTAAGCTTTGTGCAGTTTTCGAGAGTGCTTATATCGGTGAGTTTGTTGTCGTATACGGCAACGGTATCAAGCGCCTTGAGTTTGGAGAAATCGCCGAGAGCGGTGATCTCGTTTTCGTAAGCATAAAGCTTTTCAAGCTTTTCACAGCCGTTGACGGCACTGAGGTCGGTGACCTTGTTCATCGCAAGGGAAAGCTCTTTGAGCGACTTCATGTTCTTGATAACCGAAATATCGCTTATATAGTTATCCGTAGCGGAGAAGTATTCAAGCGCGGTGAGCCCGGAAAGACCGCTGATATCGGCGACGGCATTGCCGGAGATGACAAGCTTTTTGAGGTTGACAAGCCCCTTGATCGCATCAAGCTCGGTTATGCCCGTCTTGGTTTCTTCCTCGTTTTCGTCATCGCCCGCATCGGTGTTTTCCGCAGAAGCTTCATCGAGGGTTGTATCCTGCTCTCCGGCAAGATCGGTTATATTGAGCGTTTCAAGGCCGGTGCAGCCCGCAAGTGCGGAAATGTCGGAAATGTTGGTATGGCTGATATCAAGCGTTTTGAGCGACTTGAAGTTTTCGATACCCTTAAGCGTTTTGAGCCCGGTATACTGAAGCGAAAGTTCTTCGAGAGATGTAAGCTCGGAAAGCTGGCCGAGGTTTTTGAGCCCGGAAAAAGCAACAACCGAGATGAGATTGTCGAAGGAAACACCGGTGTAGCTCAAACCGCTGAGCTGATAGTAATAAGCCATGTACTGGCTGGTGTAGCAGGCGGTGTTCATTTCATAGACGGTGTTTTCATCGAAGAAACGAAGAACGCGGAGGTTCTTGAATTTGTTGATATCGCTTGCGTCGGTAAGGAACACGTTTGAGCCGCTGATCGTCTTGATCGAATCGGCGGAAGGCGTTTCGCCCCTTGCGACGGCATTTGCGGCATCTTCATAACCGATGACAACACGGTATGTTATCGAAACGGAGCTCTGATCCTGCTGATTTTCGATCGGCACGCTGAACGCGAGGTACTGGATCTTGTCGATATCCTCCTGGGTAAGCTCACGCACGGACTTTTCGATAGATGCGGCATATGCTTCGAGGAAGCCTTTGCCCTCATCAGTAAACGTATCACAGGGGCGGCCTTTGTGGACAAGATGATCCACAATGACATAAGCCGAACCCGCAAGAAGCAAGACGCTGAGAACGATGCAGATGATGATCGTCCTTGTATTCTTTTTCCTGACTATGTTGCTCATGTTGGAAATAATCCTCCGGTAATTTTACGATTATCTTATTTTACCATATTTCGGCATATTTTGCAAGAGTTATTTGCTGCCTTTTTTGTATTTTACCGCCGCGACGAAGCTTCGGCGGTTTCCGTCCCACGCCTCGGTGCTTTTTCCGTATGTGATCTCATCCTTTTCCGGGGAACGGCGCAGGCAGATTATCGCATCTTCCGGAAAGCGATCGAACCCGGGCAAGCCGTAAACATCAAGATCGGAAAGCAGGATCCCGCAGCCCTCTATTATGTTTTCGGGCAGATATGCATCGTCGATCACCTCCGTGATCGGAGTGAGCAGCGAAAGATCCATACATTTATCGAAATACTCGCGGTCTAGTATATATATTGCGGCATCGGATGTGCGTATTTCCGCTTCGAACCGCTTCAAGCCCGTGTTGTATTGATCGATATTCTGCTTTCCCTCGGGGGTTTCGAGCTGCGGCATGGTTATATCCAGCAGATTGAGGGTGAACTTTCCGTCGCCGTTGTAATCCTCCGAAAGCAGTTCAAATGAATCGCTCAGATTTTCCTTGGATGTTTGGTCAAGATAATACCCCGGCCCGACAAACATCACATCGACATCCGGATCATCGTTTTGCGAAAGCTGAACGATGCTTATCACCGCAAATACGGCCACAAGCCCGATGAACAGGACAAGCCATTTATAATAGTACCATATATTTTCCGCCCATTCGCGGAAGGTTTGCTTTTCCTTCTTTTCCAAATACACACACCTCCAAGTGAGCAATAGCTTTTTGCGCGCTGTTTTGCAACCGCTTTTGTGAAATATCGGTCAATAAAGCGGAAGTTCGCCGGTTATAGGATCGACATCCTGCGGAAACGCCGGCTCTATCGCAAGGCAGGTATGTGTCGGCACACCGTGGAACTCTGTCATGCCGGCATCGGTGATCAATGCCGAAATAAGCCCCTTTTGCTTTGCGCGGCGGTCGATCTCCAAAAGTTCCTGTTCGGAATTGACATAAACGCAGATCTTTGCAACTCCGTTTTCGAACCACTCGGTAAGCGCGGTCTTCTTGCGCGAAGGTTTCAAGGTGGGATGTGTTCCGTACATTCTGATATCATCAAGACGGTTTTCCTTATCCAACGCGGCAAGTATTGCTTCCACACAGGCATGCCCCGCCTGCGCCGCAAGCTTGCCCTTGCGCATATTCAGATCCTTGCGCACGACTATCATCATTTTCGAAGAATACATTTTTACACCTCACATACTCGTTTATTTTACCAAAACGGAGCGGCGGTGTCAACCTTTTGCGCCAAAAAGAAAGCGGCAAGAGGGCACGTGACTTCCCTTCCACCGCAAAAATACTTATTTAAGCATACAAACCGTATTTCCGCGCGTTTCGGAACAAGCGATGCGCAGGCGGGTATACGGAATAAAATCGAAAAGGTTTTCGAACATATCGTTTTTCATCTCGTCCGCACCTTCGGCGGAAAGTGTCAGCTCAGAAAAAACTGCAAATGTTTCGACTTTCCCATCCGAAAGCAGAGAAAGCGCGGCACCCTTTTGGGGAGCCGCGCTTCCGCATAGCCCGCAGAGCGGGCATATAAGCATTATCATTGACGATAATACAAGGGGAAACGGTTTTTGCGTTTCTTCATCCGCACAAACATCCCGATAATTCAATATCGGTATATTTTACGCGAATAAAGAGCAATCTGTTCCGCGTGATTATTCCCCAAAGGCAAGCGAGAATGCGCTTTCCATGTTGAATTCGGAAAGAATGACGATTATATAGTCGACAACGTTCTTATCGTCTGCCCTGTAAAGGATACTGTTGGAAAGGTTGACAATGAAATCGCCGCTCTTGCCGAGAAGGGATTTATCGAATCTTTCGGCAAGGATATCCGAGAAAGTGTAGGATCCCTCATCGCGGTAGATCATCGCGTTGGGGAGTTTGACATCGGTTCTTGCGGTGTCTATAAGCCATCTTTCGGCGATACCGTTGATATTATCGGAATCGTCGTCGGTAATGAAGAAGCCGTAATCGCCGTTATCTTTGTCGATATACTTGCGGAGAGCCGTAAGCGTAGAGGAGCCTGCACCGTTCGTACCGAGGTTAAGCGTGAACTTCGGCTTGAGGAGCGTAAGCTCTTCATATACAGTGCCGCTTTCGATTTCGCGGTAGTTGATAAGGTTACCGCCAATGGAGGTGACATTCTGAAGTTCGAATTCTTCGATAGTGTGGGGAGCCGCATCCGGGAAGCGCTTTGCAACGGCATTCATGATTTCGGTATAGGTCAGGAAGCCGGCATAATCGGTCAGGTTGCTGTCGTTCACACGGTAAAGACCGCCGTAAGCGGAAAGCTCTTCGCTGTCTTTGAGCGCATTGAAGACGGCTCGCATATCAACAACGGTAGCGCGTGTCTCGGTGAGAGCCTTCAGCACCTGATCGTAAATGGTGGTGTTGGTGTGCTCAACGGCACCCTCCGGGAATATTTCGGGGTAGATGGTCGTCACATCCGGAATCAGTGCGAAGATGATCTCTACCTCCTGGCCCTTTGCGCGTTCGTCATAACCGTTGATGGTGTCCGAAACGAAGTTGCGGATAGCAGTGACCTGCGAAGCGGTGTAAAGATTCTTGCCGGAAGCGTCATCGAGCATTTTATCGAAAAACAGGCGCGAATTCACGCCGACGGAAACGCTGTTTCCGTCGAGTCTTGTATCTGCAGTCGCATTGTAGTATGCGACATATTCGCGTTCCTCGGATTGCTTTTTACCCTCGACAAGCGCGCTTATTTTGAGAAGGTTATTCTTGCTCTTAAGCTCGGTCTGAATGATGAAATACTTTCCGCGGGATTCTGCCGTAACATCCTCTTTGCCGCCGGTAACGGTTATCACGGAGCCTTCCTCACATTCACCGACAAGGGCGACGGTGTCCGGCGTGATATTAACGCATTGCTTTACGACCGGGGTCGCAGTGTAGCCTTCTGCTCCGGTGACCTCTTCGGTGCTGGAATCGACAGTCCGGCTGCTCTCATTCAGACTGACATTCCCGTTTTCGAGCAGATCGCCGCTGCTGTCGACATCGACGCAGGCCGCAAACACCGTGCAGGCTGCCAGTGCGATAACGAGCATTGCAAGTACGCGGCGTGCCGCGGAGCTTCTTTTGATTTTCATATTCTTTGCCTCACTTTTAGAGTTTCGAGATGTTGCGAACGAGTAAATTATTCTTCCTCGTTATTCTTTGCATCGGCAATGACTTTCTGAGCGACTTCGGCGGGAGCTTCTTCATACCTTACGAAATCGAAGGTGTAGCTGCCGCGGCCCTGTGTCATCGCACGGAGCTGGATGGCGTAGACCGTCATTTCCGCGCAGGGAATTTCGGCTTCGATGACAGTGTAGCCCTTGCGGCTGCTTTCACTCATGCCCATGATTCTGCCGCGGCGCTTGGAAATATCGCCCATGATATCGCCGGAGAAGGATGTGGGAATGGTGCATTTAAGGTAGCCGACCGGTTCGAGAATAACGGGGTTCGCCTTGGGAAGGCCCTCTTTATACGCAAGCTTTGCGGCAAGCTTGAAGGAGATTTCGTTGGAGTCGACGGGATGATAAGAACCGTCGTAAAGATCGGCAGCAAGGTTGACCACCGGGAATCCGGCAAGAACGCCCTTCTGCATTGCTTCGAGCAGGCCCTTTTCGACAGCGGGGTAATAGTTCTTCGGAACGTTGCCGCCGACAACGCTCTGCGTGAAGGTGAGCCCTTCGGCTTCGCCCGGAGAGAAGGTTATGCGGACATCGCCGTACTGACCCGAACCGCCGGACTGCTTTTTGTGCTTGCCCTGTACCTGTACGGATTTTTTGATGGTTTCGCGGTATGCTATCTTCGGCTCCTGAAGCTCGATGGCGGTGCCGTATCGGCTCTTCAGCTTTGCGCACATGACATCAAGGTGGATATCGCCGAGACCGGAAACGGTCATTTCCTTTGTTTCGGCATTGTTGAGGTAGCCGAGTGTCTTATCCTCATCAAGAAGCTTTGCTATGCCGGAGGATATCTTGTCTTCGTCGTTCTTGGAGAGCAGACGGATAGCCATGGTGTAGTAGGGCTTCGGGAATTCGATCTTCGGATATTCTTCCGTGATGCTGCCGGAAGCGAGAGTATCGTTTATGTTGGTATTGACAAGCTTAACGGTGTAGCCGATATCGCCGGTGCAAAGCTCGTCGACCTCGGATTCCTTCTTGCCGATGCAGGTGCAGATACGCGCGATCTTTTCCTGCTGACCGGAGGTGATGTTGTTCAGGACCTGGTCCTTCTTCAACTTGCCGTTCATGACCTTGAAGAATACCTTCTTGCCGAAGTTATCGGAAAGAGTCTTGAAGACAAAGAGTGCGGTGTCGCCGTTTTCATCGGCGCCCTTCATGGATTCGAGCGGCGAAACAAACGCTGCCGCGACGATATCGAGGAAGTATCTGATACCCGCGAGCTTGATCGCGCTGCCGCAGAATACCGGAGCGATGGCGCCGCTGATAAGACCGGCGTTGAGCGCTTCGTGCTTTTCCTCGTGAGTGAGCGGTTCTTCGAGTATAAGAACCTTTTCCATAAGCTCGTCGCTCGTAGCGGCAAGCGATTCATCGAGCTGTGCCTGATATGCCTTTATTTTGTCCGCATAGCTTGCGGGAAGCTCGACGGCGGTGCGTGTGCCCTTTGCATCGCAGGTGAAGCATTCATCGGTGATCAAATCGTAAAAGCCGACATTTCCGGTGCCTTCGTTGAAGGGGACGAGAAGCGGGCAGACCGTCGAACCGAAGGTTTCGCGCAGACCGTTGTATGTATTTTCGAAATTGGAGTTTTCATCATCAACCTTGTTGACGAAGAACGCCTTGGGCTTGCCCGCGGAATAATCCCATGCGAGCTCGGTGCCGACCTTGCAGCCGCTCTTTGCATCGACAACGATGACCGAGCTTGCGGAAACCGCAACAGCCTCCTTGACCTCACCCGCGAAATCGAACATACCCGGGGTGTCAAGTATATTTATTTTTTTACCGTTCCATTCTACATTTACAAGCGAGGTCTGGATGGAATAGCCTCTTTTGATCTCTTCCGAATCAAAGTCGCTTGCGGTATTGCCGTCGGAAGGCTTGCCGAGTCTGTCGATCGCTTTTGCGAGATAAAGGATCGATTCGACAAGAGATGTCTTACCGTCGCCGCTGTGGCCGACGAGGCATACATTCCTGATTTGCGAAGAAGTGAATTTTGCCATGAAAGTTTCCTCCGAAATAAAATTAGTGCATTTTTCTCCTATTACACTATTATATAGGACAAAGAACCAATAATCAAGTATGAAGTTCGGATTTTTAGGTCAAATCACCGAATTTTTTGCTTTTTTGCCCGCCGTTATATCGCGAAAAACGACACAAGCCACACCGGAAGCATCCAAAACAGCTGAAATGCGACCGCGTAAAGCGAATTTATAGCCGAAATATCGCCGCTCACGGCAAGAAAGGAAACAAGTATAAACGACATGAAGACGCTGATCACGCTGATGACGACATTGAATTTTGTCACATTGCGGACCTTGTCGCACACCGAAAACATTTTAAGGAAGTTATGCAGTGTGGAATTGCAGGCAATGCCGCTGTCGGCGCGCTCGACCTCCGCCGCGACATCATCCGGCGAAACACCGCGCAGCACGGATATCGGGCATTTGCGGAACTTTATCCCCATGGAGAGGAGATCGTTGTTGATGTTCGGGTCGAGTGTTTTGACACCGAGGCAGAGCCCGGCTTTATACATATCTTTAAGAAGCGAATCGAAAAGCGGATTGACGGTATAGCGAATATAAAGCTTTGCGGCAAGCCCTTCGTCGATAACGACATACATGATCGAGCCGACGCTTTTATCGTATTCGTCATCGCCGTCATCCACGGGGCATTCAAAGCGGTAACGCTTCATATACGAACGCTTGCCGAGAAAATAATTTCTGCCGTCCATTGCGACACAGAGCCCGTCCGATGCACTTTCGATAACGCGTATCAGCTTCGGTGCGGCGTCATCCTCCGGCACGGCGGAGGAAAGCACCTTTGCAAGCGGGCCGCCGACATAGGAAAACACTCCGGAGAGTCCGGTAAGTATTTCGTCGATACGGTTTTCACCGTAAAGGCGGATATTTGTTATCTTGACAAGGCTTGCGGGATAAATCTCCGTATCCGCAAAAGAGATAACAGAAGCGGAAGCGTATTCCTCTGCAACGGTATTGCCGATAAAAGCGGTGGAATGCTTTGCGCCGACACGGTTTGCGAAAACGGTGGGCAGCACAACGGTGAAGAACCCCGTTGCGGGGACACTCGCTGCGATAAGCACCGAAAATGCGCAATATGCCGTCGAGGTCGCACTGCCGAAGAACTTCATCACACCGAAAAGCGCCGCACCGACAATAAGTATGACGGGAAGCAGGAAGTTGAAGGAATCCTCAAACCCGGAGCGCTTCTGCATTCTTTCGGAAAAGCCATCAACAAAGCCGGCGTGCTTTACGGTATATATTTCGCTGTCCTCAAAGAGGTATTTATAAAATTCATCCGCCTCACGCGTGCCGCCGGAAAGCGGGCTTGCAACGTATTTCGGGCGTTTGGATGCAAGAATACGGAAGCAGCGGTAATCGCGCCGTGCGGCAAGATAAGCCGAAACGGCGGAGCAGAACCCCGCAAACGCGGCGGGAAGATTGTAAAGCTTAAGATCGCCCGCCTGCGGATCGGTGAAGATCACGACAAGCGAATATGCCGCCGATGCCAGCACCGACATCACAAGAAGACTGTCCGCATTCAGGGACAGAGAGAATATCCCGCGCAGGCCCGAACGGATATGCCCGATCAGCGCAAGCGCGATAAAGAACAGAAGCTGAAGATCGATGAGTATGTAAAGTATGCCGTATCTTCCCTGCTTGGTGAAATCCGGATGGAGTGAGCTGTCCTTCGTGGCAAGCTCAAGGAAAAGTATGCCGAGCATAAGCAGGGCAACAACGATTATCCGCGCAAACGCCGTGCGCTTTCTTTTGCGCAATTCGCCGCCGACAACGGCATTTTGGTTTCTGTCGGTATATTCCGTCGACTGTTCCGCAGAGCGCAGACGGCGCTCGCGGCGGAGCTTTTCGCGGCTCTTGTCCGCAAGCTTTTTAAGGCTGCCGTCCTCATCCTTCATCATTTCGAAGGCAAGACGGAGATTTATATCGGTCTCATCGAGATCGCCGCCGTAAACATCAAGCGATTCTTCATCCGGAACAAGTTTTATCTGGCCTTCGGCTTCGCCGTCGTCAAAGTCGAGTTCCTTTCCGCTCACGCGTTCGGTAAGCGATGCATAATCGTCATCATACCGTGCGGTCTTGTCCGATTCTTTATCGGCAAAATTGAGCGTATCCCCCAGCGGAAACATCTGCTCCTGGGAATATTCGTCCTCCTCTGCTGCAGCGGAGCTGTCTGAAAAGCGGTTTTTCGCAAACCCCGCGGGCGGCTGCTTTTCGGCATCCGAAAGTGTGCGGGTCTTAGCGTCGTTTATCATATCATAGAGCTTTTCGACTCTTTCGCTCCTGCCGAACTTTTCATCGCCCAGATATCCGAGCAGCTCGGCATTTTCCGCACGTTCGGCAAGCTTTGCGCGAAGCTTTTGCGTATCGCTCAGCTTCGGTTCCTCCCTGCGTTCGCTGTATCGGTCGATCAGTTCGGCCGTTTCGGCATTTATACGCTTTGTAACCTTCGTGCGCTTCTTCCCCGGCTCCTCCGGCGCGACTATCGTCGCATCCGCGGTGTGAGCGGGTACGGAGCCTTCGGACTTCATATCCGCTTCGTTTTGGTTCTGCGCATCGCGCAGAACGGCAAGAACATCGGGCAAAGAGCCTTTTTTATTTTCAGACATCCGGCATCCTCCCCCTTTCTCAACCGTTGCTGCGCTGTTTTGCGGCTTCAAACATAACTATCGCTCCTGCCGCGGAAACGTTCAATGAATTTATGCTCCCGTACATCGGGATGCCCGCAAGGAAATCGCTTTCCTTTTTCAAAATTTCGGAGACACCTTCGCCCTCGCTCCCGAGAATGAGCGCGCAGGCACATTTGAAATCCTGTTCGTAATAGGGCTTTCCGCCCGCCTCCGTCGCCCATATCCACACACCGTGTTCCTTTAATGTCCGCACACAGGCGGCAAGGTTCGGCACGCGCGCGATCGGCATGGAAAACACTGCGCCCGCGCTGGATTTCGCAACGGTGCCGTTCACGCCCGCGCTGCGGCGCTTCGGAATGATAACGCCGTTCATTCCGGCGCAGTTTGCGCTGCGGATGAGCGCGCCGAGGTTATGCGGATCGTTTACCGAATCGCAGATGAGAAAGAATGGCTTTTCACCCGTCTTTTCGCAATTTTCAAGCAGCTCCTCGACCGAAAGATAATCCGTCTCGGCTGCAACGGCGATAACACCCTGGTGCACTCCCCCGCCCGACATTGCGGCAAGCTTGCGCACATCGGTTTCTATAAGGGGAACGCCCTTTTCCGCGGCAAGCGCACGCAGCGGAGTAAGAGGGCCGCGCGTATCATCCTTCTGAATATATATTCTGTCTACCGTTCTGCCGCTTTTGAGCAGCTCCGTAACGGCGTTTCTGCCTATAAAAAGCCCGTCGGTATCAAGCTCGGTATTTTTTCTGCCGTTTTCTTTCATTATGCCGTAACCCCGCCGATATGATTTGAAATTTTATCACTCTGTGATTATACCACGCCGCCGCCGCCGTGTCAATCCGGGGAACGTGACTGCAAAAAGTTTTTTGCGTCATACAAAAAGAAGAGGACGCGCCTTTCGGCGCGCCCCTTCAAGGAGAACGAGATGAATTTTTGTGCTTAAGTTATTTCTTTGCTGATTGCACGAACCGCTTCGTAGCTGCGGAGAACAAGTCTGCCGTACTCAATGACGCCGCCCTCATAAACAACATACGGACGTGCGCAGATGATGGCATCCTCATGGTCTTCGAGGCCGTTCACCGTAACGGTGAAGGTGATGGTTTCGTAACCGTCGAACGCCTGGTTATCGACAAGATTTTCGACTCTCATGGTACGAACATTGGCAACAAGCTCATTTTCCTGTGCCAATTTGAGGTCGAGAACATTTTCGCCGAGCTTTTCTTCCGGTATGAGAAGCATGCCGAGAGAAACAACCTTGCCTTCACCCTTGGTGAAGGTTGCGCCGAAGCGGATCGACTTGGTAACGAAATTGATCTTTGCACCGAGCGATTCAACATGGGTTGCTCCCGTGGCAGGAACCGCATAGAACCAGTTGGTCTGTTCGGGATAAGAAGCGATATCTATCGCAAAGGAAGCACCGAAGCCGTAGCTGCTGACGAACGTCGGCATGATATAATTGCCGAGCAGTTCGCCGTTGCTGAAGTACTGGCCGTATTTCGTGTGGGTGGGAAGAACGACGAGTACGAAGCCGCTTTCGGGGATAACGAGATCGTTTGCGCCGGATTTTACGAAGTTGGTAGCAATGTAGTGATCGCCTGATCTTTCGACAATGTATCCGGCAAAGCTGGAATGGTATCTGCTGTCAACTTCGCTGACCTTCTTGCCGGCATCACCGGTGATCATGGTAACACCGAAACCGTTGCTGCCCCAGCTGTAGGTGTTGTGGTGCGAAACGGCAAGCTTGGCAGCCTCTTCGCCGCCGATGTTGCCGACATAGCTTTCGTCGCAGACAATGCAGTTGAAATCGAAGAATGCGTTATCCTCTTCTCTCACGGTTGCATGGTACTGATGTTTGCCGGTGGGCTGTGTTTCGGTTCCTTCTATTTTGATCTCTTCATCGCAGTTCTTGCAGATCTGATAGCTGTAGCCGATAGCGCCGCAGGTCGGATCGAGAACCAGAACTTCCTGACCTTCGACATCGTGGCCGGTAGCGGTAACGATATCGTGGTTTGCGGTTTTTTGGCCGCAGACGCATTCTTCATAGGTATAACCGTCTGTCGTGCAGTCAGCGGCGACAACGTGTTCTACCATGTTGTGTCTGTGGAGGATGCCGAAATATGCATTTTCGAGAGCGCCGCTCTTGCCTGCGTTTGCGTGAAGGTCGAGACCGTAGAGATATACGGTATCGCCGATATTTGCATTTTCAACAATGGCAAGCGCGGAAGTGCTGTCGCTGTGAGCACCGATAGCATAGCCGCCATCGGGGATAACGATATCCTTGCCGGTGCGGCTCTTGAGAACATCGATAACCTTGCCGTCTGCACCGACGATGATAACACTGTACCATGCATAGTCACGGTCCTTGGTGTCATCGGGGTAGAGAGCTTTGCGTATGGTAAGAGCGGTGTAGTAAACGGCTGTTTCCTGAGTGAAGGGGATCCAGATCGTGACATCGCCGCCGGCATAGCCGGAAAGTGTCTTGAGCGCCGTAACGGGAGCCGTAACGGGGGTTTCGCCCTCGATCGGAGTCGTTTTTACGCAGGCGCGGTCAAGCGCAACGGATCTGTTTTCGGTCAGATCAACGCCGTAGAGATATACGGTATCGTCGACATTAAGGCCGTTTATAAACTCTGCGAGAGCAGGGGACTGATCCTTGTGTGCGCCGAGGACGAAGCCGAACTCGGGAATTGCCATATCGCGGAAATCTTCGCTCCCGGTGCCCTTGCGGATTTCGGTCACCTTGAAGGTGCCGGTTGCAGGGTCATATTTGCAGGCGGCGAGATTCCACCACTGGAGCTTCTTTTCGCCGGAAACATCGCCGATCTTTTCACCCATGCCGTAGGTGATAACATTGGCAGAGGTGGGATCATACAGATACGTATGCGAAAGTTTTGCTATACCCTCAACTTCGGTATGAGCATTGACCTGGATTTCGGAAACGAATACCCAGCTGCCGCTTGCGGTCACTCTGACATATCTGCCCGCAAGGAGCTTGTCGAAGTGGATGGTTTCTTTAAGAACGTTATCATCCTTGACGTTCCATTTATCCGCAGAAAAATCGGTGGATTCATAAGCGGTGAACCAGTTTTTGCCGTCTATGGAAGCTTCCACGGCGATGCGTTCCGGCTTGGTGATGCCGGATCTGTTTGCCGGCCAGGTGAAGATATCGACAGAGCCGATGTCGCTTCTGACAGAGCCGAAATCAAACACGACGTTGCCGCCCTGTTTGAAACCGCGCCAAGTGTTGCTATAGCCGGCCGGACCGGTGACACCGTCGGTAACATTGCCGGTGTAGGTGCCGGTCACATCTACGTTGTTGTAGGTAACAGTGGTGCCTTCCGCGCTTGCGATATTATCAAGCTCGGAGAACTTGGGGTTATCAACTTCGGTGAAGTAGCCGGGTTCGGTATACTGATATATCATGATTTCCGAAACCATGAAGAACATTCCCGTGGTGACCATTTCCACCTTGAAGTAGCGGGCTTCGATCTCCTTCTCGAGAACGAGGCTGATGGTCTGGATATTGGTGCCTTCATAGGTGAGTTCGCCGATCTCGAACCAGTTCACGTTGTTGAAGGAAGCATAGGCCTTGATAGAGGATGCTGCGCCGACAGCGGGAGCAACCTGCATTGCGATTTCGGAAACGGGCTTGACGGTTCCGAGGTCGAATGTAGCTCTACCGAGGTGTTTTGCCGTATCGGCAAGAGTGGTATGTTCGCCGTTGATGTAGTAGGCATACCACGGTGCGCCGTAGCTGAAGGCTCCGCCGTCTTCTGCGGTAACGCCGTCGTTGAGAAGACCGCTGTAACTGGCTACCTTGTCGCAGTCAATCTTATCCAGCCACTCGGAGTTGAGGTTTACATTGACCTTGACGATATTGCCGGTGCGGATATCATCGCCCCACTTGGGAAGTGCGGGAAGCGCAGAGGATTCAACCCACTCGGAATACGGTGCGTTGTTGCTGCCGAATGTACGGGCGGAATAACCGGTGACGGTTTTGCCGTCCTTATCGGGATGTTCGCCCCAGAAGCCGAGCGTGGGCTGGAACTGCCATCTGCCGTTTGCGCTGATAACGCTTATCGGCATGGTGATTCTTACTTCCCACTTGTATCCGTCGGCTGCTTCTTCATTGACTATGCCGACAACGGTGTAGGGTTTTTCGGCATCGTATGCATAGGTAACGGAAGCTTCATTGGCTTTTGTCGCCTTTGCATTGGTGAGGAAGCGGGTACGGGTTCCGTCGGGAGTGTATTCGACATCGAGGAAATAGTCGTAGGATTGGAACTGATTGTCCGTCATTCTGTCGAGATCGCGGAACCAGACACGCACGAACGCGCCGTTGCCGTTGCCGTATTTTTCGCCGTTGGTGGCAAGGTCGCCGTGATATCTGATTTTTATGTAAACGTTTTCCTCATCGGATTCATAGTTGATTGTGCCGTAGCTTTCATCCGTGGGGATCTGCGTATTGCCGTAGACGGAGTTGCTCTTATCGATCATCACATTGTTGCCGAGAAGTTCGAAAAAGTCTGCTTTATCGATAATGACAACATCGCCTTCGTACCATACGGAAGCGGGAGCCTTGGCATTGTTGTTGCTGTGGAGGCAATAGTTCGCGGTCTTCTTATTGGAAACCGAGAATATTGCCCTTGTTTCATAGCCCGCGCCGATAACGGTATCCGGAACGATCAGTTCGATTTCCGCGCCCGTTTCGGTCCGCGCCCAGTTTACGGTATAGGGATAGGATTCCGCACCGTATGCGCAAACAGGCGCTGCTTTGTTGCCGGCGGCGTTCGTATTACGCATAAGGCGGGTGACAAACGATGTTCCGTTCCAGGATACATCAAAGAAGTAGTTATAGGAAACATAACCGGTTGCGGGGTTCCTTACCCAAAGGCGAAGGTTGGTGCCTGTGCCGTTGCCGTAGGAACTTTCGGTGCCGGTAAGTTCGCCGGTGTATTTAAGACCGAAATAATAGTTGCCGTCTGCATATTTTGCGGCATATTGGTAATCAAAGCGCTCTGCTTCGGGAACAACTGCGTTTTCCTGCCAAACACCGTTTTCATTGACATCGAGCCATTCCGTGACCCAGCCGAACGAGATCCCTTCCGCGCTTGCGAAAACGGGGAAAAGGACGGTGCAGCAAGACAGAACCATAAGCAGAGAAAGAAGAGATGCGAGAGATCTTCTTACGGTTTTCATTAGTGTCTCCTTAATAATATTATTTTCGATTCTGTGCGAGACTTCTCTTTCATGTTTTGCTTTTTGCCTACCACTCCTTTTTTGTGTTCCGGAAGGTGTCCTCCCGCCCCGTGGGCACAGGGCGTTGAATGAAACCGCGGCGGAATCCGTTTACGAACGCGCGGCATTGAGCCTTTGCCGCGCGCCGCACGGCGCGCCGAAAACCCGGAAATTCATATCAATGACAGCATATACACGGCTTGTGCCGCGAAGCATCCTCGAGCAACGCTCCGAAGGCACCGTACAACCGCGAAATGCCCTCCCGCCGCCGAAAAAGCGGAGGCAAAGGGGCACACCCGCCGTTGCGCCGGGGTATATGTCGCCCATTGTTTTTCATATTATACATTATTGCGGAGCGTATGTCAATTATTTTTGTGCAGTTTTTTGCGCAGAAACCGTCTTTTTTGCCAATCGGGCGGCCGCCCGCCGCCGATATTTCGGCATTTGCGATGAAAAATACCGGCAAAAACGGCGGCAAGAGCCGTTTGCCCCTGCCGCCGCATTATACGGTTTTATTTGCTTTTTGTTTCGTGGTAGCTCTTTTCGGTGTTCACGTTCCAGATCCCATCGCGGTTTGCGCTGCCGGATTTTATCGCGGCGACAGCCTCAAAGGCGGTGAGCATGGAATGATCCATGTTGTTATACCGGTGCTGCCCGTTTCTGCCCACGCAATAAAGATTTTCGACCGAATCGAGATACGCCCTGACCTTGTCGAAATCCTTGTATGCCCCGAAATACGCCGGATATGCTTTTTTCACGCGCAGTCGTTCGGTATCCAAAACATCGTCACCGCTTTCGATAATGCCGATCCGAACAAGCTCCTCCACGGCAAGCGCGGTAAAATCCGCATCCGGCATATTCCACATTTCGTCGCCCTCGTCGCAGAAATACTCGGTACCGATCCAAACGGTGTTTTCAAGGTCACTCACCATATACGGCGACCAGTTATTGAATATCTGAAGCCTGCCCATGCGGACATCACGCTCCTGGATATATATCCAGCAATCGGGAACGATGCCGCCGACCGTCTTTTTTGCCGTTTCGTTTTTGATTTTGAGCTTATTCACAAGCACGCCGACGGTCATATAATCGCGGTAAGGAAGGTTAAGCGCGACATCGCGCACCTCCGCGGGAACCTCGGAGCCGTGCACCCCCGCGATAAGATCCTTTATCGGCATGGAGGAGATATACTTTTCGCCGGTATATACCGTTTCCTCCCCGCCGCAGACGGCGTTCACGCCGCATACCCTTCCGCCGCGGATGTCAAGCCCCGTCACGCGGGTGTTTATACGGACTTCGCCGCCGAGCCGTGTCACCTCCGACGCAAGCGTTTCCCAAAGCTGACCGGGGCCCTTCTTCGGGTAATAAAACTGCTCGATAAGCGAGGTTTCCACCTCCGCGTCCTTTTTCTTGAAGGGCTTGCTTACGAACGACCACAGAGCCTTGGAAAGCGAAAGCCCCTTCACGCGCTGCGCACCCCAATCGGCGGAAATGTTCTTCGGGCTCACGCCCCAGAGCTTTGTCGTATAATCCTCGAAAAACATCTCGTAAAGCGGGCGGCCGAAGCGGTTGATATAAAAGTTTTCAAGCGAATCCTCCGGCAGCTTATGAAAAACGGATGCCATGTACCCGAACCCGACGCGCATCGTGTTCCCGAAGCCCATGTTTTTGAGCGTCGCACCGGAGAGAGTAACGGGGTAATCGAAAAACTTTTTAAGGAAGTAAATGCGCGAAACACGGTCGCGGACAAGCATGACGCGCTCCTCCGATTCCGGATCGGGCCCGCCCTCCGCAAGCGGAACGGGGCGTGAAAGGATAATATCATCCTTTGCGGGTGCGCCCTGGAGCGGCATGAGGTCGAACCAGAACTTCATGACGGAATCATCCTTGGAGAAAAAGCGATGACCGCCGAGATCCATGCGGTTGCCGTTATGCACCGCCGTGCGGGATATACCGCCGATATACGGGCTTTCTTCAAGAATGATCGGCTTATAATCGGTCTCGGTAAGCAGTTTGTACGCAGCCGTGAGCCCCGCGGGGCCGGCGCCGATGATAATAACGTTCTTTTCTTCCATTACTTACCCCTGTAAACAAATGTCTTTCTGCCGATATAGTTCCAGATAAGAGCGATACCCGCCGCGACGCAGCTCACAACAAGGAACTTGAAGGTATCCTCACGGGTGATGCCGAATATATTGCAGCCGAACTGAGTTATGACGAAATTGATGAGCAGCCCGACGATCGAAACGCCGAGGTATATCATAAACGCCTTTATGCCCCTGCCCTGCTCCTTTTGCTTTTCGCTCGTAAAAACATACAGGACCGAGATTATATAGTTGACAAGCAGTCCGACGATAAATCCCGCCGCTGTGGAAACAGCGACACGCCATTCTATCGGGAATCCGAACACCTTGAACCCGCCCATTTCCTCCGGCAGCAGCACGGAATGGAAAAGCGTTTTCGTACCGAGATCGCACAGAAACGCGCTCCCGCCCGCAACGCAGTAGCGAAGCATTTCGGTTATAAGCTTTTTATGTTTATCATTCATTTTTATCACCGCTTATTATAATACCTCCGCAGGGGCACTTTGTCAACCCGCGGCAAAAAACGACACGCCGCGGACATTCCGTCCGCGGCGCACCGAACACCATCACAAGAGAGTTTTTTGTTAAAGCAAAGTCACCGGATTACAGTTTGTATACGCTGTTTTCATCCAGTATTTCGCAGCCGCTCGCCGAAAGCACGGCGACTGCTTCATCGTTATCCGGAACGCGCATGATAAGATATGCTCGGTCGGAATCGCGGGATATAAAGGCATACATATACTCCACGCTGATGCCGCGGTCGGAAAGAATCTTTATCGTTTCGGCGAATCCGCCCGGTCTGTCGGGCAGGCCGACGGCGATAACATTCGTGAGCGAAACGGTGAGCCCCGCATCCTTCAGCGCCTTTTCGGCGACATCCGGCTTATCCACAACAAGCCTGAGTATGCCGAAGTCGGTGGTATCCGCAATGGAAAGTGCGCGGATATCCACGCCGGAACGCGCGATGATAGAGGTGATCTCGGCAAGCCTGCCGGATTTGTTTTCCACGAAAACGGAAAGCTGTTTGATATACATGGTTTGTTCCCCCTTCTTTTATATTTTGCGGTTATCGGTAACGCGCTTTGCCTTGCCCTCGAACCGCGGGATACTCCCGTATTCGGCAAGCTTGATTTCGGCGTGCACGTTGAGTACATTCTGCAAGGCGGCTTCCAAACGCTTTTTGAGCGATTCCATTCCCTTTACGGTATCCGAGAACACATCCGGCGCGACCTCAACCTCCACCGACATAACATCGAGGTTGTTCACACGGTCGACGGTGATATGGTAATTCGGCTGCATGCCGCATTCGAGCAGCACGTGCTCGATCTGGGAAGGAAATACGTTTATGCCGCGGATGATAAGCATATCGTCGCTTCTGCCGAGCGGCTTGGACATTCTGACCGTCGTCCTCCCGCAGGCGCATTTTTCGTGCGTGATATAGCAAAGATCGCGCGTGCGGTAGCGGATAAGCGGCAGCGCCTCCTTGCCGATGCAGGTGAACACAAGCTCGCCCACCGTTCCGTCCGGCACGGGAAGCAATGTTTCCGGATCTATAACCTCCGGATAGAAATAATCCTCGTTTATATGGAGCATTCCCTCTCCGCAGTCGAAGGATACGCCGGGGCCGGCTATTTCGGAAAGCCCGTAGATATCGTATGCCCTGATTCCGAGAAGCGCTTCGATCTGTTTTTTCATCTCCACGGACCACGGCTCCGCGCCGAATATGCCGGCACGCAGCTTTATCGAATCCGGAGAAATGCCCATATCGCGCATCGTTTCGCCGAGGTACATTGCATACGACGGCGTACAGCAGAGTATGGTGGAGCCGAAATCCCGAAAGAGCTGTATCTGCCTTTTCGTATTGCCGGTGGAAACGGGCAACGCCGTTGCACCGAGGTACTCCGCACCGTAATGCAGCCCCAGCCCGCCTGTGAAAAGCCCGTAGCCGTAGGACACATGGACAATATCATCCCTTGTTCCGCCCGCGGCGGCAATGGCTCGTGCGGCGCATTCCGCCCACACGTTTATATCATTTGCGGTGTAGCCGACGACCGTCTGCTTGCCTGTCGTGCCCGACGAGGCATGAATCCTCATAAGTTCGCTTTGCGGGACGGCAAACAGCCCGAAGGGATAATTGTCGCGCAGGTCGGTCTTGACGGTAAAAGGCAGTTTGGTTATATCCTCTATGCCGCGGATATCACCGGGCTTTATGCCCAGAGAATCGAATTTGTTTTTGTAAAACGGAACATTTTCATATACGCGCTTTACGGTTTTTACAAGCCTTTCGGATTGCAGTACGGACAATTTATCCCGCGATGCCGTTTCGGCATCGGGTTTCAGTATCGGCATTACAATACACCTCCGTTGACATAGCCGATTTCGAACGCCTTTTCATTCACGGCAACGGTCTTTTGCGGAACCGTTGCACGAATTGCATCGAGGCATTCGTTCTTATCCAGTCCGAGCTCACGCGCGGCGATCCCGAGCAGGACGGTATTCACCGCCTTTGCACTGCCCGCAGCCTCCGCCGCGGCAAGCGCATCCGCCGAAACGACCTTCGCACCGGCTGCGGATATTTTTTCGAGTATATTTTCCGGGTAAACGGCATTGCCCATTATAACGGGCATCGGGTCGATGGTGCGGGTGTTGGAAACGACGGTTCCGCCCGGCTTCAGATAAGGCAGCCAGCGTGCGCTTTCGAGCGGTTCAAACGAAATGATCATATCCGCCTCGCCGATATCTATGACCGGCGACCAAACCTTTTCGCCTGCGCGGACATATGTCACGACGCTTCCTCCGCGCTGGCTCATGCCGTGAACTTCGCTGACCTTGACATCATAGCCCGAATCTATATATATTTTGCCCATGAGTCGGGATGCAAGCAGAGTTCCCTGCCCGCCGACACCGACAATGAGTATATTCACGCTCTGCATGATTACTCCCCCTTTTCGATCGCGCCCAAACGGCAGGCGTAGGTACATACACCGCAGCCGAGGCACTGATTGCGGTCGATAAACGCCTTTTTCTTCCCTTCGGAAACGCGTGTGACGACAGCCGGACACCCGACTTTCATGCACATTCCGCAGCCGACGCACTTTTCCGTATTTACCTTATACGGTGCGCCGTGGCGGACGGTTTTGAGCAGTGCGCAGGGGCGGCGGGATATGACAAGCGACGGCTCCTCCGCCGCAAGCTCCTCCGAAACAACCTTCCGCACGGCGGGAATATCGAACGGATCGACAATGCGCACGCGGTTTATGCCGATGGCGTGTGCAAGTGCTTCAAGGTCGATTGCCGTTGTGGGGTCGCCCTTTATCGTCAGACCGTTCATCGGGTTGTTCTGATGCCCGGTCATACCGGTTATGGAGTTATCCAGCACCACCACCGTGGATATGCCCTTGTTGTAGGCGATATCTATAAGCCCGGTTATGCCGGAATGGACAAATGTCGAATCGCCGATAACGGCAATGCTCTTTTTTGCGCTTTCCCTGCCGCGCGCGGTATTGAAGCCGTGCAGTCCGGAGACCGAAGCACCCATGCAAACGCAGGTGTCGATCATCGCAAGCGGCGCCTGTGCGCCGAGCGTATAGCAGCCTATATCGCCGCTGACATAAAGATTCATATCTTTAAGCGCATAATACAGACCTCTGTGCGGGCAGCCGGGGCAAAGCACCGGCGGGCGTGCCGGAATATCGCAATCCAACTCCGCGTGCGGCTTTTCCGTGCCGAGTATCTTTGCGGCGATAAGCGATTGATTATATTCACCGAGCGGCGGGAACAAAGCTCTGCCGGTGACATCCAGACCGAGCTTTATGCAATGCGTTTCGATGATATCGTCAAGTTCCTCGATAACATACAGCTTTTTCACCCTTGCGGCAAAGCGCTTTATCGCTTCAACGGGCAGTGGGTTCACGATCCCGAGTTTGAGGTAGCTTGCGCCCTCTCCGAGTGCTTCCCGCGCATAGACGTAAGTGCTTCCCGCGGCAATGATGCCTATGGATGTATCGAAATATTCGGCTTTGTTTATGCCGCAGTCAAAGGCTTCGGTGTCTGCCCATTCGGTCAGAGCGCGGGTCCGTTCCTCCACACGCGCGTGTGCCTTCTTTGCCATTGCGGGCATCATGACATTCTTTGCGATATTGCGCTTGTATTCGCGGCCGGGGATATCCTCTCTTTCGCCGCATTCGGCAAGCGAGCGCGAATGACTGATGCGTGTCGAAAGACGCAGCAGCACGGGTGTATCGAACCGTTCGGAAAGCGCATACGCCGTTTTGGTAAATTCAAGCGCATCTGCACTGTCGGAGGGCTCCAGCATCGGAACCTTCGCGGCTATCGCGTGGCGGCGCGAATCCTGCTCGTTCTGTGAGGAATGCATTCCCGGATCGTCCGCGACCGCGCAGACCATACCGCCGTTCACGCCTATGTAGGAGGCGGTATAAAGCGGATCGGCGGCGACATTCAGCCCGACATGCTTCATCGCGCAGAACGACCTTGCCCCGCCGAAGGAAGCGCCGAACGCGACCTCGAAGGCGACCTTTTCGTTCGGCGCCCATTCGGTATATATTTCATCATATTTGCAGGCGGTTTCGGTGATTTCGGTGCTGGGGGTTCCGGGGTAAGCCGAAACAACTCTCACACCCGCCTCATAAAGCCCGCGGGCGACCGCCTCGTTGCCCAAAAGTAATTTTTTCATACAGATACCCGTTTTATTTATTTTCGTTTCTCAGATCGAGCACTCGCTTTGCCTTGCCGGTGAACCGCTCTATTGAATTCGGCTCGACAAGCGTGACCTTTATCTCGATCCCGAGAATATTTTTGATATTATCATGTATGCGGCGCTGGAGCGCTTCCAGCTCGCCGTATTTTTCAAGCAGGCTGCCGTCGATAAGCTCGACACGCACCTCCATTGAATCCGAATAATTCTCGCGGCGGAGCACAAGAAGGTAATTCGGGCTGATTTCCGTCACGCCGATAAGCGCGCTTTCCACCTGTGAAGGGAACACGTTCACGCCGCGGACCTTGATCATATCGTCGGTTCTGCCGATTATCTTGTGCATTCTTGCGCCGGTTCTGCCGCATTTGCAGGGCTCGTAATTTATGCTCGTAATGTCCTTCGTGCGGTAGCGTAGCATCGGAAGTCCGCGCTTTGTAAGGTTTGTGACGACAAGCTCGCCCGTTTCGCCCGCTTCGAGCGGTTTTCCGGTTGCGGGGTCGATCACCTCGCAAAGGAAGTGGTCCTCGGCGATATGAAGCCCGTCGCGCAGGTAGCATTCGCCCGACATCCCCGGCCCGTTCAGTTCGGACATGCCGTAGTTATCGGTGCAGAAAAATCCGCCGCCCCAGTTCTTTTCGATTTCCGTGCGCATTTCCGGGGTGCAGCCCTCGCTGCCGAGTATGCCGTATTTCAGCTTATAGGATTCCATCGGATATTTATCCGAAAGATTGTGTGCGGCCTCCGCAAGGTACATACAGTAGGACGGTGTCGCCACAATGGCATCGGTTTGGAAATCGCGCATGAATTTGAGCTGCTTTTCGGTATTGCCGGAGGATGTCGGCACGACAGCCGCGCCGATCTTTTCCAGCCCGTAATGCAGCCCGAGCGCGCCGGTGAACATACCGTAGCCGAAGCAGATCTGCACGATTGTACCCTCCGTTGCGCCGGCGGCGACGGCAAGCCTCGCAACCTGTTCCGCCCAGTTTTCGAGATCCTCACGCGTGTAGGCAACGACGGTCGGGTTTCCGGTGGTGCCGGAGGAAGCGTGTATCCGTACGATCTTTTCCTTCGGGACGGAGAGCATCCCGAACGGGTAGGTATCGCGCAGGTCGGCTTTTGTCGTATAGGGAATGTATTGAATATCCGAAAGGCATTTTATCTTATCGGCGGTAACCCCCGCCGCGGCAAGACGGGCGGAATAAAAGGCGGAATTCTTTTCGCAATAATCGACAAGCGCCTTCAGCCTTTCGAGCTGCAATGCTTCGATCTCTTTGCGGGGCATACACTCCGCTTCTTTGTTGAATATCCTGTGTTCCATTTCATACACCCGCTTTCTTTAAGGAAGCTTTATTTTTTGTTGCCGCACCGACGGCAAGGAATAGCAGCAGAGACACGACTGTCGCGGCACAGGCGAAGTGAGGGCCGAGGTCGGACAGCCGACCGAGCGAGCCGAGAGAAATATCCGAACCGACCAGCTTTGCCGCAAGCGGCGGAAGCGCGCAAACGAACCCGCCGAGCATAGACGCCCACGCAGCGTAAGCGCCGGCATTTTTGCGGTAAAGCGAAGCAACATACGGCACAAGAAAGCTGCCGGATATTATACCCCACGAGTAGCTCATCATATCGAGGATAGGCGTGCCCTCGCCCTTATATGCTATAAAGAACGAAATGACGACAAACGCCAGGCAGACTGCTTTTGTAAGCGCTGCGATATCTTTTTCCTTATCCTTCATGAACCGATCCTGAATAATATCCATCGCAAATGTGGAGGCCGCGGTAATGGTTATGGAGGAAAGTGTCGAAACGGATGCGGCGATAAGCAGCACAAGTACAACGCCGACAAGCACATCCGAAAGTCCGCTTGTCACAAGGATGTTCGGGATAAGGTAATCCGTCCCGCCCTCCGGGAGCTTATCGAAGAAGAGGTGCGAAAGCGAGCCGATGAAGTATCCGCCGCCGGCAACAACAAGCGCAAACAGCGTGGAAATGACCGTCCCGCGGGAGACCTCACGGTCGTCGCGTATGCCGTAATACTTATGTATCATCTGCGGGAGGCCCCAAGTACCGAAGGAGGTCATCAGCACCGTCGCCCACAGACCGATGTGATCCTTTGCCGAAAGAGAAAGCTCTTTTGTTGCGCTGCCGAGCCTTGAAAGCCCCTGCGCAAGTCCGCCCACGGCTTCGCACCGCATGACGGCGACGATAAGAAACATCACGCCGAACAGCATTATTAAACCCTGCACGAAATCGGCTTTCAGTGCGGCGATATAACCGCCGGCGACAACGATGACCGCGCCCGCCGCGGCAATGACTATCATGCATACAAGCTCATCCACACCGAGCAGAACCGAGCAGACGCTCGTGAGCCCCTTATAGACCGATGCGGAATACGGAATAAGAAACACAAATATGACTATTGCAGAAAAAAGCCGCATCGCGCGCGAGCCGTATTGCTTTTCGAAAAGCTGCGGCATCGATCGGATCCCGTTTTCACGGGTCACTGCGCGGGTGCGGCGGGCAAGTACCTTCCAGGCAAGCCATGAACCGAGTATTGCATTCCCGATCCCCGGCAAAACACCCCAGGCTCCGTACTTCCAGCCCGTCCCGCCGGCGTATCCGATAAACATCACAGCGGAAAAATAGGCGGTACCATAGGAGAAAGCCGACATCCACGCCCCGGCGTTTCTGCCGCCGACCGTAAATTCGCCCATGCTCTTGGAACGCTTGCTGCCGGCAAAGCCGACTGCTGCCGTAAAGACAACATATACACATATTGTTGCCCAGATGATCTGTTCCCTGCTCATTTTCTCGGATTCCTTTTGCAAGTTAAAAGTAGTATTTGCAACATTATACCGCCCGTTCTTGCAAAAAGCAATAGCAAAAGTGCAGAAAAACGGCTTTTTCACATGTTTTTTTGGTACAAAAAGCCATGAAAATTTCAACCGCCCCGTTTTTCGCAGGGTTTGTATTCGGGAATTGCCCTGCACAATGCGATGCGGATATCCTCATCGGAGCCGTTTTCGCAAGCAGCGGCAAGGTCGGCAAGCAGCGTTTCGGCATCGCTTTCCGCAAGTCTGCCGCAATCCAGAGCGGTTATCCTGCCTCTGCCGGGAATGTCGCATATCGCATTCCCGCGGGGCATTTCCTCGTGAAGCCTTTCGCCGGGGCGAAGCCCGGTCTCCGTGATACGGATATCCTTTCCCGGTGTCAGACCTTCACGGCGGATCATTTTCTCCGCAAGTGTGCCGATATTCACCGGCGAGCCGGTATCGAGGACCAATATATCGCCGTCGGATGCCGAAGCCGAAGCCTGCAATAAAAGTCCGACTGCCTCTTGCAGGGTCATAAAATAGCGGGTCGCACGGCGGTCGGTGACGGTGACCGGCCCGCCCGCGGCGATCTGCCGCTCGAAAAGCGGAACAACCGAGCCGCTGCTTCCGAAAACATTTCCGAAACGCACTGCGGTATAAGCCGTGCCGGGAAAGCGCGGCAAAAGCATTTCGCAGAGGCGCTTTGTCGCGCCCATGACACTTGTCGGCGCAACAGCCTTGTCGGTGGAAACAAGCACCATTCTTTCGGCGCCGTACCTGCCCGCCGCAAGTGCGATATTGCGCGTTCCGAAAATATTGTTTATGACCGCCTCACGCGGAAAAACCTCCATAAAAGGAACGTGCTTGTGCGCCGCGGCATGAAATACCACATCCGGGCGATACCGGGCAAAAACGCGTTCAACCGCGGCCTTATCGCACACCGAGCATATCACGGGGAACACCGATATTTCGGTGCCGAAATCGTACAGAAGCTCCTGCATTACATCAAACACGCCATTTTCGCATATATCGAGCATCACCAGCTTTTTCGGGGAAAGCTCCGCCACGCGGCGGCAAAGCTCGCCGCCGATGCAGCCGCCCGCCCCGGTGACAAGCACCGTTTTGCCGCGCAAAGCGGCAGCGGCGCGCGAAATATCCGGGCATTCTCCGCGCCTGCCGATAAGCTCTTCCGCACCGCGCCCGGAATTATGCCGGGCCGAGCACAGCCGCACGCAGACCGAAGCAAGCATCGCAGCGGCAAAAGCCGCGGCAGTGCCGATGATGCCGCCGCGGGTGAAACCCTTTGCCGAAGCAAAAGCGGCAGCGGCATATTCCGCCGCCGAGCATATAGCAAACCCGAGCAGATCGCACAAAACAAACGAAAGAGGCGAGCCGTAAGCGCCGCCCCTGCGCAGGAGTAAAGCCGTGCGTGCGGGTATGACGGCGGCAAGGGGGAGCAGGATGTGCAGCGCAAGCTCCGCGCCCGACAACCCGCCGCCGAAAATGCGTACCGCCGCGGATGCAAGCAGCAAGGCGGCGGTATCAACAGCAAAAAGAACTGATTTTTTCATTTGCGCAAATGTCCGGTCATCTCTCGGCAAGCATCTTTTTCAGCTCGTCCATGAAGGCGCTTATATCGCGGAACTGGCGGTAGACCGAGGCAAAACGGATATATGCGACCTCGTCGAGATCCTTGAGCTTTGACATGGCCATTTCACCGATACGATCGGATGTGATCTCGTTTTGGAGCGTATTTTGGAGTGCCTGCTCTATTTCCGTAACGGCGTTTTCCATCTGCTCTATCGTCACCTGACGTTTATCGCAGGCGCGGATAATACTGTTCAACAGCTTGTTGCGGTCGAACATTTCCCGTGAATGGTCCTTTTTGATAACAACAAGGGGGACCGTTTCGATGTTTTCGTATGTGGTAAAGCGCTTCTGACAGGCAAGACATTCTCTCCTGCGGCGGATAGAGCCCCCGTCCGCCGACGGGCGTGAATCGACCACCTGGCTTTTAAGACATCCGCAAGCCGGGCATTTCATACCGACACCTCCGATAAATAATCATTCCGTATATGGGATATATGTATTATAACATAATTCGTGAGTTTATTCAACCCCGTGCCGAAAGTGCTTTGTCGATTGCGCGCGCGGCTCTTTTGCCCGCCCCCATCGCAAGAATGACGGTTGCGGAGCCGGTAACCGCATCGCCGCCGGCATAGACCATTTCACGCGCGGTCAGCCCGTCGCCGTCAGCAACTATACAGCCGCGGCGGTCGGTTTCCAACCCTTCGGTGGTGGATTTGATAAGCGGGTTGGGCGATGTGCCGATAGACATTACGACACAGTCCACATCAAGCGTAAATTCGCTGTCCTCAACGGGAACCGGGCTTCTTCTGCCGGAGGCATCCGGCTCGCCGAGCTCCATTTTTATACATTCCATGCCGTTCACAAAGCCGCTTTCATCCTTCAATATACGCACCGGATTGACAAGCAGCCTGAATTCCACGCCCTCCTCGGCCGCATGTTCGGATTCCTCGCGGCGGGCGGTCATTTCGGCTTCGCTGCGGCGGTAGACTATATATACCTTTTCCGCTCCGAGCCTGAGCGCACATCTTGCCGCATCCATGGCAACATTGCCGCCGCCGACAACGGCGACACGCTTTGCGTGCATGACCGGCGTGGCGGAGCCTTCACGGTACGCCTTCATGAGATTTATGCGTGTAAGAAATTCGTTTGCGGAATAAACGCCCTTGGCGTTTTCGCCCTCGATTCCCATAAAGCGCGGCAGACCTGCGCCGGATGCGATATAAACGGCGCTGTATCCCTGCTCGAAAAGCTCATCAACGGAGAAAAGCTTGCCGATGACGCAATCCGTTCTGATTTCCACGCCGAGCGAGCGCAGAGTTTCGATCTCCCGTGCGACAATCGCCTTCGGAAGCCGAAATTCGGGTATGCCGTAAACCATTACGCCGCCGGCGACATGGAGTGCTTCAAACACCGTTACGGAGTAACCCCTGCGTGCAAGGTCGCCCGCGCAGGTCAGCCCGGATGGGCCGGAGCCGACAACGGCAATCCGTTTTCCGTTTGCTTCGGGACGCTGCACGGCGGTTTCACCGCAGCACGCATTATGACGGTCGGCAACAAAGCGTTCCAGTCTGCCTATGGCAACGGGTTCGCCCTTCTTGCCGCGGACACATTCTCTTTCGCACTGCTTTTCCTGCGGGCATACTCTTCCGCACACTGCGGGAAGCGAGCTTTGCTCCGAAATGACACGGTACGCGCCCTCAAAATCGCCCTCTGCAACGCGGGCTATGAAATCCGGTATTGAAATCTCCACCGGACAGCCCGAAACACAGGGGTGTGTTTTGCAGTTCAGGCAGCGCTTTGCCTCGTCGATCGCCTGCTCCTCCGTATAACCGAGAGCGACCTCGCGGAAGTTTCCGCTGCGTACCGACGGCTTCTGCACCGCCATTTCATTGCGTTTCAAAGACATATTCGGCATTATCCGTCACCCCCGTTATTGCTTCTGCCCGAAAAGATTGCAGGCTTCATCGTATTTATGCTTTTCGAAATCGCGGTACATGGAGCCGCGCTCCAGTGCCTCATCGAAATCAACCTCGTGCCCATCGAAATCGGGACCGTCCACACAGGCAAAGCGGACCTTGCCGCCCACGGTGAGCCTGCACCCGCCGCACATACCCGTGCCGTCGATCATTATCGGGTTCATGCTCACGACGGTCTTTATACCGTATTTTTTTGTAAGACGGCAGACAAATTTCATCATTACAAGCGGACCTATGGCTATGACCTCGTCATATTCCTCGCCGCTTCGGATAAGCTTTTCGAGCGCATCTGTGACAAGCCCCTTTTCGCCGGCGGTGCCGTCGTCGCTCATGAGCAGGAATTTATCGCTTGCATCGCGGAATTCGCGTTCGAGGATCACAAGATCCTTGTTGCGGAAGCCGACAACGGAATGTACCGTCGCGCCGAGCTCGTGGAGCTTCTTTGCAACGGGAAGCGCTATCGCACAGCCGACACCGCCGCCCACGACGGCAACCTTTTTGAGCCCGTCAAGCTCTGTCGGTCTGCCGAGCGGCCCGACGAAATCGGCGATATATCCGCCCGCGGGGATCGAGTCGAGCTGCTTTGTCGTCGCCCCGACGATCTGGAAAATAACCGTCACCGTGCCTTTTTCGGTATCACACCCCGCAACGGTGAGCGGTATCCTTTCCCCGTCGTCGTCAACTCGGAGTATGATAAACTGCCCCGGCAGCGCCTTCCTTGCGATATCCGGCGCGAGTACCGATATCCGCGTTACCGTCGGGTTCAAAGATTCCTTTTCGGTTATTCTGAACATATATTTCACCTGCTTGTCCGTTTTAACATAATAAAGTGCTTTTGATTATACCACGCCGAAAGCATAATAGCAACCGTTTTTTCTTGATTTTTATTTGCTCTTGTCTTATAATATAACCGAAAAAAGATTAACGGAGCACTTTAATGGAACTGCTTATAAAAAATACACGGCTGTTGAACGGCGAAACGGCCGATATTGCGATTTCGGGCAACAGGATAATTTCGGTCGGGGACACTCCCGCGGGCTTTTCCCCGCAGCGGACAACAGATGCCGCCGGCATGATCTGTATGCCCGCGGCGGTCAACGCACACACCCACGCATACATGACGCCGCTTCGCGGCTGTGCGGACGATATGCCCTTTGAAAAATGGCTTTTCGAGGGCGTTATGCCGCGTGAGGATAAAATGACACCCGATCAGGCATACTGGGGCGCGATGCAGGCTGCCGCGGAAATGATACGCACCGGCACCGGCACCTTCTGTGATATGCATATGTTCCCCGGGGCTTCCGCCTCCGCAGCGCAAAAATGCGGGCTGCGCGCGGTGATGACACGCGGTCTTACCGGCCCGGACGGCGGCGAACGCCGCATAAACGAGCATATCGCGGAATGCGAGCAATTCGCCGGATGCGACAGAATCACCTTCATGCTCGGTCCGCACTCCATATACACCTGCGATGAAAAATATCTCGAAAGGCTCATACGCCTTGCCGATGATCTCGGTCAGGGCATGCACATTCACCTTTCGGAAAGCGTTTCGGAATTCGAAAACTGCCGTCGGGAGCACGGCTGTACACCCACCGAATACCTTGCAAAGCTCGGTATGTTTTCGCACAGAACACTTGCCGCGCACTGCGTGCAGCTCACCGATACGGACATAGAGCTTCTTGCCGCAAACGGCGTGAGCGCCGCGCTCTGCCCCAAAAGCAACCTTAAGCTCGGCAACGGCTTTGCCCCTGCGAAAAAGCTGCTTGATGCGGGCGTGAACCTCTGTATAGGCACCGATTCCGCGGCATCGAACAATTCGCTGAACATGTTTTCCGAAATGAACTTCACCGCTCTTATCCACAAGGGTGTCTGCCGCGACAGCACCGCGATCAGCGCGCACGAGGTGATATCCTTCGCGACGGAAAACGGCGCAAAAGCGCTGGGATACGGCGATCTCGGGCGGATCGAACCGGGGTATCTTGCCGATATCGCGCTTATAGACACCCGCGCCCCGCACATGAACCCCTGTGCCGACCCGGCAAGCGCGATCTGTTACGGCGCAAACGGCAGCGAAACGGACACGCTCATCGTAAACGGCGAAATACTCATGGAGGGCGGCAAGCTGCTCACTATTGACGAAGAAGAACTTTCCTTCAACATAAAACGCATTACAAAGGAGCTCGGTTGATATGGCATACGACATAAAGGATATATCGCTTTGGGAAAGCGGCGAAACGAAAATCCGCTGGGTAATGGGAAATATGCCCCTTCTTTGCGGCATTCTGGAGGATAACCGCGCACAGCAGCCGCTTGCCGGCTTGAGGATAGCGCTTTCAGTGCATCTGGAAGCAAAAACCGCATTTCTCTGCCGCGTGCTCGCAGGGCTGGGCGCAGAAATGTATGTCACGGGTAGCAACCCGCTCTCCACGCAGGATGATGTTGCCGCGGCGCTTGCCCACGGCGGGATGAATGTCTTTGCGTTGCACGGCTGCACGGACGAGGAATACGCAAGGCACACCGCCCGCGTGATAAGCGAAAGCCGCCCGAACATTGTTATCGATGACGGCGGCGATCTTGTCCACCTGCTCCACACGAAATACCGCGAGCTTCTGCCCGGTGTTATCGGCGGGTGCGAGGAAACGACGACGGGTATTATCCGCCTTCACGCCATGGCGCGCGAGGGCGCACTCGAATTTCCGATGGTTCTCGTGAACGATGCCGACTGCAAGCATCTTTTCGATAACCGCTACGGCACGGGGCAGTCGGTGTGGGACGGCATAAACCGCACGACAAACCTTATTGTCGCGGGGAAGAAGGTCGTTGTCGCCGGGTACGGCTGGTGCGGAAAGGGCGTTGCAATGCGCGCCAAGGGGCTGGGCGCTTCCGTCATTGTCACGGAGGTCGATCCGATACGCGCCATGGAGGCGGTGATGGACGGCTTTGCCGTCATGCCGATGGAGGATGCCGCGCGCGAGGGCGATTTCTTCTGCACCGTCACTGGCGATTGCTCGGTCATCACGGAAAAGCACTTCCCGCTGATGAAGGACGGCGCGATACTCACAAACGCCGGGCATTTCGATGTCGAGGTGGACATGAAGGCTCTGCGCGAATACGCCGTGGATTCATGGGATGCCCGCGCAAACATAAAGGGCTATAAGCTCCCGAACGGAAAGAGCGTTTATGTCATTGCGGAGGGCAGGCTCGTAAACATCTGCGCGGGCGACGGTCACCCCGCGGAAATAATGGATATGTCCTTCGCGATACAGGCGCTTTCCGCGCTTTATCTTGTGAAGAACCGCGGTCGGATCGGCGAAAAGCTCATAAAAGTCCCGCGGGAGATCGACACCGAGGTCGCACGGCGCAAGCTGGCATATTGGGGCTGCCGCATAGACGAGCTCACGCCCGAGCAAAAGGATTACCTTGCCGCATGGCGGCATTGAATATAATAAAACGGAAAGGAACAAGAGAATATGTCCACACCCCACAACGCTGCGAACCCCGGCGATATTGCCGAAACCGTCATCATGAGCGGCGATCCGCTCCGCATACGCTACATAGCCGAAACCTATCTTGAAAACCCGGTATGCTTCAATACCATCCGCGGAATGCTCGGCTACACCGGCACCTACAAGGGCAGACGCATTTCCGTGATGGGCCACGGCATGGGCATGGCTTCACTCGGCATTTACGTCTACGAGCTTTATAACTTCTACGGCGTAAAGCGCATTATCCGCGCGGGCAGCGCCGGCGGCATCGGCGATGATGTCAATCTGCGCGATATCGTTATCGCACAGGGCGCCTGCACCGATTCCAACTTTGCATGGCAGTATAACCTTCCCGGCGTTTTCGCCCCCATCGGCGATTATGGTATGCTGAAAGCCGCGGACGAAAAAGCCCGTGAAATGGGCATCCCCGTCAAGGTCGGCAACATATTCTCCACGGATGTGTTCTACGGGCCGGAGGACACCGCCGCACGCTGGCGCGAAATGGGCGTGCTTGCGGTGGAAATGGAGGCGGCCGCGCTTTATATGCTCGCGGCAAAGGCGGGCGCGAAGGCGCTTTGCGTCTGCACGATAAGCGACCATATGTTCCGCACCGAGCAGGTCCCGCCCGAGGAACGTCAGAAGGGCTTCGACAATATGATCAAGCTCTGCCTTGAAGCCTTTGCGGAGTAAAACGCAACATAACCGAATACGAAAAGGAGGCACGGTTCGACCGCGCCTCCTTTTTGCTTTGTATAACCGAGGTGTTTTTATGCTAATTTTGAGAGATCGAACGTTCCGAGATAGCCGCGCTTGAGGTAGAGATAATCCACCGAATCTATCTTGCCGTTGCCGTCAACATCCGCGTTTTCGAGGTTTATATCGCCGCTGAGCGTGCCGAGAGTATGCCCGCTGCAGGCGGCGGTAGCGCCGAGGGTCGATTCCCCCTCCGCCACGGCGGGCAGCAGCCCGCCAAACGCCGTAACGGACACCGCGCCGAGGGTAAACAGCGCCGCCAACGCAAGGGAAAGTGCTTTCTTGAAAAAGCGTTTCATAATAGGTGCTCAGGCTCCTTTCGGAAATCATGTTGTAACAGTCGCGGACAAGTGCGGAAAAACGGAAATTCAGAACGGATATAATTTTACTTCACCGCGCCATGATACTCCATTATATGACAATTTGTCATATCTGCCAAGGAAATATTTGGCATAATGGACATGGTGATATAATGAGCAACAACCTTAAACTATTGCGCAAAAGCAGAGGCTACACCCAGATAGCGGTACAAATGAAAACCGGAATCGAGCAGGCTCTGCTTTCAAAATACGAAACAGGCGAGCGCATCCCCACAACGGAAGCGCTTATCACGCTTGCCGATTTTTACAATGTGAGTATAGATTACATCCTATGCCGCACCGACAACCCCGAAATACGCAGATAGCGGCGCAGATGGCGCAAAAAACAAGAGAGGCACGAAAAAACCGTGCCTCTCTTTTGATTTTATTCGGTTATGATTCGGTGCTTTACAGCGTGATATGGTCGATAATGTAGTTGAGGTATTTTTTATATGCCTGCTTATCGGCGACAATGCGCTTCATTTCGTAAAGCTTGTTCGGGGGTATGGCCTCTTCCTCCTCCGGCTTGAGCTTGCCCTTCATGAGCTTGTCAACGGTGAGTGCATCGTAAATATCCATTGCGACGATGTTGTTGCCGCGCAGGCACATGACCTGCTTCATCTGCCCTTCCACAAGGTTTTCGACAGCGGCGCAGCCCATCTGTGTCGCAAGAACACGGTCACGCAGTGTCGGCGAGCCGCCGCGCTGGATATGCGCAAGCCTTGCAAAGCGGCTTTCGATACCGGTGCGTTCCTCGATCATTTTGGCAAGACCTTCGCCGTAATCGTGGCCCATGCCTTCGCTTGCGATAATTATAAAGTTGCGCTTGCCGCCCTTGCGTGCTTCAACCATTTTTTCGATAACATGGTCGAAATCGGTGGGGATTTCCTTTATAACGGCGGTGACTGCGCCGACGGCGATTGATGTCTGCAATGCGATGTCGCCCGCTTCGCGGCCCATGACCTCCACAACGGTGCAGCGCGAATGGCTTTCGCTCGTATCGCGAAGCTTATCCACAAGCTGCACGACGGTGTTCATGGCCGTGTCGAAACCGATCGTCATCTCGGTGGAGGCGATATCGTTATCGATTGTGCCGGGAATGCCGATACAGGGAATGCCCGCATCGGTAAGATCGACGGCGCCGCGGAAGGTGCCGTCGCCGCCGATGGTGACAATGCCTTCTATGCCGTACTTATCACAGGTGGCAGCCGCCTTCATGACGCCCTCCCACTCGCGGAATTCCTTGCTGCGCGCGGTATAAAGAACGGTGCCGCCGCGGTTTATGATAAAGGATACATCGCGTTCGTGGAGCTGCTTTATATCGCCGTCGATAAGGCCCTGATACCCGTTATAGATACCGAAAACCTCCACGCCCTTGTAAAGCGCAAGCCTTGTTACGGCACGCACGGCGGCGTTCATGCCGGGAGCATCGCCCCCGCTCGTGAGCACGCCGATCCTTTTGATCTGCTTCATATATAATCACCTCGCATACTATTCCGAATGCATTCTATCATTCATTTTGCGTTAAGTCAAGAGATTTTTGCGCCGCACGGAACAGAAAGCGCGGCCGCGCATGATCATGACAACGCGGTCGAAACCCCGCTCCCCTTTGAGGAGGCGGCGGAAACCGGCACCGCGCTGGTGGGACACTCAACACCGGCACGGGCAAAGCGGACGCTCGTCTTATTATACCGCGCAGCCACGCGGCAGCCGATACCGGGCAAACGAAGAAGGGGCGCGGTCATTTCCGCGCCCCTTTCGGCCGTGTTGTTTCAGTTCTCGGATTTACCGTCGGTATCTTCCCCGCCGGTTTCGGGCTTTTCATCCTTCGATTCGGCATTTTCATCGGGCACGGCTTCCTCGGATGCGGCCGATTCCGTTTCGCAAATCTCCGGCAGTGCCGCATCCTCCGCAGGCGCTTCGTCCGCGGCATCCGCAGCGGGCGGGTATGCATCCATATCGTCGTAATAGCCGAAGGAGAAGAAGCGGCATTTCGCCTTCTGCTTCCTTATGACCTTAAAGAAGACCATATAAGCGATATAAACGGCAAGTGCGCAAAGAGATATCCACAGCCCGCCGGGAAGCCGTATTTCCTTTCCCGCAACGGTGACCGTTGTTGAAACGGCAAGTCCGGGAGTGGAGTAGGAAAATTCGATATCGTTTTCGCCCGCCTCACATTCGACGGCGACAAATCCGTAAGTCACACGCAGCACCTCGCGCTCCGTGCCGTTGACGGTCGCAGTCCAGCCGTCCGCCTCGTAAGGAACGCTGAACAGAACGACATTCGGCTTATCCAGCGTTATCTTCGCGTTGAAGCCGTAGCTCGAATAATCAAATTCCGAGCAGCACATCTCGCGGCGTTCGAGCACGGAAGCCTTATAAGTTTCCTCGCCCGCGCGCGCCTTTGAGGCGTTCGGGTAAACGCGTGTCATGAACTGCGAATAATAATCCGCCTTTTCATCCGGAACGATGATATATTTGCAGAGCAGCGAATGGCGCTGATTCGTGATATACGCACGCTCGAAATCCGATTCCGTCATGAATTCGGTATATGCAAAGCCCATCGGCAGGAAATATTCGTTTTCGTAAATATTGTAATCGTTCTGCGTGTCGACATAGGTGAAGCCGAGCGTATCGTGCTTGCCCTCGTAAACCGTCTTGCCGTCGACCATCTTTTCCGTGAGCTTATCATCCCCGGTGCGGATAAAAGAATATTTTGCCGAGGTAAAGCCGCGGATGCCGTAATAGCTGCTGAGCGGGCGCGAGCCGACATCGCGCGTGACGCCGATCTTCGGATAAAATTCCATAATAGAGGGCGGCACGACGGTGTGGAAGCAGACAATGTTCGGGTAATTCCAGTAAATGCCCAGGTTATCCATCGTGGATATCTTGCTGCTGCGGTAGAAATCCAGGCGGTAGAATTCGGAATGCGTGTCAGGCAGGTTCACCTCGCCGTTTATACACCGGTCGACCATGAAGTTGCTGTCGTGCGAATACATTTTGCCGTTGGTGATATGTATGCAGCCGTAAAGCACCGTCATACAGGAAACGCCGATAAGCAGTGTGCGAGAGAAGAGCTTTGTCCCGCGATAGCGGCGGAATATCATTGCCGTGAAGGCGATTCCCGCAAAGGCAAGCGCAACATAGATCCAGAAACGGAGCGTATACGGCGGGTAGCCGAGTTTGTATTCCGTCTTGTTTGTCGGGTTGAGATACCATACCAGCCCGAGCCCCGCCGCGACAAGCGTGCAAAGCACCGTGTTGACGGCAAAGGGGATGCTCCAACGGGTGCGCTCGTCATCCAGCGCAACGACCGTTGCCAGCGAAAAGATCATGATGAGCATATACAGCCAGCGGGCGTAAAAGCTGGAATTGAAGAGATAAAACAGGCTGTTCGTAACGGGGAAGAAGGGCACGAGCGCCAGAACGACGGCAAACGCTTTCAGCCAGCCGCGCTTCTTCACACTGAAAAGCGCCATGACACCGCTCACCGAAACAAGCGGGAGATACATGGAAATGGAAGCCCAGCGCGTTTCGTGACCGTAGAAGAAATTCACGCGGGAGGGGATATCCGGCGGGAAGATATAGGATTCGAAAAGCTGTCCGTAGCGCTGCCAATAGACATTATCACCGTTGCGGTAAACAAACAGCTTTATAAAGTTCGTTTTTGCGGATTCGAAATCGCCGCCGAACAGTCCCTTGAACATTTCGGCGATAACGCCGGTGTAGGAGCGTTCGATACGCGAATTGCCCATGAGCGCCGCCGCGCCGGGCAGGAAGATGAACATGGACATCATAAACCCGAGCACCGCCTCAAAGAACAGGCCGCCGAGCTTGCGCAGGCTGATATCAAATGTGCGCGAGGAGGAACGGAAGAAGAAATAAAGTATGCAGAACACGACCTGCCCCGCGAACATGAAGTAGTTTATCATCGCGTTCAGGCACACGGCAACGGCAAACAGCCCCTTGCGGTCGTTCTGAACATATTCCTCCATGCCGATAAGCAAAAGCGGGAAGAACGCCACAACATCGTGGAACTGATTGAAGAAAGTGTTGTATATCTGAAATCCGGAGAATGCATAAAGCATCGCGCCGATAACGGCGTAATCCTTGTTGCGCACGAAGCGCTGCAGATAAGCATACGCAAGCACGGCGGCAACGATGTATTTTACAATGTACATCGGCGCCATAAGATAAGGCGCCCAGGATGCGGGAAACAGGCAGAACAGCCAGTAAAACGGACTGCCGACCATGTAATAGGAATAGCTCCCCACAAAGTTGCTGCCGAGGTCGGTCACCCAATCCCAGCCGAAATCGCCGCTGCGCGCCATATCCACCGCGTGGCGGTAAAAGCAGATCTGCTGCGCGTTATAATCGCCGTAATAAAGGAAAACCGCGCTGCCGGTCTTAACCCATTCGACAATGACAAACGGCACCGTGATGCAGGAGGCGATGACAAACGACCACAAAAGCACCTTGCGGTAAAAATGCCAGGGGCTTTCGCGGTCGAAGGTAAATTTCTTTCTTAAAACTGCAGTAAAGCTCATTTTTCTTCCTCCGCGGGGAATCAAATAACGATACTGTATTATTATATATTAAATTCCGCAGATTGTCAACGCCGCCGCGGAAGTTATTCACGCCGCGGGGAAAAGCAAAACGAAGCGGCCGGAAACAATTTTGCCGCGGCGAAGGCTGCATTTCGCGGCGGAAGGCGAACGCCCGGGGGCATTTTTCGCACAAAAAACGCATTTCGGAGCCGTTGCGAACGCAAAAAGGGCGCGGACAAACAAGCCTTTTATTATACGGCGCGCTCGTCTGCAAATATATTAACAAAGCAATCGGGTGCAAACAGGTTGACCGCGGGCGCGATATGTGATAAAATCCAATCTGTAAAATTCAAACAACGGAGCAGAACCGAAATGAAAAAATTTCTTTCCGCACTTATGGCCGTGATAATGCTTGCGACTTTGTGCACGGCGGCTGCCGGCGCAGTGGTTTACAGCGACGGAAGCTGTACTCTGAACGGATACATTTACAACATCCGCGAAAAGACGGCCCCGGCGGATTACAAAAAGACAAACCCGGCGGCAGAACGTGTTGATTCCGCGGGCAGATACATCGCCACGGGCGACACGGTATATTTTTCAGACGGCACATCCGCCGTTGCGGTGATATACGGCGATATCGACTGCAGTGGCATTGTCGATGCGAACGATTACCTGCTGGCAAAGCGAGCATACCTTGAAACATTCACTCCGAAGGGAGCCGCAAACGAAGCCACAAAGGAGGGCGACAAAATGACACCTGCCGATTACCTGCGCATAAAGCGCCATGTGCTCGGAACATACGACCTTTACTCCTTCCCGCAGAAGGCAATGCAGAACGATGCGAACGGCGTGAAGATAGCCTACATTCCGCTTGACAACCGTCCGGTGAACAAGGACCGTGCGGAATATCTTGCCGCCGCGGCGGGGTTCACGCTGCTGATACCGGATGAGGATCTTTACCGCACCGCGCTCGACAACATGGAGCCGAACAAGAGCGGGTTGACCTACGGCGACCGCAAGGCGCTGCTCGCCTGGCTCAAATCGATCGAGAACGAATGTGATTATTACGTGATATCGCTCGACCAGATGTTTTCCGGCGGGCTTGTCGGCTCGCGCTGGCTTTCGAACACCGATCTCACGCTCGAATACGAAATAGCCGATTATCTTATCGCGCTTTCCGCAAGTAAGCATGTTGTGCTGTTCGACACCGTCATGCGGCTTGCCTCCACTGTGAACTATCAGGGCTACACAATGGAGGATTACAGCGCTCTGCGCGCATACGGCATGAAGGCGCGCAAGACTCTTTCCGGCAGCTCGCTCAATGTCGAAAACATCATCGCCGGCTATCGCTATGACGAAAACGGCGCGGAAATACCGATATCCATTTCCGGCACGAAGCTGAACGAATACCTTGCCTCCCGCGAGCGCAAGCTGCGGCTTATCGACCGCGTGCTTTCGATTGCGGGCAAGGATATCGAGGCGCTTTATGTCGGCGTGGACGATTCCTCGCCCCAGATAACCATCCAGACAAACGAAATAAACTACATAAAAAAGCTTGCCGGTGAAAACCTTTATCTGTTTGCCGGCGCGGACGAGCTCGGGCTGATGGGCATTGCGCAGATCACCGGCGCACTTTACGGCGGCGTGAACTGCCGCGTGACATATTTCGGCGAGGGGGCGGATTCCCGCGCGGATGCCTACGACACCGGCACCCTGCGTGAAAATGTGGAACGGCATATTGAAGCCATCGGCGGCGACCTCGAAAGCAGCGATCCCTATGCGCTGCAGGTGCTCGTGCTCACGCGGACATCGGATATATCCGGCAATGCCGCAAAGCTTATAGCACAGGCGGAAAAGAACCTTGATGCCGGGATTCCCACCTGCATTATTGATGCCTCCACGCAGGTCGGCGAGCTGCAGAAGCGGATGCTTGCTTCAAAATCGCAGATATCGCGGCTGCTCGGGTATTCCAACTGGAACACGGTGGGCAATGCCGTCGGTATTGCGATATCCAACGCCGCAGCGCGATATTGCTATATTTACCGCAGCAAAAATGTCACAAAGGATTCCGACAACGCCTTCCTCAAAACGCTCACTTTTTCGCTGATAAAGGATATATCCTACCGCGCGAAAGGCATCGATAATCTTTCCGCCGCAGGCGATTTCGGCCCGCAGACGATACTTGCGCGCCTCAATTCCGGCAGCATACTTGTGGGTGCGAACCGCATTTCCGGCCACGGGAAGATAACCGTTTCCAACCTCCGCAAGCCCTGGAACCGCAATTTCGAGGCGACATTCGATATCAACATAGCAAACTGACATAAGCACATAAAGAAACGGCTTCCGCGCTTTTTTCGGCGCGAAAGCCGTTTTTGTTTTACCGTTTTTGGGTCAACCGATTTTTATTGTATGCCGCCCTTTAACGCACGGCGGTTTACGGCAGCCGCGGCAAAGACCGCCGAAGCCGCCAGCTGCATGGTTTACTCTCGCGCAATCAATGCGCTTCGATATCGAACATATCACTCTTGTCACTGTTGACTACACAGCATATGGTGACATATTCGCCGAATGATATGTCGGTTTCATAAAAGAGATCCTTATGCTCGAGATATTTCGATACTATCTCCTGCCCGGTCTGATCCGTGATCTGAACATAATTGTAGGATTTGCCTTTCAGCGCCTCCATGATCCCATCGGCATCCTCCGCGCAGGAGCGCGGTACAAGCACCGCAACGAAATAATCCATTCCGTTGCCGTTGCCGCTGAGCTTGCCCTTTGTCGACTGCACCTCCGTGACGGTCATTCCGTCGATATCCTCGATCGCATCGACAAAATCGTTTCTTACCGATCCGAGAATCATCTTGTTGTGTATATGCGCGATCCCCAGTCTTATCGGCAATGCAAAAATCATCAGCAGTACAACTGTGATTATAACCGTAATGATGATTTCTTTTTTCGTTTAGCAGTTTGTGATGATATTGCCTGCTTACTCATTATACACTCCCCCAAATTCACTCATTGGCAGCTTTGAATATTTCATAGTATTCATAGCATGCCTCACCATATTCCGTGGCTTTATCGTTAGTGCCATTATACCGCGCAAGAATTCTTTTAATTTTATCTGATGAATAATCAAAAAACTCAGAATATGGTATCTCAGATGAAAACTCATACTGGCAATCCAATATGACAAGGGCGCAGCAATCTATGCTGTAATCATCATTACTACGCATTCTGTCCCAAACATACCATGCATCCTCGTAATCATTGAAATCATACGGTTCCGAAAGATTGATAAAACCTCTTGCTCGCGCGTTATTAAGAGCATTTATTGCTGTTTTCGCGAAAATCTGCGCTATGCCGGTGCTTGAATCGGTTTTTATAACAAGTGGCTTTGAACCCAAGCCTCGTTTCCAATTGTAATAATCCTCTGCCGCAGAATCCCCGACATGATCAAAGAGTATCACCGCCGTGGAATATCGAAACGGTGCCGTCGGCGGCATTGGCGGCAGCCGAATCGGCAAAAGAAACGCCGAACCCGCCATATGAATTGGTAATGCGCCCGGAGGAGGCATTGCGCGCGAGGGTGTTATCCACCTCTGCACATTCGCCGTTTGCATCGCGGTAATGCACCGCTTCGGCATAGGAAACGGCGATAAAGCTGCCGTCCGAAAGCAGATAATGCTTTTCGAAATCGCCGCGGCGGGAAATATCCTCCGCGGATATGACGGCTTCCGGAGCCATTGTTCCGCTTTCGGCGCCTTCGCCCGCCGAAAGCCCGGAAGCTCCCGCCGGAAGGGCGGAAAATACAAGCAGCACCGCCAGAAGCAGCAAAATGAACCGCACGGGCTTGAACGCGAGGAAGCGGTGACCGAGGGAGTGATTGCGTAGCACGATTTTCCTCCCTGTATTTGTTTATTCGGCACGGAAGCGCGGGGCACCCGGTGCCTCACACAGATTATACCGCGGAAGGCGCGGCTGCACAAGGGAGAATATGAAATTTAATGCCGTGCTTTTTTACAAAGCGGATAGGCTCGTTTTATTGATTTACCACAAACGCCGATGTCGACTTCGAAAAGTGAACATATATGAACCCGAATTGCGGGCGGGAAGCAAAAAAATCGGAACCGGTATGTGAACCGGTTCCGATCAAACCGATCGGCGGGATCGGGGTCATTCAACGGTGACGGTAAGCTCGCCCTCCGGGGCATCCACCTTGAGCGTGCTGCCGGGCGCGGGGTCGCTTGTGAGAATGGTTTTTGCAAGCAGAGTTTCCACAGCCGATTGCAGATACCGTTTGAGCGGTCTTGCGCCGTAGAGCGGATCATAGCCGCGGGCGATGATAAGCTCCTTTGCTTTTTCGGTAATGGCAAGCGAAAGAGTTTTATCCGCAAGGCGGGAGCGCAGCGAGGTGATAAGCAGCTCGACAATGCGGGAAAGATTTTCCTTTGTGAGCGGCTTGAACATGAGTATTTCATCCAGCCTGTTCAGAAATTCGGGGCGGAACGCACCCTTAAGCTCGTTCATCACGGCGGCGCGGGTGGCATCCGGTATAACGCCTTCCGGGGTGATACCGTCCAGCAGCTCGCGCGAGCCGAGGTTGGAGGTGAGGATTATAACGGTATTCTTGAAATCCACCGTTCTGCCCTGGCTGTCCGTTACTCTGCCGTCATCCAGTATTTGCAGCAGGATATTGAACACATCCGGGTGAGCCTTTTCCACCTCGTCGAACAGCACGACACTGTACGGCTTGCGGCGGACGGCCTCGGTGAGCTGACCGCCCTCGTCATAGCCGACATATCCCGGAGGCGCGCCGATCAGGCGCGATACGGAGAACTTCTCCATATATTCGGTCATGTCGATACGGACCATGTTCTTTTCATCATCGAAAAGCGTTTCGGCAAGCGATTTTGCAAGTTCGGTCTTGCCCACGCCGGTAGGACCGAGGAACAGGAAGGAGCCGATCGGGCGGTTCGGGTCCGCAATCCCCGCACGGGAGCGGAGTATAGCCTCCGAAACTCTTTCCACCGCTTCATCCTGCCCGACAACGCGTTTATGAAGCTCGTCATCAAGGTGAAGCAGCTTTTCGCGCTCGCCTTCCATGAGCTTGGCGACGGGGATTCCCGTCCAGCGGGCGACAATCCCGGCGATTTCCTCCTCCGTTACCGTATCATGCACGAGGGTGTTTGCCGAATGGTTGGATTCGTTTGCCTTTTCCGCGGCGGCAAGCTTCGCTTCAAGCGCGGGAAGGTCGGAATATTTCAGCTTTGCGGCTTTTTCGTATTCGTAATTGAGCTGTGCGCTTTCGATATCGCCGCGCAGGCGTTCGATCTGCGCTTTAAGCTCCTTCACATTTTCCACACCGCTCTTTTCGCATTCCCAGTGCGCCTTCATTTCATCGAACTTTTCTTTCAGTCCGGAAAGTTCCTCCGTGATCTTTGCAAGACGGTCGATGCTCAGGCGGTCGGTTTCCTTTTTGAGCGCCATTTCCTCGATCTCAAGCTGCATTATCTTGCGGCGTATATCATCGAGCTCCGCAGGCATGGAATCGATCTCGGTGCGGATAAGGGCGCATGCCTCATCCACAAGGTCAATCGCCTTGTCGGGAAGAAAGCGGTCGGTTATATAACGGTTGGAAAGCGTTGCGGCTGCGACAAGCGCGGAATCGTGTATACGCACGCCGTGGAACACCTCATAGCGTTCCTTGAGCCCGCGGAGTATGGATATAGTATCCTCCACCGTCGGCTCGTTCACGATAACGGGCTGGAACCTGCGTTCGAGCGCCGCATCCTTTTCGATATATTTGCGGTATTCATCGAGCGTAGTCGCACCGATACAGTGCAGTTCGCCGCGGGCAAGCATCGGCTTCAAAAGGTTGCCGGCATCCATGCTGCCCTCGGTTTTGCCCGCACCGACAATGGTGTGCAGCTCATCGATAAACAGCAATATGCTGCCCTCGGAGGCGCGTATCTCCTCCAAAACGGCTTTCAGGCGTTCCTCAAATTCGCCGCGGTACTTCGCGCCGGCGATAAGTGCGCCCATATCGAGTGAAAACACGGTTTTGTTTTTAAGGCTGTCCGGCACGTCGCCGCGGACTATACGCTGCGCAAGCCCTTCCGCAATGGCGGTCTTGCCCACGCCCGGTTCGCCGATAAGCACTGGATTGTTTTTGGTTTTACGGGAGAGTATGCGGATAACATTTCGTATTTCCGTATCGCGCCCGATGACCGGATCGAGTTTGTTTTCCCTTGCGCGGGCGACAAGATCCGTGCCGTATTTGGAAAGCGCATCGTAGGTGCTTTCGGGGTTATCACCCGTTACCGGCGACTTTTTGACCTTGGCAAGTTCCGAATCAAACGCCTTTTTAGTAACGCCCTGCTCCGAAAGTATGCGGCGCACCGCGGGCGTGCCGTGATCGAACATGGCATCCATAAGGTGTTCGACGGAAAGATATTCATCCCTGCATTCGCGCCTGTATTTGTCCGCCTCCTGCAATAATCTGTCCGACTCGCGCGAAAGGGCCGCTTCCCCGGCGCCGGTGCCGGAAACCTTCGGCAGTGCATCAATTGCGGAATCGAGCGCGGCAAGCATATTGTCGCAGGAAACGCCGAGTTTTTTGAGCAGCGAGCCGATCAGCCCGCCGTCGGAATCGACAAGAGCATAAAGTATATGCTCCGGCATGATAAACTGGTTTTGATTTTCCTGCGCTATATTCTGCGCCGTCTGAATTGCTTCTATTGTTTTTTTGGTGAATTGTTGAGCGTTCATATCGATCCCTCCGTTCGGGAATTATTTATTTGCGAAAACGGGCAAGCCATGCTTTTTCTATATCGGCATCGCTCATCTGCCCGGAAATGCCGCCCTTTAAGCAGCGGTCGAAAAGCCCGATATACGAGGCTATGCTTTCGGCAAGCTCCTGCGTGGTACATTCACACTTCGGAGTGGGAAGCTCACGCGTTAATCTGCCGTCGTAAAGCGCATATTCCGGCTTTTCTTCAAGGTATGTGTCCTCGATCGCCTTCCACAGACGGAAGAAGCGTGTCATATCCGCGATAAGCGCCTGCGACTGGGTACGGAATATCACCGAAAGAGTGCCGAGCGCCGGGCTGTCACCGCGGTGGAGTTCTACCTCATAACGCACCGTCGGGCGGTATTTATAAACAAGCGCGCTTTTGAGCGAGAGCGTGGAGGCGTTCGGGTTGAAGAAGGGAACGAGCTCCGGTGTCGGCTCCAAAAGCCTGCCCACCGCCTCGAAAATATCGTTCACTCGGCGTTCGGGCGTTGTCATGTTTACATATTCGGCGAGTATGCGGTTTACATAATTCGAACGATTCGTTCCGTTCAGATGTGCCAGCCGATCCACCTCGCGCACGACATCGTCGTTCAGCATCAGGCTGTATAATTGCTTTTTCATCTTTGGCTTCAACCACCTTTCATTCCCGCATTGTATCATCGCTCACATAATTTGTCAAGCGATTTATATAAATTTCTGCACAAAGTTTTTGCTTTTCCTGCCCCGCTTTCGGTTATTATGCCCTTAGGGAAGGGAAAAATAAAAATCGGCGGATATCCTTCGATATCCGCCGATTTTGGTGACCCGTAGGAGAGTCGAACTCCTGTCTTCGCCGTGAGAGGGCGACGTCTTGACCACTTGACTAACAGGCCTTTTTTGCACGCATTTCAGGCGCGTATTCCGAATATATCATAAAAAGGATGTTTTGTCAAGAGCTTTTTGGCAATGCCGATAAGGGAATCATCAAAAATATTTTCGGGAGCCTGCACATATTGATTTCGACCGTGAAAAAGCCGCGGATTTACCGCGTTGTTCATATTTCCGCTTGCGGCAAAAAGCCGGGCGCGGAAGCGTGTTAAGCGCCCCATGCCCGGCATAAAAATCATGCCTTTTCGTTTTTTTTCTTATCGAACCCGTGGATCCAATCCGAGAAGTGATAGTAAAACAGGTATATCACCGAGCTTATGCCCCATGTGATCGGGTACGCCCAATAGATAAGCTCGATATTGCGGAAGTAGTGTGTGACGATCGTGATATAAATTATTCTGAACACGCACCAGACGGAAAACATTATAAACATCGGCACGAACGCCTTGCCCGCGCCGCGGCAGACCGCCGCAACGGCGTGCGAAAAGGCAAGCAGGCAGAAGAACAGCGCTTCTATCCGCATCTGCTTTGCGCCGAGCGCAATAACGGCGGCATCATCCGAAAACAGCCCGATAAGCTGCGGTGCAAGCAGGAACACCGCAACGCCTATAAGCTCGCTCATAATCACGGAAGTGGTTATCCCGAAGCGCGAACCCTTTTTTGCGCGTTCGTATTGCTTTGCGCCGAGGTTCTGCCCCGTGAAGGTGGATATTGCAAGCGTGAAGCTGTTTATGGGGAGGAAGGCAAAGCCCTCCAGCTTTGCATAGCAGCCGTAGGCGGCTGTCGCGAGCTTGCCGAAGGAATTTATGTTCGATTGCACGATAACGTTCGCAAGCCCGGTGACCGAGCCCTGTATGCCCGACGGTATCCCGTAGCGCAGAATGAGCGAAAGCATATCGCGGTGGAAGCGCAGCTTGCGCAGGCGCAGACGGTAGGGTGCCTTTTTGCCGAGCAGATATGCAAGGCAGAGCGTGACGGAGGCAAGCTGAGATATAACGGTGGCAAGCGCCGCCGACCAGACACCGAACCCGCGCACACCGACAAAGACGATATCCAGCACTATGTTTATAACGGAAGATATCACAAGGTAAACGAGCGGTCGGCGGCTGTCACCCACGGCATTGAGCGCGCCGGTGCAGATATTGTATATTACCACAAATATCGAGCCGCAGAAATACACCGAAAAGTATTCCGATGCTTCCGGAAGCACATCCGGGTCGGTCTTCATCAGCCGCAGCAGCGGCGTGGAGAGTGAAAGCCCGGCGATACTTACGGCGGCGCCCGCAACAATGGCGAAAAGCACCGCGGTATGTAGCGCACGGTCGACCTTTTCGTTATCGCCCGCGCCGAAAAAGCGCGAAATTACTATACCCGCGCCGCTTGCCGTGCCGGTAAAGAAGCTGATTATAAGGAAAATGAGCGGGCCGGAGGAGCTTACCGCGGCAAGCGAGTCCGTCCCGAGGTATTTGCCGACGATAAGTGCATCGGCGGTACTGTAAAGCTGTTGGAATATGTGGCTGAAAAGTATAGGCATGGCGAAGGCGGTAATAAGCTTTTTGGGGTCGCCCACCGTCATGTCTTTTGTGCGGTTCAAGATAAATTCGCCTCGTTTCGCGTAGTTTTTTGCTTATCCCCGATTTTCGGAGTGTATTTTATTCATGCGGTCGAGCGCACATGCAAGCAGTGCCGCGTGGTCGCCCGCAAGCGGATTTTCGCCCTCCGGCAGATATGTCGGATCGGCAAAAATACCGTTTTCGTCGTAAATGCGTTTTACATAAAAGCAATGCTTTTCGGCCGCCCCGGAAAGCGTTATTATTATGTGTCCGTCACGCTCCGATGCGGAGCAGGCAAACCATTCGGCATCGCGCGCATCATCCCCCGCTGCGGCAAGTTCGGGGTCGCCTGCGGGCTTTGCAGCAAACGGCACCGTAATTATTCGGGTGCGCGGATCACGTTCCGGTGCGGATGCAACGGGAAGCTCGACCATATCCCGAGCGGAAAGCGAGGTTTCCTCATAAAGCTCGCGCAGCGCGGCGGTGCGGCAATCCTCGTTCGGCTCCACAAACCCGCCCGGGAAGGCGAGCTTGCCGATAGCGGGATGGTTCCCGCGGCGGATAAGCAGCACTCTTTCGCCGTCGAACAGTATTATATCCACCGTAACGGACGGGCGCTCGAATTTCGTAACATCATAGGCGGCAAGAAATTCCGCCTCCGTCAGCCCTTCGGCGTTTCTCGGTTCTTCCATCAAATACACCTTCCTTACAGCGGTTTTTTCATTATCTTCCCGTTTGCACGCGGGTAGCCCTGCGGCGTGGAGGAAAGCTTTTCGATAATCACAAGTGTGTGGATATATCCGTAATCGGGTATTTCGTATTCGGTTATACGCGTGTTTCCGCCGCCGAGTGTCCTGATCGCGTTTTCCGCCTCCGCCGCCTCGGCGCCGCCTCTTTCGCCCTTCATGGCGATAAAATGCCCGCCGGCCTTCACAAACGGAAGCGCCCATTCGCAAAGCACGTTCAACCGCGCAACCCCGCGTGATATGACTATATCAAACGAATCGCGGTATTGCGGCAGAAGAGAAATCTCCTCCGCCCTGCCGGGAAGTATATCCAGATTGCGGCACCCCGCCGCGGCTGCGGTCTCCCGCACAAACGCGAGCTTTTTCAATGTTGCATCATTGGAAAAGATATCGCACTGCGGTGCGCACACGGCAAGCGGAAGCGAGGGAAATCCCCCGCCGCAGCCGATATCCAGCACCCGCGCCCCGGGTGTAAAATACCCGGAGGAAAGCGGAACAATACTGTCGTAAAAATGCATGAGTGCAACACCGCGTTCGTCGGTGATAGCCGTGAGGTTCATCACGCGGTTGCGCTCGACAAGTGCCATGCCGACGGTGTCGAGAGCCTTGAACTGTTCCGGCGGGAGCGTTTTGTATTGTGATAAAACATCCGAAAATGCCATGTTAACTCCTTTGCGAAAGCCAAATAAGCAGAACCGATATATCCGAAGGCGAAACACCGCTTATGCGCGATGCCCTTCCCACGCTTTCGGGGCGCAGCTTCTGCAGTTTCTGTGCCGCCTCGATACGCAGGCCGCGTATGGAAAGATAATCGGTGTCCGGCGGAAGCTGCTTTTTTTCGAGGCTTTTGAATCGTTCCACCTCCGCAAGCTGGCGTTTGATATAGCCTGCGTATTTTATCTCGGTTTCGGCGCGGTGCAGCACCCTGCCGTCATACCCGCATTCAATTCCGGAAAGCGATATCACATCGTTGATCGTTATGCCCGGACGGCGCAAAAGCTCCGCGCACGGAATGCCGCAGCCGGTTTTCGGAAACCCGTTCTTTTCAAGCAGCGCATCCAACTCCTCGCCTCCGCGGATGCTTGTCTTTTCCAGCGCGGCGATAAGCGAAGCGACATCGCGCTCCTCCTGTCCGAAGCGGGCGTAGCGAACATCATCGACAAGCCCGAGTTCGTGCCCCTTATGCATAAGTCGTGCGCGGGCGTTATCCTGCCGCAGAAGCAGGCGGTATTCGCTGCGCGATGTCATTATCCGATAGGGCTCGTTCGTGCCCTTTGTGACAAGATCGTCGATAAGCGTGCCGATATAGCTTTCGCTGCGCGAAAGCGTGAACGGAGGCCTGCCCTGCACTTTAAGCGCGGCGTTTATGCCGGCGATAAGCCCCTGTGCCGCCGCCTCCTCATAGCCGGAGCTGCCGTTGAACTGACCGGCGCCGAAAAGCCCGCTTATCTCGCGGAATTCAAGGCTCGATGTCATTTGCAGCGGATCGGCGCAATCGTATTCTATCGCATACGCCGTGCGCATGAACACCGCATGCGAAAGCCCCTTTATCGAGCGAACAACCCGCACCTGTATCTCCTCCGGGAGCGAGCTTGAAAGCCCCTGAAGGTAGACCTCTTTTGTATCCAGCCCCATCGGCTCCACGAATATCTGGTGGCGCTCCTTATCCGCAAAGCGGACGACCTTATCCTCTATACTCGGGCAATAGCGCGGCCCGGTGCCGTGAATCACGCCCGAAAACAGCGGCGAGCGCGAAAGATTTTCGCGTATGATGCGGTGCGTTTCGGCGTTCGTATAGGCGATATAGCAGGGCAGAAGGTTTTTGTCGGTCTCGCCGTCGCCGAAAGGTGTCGGGATTTCGTCGCCGTCCTGCCGTTCGAGCAGGTCGTAATCTATGCTGTCGGCATGGATGCGCGGCGGAGTGCCCGTCTTGAAGCGCAGCAGGCGCACCCCGAGCTTTGAAAGCGATTCCGAAAGCCGCCGCGCGGGAATCGTGTTGTCCGGGCCGGATTCATATGTTTCCTCGCCGACTATTATACGCCCGGAAAGTGAAGTGCCCGTCGCGATGACAACGCATTTTGCAGGAAAGAAGGCGCCGAAAGAGGTCTCCACCCCGGTAACGCCGTTTTCGTCGGCACACACGCCGACGACCTCGCACTGGCGCAATGTGAGATTTTCTGTCGTTTCGACAATATGCTTCATGTATTCGCGGTAGCGGACACGGTCCTCCTGCATACGCAGCGACTGCACCGCGGGGCCCTTTGACGCGTTAAGCATCCTGCTTTGCAGCATACAGGCGTTTGCCGCGCGGCCCATTTCGCCGCCCAGAGCATCTATTTCGAAAACGAGATGCCCCTTTCCGGTTCCGCCCACGGAGGGATTGCAGGGCATATTGCCCACAAGGTCGAGCGTGAGCGTGAAAAGCGCCGTCTTTGCGCCCATTCTCGCTGCGGCAAGCGCCGCTTCCAGCCCGGCGTGGCCCGCACCCACAACGGCGACATCTATTTTGTCCGCCAAATATGTCTTCATATCGTTGATCCTCGAAAAAATTATACCTTATTTTCCCACGCAGAAGTGAGAAAATATCTCGTTTACTATATCTTCGCCGACGGTTCTTCCGTCCGCCTCGCCGAGGTACCCCATCGCGCGTTCAATATCCATCCCGGCAATATCCTGAGTAAATCCGTCCAGCGCCGCGGCGGCATCCGCAAGCGCCGCGGCGGCATTGACTATCGCGGCGTTCTGACGTGCGTTCGTGATGATTTCCTCGTTTTCGCCGATATCCGCGCCCCCGAACATTTCGGCAACGGCGGCGGCGATATCCTCCCTGCCCTCTCCGCAAAGTGCACTTATCCGCACCGCTTTTTCAAACGGCGGCTTCACCGAGCCGGAATCTATATCGCTCTTGTTCATAAGGCAGATGACGCGGTCTGCCTTCCCGCGGCGCTTTATCTCCTCGATCAATGCAAAGTCGCCGCCGTCGAGCGGCCGCGAAAGATCGAAAACGGCAAATATAAGCTCCGCTTCCCCGATACATTCAAGGCTTTTTTCCACGCCGATGCGCTCGATATCATCCGCACCGTCGCGTATGCCGGCGGTATCCGAAAGCCGCAGCAGCACATCGCCGCACTTGACCGTTTCCGTAATGACATCACGCGTTGTCCCGGCAATGTCCGTCACTATCGCGCGGTCGCTTCCGCACAACATATTCAGCACCGAGCTTTTGCCCGTGTTCGGCTTGCCGATGAGCGCGGTTTTTATGCCCTCACTTATCGCCGTGCCGTATTCATGCGTGCGGGAAAGGCGAAGAAGCCCTTCGCGCACGGAATCTATCCTTTTGCGCATTTCGGGGACGGGAATATCCGTCATGTCCTCATCCGGATAATCTATAAAGGCATAAACCGAAGCGGCGATTCCGCGAAGCGTTTCGTAATACCCCGCAAGCGCCGCTGCAAGCGTGCCGGATGCCTGCCGCGCCGAAACGCGCAGGTATTTTTCGCTTTTCGCCTCGATAAGCCCGCCGATGGCTTCCGCCTGCGTCAGGCTGATACGTCCGCCGATAAATGCGCGGCGTGTGAATTCACCCGGGCGGGCAAGCCTTGCGCCGGCTTTGAGTGCCGCTTCCAGCAGCTTTTGCGTGACAAGCAGGCCGCCGTGGCAGTAAAGTTCCGCGACATTTTCCCCCGTGAAGGAATGCGGCGCACGGAAAACAAGGCAGAGTCCGTCATCAAAAATGCCGTTTTCATCGCGGAAGGAGCCGTAATATGCACGGCTCTGTTCTTTTTTTGCAAAGCGTTCGGGCGCGGCGGGGGCAAATATCCTCTCCGCAACGTCAAAAGCCGTGTCGCCGCTTATCCGCACCATGGCGACACCGCCCTTTCCGTGCGGAGTGCCTATTGCCGCAATAGTATCCATTTCAATCTCCGTAATAAGACTTTAATCCCTTTTATTCAGATTATTATAACTCTTTTCGCGCGGCAATGCAATTATTTTTCGGAAATACTATATACATTTTCGCGCCGCTGTGGTATTATTAACTTGTGTTACTGTACACCCACAACAAAGTCAGGAGAGATAGCCATGGGATTTTTATCGGGATTATTCGGAACATACAGCGAAAAGCAGATCAGAAAGATCGAGCCGATCGCTCAGAAGATAGAAGCACTCGCGCCGAAATATTCGGAAATGGACGATACCGCGCTCAAAGCGCAGACAGATATACTCAAAAAGCGGCTTTCCGCGGGAGAAACTCTTGACGATATCCTTCCGGATGCGTTCGCCGTCGTGCGCGAAGCCTCCACGCGGGTGCTCGGAAAGCGGCACTTTCATGTCCAGCTTATCGGCGGGATAGTCATACATCAGGGGCGTATTGCCGAAATGCGCACGGGCGAAGGCAAAACGCTTGTCGCCACGCTGCCCGCATACCTCAACGCGCTCACCGGGAAGGGTGTTCACGTTGTCACCGTGAACGATTACCTTGCCAAGCGCGACAGCGAATGGATGGGCAACGTATACCGTTTTCTCGGACTTTCGGTCGGGTTGATACTCCAGGGCATGAATACAAAGGAACGGCAGGAGGCATACAACGCCGACATAACCTACGGCACAAACAACGAGCTCGGGTTCGATTACCTGCGCGACAACATGGTCGTTTACAAAGAGCGCGTCGTTCAGCGCGGGCACAACTTTGCCATCGTGGACGAGGTGGACTCCATCCTTATCGACGAAGCGCGCACTCCGCTCATCATTTCCGGCGCAGGCGATGAATCCAGCGATATGTATGTGCGTGCGGATGATTTTGTCCGCAGGCTCAAATGCCGCAGGATAAAGGAATTCGATGCCAAGCAGAGTGACGAGGACATAGAAGAAGATTATATTGTCGATGAAAAGGCAAAAAGCTGTATGTTCACCGCAAACGGCATTGCCAAGGCGGAAAGGCATTTCAAAATCGAAAACATCGGCGATGCCGAAAACAACGAGCTTATGCATTACCTGAACAATGCCATCCGCGCACGCGGCGTTATGCAGAGGGATACAGATTACCTTGTGGCAGACGGAAAGGTCATGATCATCGACGGCTTTACCGGCAGAGTAATGCCGAACCGCCGTTTCTCCAACGGTCTGCATCAGGCGATCGAGGCAAAAGAGGGCGTGGAAATACAGAAGGAAAACCGCACCCAGGCAACCATCACCTTCCAGAACTACTTCCGTATGTACACGAAGCTTTCCGGCATGACCGGCACGGCAATGACGGAGGAAAACGAATTCCGCGAGATATACGGGCTTGATGTCGTGGAGATCCCCACCAACCGCCCGATGATCCGCAAGGACAACAACGATGTTGTCTACAAAACCGCAAGCGGAAAGTACGAAGCTATCGTGCGGCAGATAGAAGCCTGCCGCGAAAAGGGGCAGCCGGTGCTTGTCGGTACCGTTTCGGTGGAAAAGAGCGAGCAGCTTTCCAAAATACTCAAATCCCACGGGATAAAGCACAATGTGCTGAATGCCAAATACCACGAAAAAGAAGCCGAAATAGTTGCACAGGCGGGCAAACTCGGTGCCGTGACGATTTCCACGAACATGGCAGGCAGAGGTACGGATATAATGCTCGGCGGCAATGCCGAATTTCTTGCAAAGGATACACTGCGCAAGGAGGGCCTTGATGATTATATGCTTTACGAGGCAACGAACTTCGGCGAAACGGACGATCCCGAGATCATTGCCGCGCGGAAGCATTTTGCCGAGCTGAAAGCCGAATTTTCACGCGAGACGGATGCGGAAGCCGAAAAGGTCCGTGCGGCGGGCGGTCTGTTCATTCTCGGTACCGAACGTCACGAAAGCCGCCGTATAGACAACCAGCTCCGCGGGCGTGCGGGCAGACAGGGCGACCCGGGCGAAAGCCGTTTCTTCCTTTCCATGCAGGATGATCTCATGCGGCTCTTCGGCGCAGACAGGATGATAAGCATCGTCGAAGCGCTGAAAATGCCGGAGGATCAGCCGATCGATGCAAAAATACTCTCCAACACCATCGAAAGCGCGCAGAAGCGCATAGAGGGCATGAACTTCGAGCGCCGCAAAAACGTGCTTGAATACGACAACGTCATGAATATGCAACGCGAGCTTATTTATAAGGAACGCCGTGCGGTGCTCGACGGTGCCGATATTTCCGAAAAGATACGCGGCATGATCAACGGATACATAGATGAAAATGTCGCAAAATTCACCCAAAGCGATGTTCCGGACGAATGGGGCTTTGCCGAGCTGCGCGCGGTATTCGGAGGAGTGCTGTGCGATGAAAACGATTTCAAATACACGCAGGACGAGCTCGGTTCGCTCACACGCGAGGATATATCCGACCTGTTGAAGGAACGCGCCGAAAAGTCATATACACAGCGCGAGGAGGAATTCACCCCGCCGGTATTCCGCGAGGTCGAGCGCAGCATACTTCTGCGCAATGTGGATATTCGCTGGGTGGATCATATAGATGCGATGGATGATCTTGCCGACAGCATCGGGCTGAACGCCTACGCACAGCGCAACCCCGTTGTCGAATACAAGATTCAGGGCAGCGCCATGTTTGATGAAATGATCGAGGCTATCCGCGAGGGCACCGCAAGGATGATACTCACCGTCCGTCCCGTAAGCCGCGGAATCGAGCGCAGGCAGGTGCTGCAAGGCTCTGCCGCGCTGAAAACCGGCAAGGAAAAGGTAAAGCCCACTCCCGTCAAACGTGAAGTAAAGGTCGGGCCCAACGACCCCTGCCCCTGCGGAAGCGGAAAGAAATACAAAAAATGCTGCGGAAGCGTCGGCGGTGCCAACGCTCCGAAGCAGTAACGGAGAAGCATACATGGGTTTCGGAATCGCCCTTTTGGGCTACGCCTGCTTGATATTGAATGAGATCGGAGGTGCGGTTATCGCCGCGCCCCTGCTCGCATACGGCTTTTTCCTCGCCTCACGGCTGAACCGTGGGTTTCTGTATGCTGCGGTTTCCGCGCTGCTGATGCTTCCGCGCGGCGCGGTGCAGCTGCTTTACACAGCGGGGATTATAAGCTCTGCGGAAACGCCGGCGCTCAACACAGTCACCTTCTTTCTTTACATGGCGGCGTGGCTTGTAATGTCATTCTTCTGGCTTTCCGCCGTGAAGAATATCGCGGCCGAATGCGGCGAAAAAAAGCTGGAGCGCAAGGCGTCCAACCGCCTGTACTTCACTGCGGCGTTTATCTTTTTTGCCTGCATTACAAAGCTTATCGACATGGTCGCAGGGAGCGGGGTATTCGGATTTTCGCTCGTTCCGATCGAATATCTGCTTCAATATGCGACAATAATCATAAACATTCTGTTCCTGCACACCTGCTTCATACTTATCACCAGCGAACGGCAGTATGAGGAGGACAAACACTATATCGCACGCGAAAAGGCACACGCGCTCGAAAAGCGCATGAAGGAGCAGAAGGAGGAGGAAGAAAGGCTTGCGGGAAAAAAGAAAAAATAAGGGCGTACCGTATCGTGCGCTCATGCTTATCGGCGCGTTCTTCTTTGCAAACCCCGTTGTGGGGATCGTTGATATTCTTCCGGATGCGGTCGGCGCGGCGCTTATCTTCTTTGCGCTCACACGGCTTGCCTTTTTCGACGGAGATGTCGAGCGCGCGCGCAAATACTTCGGCATTCTTTTTGCCGTCGAGTGCGCAAGGCTGGCGCTGACAAGCTCTGTCTCCGGCACATCGATATCCTCCGATTCGCTGCTTGCGGTAACGGTGTTCACCATCGTGGAGGCGCTTCTCTATATACTCATCACCCGCTCGCTGCTCCGCGGTGCCGAATATTTCGCTCTGCGTGAGGGGTGCATGGAATATATCGCACGAGCGGATAACACCGCGTTCACGACAAAGTTCTTCCTTTCGGTGCGGCTTGCCGCAACATTCCTGCCGGAGCTTCTCGCCCTTGCCGAGCTGCAGGCCGCAAATGCCGAAGCTGACCCCGAAACCGTTGATCTTCTGATCGACATTATTTCCGCAAAGCCGATAATCGTCGCCTTTGCGGTACTGATATCGCTTGTGACCGGCGTTGTGTGGTATTGTTCGGTGTTCCGCGCCGTCAACACGTTCTGCCGCGAAACGGCGGATATTATCCCGCCGCGTTACAATGCGGAATTTGTGTCCGCGCCCGAAAAATACCGCCCCGCAGTGCTTGCGCGGCTGGTCTATGCGCTCTGCTTCGCACTTGTTTTCTGCGCGGATATTTCCTTTGACAATGTTCGTTTTGTGCCGCTTTCGGCGTTTTTCCTGCTGCTTGCCCCGATATGCCTTATCGCTTCCCGCAAGGGATTCGGATTCCGCAGCACGGCAAAGCGCGCCCCTGTCGCTTGGGCGGTCGTCGCGCTTGCGGAGGTCTACCGCCGTTTTCGCCTGCCTGCGGATGCCGTCGTGATCAATGAGATTCCGATATCCGAAGCCGTTGCCGCTTCCGTTATTGCCGTGATCTCCGTAACGGCGGCGCTTTATGCGGCGGATGCCTTCCTGCGGGATACCGATTCGCTCTCCATGACACTGTTCGACAGGCGCGCCCCTCTTTTTGCCGCACGGATATGCTTCGGGCTTGCGATGTTTTTGTGGGGAGCAGGCTATTCAAACCCCTACTTTTTGCGCTACACCGCCGTTTTGCGGTTCGTTTTCTCGGCGTTGTTCATATACTTTACCGCAAAAGCGCTCCTGCTTATACTTGATACCGAACGCGAGAATTGCCGGCTTTACGGCAAAAGCGGAAAATAATATCAAAATATCGTTGACATATTCCCCTGCATATATTATAATATGAACTGTATAGGTAGGATTGCACCTGCCCGAAAAATAAAAAAGGAGAAAATCACCATGAAGAGATTTCTCGCAGTTATTCTCGCGGCTCTGCTTGTGATACCCGCCGTATTCGTGTTTTCCGCCTCTGCGGACGAAGTGCTCGTATCTCAGGGTATGCGCTATGTGATATCGGGTTGCGGAACCGGATATCAAAACACCGAAGGCCAGTGGCCCTCCAAGTATGACACCAACCTTACCGACGGCGTTACCGCCGACACCGTTTCATACGGTCTCGAAGGAAACTATTTCGGATTTTACTACAACGGTCCGAAAACAGACGAAAAGTTTCTTAACGCTCCCGAGGGCATCGGCACCGCAACTATCGACCTCGGCGCCGAAACAGCAGGCCTTTCCACCTACAAGGCTCACGTTTTCTCTCCCAATATCAACGGCATAGGCGTTCCCGAATATATCAAGGTATCGCTCTCCAATGACGGCGAAAACTTCACAGAAGCGGGCACGTTTTCCGATATTAAAGAAAACAGCGATCCCTACTGGGCAACCCTCACCACCGAAAAGAGCTTTACCGCACGTTATGTGCGCTTCACCGTAAAGATCAGCGGCGGCGTGTTCGCGTTCCTCGATGAACTCGAAGCTTACACCGATGCTTCCAAGGAAGCGGGCGAACTCGACTCGACTCCCACGGAAGATACCGTCATCAACCTTCTTGACGACGTCAATATCACCACCGTCAATGTTGACGGCGAAAGCGGCGGCACCATCACCTGCGTTCAGAATTCCGACGGCAGCATCGTAGCGGAAGGGACACAGTCCTGGCCGCACGCCGATGTCACCTTCAAGGAAACTCTTGCGGTTGATGTGACGAAGGCATATCTCGACGTCGAAATCGAAATCGGCGGCGGCAAGGGCAACGGCTCTGTCCGTATACTCGGCGAAGACCCGAACTCCACGGATGCCATATTCCTTCACCACTATGTTGATGCCGAGTTCGACGGCAGCGGCGATGCCCCCGCAGGCACCGTTATCAATTTCAAAAAAGCATTCAGCGAGCTTTCCTACTGCGATTACACCGCAGAAGCAAACTGGGTCGGTAAGATCCCGTTCGGCAAGGACAGCATCAATATCACCGCGCTTCAGCTCTGGTGCACCGGCGGTTCGAAGATAACCGTCAAAAAGCTTAACATCGTCATTCCCGGCTCCGCCTCCGTTAAGGAAACCATCACCGTTGATGGTGTTCTTGATGACAACGGCTGGAAGGC